>NZ_JALPTB010000015.1 GCF_023218075.1 Rhodococcus sp. HM1 | reverse complement strand
CCCTTCCCCTACTCCGATGCTCGCCTGCTGCCCTACCTCCAGCACTCGTTCTGGTTCCTCCCCACCGTCGCCTCCTGCGAGGCAATGGCGAACCTGCTGGCAGAGCGGCAGAATGTGTTCTGGCACGACTACCAGGTCCTCGTAGTCGCCGGCCCACAAGCAGGGATCGGACTTGAGGCCTTGCCACCGGTACGCGCGGCGATCCGCGACGGACACGACACCAAAACCATCACCCTGTCGTGCGGGAAACTCACCACCGGGGTCACGGTGAAGCAATGGTCCGCGATCCTGATGCTGCGCAATCTCAACTCCCCGGAAACGTACTTCCAGGCAGCGTTCAGGGTGCAGTCACCGTGGTCGATCAAGAACCCCAACGGTGACGACCCGAGCAAGGAGGATGTACTCAAGCCGGTGTGTTTCGTGTTCGACTTCGCCCCAACCCGCGCGTTGCGCCAGATTTCTGACTACGGGGTGGGGCTCTCGCCGGAAACCTCGAACCCTGAGCAGGCCGTCGAGGAGCTGGTGAGGTTCCTGCCGGTACTCGCCTACGACGGCTCGAACATGACCCAGGTCGATGCGGGCGGCATCCTCGATATCGCGATGGCGGGGACATCGGCGACATTGTTGGCCCGCAAGTGGGAGTCTGCGATCCTGGTCAACGTCGACAACGAGACCCTGCGCCGCATTATGAACAACCAGGCGGCAATGGACGCGGTGATGAACATCGAAGGGTTCCGGGCCTTGGGTTCGGAGATCTTCGAGACCGTCGTCAACAAGAGTGACGCCGTCAAGCAAGCCAAGAAGGAGCGGGGTGAGGATCTCACTCCGAAAGAGAAGCGGGAACTCACAGCGGAGGAGAAGGAGTACAAGTCCAAGCGGAAGCAGATTCAGGAAAAACTGGTCAAGTTCGCCACTCGCATTCCGGCGTTCATGTACCTCACCGACTTCCGTGAGAACACGCTCCAAGACGTCATCACCAAACTGGAGCCTGACTTGTTCAAGGCCGTCACTGGTTTGAGCGTGGCTGACTTTCACCTACTGGTCAACCTCGGCGTCTTTAATGCCACTCATATGAACCAGGCCGTATTCGCCTTCCGCCGCTACGAAGACGCCTCCCTGTCGTACACCGGTATCGATTCTCATCCGGGCCTGCGCCACTACGGTCTGTACGACACCGTCGTTGCTGCCGATGAGGAACCTGGCCGCTCGATAGACGGAAGTTGACATATGAGCGCCTATCGGCGGTGAACGCCCGGAGGCGTTATCGAGGGGGTAATCCCGTTTCGGTCTGGTCCTCTGACGCTCCTCGATGTTCGGTCACAGAGCTGCCCGGGACCGGACCGACTATCGGGAACCTGCCAGGGCCTACGGCGTCGGAGGTTCGGTCTCTGCCTGCTTGGCGATCTCATACAAGGTGCGGCCGTTGTACCGCCACACGCGGACCGGTAGGTGAGATGCCCGATCGCCGACACGGACCACGTACTGGCTTCATCCACCGAGCTCGCTGGCACTTCCCGCCGGATGTGCGGAGAGTGGGTAGTTGGGAGTGGCTCTACGATCGAAGATGTGTCGAATCCCGAATCCCGATCTGCCGAAACGGTTCCGGATCCTGCTGTCATCGAGGGCGACAAGGCCGATATTCTCGCTCGCACCGTGGCCGCGATCGATGCCGGTGATCTCGAGCAGGGTCGGCAGATCCTGCGTAGTGAGT
This sequence comes from Rhodococcus sp. HM1, assembly GCF_023218075.1. Taxonomy (GTDB): domain Bacteria; phylum Actinomycetota; class Actinomycetes; order Mycobacteriales; family Mycobacteriaceae; genus Rhodococcus. Next base: position 103,091 of record NZ_JALPTB010000015.1, on the reverse strand, counting down.
ATCCCTTCAGTCCGGTGGCGAAGAACTCGCGTCAGTACACCGAACGCCAATGCCTGCGCGTGTTCTACCGGGACGGCTTCCTCGACCGCTACAGCGGCGCCAAGCTCGTGCACCCGGCTGCCCTGCGCACACTGTCGCTGATCCTGCCGGAAGAGTTCCCTGCGCATCCGAACTGGCAGATGTCGCAGTCGCACTTCGCGTTCTGGGAGTTGTTTCCGACCATCGATCATCTGGTTCCGGTCGCCCGCGGCGGCGTGGATGCGGAACCGAACTGGGTGAGCACCTCGATGCTACGCAACTCCGCCAAAGCACACTGGACCCTCCACGAACTCGGCTGGAGCCTCACCGCACCCGGGAACCACAGAATCTGGGACGGCCTGTCCGGCTGGTTCGTCGGCTACGTCGAGGCCCGTCCGGAGTTGATGGCCGACAAGTACCTGGCCCGCTGGTTCCGCGCGACGATCGATGTGCGCTCCACCCTGACTTAGCGCGTATGCAGTGATCACTGCCTGCGGATAGTCCCGGCGGGCCGCTCGCAAGGTCCGGGTGCTCGTGTGGTCCGACAGGTCAGACGTTGTGGATCCTCCCTATCCGGTGCGGGTCTGCGCCTGGGCCGCGGCGGTCGCTGCCAGGTCGACTGCCTGGGTCTTGCCTTGCCCGCTGCCCAGCAGGGACCCCGGCCGATAGGTGACCTGCACGATCGTTGCTCCCACTCGAGCGCTGACCCAATAGCTCGAGCTCGCAGGCGCATCCGGATACCGGACCATGGCCGTGGTCTGCATGAGAGCAACAGACTCGTCACCGACCGCAGCGTCGAAGAGTTCCTGGCCCTCCTGAAAGGTGTAGCCGGCAGCCCCAGCGCCCATCTGCCAGGACACACACCGCTCGACGACGGCTCGATACGCCGCCAGCGCTGTCGCAGCGGCCTGCTCGTTCCGGTACACGAACGCCTGGCTGGTGATCGCTTCGACTTCTGCTGCCTGGTCGAAATACCAGCCGGCACCGGCCTGGTCGGTCATCTCCTCGGTGCGCAGCGTCCAGGATTGGTTGCTGCACTCCGGTTGCGACGCGGGCTGCCGCTGCGCCGACTCGGGGTCACCATCGTCATCCGGTTTCCATCCCGCTCCGGGCAGCTGGTCCGCAGAGAGAACCAGCTGGTCCGCGGCGAGCGGGGCCGGCGTCGGGGCCGCAGACGTCGTCGATGTCGCGGAGGTCGGAGTAGCCGACGGCGACACCGCGCTGCTCGTGGGGAAGGCCGCTGACGCCGGGGTGGTCGATGATGGCTCCTGCGTCGCCGTGTCGGAGTCACTGCCGGACGAGCACCCGGACAATCCCAGCACGATCGCGCCGACCACAGACACCGTCGGTGCCCAACGCCGAGTTACTCCTTGACCGGTTCTCAACACGAAGCACAAGGCTAATCGACCACGCTCCTGGCAGGCCCGAAGCTACGTCGAGGCGAGTTCGGGCCAGCGGTACGCACCTACGAGGTCGACGAACTGGGACGCCTGGTCGTCGTCGATCCCGACATCGCCGGCCGTCATCGGCTCTAGCGCGTCGACGGCACCGGGGCCGGATCGACGTCGACGCAGGCAGGTCGCGTCGGCGGATTGCTGAGTGAGTTCCGGTCGGTTCGCCGCCGATGATCTCGGTGCTGGTGTCGTTCGGTCCGGTGCCGCCGCGAAGGGTCGATGACCGCCTTGTGTGTCACCCGGATCGATTACCGTGCATTCATGTCCGCAGCTGCTGATCTGTCGCCGGTGGTCGAGGCCGTGCGTGGCCTCGACCTGCGTCCGCGCCAGCGGCAGTGGATGAGTCTGAGCCTGTGTGTCGTCGATGCGGTCTACAGCATCGGCGCCCACTACGACCGTCACGTGCTGCCGGTGGTACGCCGGGTCGCCGCCGATGCCGGCATCGAGACGCCCTCCGTGCCGCCGCCGGTCACCGGCCTGGCCGACCCACTGCCGCTCGAGCGGTTCCTGGATCGCTACGACACCGTCGACGCACTGCTGGCGGTGACGAACAACCAGCAGCGCACCTCACCGCGCGGGGGCATCCTCAAGGCCGAAGCCGTGCTGCAGTACGCGACGATCCTCCACGAGCACGGGATCCGCACACTCGACGACGCTCGCGTCCTGCTCGACGACCCGCAGCGGCTCGACACTGTGGAAACCGCGCTGCGGACCGTTCCCGGCGAAGGCGGGTTCGGGGTGCGCCGCGGCTATCTGTGGATGCTCGTCGGCGACGAGGACACCGTCAAACCCGACCGCATGGTGCTGCGGTGGCTGACCCGCCACGGCGCTGACGTCAACGCTGCCACCGCCCGCACCTTGCTCTCCGAGCTCGCGACCCAGGTCAGCAACGTGCTCGACCGACGCGTCACCGCCTGGGAGATCGACCATGCCATCTGGACATCGGCGCGGTCGGTACGCACCGAACTGCACACCGACCAGGAGGAGCCGCGCTCGGAGGATCCGTCGATAGGCCCGGATACTCGAGCGGTGGATGCGATGGCCGAGCTCGCCGATATCCGCGACCGCTTGGACACGGTCCTGGCCACCATCGGTGGACAGTCGTCCCGTCGCGTGGTCGTCGACCTCGACGATCCGGACGAGCCGGATCTGCATTTCGTGCTGACCGCGGCGCTGCGGGAGTGGGCCGACGATCTTCGACACCAGGTCCAGGACGATCCCGAGCATCCGAATCGGGCGGATTTCCTGCGGTGGGCCGAGGCTGCGGACCGGCTGCACGAACGCATCGACGAAGCCTTGTAGGACAACTTCCCCCTGCCGTCATCTGCAGGCGGCTGATGGTCATAGGACGGCGGGCCGGACGAGAGGATCGACATGGTGAAACGGTCACACGTGGAGAAGCAGTTGTACGACGCGATCAAGCACGGAATCCGCCCGAGTGAGAGCGAACTCGAAGCGATCGTGGGTGGCGAGAGTGTTCCCCGGTCGCAGTCCCCGGCGGTCGATTTCGGGTTCCCCGACGATGCGGAGCGGGACGAGTTCTGACGGTGTGCGCGGGGCTATGCTGTGCGTTGCAGGACGTGCGCAAGCGTCGGTCAGGCTCGATGCCTGATCGACGTTCCTGCGCAACGGGCGAGGCCCCCGGAACTACGGATTCCGGGGGCCTCGCTGTGTTGTGCCGTCAGAGCCAATCACTGCTCGGGGCGGGCAGCTCGACACCGAACTTCTCGCGGGCGATGCCGACTCCGGTGCCGGACAGCGTGCGCATCTGCCTCGGGTGCAGCCCCGTCGAGAGCGCCTGCTCGACCAGTCCGAGCAGACGCGTATCGGACAGGGGATGCCGGGCGGCCTCCTCGCGGGCTGCCTCGAATGCGCACCCGGCGTCCGGTCCCTGGAAGTTCACGTACGCGAAGAACCCGGCGACCGTCAGGGCCGCCACCCGTTCGGCCCCGTACAACTTGCGGGCGACGGCCGCCATCGTCTCGGCCGCGGTGGCCGGGTCGATCACTGCCAGTCCGAGGATCGCATCACGCGCCGTGATGTCGGTGGTGACGAGCAACCCGACTCGCGCTGCGAGTGCGGCCGTCGGCTCCTGGCGCTCGCGGACGGCGTCGGCCAGCTCGCTGATGACGCTGCGCGGGAAGTTCTCACCCATCACCTCCTTCGTCTTCCGTGCCCGGCGGTGGTCGGTCATCGTCGCGTCGTCACGCCGGTAGCGGGCCACGATCTCCTCGCGGGTGCGGGTGAACTGCTTGCCGGTGAAGACGGTCGCGGCGGCAGCCGCGGTCGTGGCCGGATCGACCACCGTGCCGGTCCCGAACGTCTGCATGTCGGTCCATGTCTGCCCGCCCTCGATACTCGGGGTGTAGTAGATCCCCTGCACCTCGACACCCAGCCCGAGCATCGTCGCGTTCACGCGGTCGCCCTCTGCGATCACCTCGCGGAAGGTGCGTCCCTTCGCCACGACGACGACGATCACTGCGTCGGACTCGCCGCTCCGGGCAATCGTCTCGGCCGTCAGTAGGCGTCCACCCGTCCCGAAGTCGGTGCGGACCATCCATGTGATGCGGCCCGCGCTCGAGAAGACCAGCACGATGGACTGCTCAGGTACGAACGACAGAACGGTTGGGACAGCAGCGATGAGTTCGCCGATTCCCTCGATGTGAATGCGGTCGGACATGGCCTCTCCTCACGGTCGCGGCGGACCTGCGCGGCCCGCCTGATCTTTTGCCCTTCTGGCATGGAGATAACGACCGGCCCAAGGACGCGGAGTGCAACCCCTGGGACGAAAAGTCTCGGGGGAGCGAAGCGGAGGAGAGAGTTTTCGGGCCGTCAGGCCGCGGAGCGCCCAGGGGTTGCGCGCAGCGGCCGGCCGGTCATGATCGGAAGGCCAGAAGGGGAAAGAGAGAGTTCTTTTTAGGGCGGAGCGCAGCGGAGCTCGATTCGGTGGACACCGAAGGTGGCCCGCGAAACCTCCGCGTTCCACCGTCGAGGTCCGACACCTCCGGTCGCGAGGGTGGTCTGCACGGCGCTCCTCGGCGAATCGGAAGCAGACGGGGCTCTCACCACGGCGCGGTCGGCGATCGTCACCACGGTGAGAGGATGGCCGATATGGCCTTTCCTCCAGAAGACGATCACGGACAGCCCGGCCTGGTCCGGCTCGACGACGGGCACTACGGCTACCGCTGGAAGGACAGCGACGAGGTCATCGTGCTCTACACCCCGGGCGTCGACCCGCCTCAGCCCGACTCGAGCGTGATCGTCACCGAGGCCGGCTGAGACGCTCGTCGGTCGTCGCCGGTTCGATGCCGCGGTCCGTCAGTCGCGGCCGGCGAAGTACTCGGCGAACCCTGCCACGAACCCGCGTTCGTAGTCGTCGACGTCGGGCTGCCCGACCGGCGCGGTGAACCATGTCGCGGCGTCGTCCCCGCTGGTTGCATCGCCGAGGTGGTCCCGCTCGGAGGCTTCGCGGAAACCCGCGGCGTGCCCCTGCGCGTAGGCGGTGGTCATGCACCGGTCCCTTCTCGTCGTCGTGATCGCGGACGGCGTAGCACGCACACTACGGTCAATGCACCGGGCTGTGTTCTGGTGCGCCCTCACATCCAGAAAAGGCACTGTGTTTGAGGGCGCCGACGACAAGAGTCCTACGTCACATATGCCCCAAAACGGTCGTTCGGTGTCTTAATGTCTCGGGGCGGCCGCACCCCGCCCCTCGTGGGGTGCGGCCACCCCGCCTGTTCGAAGGAAAGCCAGGGCGCACATCGAACCACTGGGCCACCCCGCGCTTTTCGGTTCGTTGGCCGCACCCTCTCGCGACCCACCTGGGCGTCCGGCCCGGACGCGGAGTATTGCCGCAGGCGCGCACCACCTCGGCCCGCAGGGATCGGGGCGCCCTGCGTCTCACACGAGGACAGCGCGATGCCCTGGCCGTCGGCGCACGCGCCGGCCGGGACAGGGGGCCGTTCCAACCAGACCGGAGGAGAGTGCGTGTACAACCAGGTTGTTCACTTCGTCGCCGGCGCTACTGCGGTGCTCGCTCCGGCATATCTGATCGCCGTGACGAACACCCGCGCCCATCCGACCGGCAAGGACGACAAGAGCGTTCGCCACACTCGTCGTCCTACAACTGAGCCGTGCTCCGAAAGTGCGGGATAACCTGGCCACTCATGCAGACTCGCGGCCGCGGCCGTAGACGCGTCCGCCGCCCCATCAAAGCCCCCGGCCGCCGACAGCACTGCCGGACCGGCATTCGATTGCCCTGCTGTTCACTTCACACGTCCTCCGTGGCGAAGCCATACACAATCTCGGGGGAACGAGATGCCTGAGACCGGGAGAGATCGCCTCCGGGCAAACGTACCGATCACATGTCGGGGGTTCACTGCCAGAGAGGTCAGACGCTGATGGCCCAGAGGACCAGGATGATCGTGGCGATGGCGCACAGTGCGGATGCGATTGCGAACGTCAACTCGCGGGGGTTTCCGGCGAGTTCCCGAAGCTCGGCGCCGATGGTCCAGTCGCTGTTCCTCGCCTGGGTGATCGCGCACAGGGCGACGCCGAGCAAAAGAGCGACGGATCCGATGCACAGCAGCCACAGTCCCCAGCCGACCGACACGAACATCTGGTCGTCGCTGAACAGTGCCTGACCTCGCGACATGTCGACAAACCCCGTTACGGCGCAGACGACTCCGGCGAGCATGGCTACCACGAACGGCCAGAGGGAATCCCATACGGCGCGGAGCAGCAGGCTCGCTCCGGCGACGCAGCCGGCAATCAGGGTGATCGTGCCGTCGGTGCCGTTGAAGGTCAGCGAGTTGACCGGAGTTTGCGCCACTCCCCAGGGGCCGGGCTGGCCACGATGAGGACGAGGCTCGCGACACAGGCCACTGCGTACCCGGCGATATTCAGGGTCGACATCGCGGATCGAGGCAGTGCAGCTGTGCTCATCTTCATCCCTCCGGCCGGCCGTGATTGCGACGATCGTAGTGGCCTGCACGTCGATGGAGCCGTTCGACAGTGCGATGCGGGCGCGGCGCGAGGTGGCCGACGGGTGCGCTACAGTCCCGATCAGCGGCGAGCAAGGGGCCGCTACCTCCCCCTCTCGGCTCGAGGATTCTCCGGGATCCCCGGCCCGGACCCGGTGACGGTGTTCACCGGGTTCGGAGAGGTAGCGGCCCCCGCGCGCTGACGAACAGCGGCAGGCCGACGCTTCCCGAAGACCGCCGTTGACGCCCCTCCATCGACCTGCCGCACCCCGATCATAGCGAGGGTTCGAAAGTATGTGCGAAAATCGGGGGGTGGTGGCGTACGAGCGCGCTCCGGAGATGTGCCCAGCGGGGCATGATCTGGGGCCGAATCGTGTGGCGGTGGGGTGGATTCCCTGTTCATGCGAGACGACTCGGCGGCCGTCGGGGGCGATGGGTCACCGGACGTACCGGTGTTTATGTGGGGCCGAAATTCTGATCCCGCCGCATACCGGGCCGGTCTTGTTCGGGGTGCAGTGGCCCACAAGGGAGCCGGGGGCCTCGCAGACGGGGCGATAGCTGCGCGGCAGGGGTGGCCGTGAGGCTGCCGCGCCACCGCTGCGCGCCAGCTTGCCCTCGAAGCAGTGATGGAGCCGATCGGGGTCTACTGAATGCACCCCCGGCACTATTCCGAATATCTGTTTCTTCCGTCTGATGCGGTATTCGAATTACGGGTCGAGGTCGTGGCTCGTGTGGTGCCTGTGGGGCAGGTCCACGGTCGCGGCGGGGGTGTCTGGCGCGGCAGTGCCGGGGGTTCTTGCCCGGACGGGCCGGGGGTGGCCGAGGGTCGCGGCGGCGATGGCGCGTAGGTCGACGCCGTGGTCGATGATCGGGCCGACGGGCAGTGGGTCGGTGGGGTCGGTGATCGCCATGTCGAGTACTTCGCGCATCAGGCGGGTGTCGCCGGTCTGCATGTACTCGAAGCGCCCCCAGACGAATTGCTCGCGGAGGTCTCCGAGCAGAGGGTTGCTGGCGAGGTCGGCCTTCTTGACGGCGATGAAGCGGTCGGTGTGAAGGGTGTAGCCGGCCTCGGTGCACAGCTGCCGGAAGAACGCGAATTGGGTACGGGTGTTGCCCTCACGAAAGCTGTGAACGTGATTGATCCGCAGCCACACTTTCGTCAGCTCGTCGAGGAACTGTTCTCGTCCGAGTCCGCGGAGGTTGTCCTTGGCGGCGATGCGCTCGAGAACCAGGGCGCTGGCCTCGGGGACGTCGCGGGCCTTGAAGTACGAATGCGGGATCTCGGTGACCCGGCGCTGACCGTTGCGCACGGCGGCGACGTCCGGCCCCATCTTGACCATCGGCCAGTCCCGTGGTGCGGTGCGCAGTTGCCCGGCCCAGGGGTAGATGTCCTGGAACAGGTGGTGGTGGATGCGTTGGAAGTGTGGCAGGTCGAACCGGCCGGGGATCGGATCGTCGGCCAGCTCCTGCATGCGCAGGTAGCTGATGACGCCTTCGGTGCGGTGCAGCAGGTCGGCGTCGGGGATGCCGTGCGGCCACTTGTCCGATCGCAGGACCAGGCTTTTCATCACGGCGCGGCTGGTGTCGGGCATTCCGTCCGGGTGCCAGTCGACCGTGTCGGGGATGAAGTAGTCGAGCCATTCGCGGGAGTAGCGCGGGGCCATGTCAGTCGATCTCGTAGCCGGCTTCGCGAGCCATGATCTTGGTGACTTCGTCGATGGTCGTGGTGCCTTGGATCAGTTCGACCAGCAGTTCCTTGTCGGCGTCGCTCATCTCGCGGCCTTCGATGGCCATGATCGGTTCCATCGCGGCGACGGCGGCGCGGGCTTCGGCTTCGGTCTTGCGTGGTGTCACAGGTTCCCCCTGGTCGGTGGTGTGGTGGGGCAAGACCGTCGGGTCCTGCCCCACCGGTGGTGTCGAGGTTAGAGACGCGGTCAGACGGCGCGGCCGTCTTCCTCGTACCCGCCTCCGTATTCGGCTTCGTACTGCTGCATCGGGTCGATGTGCTGCTGCTGTTGCGGCCGCGTGCCGTGGGGATTGAACTTGTGCAGTGGGCGAACGTCGCCTGCGGCACGCAATCCGTGTGCGAGCGTGTCATCGAGCTCGAAGGTGCCGGTGGCGGCGCTGATCGTCTCGGTCGGCTCCACGATCGCGTCGGCGGGTTCGACCACCGCGGCGGTCGGTTCCACCGTCGTGGGGGACGCGGCGTTGTCGAGGCGTTCGCGGCGGTCGAGGCTGGCCTGGTGGATCGCCTCGCGGGGGATCTGCCGGTCGGCGGCGAACTGTTCGACCACGCGGGTGCCGATGCTGAATGCCTCGCCTCGGGTGTTGACGGCTTCACGGTCGATCGCGCCGTCGCCGTCCCAGGCTTCGAGGTGCCATTGCCGGTCGTCCCAGTACACTCGGGCACCGGGCCGGCCGGTGCCGGCGTCGAAGCCGTACTGCCAGCTCGCTTCGGTCTCGTCGAGAGCCACCCACGGGTCGGCCTTGCGGTTCGCGTCGCGCTGCTCGGCGCCGTCGAGCCATTCCTGCCGGGCGGCGGCCATGCGGGCCGGGACCGAGGCGATGAGGTCGGACTTGCTCATGCCGCGGTGTTCGGCCCACGCATCGGTGGGGTTCAGGTCGAGGGTCCACTGCGGGTACTGCCCGTCCGCGGCCCGGCGCTCGCGTTCGTCGCGGGATCGGCGCAGTGCGTCGGGGGAGTTCTCGCGGGCGTTGACTTCCAGCCGCAGCTCTTCGGCCCGCAGTTTCGCGGCGTCGAGTTCGTCCGTCTCGGTGAACTCGAGTTCCGGTTCGGCCTCGGCGTCGGCGAGCCGGCCCCGGTTGTGTTCGATCCGCGCTTCGATGACCGGCACCTGCCGGGTGGCCTTCTCGGCGAGATTGCGGAGGGTGGTCAGCATCCCCTGCGCCCCACTGGCTTTCTCGACCGCGTTGAGGAACCGGTCGCGTTCGTACCAGGCGATCTCCTCGCCGACACAGACGTAGAACTGGCCCAGGACCTGGGTGTAGCCGAGTTCGAGGGGCACGCCGCCTATGGCCCCGAAGACCACCTCGTCGTTGCTGCGGGTCACCTCGTCCTCGAGCCGGATCAACGAGCTTCGCAGCGCGTCGGCCAGATCGGCGGTTTCCGAGTCGGGGATCGCGGCGTGGGGGAAGTGCCAGATCTTCGTGGCGCGGTCGTCGATGGTGTTCCACGCGGCGAGCTTGTCGACCATCGCCCGGACTTCGGGCAGCCGGTTCTCGTCGGTGGTGATGGACTTGCTCAAGGCCCGGATCGCGGCGCTGCGGGCGGCGTTGGCGTTGAGGACGGCGTCGCGGCGGGCTTCGAGGTCGGCGACCTGCTGGTCGGCCTCGACCTGCGCGACGAAGACCGGATCGCCGGTGGCGGCGGCCTTGCTCTGCGCCCACGAGACCGTCAGGTCGCCGCCGAGGTCTTCCATCGTGGGGGGCACGTCGGCCTTGCGGATCATGGCGACGAAGTTCGATTTGCGGGCCACGTACTGGTACATCATCGCATCAAAGGAGCGGCGGGCGACCATGTTGACCACGCGGACGCTCTGGTGGACGTTGCCCTGGCGGATGATGCGGCCGAGGCGTTGTTCCATGTCGGCGGCGGTCCACGCCGGGTCGAGGTTGATCATCTGCTTGAGCGCCCGCTGGACGTTCAGGCCGGTGCCGCCCTTCTTGGTGGAGGTGAGCAGCACCCGGATCCGCCCGTCCGCACACGCTTCGACCAGCCTCGCTTTGGCCTTGGGGCCCTCGTAGTCGTGCATGAACGCGATCTCTTCGCGCTTCATGCCCCGAGCGACCAGGGCGTCGCGCAGCTCGGTGTAGAGATTGCGGGCCCGGGGGCCGGCGCCGGCCTTGGGGGTGCCGCGGTCGCAGAACACCAGCTGGAACACCCCGGTCATCTCGGGGCCGTACTTGTCGGCCGGGATGCGCAGGTCGGCGTGGTCGGTGTGGACCTGCCAGATCAGCTCGGCGGCGTGTTCGATGCGGCTGTGCTCCGGCTCCGGTGGGGCGAGGTTCGCCAGCGAGGGGTGCATGGTGAGGTTGCGCCCGTCGGTGGCGATCTTGAGGCTGTTGTCCAGGTCCATCCGATCGCCCTGGATCATGCCCATGCGCACATCCAGGTCGGCCATCGCGTCGACGGCGTCGGGGCCCATGTCGAACTCGACGATCTGCGGGGTGCCGCCGTCGAGGGTGGGCAGGCGCACCGGGATCTGATCGGCGGTCACCACGTCCCGGAACTGGTCGAACATCGCCACCAGCTGCGGCACGTTGGCGTATTCGGCCATGCGAGTCTTCATCTGGATGCGGGTGGCGGTGGCGTTCATCTCCGCCACCGACACCGACTTGGCGAAGGTGCCCGCCCAGTTGTCGATGCGCCCGAGACCGGCCTCGTGCAGCAGGTCCGGGCGCAGGTACTTGGTCATCACCCAGATCTCCGACAGCGAGTTGGTGATCGGGGTGCCGGTGGCGAACGCGATCGCCTTGGCCGGGGCGTGCGGCATCCCCTGCTCGGCGTTGCGCACGCGGGCCTGCTCCCGCAGATACTTGGCTTTCATCTCCAGGTCGGTGGCGCGCTGGGAGCCGGTCGGCACCGACAGGTCGGCGCTGTTGGACGGGCGGGTGAGGTTCTTGTAGTCGTGCGCCTCGTCGACGAACAAGAAATCGCAGCCCGACTGCTCGAAGGTCAGCCCGTCGTCGGTGGCCTTGGCGTCGATGATCTTCTCGATGCGCCCTTCGGCGGCCTTGATCGCGTTCTCGATCTGCTTGACCGTGAACTCCGCGCCCTGGCTGTTGGCGGCGTCGAGAGCCTGCCGTAGTTCGGCGAGTTCGCTTTCGAGGTACTCGATCTGCGCTTCGCGGCGCATGGCGATCTTGCCGAACACCGACTGCGGCACGATCACCAGATCCCAGTCCCCGACGGCGCTCTGCCCGACGAAGCGTTGCCGGTCATCGCGCCCGTCCAGTTCGGCGGCGACGAGGATGTTGGCGTTCGGGTAGGCGTCGCGGGCCTCGACCGCCCACTGCGCCAGCAGGTGGTTGGGCACCACGATCCAGGGCTGCCGGATCTGTCCGAGGCGTGTGGCTTCCATGCACGAGGCGGTGATCGTCAGGGTCTTGCCGGCTCCGACCACGTGGTCGAGCAGGATCGTCTCGTCGTGCAGGAACCGCTGCACCGCTGCGGCCTGGTAGTCGTAGGGCGTGTATTTCGGGTTCAGGCCGGGGAAGGTCTTGCTGCGTCCGTCGTGGACCGGCTTGACGTAGGAGTTGTAGCGCTCGTTGAAGGTGGCGGCCAGGCGCAGATAGCGGTCGCCGTCCTCCCACAACCACTTCTCGAACCGCTCTTGCAGCGCACCAGCGGAGGCGTGGGCCTGTTCGGTGAGCTTGACATGGAACCGCGGCTTGGGGGAGCGCTCGAGCTCGTCGGCGGTCTTGTTGACCTGGATGGGTTTGTTGTTGGCGAGCAGCTCGAACATCTTCACCCCGGGCAGCCGGCCGGTGCCGTACTTGTCGGGATAGCCGCTGGAGAACTCGTGGCGGCTTTTCTGGTCGGTGGAGATCTCCCAGCTGCCGCTGATCGCGTCGTGCTCGACGGTGAGCCGGTCCGGGCGCAGCCCGAACTCCTGGATCAGGAACGCCCGGTAGTCCTCGATCGGCACCCAGGTCGCGCCGATGCGCACCCCGATGTCGGCGGGGTCCACATCCGCCGGCACCACCGATTCCAGGGCCTGCACCAGCGGGGCGTAGCGGGGATCGGTGGCAGCTTTGACCTGGGCGAGGGTGAGTTTGTCGCGGACCTGCCCGGACAACGCGACGGTGGCGAGTTCCCACTGGTCGTCGGCGTGCAGGGACGGATAGATCCGACCCTGGGCCTGGTCGAGGGCGTCCTCGACGGACAGGTTCAGCAACTCGGCGACCCGGTGCGGGGCGATGTGTCCGAGTTCGTCGAAGCAGATCGCCAACGCCTCGTCGAGGTCGGCGGCGGCGGTGGCCTTGTCCTTGAACGGGGTGGTGTCCTCGGTGAAGATCGCCGTCTTGGTCGCCACCGCCTCGCTGCCGTCGAAGCGCGACTGGAAGTTCTCGATCGCCAGCACCATGCCCAGGCGTGGATCACGAGCGATCGCGCCCTGCAGATGCGCGGAATACCGCCGCGGCTGCGGCTGCTCGGCCGCCTTCTCGCGCAGCTCCTCGAGCACCTCGTCGGGAATCGACCCGGTGTAGGGGCCGGCCTGCGTCGGGTCGAGACCGTCGGCAATAGCCTCGTCGCGGCCGGTCTTGATCCGCCACTCGGTGATCGCCTTGTCCAGGCGAGCGGCGATCTTCTCGTCCGACAGCGGGGTCGGGTCGGTGAGCTTGAACCGGTTCAGCGGTCCCCACCTGCGCACGTAACGGTCGTAGAGCGAGTTCAGCCGGGCGCGGATCACGTCGCGGTCGGCGACGGTGTGGCTGCGGGAGCGGCTGGCCTCGGCCAGCTCCATCACCGTCTCACCGAGAGCGATGAGCACCTTCCACTGCTCGGCGAGGTCCTTGCCGCGGCAGCCGGCCTCGGCCCAGCCCCGGCCCAGGGTGAACTGCTCGAAACGGTTCTCGGTCTCGTGGAATCGCATCGCACCGGGCAGCACCTCGTTGGAGTCGAGACCTGTTCCGGTGCGCAGCCCCGGCGTGGTGAACGCTTCGACCCCCGCCGGATCGGGGGCCGGGGCGGTGAACCCGAGACCGCGGGCGACGGCCCGGTCGATGAGCGGATCGAGCTGGGTACGCAGCTGCTCGGCCAGGGCGGCGCCGGTGTGCGCGGTGACCCGCAGCGAGCCCCCGGCATACATGCCGCCCCCCACGGTGAGGGTGCCCAGCACCCGATCCGGGTACTTCGCGAAGTACGGGTTGATCCAGGTCCGCGCCTGCTCACCGGTCTTGGCGTCGACCGCGGCGACCTGCACGGCGGGTGTGGCCCAGTCGAGGGTGTCCTCGGTGGGGGTGGCTCCGTCCTCGCGGCGGCGGAAGATGAGCACGTCGGTGACCACGTCGGTGCCGGCCTGCCGGTCGAACGCGCCGGTGGGCAGACGCACCGCACCGATCAGATCACCCTTCGCGATGATCGCGGCGCGCTGTTCGGCGCGTTTGGCGTCCGAGGTGAACATGCTCGTCACCACGGCGACGTAGCCACCGGGCGCGGTCAGGGCGAGGGATTTGGCGATGAAGTGGTTGTGGATCGACAACCCGCCCGGGTTGTGGATCGGATCGACGGGCGCGAACTTGCCGAAAGGGACGTTGCCGATCGCCCCGGTGAACGTGTTCTCAGGGGCGAAGTTGCGTTCGAAGCCGTGATTGCGGATCTGCTGCGAGGGATACAGGTAGTGCGCGATCTTCGCGCTGATCGGCTCGATCTCGACGCCGACCATACGCACCTTCTCCGGGGCGGTGCCGACGAAATGACCGGCCCCGCAACCAGGTTCGAGCAAAAGCGCACCGTCTGGCAGTCCGGCCCGCGCCGCCGCCCGCCACAGTTCCGCGACGATCGCCGGATCGGTGTAGTGCGCATTCAGGGTGGTCGCACGGGCCTGCGCGAAACCCTTCTCCCCGAGCAGATCGAGCAGTTCGGCGTGCTCGTCGCCCCACTGCGCGAGCATCTTCGGGCGGTTGTCGAAGACCTCCGGGACCGCTCCCCAGCCGGACCACTGCGCCAGCACCGCCTGCTCGTCGGCGGTGGCCGGTCGCTGCTGCTCCTCGAGCCGGCGCACCAGACGCAGGGCGGCGATGTTCGCCCGCGCCCGGGCCTTCGCCCCGGTCGGGACCAGCACCTCGGTGCCGAGGGTGAAGTCCTGCGCATCGACGGTCGGCGGCACTGCACGCACCGCCGCCGCCGCCGCGGCGGTGGCCCCGGGTCGTAGCTGGTCAACGGCGGGCTGTGCTGCGGCCGCGGCATCGGCAGCGGCATCTGTGGCCGGTTCGCCGGTCTCGGTGACAGTGGTGGACTGCTCGGCCTGGGTCTCCGCCTGGGTCTCGGCCGCGGCCGCAGGTGTGGCCCCGGGTCGTGGCTGGTCAACGGCGGTCTGTGGTTCGACGCCGGCAGCGGCGGCGTACTCGGCGGCGGTGGCGCGGGAGACCCACACGTGTGCGCCGGATTCCTTGCGGACCCGCACCAGCTGGCTCGTGTCCCGCCACAGGGGACTCGACAGCGGTTCGCCGTAATCGGTTTCGGGAACGACCAGCTCGTTGGTGTCCGGGGCCGGGGCGCTCTGCGCCGCCTCGTCGGTCGGGGCGGCAGTGTCCGGCTCGGTGGTCGTCTCCGCGTCCGGTGCCGGAGTCGCGTCGGTGGTCGTGGCAGGTTCAGGGGCCGGGGTCGGCGCGGCGACCGGCCCGATGGGGCCGACCATCAGGGGATCGGTGAGCACCCACGCGGTCGCGGGCGCATCGGCGGCAGGGGCGGCAGGGGCCGGGTCCGATGGCTCGGTGGGAGCCGATTCGACCTCTTCGAAGATCACCGCGCCTGCGTCGTCGATCGCAGGCGCTACGACTCGAGGGGAGGGCGGTTCGGCCTCCTCACTAACCTGCGGTTCTGCCTCGGTGTCGGTGTCGGTGTCGTGCTGGGCTTCGGTCTCGGCGGTGTGGTCCGGGTCGAGCTGCTCGCCGTCGCGTTCGGCGGCGAGCACGGCGCGGGCGTCGGCGAGCACGGCGCGGGCGTCGGCGATCGCGTCCCGCATCGTCAGCTCGGGCCGGGGCTGGCCATCGACGTAGGTGATGTGCTCGCTGCTGTTCGGTGCCCACCCGGAGCGGACTGTGACGTGTCGGCCGTCGGGGTCACCGAGGACCACATCTCCGGCCCCGGCGAAGGTCAGGTCGGCGGGGGTGAGGCTGTAGAGGTCGTTCCCGGCTGCCCGAATGTCACGCAGGACCTTCGGGTCCACGTCGTTGTCGAGGGTCCAGTCCAGATCGATGCCGTAGCTGTCGAGCAGTGCGGTCTCGGCCGGGAAATCGCTGCGCAGCTGGTCGATGATGCCGCTACGCACGTCCTTGATGAGCGAGTGGGAGGCAACGAAGGTGCCTGTTTCGTTGTACTTCCACAGCAGGTCCGCACGGGCGGCAGCGTGGTAGAACTCGTTGTTCCGGGCGTAGTCGATCGCCCTGGTCAGCACGGTGGCGCGGGCCTGGGCGTAGGGCCGGTAGGCACGTTCGATCCACTCCGGGATCTCGATGTTGCGTGCGTCGAGCAGCGCCCCGATCGCCGCCCGTGCATTGCGGCCGCAGGTGACGGAGGTGCCGCCCCCGTCGAGGGTGTAATCCCAGCCCCGGATCGGGAAGAAGCTGACTTTGCTGTTCGGGCGGTCGTTCAACCGCAGGGCGCAGTATGCGGCCCCGTCACCGAACAGAGCGGCAAGATCCGACGGCTCGGGTGGGGGCAGGTTCGGGATGATGTTCCCGCGCATCTCCGCAGCGAGACGCTCGGCGGGAATGCCCGCGGTGGCGGCGATGAGATCAGGGCGTTCCTCGGTCATGACCTCGAACGCGGTCTCGATGCCGATTTCGATGATCGGGGTGTGCGTGTGCATCGGCAGTCCGGCCCACGATCCGAGCAGTGGGTCACGCTGGGCGTGCCTGGTCATCCACGCCGTCCACTCCGCGGCGGTGTCCTGGTCCCAGGTCAGTTCGGGGCCGTGGATGCGCTCCCATTCGGCGTAGGCCCGCTCGTACAGCTCGGCTGGCAGCGGGTGGTGCTCGAGCAGCACCTTCGCTGCGGCCTGCCGCAGTGGGGATGCCTCGCGGGCGGCTTCGGCGATCAGGCTCTGGGCCGCGGAACGGGCCACGGCCGGCAAGTAGTCCGGGCGCCGGCCCTCGACCGTGGCGATGAGTCTGGGATCCACGGCGACCTCGGCGACCAGAGCCTGACGTTCCTCAGCGGTGGCCTCGCGGCGTCCCTGCTCGACCCCGGCGAACCACTGGCTGCGGATCTCGTCGCGAGCCTTGCGACCGCGCACCGCCTCGAGCGCAGCAGCGACCTCGGGATCGACGTCCGGCTGCGGAATGGTCAGCGGGTCGGCCGGGTCGTAGGCGGCGCGACCCCGCGCCCACCACTGCTCGACCTCGACCGTGGCGGCCTGGTCGATGCCGTCCTGCACCGCCTCGACGTGCTCGCTGCGCTGCTCGGCGGTCTCCAGCTCGGCCGGCTCCTGCGCGTCCAAAACGTGCTGGGTGGTGTCGAGGAAGTCCTCCTCGATCGCGCGGTCCTCGCTGGCGCGGGCATCGACGATCGTGTCGACGGTTTCGGCGGTGACCGGATGCTGCACCGGCTCACCGGTGCGGGCCTGCCAGTACGCCTCGGCGGCGCGGTGCCCGAGTTCGCCCCAGCGTTTCGGATCCGCCAGGATCGACCGGCACACCAGGAACATCTCGTCGGTGAGTGAATCCCGATCGGCCATCAGATCGGCCAGGGCGACCTGGGCCTTGACCTTGAAATGCCCATCCGCCCACGACAGGAACTGCGCGGCGGTGTTGACCTGCGGGTTCGCGGCGGCATCGGCGTCGGCGTCCGGCTCGGCCAGGGTCTCGAGCAACCGGCGCTCGACCTCGGCCAGCGGATCGATCCGCGGCCGCGGCTGCCGAGCCTGCTCGACCTGCGGTTCCTCGCTCCGGGACACCTCGGCAGCGGCCGGGTCCTGCGGTGTCGGCTCGGCCGGTGCCGCGGCCGGGAGGAACATCGGCCCTGCGGGACGGTCGGTGAATTGCGCCAGCGGCAGGTTGCCGGCCAGCAGCGAGGCGATCAGATCATGGGCCTGACCTTTGGTGATGCCCTCGTCGAGCACGAACGGCACGTTCGTCTCCGCTGCCAGACGCTCGATGGTCCGCAGCTGCCGCTCGGTCGCGGGATGCTCACGCCAGACCGGCTGCGCGGCCGCGACCTCGCGCACCGTCTGCTTGGGAACAGCCTCCGGGTCGATGCCCAGGGCGTGCAGCTCGTGGCGCAGCCGGTTCTCCTGCGCCCGTAGCTCCCGCCACTGCCCACGGAGCCGTTCGAGTTGTTCGGTGAACGTGGTGACGCGCTGACCGTTGAGGTCGATACCGCGATCGAGACCGCGTTCCTGGGCCGTGGCCAGGGATTTTGCGGACTTGGCCAGGCGATCACCGAGCTTCTCGCCCTGTTTACGCAGGCCGAACAGTTCATCGCGAACTTGCGCCCACTGCGCTTGGATCAGAACGGCAGATCGGGGTCCTGCGGCGGGTTGCGCCGCATCTCGTCCTCGATCAGTGCCGCCAGCTCGTCCGCGAGCGGATCGCGGGAGGTCATCGGCACCGGCTGGTTGTCCTCGATCCGCTGCGCGATCAGTGCCTCCGCCAGCGACAGGAACCATCCCGGCTTCGCCAGCCACACCCGTTCCACTACTCGTCCCGCGGCCGGGTTCGGCTTCACGTTCCGGGTCCGCCACCGATCCGGGTCCTGCGCTGTCCGGGCGGCTCCCCAGTCCTTCTCGATTTCCTGGTCGGCCCACTCCTCGAATCGCTCCCAGTCCTCTCGGATCTCGGGTGTCACCTGCGGATACAGCTCGCCTTCCAGCACCATCTCCCGAGCTGCCCGCCACGCTGTTTCCTTGGCGCGTACCGCGTCCTGGTACGTCGCGTCCGGGGCCGTCGGGGTCGCCTGCTCGAACTGCTCGGCCGCGTCCTCGGTCATCTGTTGCAGGCGCAGCGCTTCCCGGTCGATCTGCTCCTGCTCGGTCGCCGGGTCGATTCCCAGCCACTCGACCAAGATTCGCCTGGTCTCGGCCGCGATCGTCAGGTCGATTCCCTCGACCTGCGTGGTGAATTCCTCGCTCTGCGGTGCCATTGTGCCCTCCCTGATCCTCGGTTCCGAACGTGTCCTGGTTGGCGTTCTCGTCCGCCACGCGACCTCCTCGACTGCGCCCGACCCTGGGCGGAGTTCCCCCGATTCCGGGAACGTTTCAAGATCGATCTTACTCGATCAGTGCGCAGAGAAATGCCATCTGAACTGCACTTTTCGCCTTTTTACGACCCCGTTTCACTACCCAATACGCGATGCTCGCGGGGTGGCCGCAGCGACCGCCACCACGACGATCAGCGGAAGAATCAGAAGCCCTCCGACGCCGGCCGCCACCGCCCGAACCGGGCGGCCGTAACGGCGATACGACCTGTGCGCACAGAAGAGCGCGGCCAGGATTCCGAGCACATTGAAGATGAGAAGCACAACCATTCGATCCCCCTACCCCGGTGGGCGCGACAGGCACATCCGCCGTCTCGTCGTCCAGCTGTGCCTACACCACGGCGCCGACAGCGCCGCGGTCCGCGCATGTCCGCAGGCCGGCACAGCCCGTCTCGATTGCTCGCTGTCGCCACCGCCTGCCATCATGGGGGTACAACGGACCGGATCGAGACGGAAGGGAGCACGCCGTGACCACACACGACGTTCGGGCACTGGTCGCACGGTGGCGTGCGCTGCCTACCGAGGAGAAGGTCTATCGGCGGCGCGCCGCCGTGGTCGATCACGTGATCCACAGCATGGCGATGGAAGGCGAGCCGGTCTCCGACCGGTGGATCGAGCAGGCACGGCACCGCCAGCGCGCCATGCTGGGCTCGCGCTGATCGTGCACGCACGGACCCGCGCAGCAGCAGCGACCGGTGGGTGAGCCGGCGGAGCCGGTCGATACCGGCAGCACCCGCCAATTCGAGACGCTGTTCGGTACGAAGACCTACCACGAGGTCGCCGATCTGATCGCCGAGCCGCTGCGCCGGCTGCTCGACGAGGTAGCCTCCGGTCACTTCGCCGACGAGGCGATGGACGTGGATCTGCTCCGCGAGTTCCATCGCCGGATCCTGATCGACGTGATGCCCGACATCGCCGGCAGGTGGCGCAGGAAGCCGGTCCGGGTAGGAGGCCACTATCCGCCGGAACACATCCATGTGGACCGACAGATGCGGGAGCTGTTCCACAGCTTCACCGGCCGACTCGACTACTGCGCCGGCGACGTCGAGCTTCAACTCGAAGCCCTCGCCTACCTGGAGGCTCAGGCACTGCACGTGCATCCGTTCGAGGATTTCCACGGTAGAGCGGTCCGAGTGATGGTCGCCGAAGCCATGCGGCGGCTGGACTTTCCCGTCCTCGAACTCAGCGTCGAACGCGACACCGCCCAACATGCCCGGTATGTGACGGCGCTGCGGGAATGGGATCAGCACAGGTCGTTGGCCCTGCTGTGCGAATTCTGGCGGGACGTTCGTTTCGCATCGCTGGACGATCAGGACTGAGGGCCCTGCCTGCGACGCAGCGTCGAGCCGGGGGAGTAGCGAGTACGAACGCGGCTGTGCTGCGGATTGGGCCGAGGACCTCGACCACAAGCAGAACAAGCGCCTACCGAGTGCGCAGACCCGAGGCGGTGGTGCCGAACTAAAAGCTCGGCCCCTCGCGACGCAAGGTTGCATGCGTAGCGTGCATGCAATGCACGCATGTTTCCAGCAGCGTGCGTCGATCCATTCCGCCGGGGACACCGCCACCCTCCCGGTGCGTGGATGATCCGGTTCCATCAGCGGAAGCGCCGACGGGACTCCGGGCACGGAAGACGACAAGAGCCGGCCCGCACTGCGCAACCCCCCGCACTGCGCAACCCCCCGCACTGCGCAACCCCCTGCACGGCGCAGTCCGAACCGGCCGTCATGCAGTGTCGCACGCTCGGTCGAGATCGGCGAGATCGAACTGAGAAACCCCGCCGGAGAGAGTTTGGGGGGCAACTCCGGCGGGGCCTCGGTCACCGTGCAGGGGGGATGACGGTGACACGAAAACTCTACCGAACGGACACCGACGCCGTGAGGTTCCCTACCCGTACCTGCCCACGGCTGGGTAGCACCGGGAGTCGAACCATCACGCCCGCGCGACGCTGCAAGCTCGTGCCGCCGGCCCCCGAGTCCGTGCCCGGCGCCGCGATCAAGGGGGGCCATCTTCGCCCCGCCGATTCGGCACCCGGGTACTGACGTGCGCTGCGGTGTCGATCACGGCGCTGCGAGGAGAAGTGCCGCCGACGAGCTCCAACCGTCCATGATGGATAAGCACGATTATCCATCAAGATGATCCTCAGGAGAGGTGCCCAATGTAGGTGGGCGCGTAGGAGTGCCCGGCGTCGACGTGCTTCCGGGGCGGCCGCTACCGGGAACGAGCACACTCCGGGCGGAACCCGCACGTGGGTGTGCGCGGCACAGGGACACGGGACCATGGTGCGCGCACCCCGCCGGGCGCCGTGCGTCGCCGATGCCGCTGTCGGAGCAAAGTTCGGCCGCCGACGAGCCCTCGGCGCGGGAACAGCAAACACCATCGCCCGCATGATGACCTTCGCGAGCACCTTCATCCTCGCCGCTCTCCTGAGCGCAATGGGCTTCACCTCCGCCCTGATCTTCCTGGTCGCGGCGATGATCTTGATCGGACTTATCCTGAGCCTCTTCGGACAGGAACGAAGTACCTTGCGCTGGAATCGATCTCCCCTGCGCACGATGACTGAACTGGCGTGACAGTACGGTCGCGAGGGCCAACACGCGGTATGTGCCGAACAACGCCGTCGCGACGGGCGACGGCGTTGTTCGACGCCAGGGCCGGAAGCTATTCATCTATGCCGA
Source organism: Rhodococcus sp. HM1 (assembly GCF_023218075.1). Taxonomy (GTDB): domain Bacteria; phylum Actinomycetota; class Actinomycetes; order Mycobacteriales; family Mycobacteriaceae; genus Rhodococcus. The sequence goes on along the minus strand of NZ_JALPTB010000015.1, from coordinate 82,021 downwards.
CGACGGCGGTCTGTCAGTCCGACGAGAGAAATTACGGCAGGTCCCACGCCTCGAGCACGGTCCGCACCGCGGCGACCACGGCCAGCGGCTGATCGATCATCGGATGGTGGCCGGCGGCCGGCAACTCGGTCACCAACGCATCGGGACCGAAATGCTCGCGCATCTGCGCAAGCAGATCCGTGGTCACGACGCCGTGCTCCGACCGGAAGTAGGCCACGCGACACTTCGATACGACGTTCCCGATGGGGCGCTCCCGCCCGATGCGCAAAGTGTCGAACTTCCAGTACCAACCGTCCGGCCCCTGCCGCATGGACTGCCGCGCGATGTGATCGATCACGTACGGCTCGGCGTCCTCTTGCGGCGGCACGAGCCGAAACCGGGCCAGAGCCTCCTCCGCTGTCGGATAGGTCTTCCGCTCGGTCCGGGTAGGAGCCCCCTGCGCTCGCATTTCCTCTTCCAGCGTCATGTCCCGGATCGGCGAATCCAGGAGGACGACGCCCGCGAACGACTCGCTGTACAGGCGTGACGCCGCGAACGACACGATCCCGCCCATACTGTGACCCACCAACACGGGCGGACCGGTGATCCCAGCGTCATCGACGACGGCGAGAATCTCGCGTGTCCACGGCTCAAGTCCGTAGCTGTCGCGGTGATCGCTGTCGCCGTGCCCGCTCAGGTCCAAGGCGACCACGCGGCGCCCCTCGGCGAGTTGAGGTGCGATGTGGTCCCACCAGTGAGAATGCGCCATACCGCCGTGCACCAGCACGATCCCGGGCGCGCCTTCCTTACCCCAGGCGCGGTATGCAATGGTCAACCCGTCTACCGTGACGTGGCCGGTCTCGACCCGCGCGGCGAGTGCCTCGACAAACCATTTCGGGGCCGAATCGGTATGAATACCCATTTCCCCAATCTACTTGGGTACGTTGCCCATCACGAACCAGCCCCAAAGGTTCGACGTGCCGGGACAGCGCGCGAGGATCCGCTGCGGTTCGCGATACTGTCTCCGGCCGGGTCGAGGAACCTGCGCCGGTTCACGCCGAGGGGGGCCAGATGTCGGCTGACGGTGCGCACCGCGATCCGGGCGCCGTCGACGGCCAGTTCGAGGGCAATGCGCCGCGCCGACCACTTCTTCTCGCGTCGCAGCTGCTCGATCCGGGCGACGACCTCGGCCGGGATGGCGATGGGTTGGTGGTGCGGCACGCTGGGGCGGTCCAGGAGACCGAGTTCGCCGAACTGGCGGTGGCGTGTACCCATTTGCTGGCACAGGCGCGGGAGATGCCCATTTCGGCGGCGACGTGGGAGATCGGGCGGGTTTGGCAGCGCTGGACGAGGCGGCGTCCCTCGATGGACAGCGGGGGCGTTACGGTGCGTCGCGGTCGGGTTCTTCCTGTCGGCGGATGCGTTGGTGGTACTTCTCATCCTGCCGCGCAAGACCCGTCCCCTTCGCTCAGTCCCTCCCTATGCCGGTGTCTACAACGTCATGACCCGCAACATCTAGGTCTGGGTTCAGTACCTGAGGCAACCATCCGGTCGAGCGCCGGTTGTCGGCAGCGATAGACGACACCGAAGCCGCCTCGACCGACTATACGAGCGTTCTCGAAGCCCTCCGCCGCGAGTTCGGCGACGATGTCCGCATCGAACCGTCCGCGGTGCGTACAGGTGCGGAATTCGGGCGACCCTTCACATGCCCATGGCTCTCCTCGCAATGCGAACACCCCATTTTAGATGTCTCGGGTCGCGAGGTCGGGGGGCGAGGAGGCGGCAGTCGGGGACGGCACTCGAACACCGACCGAGTGCCGTCCCCGATGGAGTTCCTTCCCGGTTATCGTCCGACTCGAAGTCGCGCCCTGCATGCTTCGGTTGCGTCCAGATCGAGCTCGAGACCTTCAGGGTCGTGAAGTGGATCGCCGATGACGACCACGCCGTAGTCGCGTTCCGCTCCCGCGATGCTGACATAGAGGTTGCGTACGTCGTCGAGAACGCGTTCCGGTTCCCGGTCAAGGGGGTTACCCCAACCGCCGCCGGCACAGGTCTGATAGCGGAAGACGCTGTTCGGAGTGGTCTGCCAGATAGGGTTGTCCCCGTAGTAGAAGTACTCGCCGGACGGGTCGAGCACCTTCGATTCGGGATCCATGACACCGGTGACCGGTGTAGACCGGGCATAGATTTCGTCGTGGGTCGCGATCAGATCCTGACGTTCGGCGACTCGGGCGACCTCATCGGGGAACAGCCACGCCGCGCCGGCGACACCGTCACCGCCGCCGTAGACACCAATTCCCGGAGCCTTCTTCGTGGACAGGAGGGTGGTCCAATGCTCTGCCGCGGTGAGGTACATCGTGTCCTTGCGCACGGCGGCACCACCGCGGTGATATCCGGAGCCTGCGGAGTCCTCGACGTACTCACGGCGCAGGATCACCACCGGGTTGTCGGATTCGATCGACTCGATGGCGGGGTCGATTCCGTTGGCTTGGTAGAACGACTGGTAGCTGTCGGCGTCGCCCTCCTTCGTCGCCCCCCACGGCCCGTGCTCGCCGCCACCGACGGCCATGCTGCCCCACGGCTGCCCGGTATCGGTGAGGCCGTAGGCGTTGTGGATGCCCATGGAACCGAAGTCACCGGCAACCGCGTTCTTCCCGAGTGCGGAGTCGAGCGCCTCGAAGACGGCTTTCATCAGAGGTTGCGTAGCTTCCCAGTACATGAAGATCGCGCCGTCCGGGGGGGTAGCACTGACCACGGTGCCGGCAGGCAGCACCACATCGATATTCCGGAAGGCTCCGGAGGTGTACGGGGTAGTGGGGTCGATGAGGAACTTCAGCGCCATCACCACCGCGGACTTCGCATCCAGCGCGGCCGCGTTGATGCTTGTGCGGGCCTGAGGCGAAGTGCCGCTGAAATCGACTTCGAGCCGATCCCCCACCTTGGTGAGAGTGAGGTGAATCTCGTACTCGCGGGATTGGTCCACCGCATCCGCATCGATGTATCCGACGCCGGTGTACGTGCCGTCGGCGACCTTGTTCAGTGCCGCGGCCATCGACTCGGCCGACGAGTCGACTGCGTAGCGGATCGCACCGAAATAGGCGTCGATGCCGTATCTTTCGACGCTTTCCAGGATCAACCGCTCACCAAACTGGAGACTCTGATCGATGGTCTTGATGTCCGGCAGAATGATTCCGCCGAACCTCGAGTTGTCGAACAGCAGGTTGAACGTGCTTTTCACCGGCTTGTTGTCCCGGTAGAGAAGAATCGGGGCGAGAACGAGGCCGTTTTCGAACACATTGTGCTTCGTGGCGCTGAAGCCGCCGGGGACTACTCCACCGATGTCGAGCTGGTGGGCTTTCACCGATACGAACGAAACGATACGGTCACCGGCGAAAACCGGGCGGATGAAGCAGACGTCGTTGACGTGGGTGCCGACCCGGTAAGGGTCGTTGGCGGCGATGATGTCGCCCGGACGCAGGTTTTCGGGGCCGAACTCCTCGATCGTAATGCGGACGGCTTCGGACATCGAACCGAAGAACGCTGCCAAGCTGTTGCCGACCGCAGGCATCTGGTAGTTCAGTTCGGGAGGACCGGAGATCGTTGCGTTGAAGTCGTACCAGTCGCGCAGAATCGGCGAGAACGCATTGGTCAGGATACGCGTACTGAGATGCTCGAGAATGTACCTCATCCGGTTGGACAGCACCGTCGCCGTGAAGCGGTCACAGTTGTAGCGCGCAGAGAATTCTTGGCCGTCCAGATCGCGCAAGGCGATCGAGTTCGATGATGATGTGGACATGAGTGAAGTTCCTCAGACTTTGGTGTACGGGTTGCTGCCGGATCAGAGCTGACGAATGTGGAGCTCGCCGTACTGACCGACGGTGGCTTGCTGATTCGGAACGACAAATGTCGTCGACAAAGCCTCACGGATGACAGCTGGGCCATTGATGATATCCCCCGCCATCAGCGTCGCACGTTCATACACATGTGCTTGGATGTCATCAGCCGTCAAGTACTTGATGGTCGTCGTGCCTGTTGGTTCGGGGCTGCCGGAGGCCCTGGATTCCACAATCGGGTACTCGACCTTCGGAGTGGGCGCAACAGCTTGAACCCGGAAGGTCGCTGCCTGGACCGGAATGAACTCGAATCGGTTCCCGGAACGCTCGAGGTAGGTGTCGTGGAAGGCTTCGATCATCTGCTCGATGCTGTCGGCGGTGAGGTCGCCGGCGGGCGCCTTCACGAATGGCGTTTCCCACGACTGGCCGACGAGCCTTCCGTCAAAGGTGCGCTCGAACACCACCGAGTCACGCTGCGCCTCAGGGATACTGGTCCGCAGTTCATCTTCCATCTCACGGAAAATATTCGTTACCTCGTCTGCCACGTCCGCGCTCAGGACGTGATAGGCACTCTTGCTGGCCGCGTAGACGAGATCCGAGCTCACCAACCCGAGTGCGGAGAACAGTCCAGGATGCGGCGGAACGACGATTTCCTTTGCCTTCACATATTCCAACGTCGCGGGCAGCAGCATCGGACCGGCTGCACCGTAGGCGATCAGGCTGTAGTCGCGCGGGTCGATGCCGTGGCTGACCGCGACATTGGTCAACCCTTCGGCGATGTTGTGAATGCCGATGTGGAAGGCGAAGGAAATTCGTTGCTCGAGGGTGAGGTTGGTGTCCAGTCGTTCGAATGCCTGACGGGACAGTTCCGGATCGAGGGAGAAGCGACCGCCGGCGAAGTTCTGACCGTCGACGATTCCCATCAAGAGGCATGTGTCCGTCGTTGTCGGATGCTGGCCGCCGAGTCCGTAGCATGCCGGCCCGGGATTCGCGCCCGCCGCCCCTGGACCGACCAGGAGATCGCCGGCAGCGTTGATGGTGATGATGCTTCCGCCGCCGGCGCCGATCGCCGAGATTTCATTCGACAAGGTGTTGACGACGAGATCGTGCTCCAACTCGATGGTCGTGTCGACGAATGGCTGTGAGCCGGTAACGAGGCTGATGTCGCAGGAGGTTCCCCCGATGTCGGCGCACAGTAGTTCGGACACACCGATCAGCTTTCCGAAATGTGCACTGGATACGGTGCCGGCTGCGGGTCCGGAAAACACGATTCGGAACGGATGTTTGATGGCGTTCTGGGCTGGGACGAGGTGCGCAGCGCCGTCCGCGAAGTTGAGGTCTCCGCTGAATCCGATTCCACGCAGGCCCGCGTCCAGCTTGTCGGTGTACTCGGTGTAGATGAACTTCATGAAGACATCCACGACCGTCGTCGAGGCTCGCGGGTACTCCTTCGCCAGTGGCGATACCTCACTCGAGATCGAGACGGGGACGTCCCCGAGGACCTCGCGGACCAGTTCGCGCAGGCGCTTCTCGTGTGTGTTGTTGACGTACGAGTGCAGCAGACAGATCGCGACCCCTTGCACGCCGCTCGTCGCGAGCACTTGTAGCTCGTCCCGTGCCTGCGCCTCGTCCAACTCGATCAGCACGTTGCCGTCCGCAGTCAGGCGTTCCTTGATCCCTCGACGTAGATAGCGAGGCACGAGTGGCCGAGATGCGTCACCGAATGAACGCCGCCATCCGGGATCGGTCAATCCCTCCACCGGGCGCCAGACACGACCTGCATCGAGTAGATCCCGGTGGCCGATGGTGGTCAGGAAGGCGACCTTCGGCAACCTTCTGGTGATGATCGCGTTCAAACCATGAGTACTGGCATGGTTGAAAACGTTCGACTTCTCCGCAGCGATCTCCTTCGCACCCTGAAGCACGGCTTCGTGGGGCTCTGCCACATTCGTGGAGACCTTTACGGTGTGGATCTGCCCGTCACGGATGGCCACCAGGTCGGTGAAGCTACCCCCTACGTCAACGCCAATCATGTCTTTCCTTTCTCGCTCGTGAAGCGTACTTCCGTGCGACTCGGTTCGAGTCCGCGTGAATCATTCGACGGGTCGTGCTGCTCACCCGACTAGGAAATCGGTCAGACGACGAGCCCCTCCGAGGTGAGCGACACGGGGCCGAGCGGCCTCCACGGTTCGCGGCTTACCGAGGTCAAGGAAGGCTGATGTTTGACGACCATGTACCAACCGCCCTCGGACAGCACGGGGTAGCGCCGAAATTCGTCGACGGTGGCACCAGGGAAGTCACGATCGAGCTCGGTACCGAGCTCCGCCAACTCCTCTGCGGTGACCTGTTCTCGCAGTACAGTCAGTTCACTTTCAGAAGGCATTTTGTCTCCAGTCGATCAGGTAGGGAATGACAACAACTTCCGGTTCGTCTTTACTCGTCGACGCTCGTGAGCCTGCTTCGCAAGCCTTCGAGCACAGCAGCAGCGTCCGCCACCATCCCGGGAATGAACTCGGCAACGTGGATCATTTCCTTGATGCCGCTCGCCACCTGACCCATCGGAACAATGCCGCCATCGAGGTCACCATCACGTTGAGCAGCGAGCAGGCGATCGTCCTTCCATTTGGTCAGCTGGTCATGATCGAGTTCTCCCGCGGCGTTGATCGCCTCGAGCTCCTGCGAACCTCGATTGCTGAGCATCCGGGATGGACCGTAGATCGCCTGCACCGTCGAATCGTCACCTTCACGCATGGCGATCACCCGCCGAGCATATTCGGGGTGCCAGTCGGTGTTCTCATAACTTGCGACGAATCGTGTCCCCAGGGCCACGCCGTCCGCACCGAGCGCGAGAGCAGCAGCCATGGTGGCACCGTCACGGATCCCGCCGGCAATCAGAACCGGAATATCCACGGCATCAACGACATTGGGTCCGAGCACGAAGGTATGGACCGGGCGTGAGTGGGTGTGTCCCCCCGCTTCGAAGCCGGAGGCGATGACGATGTCCACACCGTCCTCCTGGGCTTTGACGGCCTGGCGCGTGCTACCGACTTTGTGCATGTGGATCAGGCCGCTCTCCGCGATCGCATCACGCACGACCCGAGGCGCACCCGCGGAGGTGGTGATCACTCTCAACCGCTTCCTGATCTCGGAATCTCTGACAGCATCGAGCACCGCACCCACGTAGGCCGCGCTGAAGGGCAGTACCTCTCCGTTCTCGGCGGTTCCGACGGGAACATTTACGGAGAACGGGCGATCCGTCAGTCCAGAGGCCTCTTCGATGTAACCCCGCAGCACCTTGGCGCCTTCGTCGGTGCCCAAGGTAAGCGCCGGAATACACACGCATCCGAGGCCGCCGGCATTGGAGACCGCTGCGGCGAGCGCGACGGACTTGTAGGGCCCCAAGCCCTCCTGCACCACGGGATAGATGACTCCGGTCAAGTCGGCGAATCGGCTCTTGAAATTCACCTTACTCATGCGATTGCGTCCTGAGTCGAGTGCAATGCCGCCAGGCCCACAACTCCGTCCGCATCGCGGAGGGTGATTCCCCGGACCCGTTCACGCATCGCTCCGTGCATCTTGCTGCGTTTGGCCGTACGCGGAATTTCGTCGACGAGGACGTACAGGCGCGGGCGCTTCCAGCGTTCGAGCGTGCTGATCATGTGGGCGTCGAGGACAACTTTGGCTTCTTCCTCGGTGATACCGGGCCTCATCTGCACAAACGCCGCGGGAACTTCGCCGAAGCGTTCGTGCGCAACTCCGATGCAGCCTGCATCGATTACGTCCGGGTGCTCGAGCAGTGCGGCGTCGACTTCGAGCAGCGAGAGTTTTTCGCCACCCGGATTGATGATGTCGTCGATTCGACCCCGTACGTAGTACCAGCCGTCCGCGCTCCGGTACGCGCGGTCGCGTGTGTGGAGATACCCTTCGCTGTCGAAGGCCTCGGCGGTACGTTCCGGATCGCGGTAGTAACCCGGCGTGACGACATCGCCCTTGATGCACACCTCGCCCTCGACGTCGTTGCCGGTCAAGGTCGCGCCCGATTCGGGGTCCTTGAGGACTACCTCGGAGAATCCGCGGATCGGATGGCCCGATGAACCGACCGGGACTTCGGACTCTTCCCCGTAGTACAACGATGGGCCGAGGATGCAGACCGGCATGGCTTCGGTACACCCGTACATATTCCCGACCTGGGCGCCCTTGGAGAGCAGTGCGTCGCGCACATCGTCCGGAACCGGCTCGCCGGCAACATAGGTGCGCAAGCCGGTCAAGTCGAGCGAGTCCCACCGCGGATGACGCATGAGATCCCGCATCATGGTCGGAATGATCCAGTACATCCAATTCGGGGAGCGCTTCTCGAAGATCTCCACGACCCTGTCGACGTCCCATCCGCCGCTCCACAGGATGGTTCCGCCCGCCATGATCATCCGGATCGAATCGTGGATGCCACCGCTGTGGTACATCCCGACGAGCGACACATTGCGAGTCTCGCTCGTGATGCCGCCCAGGAAGACAGCTCCCCAGGCGGAGTTCCCCAGGGTGCCGTGGGTGAAGATGACGCCCTTGGAAGTTCCGGAAGTCCCGGAAGTGAAATTGATGGCGGCGATGTCCTTGGCTGCTCGGTCCACGATTCGCAGCTCATCGGATGCGTCGGCAGTGAGAGCGGACAACACCGGATATCCATGGTTGCCGGGTTCGGTCACAATCACCGTTTCGATGCTCGGCTGCGCGGCGAGAAGATCCGCGAGGCGCACGTACTCGAGCGACACCACAGCAATGCGTGCCTGACTGCGCGCCACATCGTCGATCAGCTTCTGGTCGTTTGCCTTGTAGTTCAGGCCGCTGAACGCTCCCCCGAGTTTGATCGTGGCGTAGAACGTTGCGACGTGAGTGTGATTGTCCGGCATCGCCGTCACAACCACGTCGTCGACGCCGATGCCGAAGCCGGCGAGGACATTGCCGATCCGATTTGACTCAGCGCGGAGCTCGCGGTACGTCACGCTTGTGCCGTCCGCGTCGACGACCGCCGTCTTGTCTGCGTACTCCCATGTGGAACGTTCCAGCCACCAACCCAGGTTCATCATCGACTCCTCAAAAAGCTGCTTCGCGATTTCGCACCCAGAGCCGACTTGTTGTCGGATCGAGGGGCACCGTTAGTGACTAATAAATCACTAAGAGGGTTTCATGGCAATCCTCAATTACTGTCAGGAGTGTCTGTAGTCGTATCTGCAACGTCCGGATCTACCCCTGAAGCGAGGGGCCCGCCCCCGGCGCATCCCTGTCCGAGACCAGCGGAGACCGGCCGGACCACCAGAGAAGGATCAGCAATAACAGCAGGTAAACCAAGCCATAGACTCATCATGCACCCACAACCGGCCAGTTGGGTGTCCGACTTTGCGACACCTCCCCGCACGCCCCTGGGGATCGCCCGCACGAAGCTATCCCCGCCGAAATCGACTCTTGATTTTTCGCCCCGCAGCGACCTACTCTGGTTTTAGTAAACCTCAAATCACTAAACGACGGAGCCGCCGCTCCACGAGCGGTTGAGACACCCATGGCGGGACTACAGCAAAATCGCGCCTTCCTCGATCGGCCGCAGTCGACCTCTCACCGACAGACAGGCGTTGTAGGCGTAGGCACCGAAGACCGATTCCCCTCTTCTCAGCAATCCCCACACTTCACTGGAGGATCAAATGCCGGTTCGACCGACCCTTGCGTCAGGCCTTCTGAACCCGACACTGCTCGCGGGCAAACGCGCGGTAGTTACCGGAGCGGCACGGGGTATCGGTGCCGCGATCGCCCGGGAACTCTCGGCTGCGGGCGCAGACCTTTCGCTGTTCGACCTGGCGGAATGCGGGGAGACAGCCGAGTCGATCCGGGACGCCGGCGGCGAAGTGACCTATGGGGTCCTCGATGTCACCGACCGAGCGTCCGTCGCCCGTGCCTTCGACGACTTGGACCGCCTGGACATCCTGGTGACCTCTGCGGGGGTATACGGCGAGCCCGCCGAACTCGGAGACATCGACGTCGACGAGTTCGACCGGGTAATGGGGATCAACCTCAAGGGATCATTGTGGACAGTGGCCGCAGCGCTGCCCTTGTTGCGCAAAAACGGCGGCAACATTGTGTGCGTCGGTTCCGCAGCCGGCAAAGTCGGGGGCGTCGCCTCGGGGCCACACTATGTGGCCAGCAAGGGCGCTCTGCACGCCGCCGTCAAATGGCTCGCACGAACCGAAGCCACCCACGACATCGTCGCCAACGCCGTTGCTCCGGGGGCGATCGACACCGACATGATCGCGGGCAAGGGATACGACGGTAGCTATTGCCCACTCGGTCGGCTCGGGACAGCACAGGATGTGGCCGGAATTGCCGCCTTTCTCGCCTCCCCCGGCGCTGCCTACATGACCGGTGCAGTGGTGGACGTCAACGGCGGCTTCTTCATGGGATGACACTCATCGTGCCGAAACACAGTGCCACACAGCATCGTAGAAATTCACGTGACCCGGTTCAAATGTACGCAGCCACTGAAGCAACTCGAGAAGGACCAAGGAAGTGAAACAGTGACACACGATGAAGATCTCATGGTGAGGTTCGCATTGAAGTGGCTTCCCTACGGAGGCGGAGATGAACACATCCTCCCCGAGTTCGGGTTGATGCCCGATGAGTTCTACCGCCGCTTGTCGCAGTTGATGGACACGACCTGCACCCCACACCTAGACCCCGGTTCGAGACGACGGCTGAGCGAATTCAGCTCGCTCAAACTGGCCCGACCTGTCCTCACCCACGCTCGGCGGCGGCACTCCCGCACCGACCGGGCCAAACAACCCGCCGGCACATCACCACGCCCCAGCATGTCCTCCTCGCGTCGATGACCAGCACGCACGACTCGACGTCAACCTGCCTCGTCGCAGGAGCCTCTCCACAACCTGACACTTTGACGATTGGATGAGTGAGAAAATGATGCACGAACCAGAACTGGACGTACTGATCATCGGCGCGGGATTCGGCGGTATCCGGATGCTGCACGAAGCCCGCCGCCGCGGCCTCTCGGCACGGGTGCTGGAAGTAGGTAACGACGTCGGTGGAGCCTGGCACTGGAACCGCTACCCCGGCGCACGTACCGACAGCGAAAGCTGGGTCTACTGCTTCGGCTTCGACAAAGATCTGCAGGACGACTGGGACTGGCCGGAACGGTACCCCAGCCAGCCGCAGGTCCAGGCCTACCTGAAGCACGTGGTCGAGCGATTCGACATGCACCGCGAAATCGAACTGAACACTCGTGTAGAAGCGGCCGTCTTCGACGAAGGCCGCGACCTGTGGACGGTGACCACCGAATCGGGTCAGCGCATCGTCTGCCGCACAGTCGTCAGCGCCACCGGACCGCTCTCCGCTCCGCAGGAGCCGCCCTACCCGGGGCTGGCCGACTTCCAGGGCGAGTGGTACCTGACCGCGCGATGGCCGCACGAACCTGTGGACTTCGCCGGTAAGCGTGTCGCCGTAATCGGGACCGGCGCCAGTGGGATCCAGGTGGCCCCCCTCGTGGCAACAGTGGCCGAGCGCCTCACCATCTTCCAGCGAACGGCGAACTATGTACTGCCGGCGCGCAACTACGTGCTGGACGACCTACAGCGGCAATCCATCAAATCCCGCTACGACGAGATCTGGGAACAGGTGAGCCGACAGGCGATGGGCATGGCCATGAACCCGGCCAACCGAGTCATTGGTGACGTGACTCCAGAACAGCGGCAGCGGCTCTTGGAAGCAGCATGGGAGGAGGGCGGCTTCCGCTTCTTCCTGGAGACCTTCGACGACGTGTTCGTCGACCCCGAGTCGAACGGGGCAGTGTCGGACTTCATCCGCAACAAGATTCGCACGATCGTGAAGGACCCCGCCACGGCGGAGTTGCTCTGCCCGAAATCGGACCACCCGTTCGGAGCAAAGCGTCCCCCGCTGGGGAACTTCTACTACGAGATATTCAACCGCGACAACGTCGATCTCGTCGATGTCAGCTCCAACGCGATCGACGACGTCACCGAGACCGGAATCCGGCTGGCAGACGGCACCGAGTTGGAATTCGACATCATCATCTTCGCGACCGGATTCGACGCCCTGACCGGTGCGCTGACTCGCATCGACATCCGCGGCCGGGGCGGACGCAGCCTCGCCGAGAAGTGGCAGGACGGTCCCCGTACGCACCTGGCGATGGCAGTGGACGAATTCCCGAACTTCTTCATGATCGCCGGACCGCAGATCCCGTTCGCAAACGCACCGGCAATGATCGAACCCGCCGCAGAGACCATCGGGGAAGCCATCTCGCAACTTCGAGACAAGAACCAGACTCGCGTCGAGGTTGCATCCGAGGCCGTAGAGGAATACAACAACCTGCTCCACGCGTTCTACAACGCCACCATCTTCCCCGCCGGCGCCAAACTGCGCGCATGGTGGCTCGGAACGAACGTGGAAGGCAAGACTCTCGGCGTCGCAATGAACTTCGGCGGCTTCCCGAACTGGGCAGCATCGGTGAAGGCGGAAGCAGCGGAAGGCTTCAAGCACTACCGGTATTCGGCTACTTCCCACGCACAGCTCACCCCGGCCGCGGACGTGAAGGCCGGCGCGGACGTGACGTAACCGCCCACCGCGCAGCACCTGACAGCAACCCGACGATCAAGGACATATCATGAAAATCGGTGACATCGAGATCACGCCGTTGATCGACGGTGAGGCGGTAGTACCTGGCAACGCCTTCTATCCCAATCTGAAAGATTCCGATTGGGATCCGTACAGCAACCTGCTCGAGCCGGTATTCCATCAGTGCCAGCACCTCAACACGCTCGGCGGCTACCTGGTGCGGGCGGGTGATCGGATCATCGTCGTCGACGGCGGTGCGGGCCCGCAGCCCAAGTGGCCGTTCGCCGGAGGCGGCTTCCGGTCCTCACTTGCCGCGACCGGCCTCGATCGATCCGACGTGACCGACGTGATCTTCACGCACCTTCACTTCGACCACATCGGCTGGGCCAGTGTGGACGGGAAACCGTACTTCCCGAACGCGACTTACCACATCGATCAACGCGACTGGAACTGGTTCCTGGCTCCGGACTTCGGTTTCACCGACGAGGAGGTCGACAAGAGCATGGAGCGGCTCGAGCTCTCGGCCAACTTCTGCCACCCGGAGAACGATGCCCCCGCCGTCCGACTGAGACCGATTGCCGACCAGACCAAGTTTTTTCAGGCTGACGAAGAACTGGAGTTGCTACCTGGCGTCGTAGCCCTCGACGGTAGCGGGCACACCCCGGGACAGGTCGTGCTCGAACTCCGCTCCCACGGGGAGCGCGGCCTGCTGCTCGGCGATCTCGTGCATGCGCAGCCCGAGTTGGTCGACGACAACGATCGCGGGCAGTGGAACTTCATCAGCCACACCGACCACGATCGCGCCCACGCGGCTGTGGAGCGATTCCGCAAACGTATGTGGGACGAGAAGATTCCCGCTGCCGGAGGGCACTTCCCAGGACTGCGCTGGGGACACGTGGTACGTGATGGCAACAAGCGCGTATGGGAGGACATCCGTGGCTGAGCAGACATCGCAGAACGGTCGGCTCACCGGCAAGGTCGCAATCGTTACGGGTGGCGCCTCTGCAGCCGGGTTGGGTTTCGCCACCGCAAGACTGTTCGCGCAGGAAGGCGCGGCGGTCGTGCTTACCGACATCTCACCCGCCGTGAAGGACCGGCTCGAGGATTTCCCCGCCGGCTCCCAGGTGGAGGTGATGCAGCAGAATGTGCAGGAAGAATCCGACTGGATCGCCACGTTCGATGCAGCTCGGGCGAGATTCGGTTCGGTCGATATCCTCGTCAACAATGCTGGCATCACTCGCCGTGACCCTATCGACGAGATGAGTTACGACACCTACCGCTCGGTCGTCGACACGAACCTCAGTGGTACATGGCTCGGTTGCAAGTACGCTGTGCGCGAGATGAAACGCAGCGGCCGCGGTGGCGCGATCGTGAACATCGCGTCGATCAGCGGGATCGTCGGGATGCGTTACAGCTCGCCTTACGGGGCGAGTAAGGGCGGTATCCGGACGCTGACGAAAGTCGTCGCGCTCGAAACGGCGCAGGACGGGATTCGCTGCAACGCCATCTGCCCCGGAATTGTCCACTCGGATATTGTCGGCCCGGTGCAAGAGAAGAATCCGCAGGCGTTTCAGGTTCTCCTCGACGGCATCCCGATGGGGCGGCTCGGTGAACCGAACGACATCGCCCAGGCTGCGCTGTACCTCGCCTCGGACGACGCGCGGTATGTGACCGGGACGGAAATCGCCGTGGATGGTGGCTACACCGCCCAATAGTGACATCGGTGCAGAGCCGGCAGTCGGAACCTCGGTCGTCCGCCCGGCTCTGCACCGATCCCACAGCGGGATCCACGACTGCAGCAATACAGTGCCACCACAGCAGAGGAGTACTACATGGGACGTGTCGAAGGAAAAGTTGCTCTCATCACCGGTGCTGCACGTGGGCAGGGTCGCGCGCATACAGTCCGTCTGGCTGAGGAGGGTGCCGACATCATCGCGATCGATGTCCCCGATGCCATCCTGAACGTGTCCTATCCGATGGGCACCGCCGAAGATCTTGCCGAAACCGCGTGTGAGGTCGAATCTCGGGGCAGACGAATCATCACGCTGGCGATCGATGTCCGCAATCTCGAGAAACTCGTGTCCGGTATCGCCGGTGCGGTAGCAGAATTGGGACGTCTCGATATCGTGTCGGTCAACGCCGCCATAGCGCCACTCCCCCACCGCACACATGAGATTCCGGCCGACTCGTGGCAGCAAATGATCGATGTCAACCTCACCGGCGCCTGGAACACGGCCGTGGCAACAGTGCCGCATCTCATCGGGGGCGGTCGAGGTGGATCGATCATCTTCACGAGTTCGGTTGCCGGTCTGAAGGGGATGCAGAGCGTCGCACACTATTCCGCATCCAAACACGGCGTCGTTGGATTGATGAGGACCCTCGCCCAGGAACTCGCGGAGCACAAGATCCGCGTCAACTCGGTCCATCCCACACAGGTCGATACACCGATGATCCAGAACGACGGCACGTATCGGATCTTTCGGCCGGATCTGGAGAACCCGACACGAGCAGATTTCGAGCCCGCTTCGCAGTCGGTCAATCTGCTGCCCATTCCGTGGGTGGAATCGATCGACGTCAGCAATGCCGTCCTGTTCCTTGCATCCGACGAAGCGCGCTATATCACCGGTGCGACATTGCCGGTGGATGCGGGGCTTCTCGTGAAGTGAGCAGGGTCGAATTCAGGCCGCGGGCCGTACTCGGGAGTTCACTCGGACATGAACGACCAGGGTCCGGCTCGCGGTCTGGATGGATGTTCGAGCAGGTCGAACCTCGAGCCGGCCGGCATCAGTAGTTCGATGCGCTCAGATCGATTCCCAGTACGCGCACTTTGCGATACAGCGTCGATCGCGCGATACCGAGAGCGTCGGCAGCGTGCCGCTTGTTGCCGTCGGCATTGCGCAGCGCGTCGATGATTGCCTTTGCCTCGATTTGCTCGAGGCCGACGAGAGTACGGCGGCTCGCACGGGCACGCAGATCCGCGGGCAGATCCGTTGCCCCGACCGTCGATTTCGTGTATCCCGAAAGAACTTCTCGCACGGTACGTTCCAGCGATGCTACGTTACGAGGCCACGTGATGCGGGTCATCACCTGCACGGCATCGGGCAACCAGCGGACACGGTGGCCTGCTGCCGCATGGCGGGCAGTAAGACTCTCCAGAAGAAGCCCCATATCGTCCATTCGGTCCGAAAGCGGTGGCACTTCCAAGATCTCGTCGAACCAGTCGAGAAGCGGGGTTGTCGAGCCATCAGCCGTCCGTCTCGTGAACGTCGCGCTGACCCGGAGGCCCCGATCGCGCGCCTCTTCGAGAAGTCGCGCAGTCGATCCGGCCCAAGATGCGTCCAAGCAGTCCAGGTGCCGCAGGACGACGTGGGCGGCGCCCGATTGGCACGCTCCACGGACGTCGTCGAGCCATTGCGCCTGAGTGGAATAGCTTTTCTCCGCGTCGACCACCGCAGGAGCCTGTCCGCCGATAGCGGAGGCAACCGCCATTTTGCCGGCGCCTGCCTCACCGACGACCAGGGTCGGAGAGGCGGCGCCCGAACCGGCCCGGGCACAAAGCCGTCGCCAGGCACTACTCGCACCCACCAAACCCGGCAGGGACGCCGGTGGGCTCGACGGCGCAGAGATCGCCCCCTCGATGCGATCGTCGGGTGTAAGCCGCACGACCGCACCTATCGGCGTGGCTCCGTCCGACACCGCGGTGACATCCACTCTTACCGAGGATCCGTCGGCCAGGGTGAGCGCGGCAATCCCCGACCGATCGCGCAAGAATTTCGACGCAGCCTCCCACACGAGCCCTTGGTCGACGGGACCGAGCATGCGGGCTGCGGGTGCATTGCTGATTACGGTGCGGCCGTTCAGGCACACAACCGGGTGACGGGCGTCCCGCTTCGCCTTCATGTACGCAGCTAGGAGGAGTTTTTCTTCCGTCGATGCGTTGTCCAGCATTGCGCGTTCGATGTCGGCCGCCATATCCGTCACCCACGACAACAGAACAGGACTGGTGTCGGAATGCCGGACCGTGAGGTTGAGGGATCCGATCAAGCGGCGAGTAATCGGGTGCCTGACCGGGGCTCCTGCGCACGTGAAACCGATCCAGTCACCGTTGAAGTGCTCCGGACCTGCAACCGCCGCCGGCTGACCCGTCTCCAGGACTATGCTGCTGCTACCCGTGCCGGTAGCGCCCTCGGCGACCGAGAAATCGGGAACGATCAGCTTTCCGTCCAGGGTCGCGGCAAAGCCTCCGTCGGTCACCCATCGATTCAGCAGGCGCCCGTCAGGATCGGTGATCGCCACACTGCAGTTCGACTGCGCCATCGCCGCGCTCTTGCCTTCGATGACGATGCCGGCGAATCTGCGGAGAAGTGCACTCGAGTCCGGAGACGGGGAAGGTTTGGGCACGCATCGATCCGGGTCGAGCCCGTACGACAGGGAGCGGCGCCACGACTCGAGGATCTGTGGTCGTACGCCCGTCACGCCGGCAAGAGCGGAAGGCGACGCGAAAACGCTTTCGCGGGCCTGCAGCACCGTCCGTGTGGCGTCGTCGATCGTCATCGGCTCCCCTTCCTCCAAGCGTTCGATGGCTCGGACTCGATACATCAATAGACATGCGGATGTGACCCAGTACACATCCTGGGCTTTACTGACGACTATGTCAATAGCGTGCGGCTCCCGGACGACCACGGGGAGGGCTATTGCCACGCCGAACGGGAGCGGTATCTACAACCGCCCCAGCTCGAGCAGGGTCCGCGTCAACAAGTCTTTGACCTGCACCTTCGACAACACACGGTGCTCGAGCCATTCCTGGGTCGCGACACCGACCATTGCTTGGAACGCACGGACACGCGCACGCGCGACGATGTCCCCGGAGGGCAGCCGCAGAACGGAGAGCAGCCGATCTTCCCAGGCGGCCAGGGCCGTTTCCAGCAACACCTTGACGTCATCGCCCGCAGTCGATCGCTGTGCGTAATAGAGCGCCATGAATGCTTCGTGGTTGCACTCGACGAAGTCGAGCCACCGTCCGAACAGGCGGTCTACGTTGTCTTCGACGGCGCCCTCACCGACGTCGCGAGGCAACGTCGACGGCAACGTCGCGAAGCGCCGGAGTGCTTCCAAATACAGGTTCCGCTTGTTCCCGAAGTGATAGTTGAGATTCGTACGTGTGGTCCCCGCCGCTTCGGTGATGTCGGCTGTCGAGACGTGGTCGTACGGCTTGCCGGCGAAAAACTTCATCGCCACCATGATCAACTGCTCACGCCGGTCGTCGGCTTCAAGTCGCACGCGTCGTGGGCTCTCCGGATCGGCCGTCATGACCTCTACGGTAACGGCTCCGGGGCGGTAAGGGTCCCGCCTGTCGGCAGCGCTCCTGCAGCGCAACAGCACTGCACCCCAGCCGAGAGCGCCGGAGACGAGCGCCAGCCGAAGTGAATACTCGTTGACTAATTCATGCACCGCCCTATAGTGTGACGCTCGTCATGCCTGCCGGGGTCCTGGCACCTGACACGAGCTGACGGGTCACGCCCTCTTGCGGTCGCGAGAGTCGCCTGACCTCGTCGAGGCTGCCCTTGCATGCGCCGGTCGGGAGTCGACGGCATCCACATCGTCGAGTGCTCCGGCGCCAAGGTCCTTCCGCCATTCCAATGTGAAATCCGTCCGGACGAGTCATCACGACCCCGGATCGGTCGAACACCGTGATACCCAAGGGAGCACAAGCCATGAGTCAACATACGACCGATCATCGAACGAAGATGAAATCGTTGAGAGCAGCCTTGTTCGGCAACGTGCTCGAGTTCTTCGACTGGACGATCTTTGCGCTGTTCTCCACATACATCGCAGATGCGGTCTTCGACTCCGACGATCCCACGGCGGCTCTACTGCAAACCCTCGCAATTTTCGCCGTATCATTCGTTGCCCGCCCCGTCGGCGGATTCGTCTTCGGACGTATAGCCGACAAGTACGGTCGTAAGAATTCCCTGGCTCTGGCAATGATCGCCATGGGAATCGGAAGCTTGCTGATCGCGACCATCCCCACTCACGCCGCTGCCGGTGTGGTCGGTCCGATTCTCCTGCTGATCGCAAGGATGATCCAAGGTCTGGCACACGGTGGAGAATCAGCAGCCGCCTACGTCTATGTCTCGGAGCTTGCGCCGCCGCGTCGTCGCGGATTGTGGTCGAGTTCAATCTTTTTCAGCGCTTCCGTCGGCACCATTGCAGGCACCCTCCTCGGCGCGTTCATGACCAACATGGTCTCCGCGGACGCCATGCAGGCCTGGGGGTGGCGAGTTCCGTTCGTTGTCGGGTCGCTGCTGGCCGGATACGCCCTTTACATTCGCATCCGTTCGGTGGAGACCGAAATCGGAACTGCACTCGTCAGCGGCGAACGAGCCGAGCAAACACAGCCTGCCGACGCCGACAGCCCGCGTCGGTCCCGGCGTGCAGTACTTGTAATCCTGCTCAAGCTCCTTGTTGTTGTCGGCGCCGCGAACGTGGCCTTCTACACGTGGATCACCTTCGCCGCGTCCTATGCGATCAGCAGCCTCGATATGAGCGAATCAGGCGCTTTCGCTGCGAGTTTGATCGCGCAGCTCCTGGGTCTGGGACTCTTTCCGGTATTCGGCCTTCTTTCCGACCGTGTCGGAAGGAAACCGATTGCAATATTCTCGTTGATCGGCTTCGGGCTGTTTTCGTATCCGTTCAGCTGGATACTGTCCAACGATCCCCTGAGCCTCTTCGCGGTACAGCTGGTGTCCTTCGTCTTCTGGGCTGCGATTGCGTCGATCCTCCCGAGTTTGCTGTCGGAGAGCCTTACCTCCACCCACCGTGCCGTAGGAGTCGGCGTCGTCGGTTCTCTGGCCGCAGCGATATTCGGCGGCACAGCACCGTTCCTCAATTCATGGTTGACGAGCATCGACATGGGTTGGGTGTTCATCGGCTACACCACTCTCGTCTTGCTCGCTGGTGCCGCCGTTGTGGCGACGTTGCGCGAAACCCGCGATATCGACCTCGCCACGATGGCTATCGCGCAAAGTCCGCGCGACCACAAGGAGGGCCCCGTCACTGTGTGAGAACGGTCCGTCCGGATCCGAAAGACCGCGCCGTTGCATGTCTACGGATAGTTCGTTGGCCGACTGGCGGAACGGGACCGCGGCAATGTCATCCGAGCGCCGACTGGTCGACCTACCGCGGACACCGGCACGACAGCCTGCCGGTGTCTGCGCATTCGACGTTCTTCTTACCCGTAGTCCAACTTCGATCCTCCCGACCTGCACGTAGAGCTCGATACCCGACCGGAGGAGTGTTCACTCATGGCCATGCCCGGCGGGCATCGCGACCGCGCAGGAGCGACAGCAACTATTGACGTCAGCGTCAGTAGGGTTAGACTCTGGTGACTCAACTCACAAACAGCAGTCCGGTCCCAAACAAGCAATCTGGCGTGGATCCACCACACCCTGAGAGGAGCACGGTGCAAGACAGTGGAGGCCGCCAACTGATTCTTGCGGCCAGAGAACGCGCGCTATCGACCCCCGATGGCCTGACGGCCGTCTCTGGGGTGCGCCCACAAATTGTGGAGTCCTGGCGGCGCTCGCTGATGCATGGCCTTGGCCCCGATCGCTGTGCGCCGTCTCTCGTCAGCTGCGAGGACACCAACGCGCAACTTTGTCAGATAGCAGGCGAAATCGTCGAGCACCGCAGGGCCGCACTTTCCCAGTCCAGCTGCAGCCTCGCGATGACCGATTCGTCCGGCCGACTTCTGCGCCGATGGGTGGAAGACAGGGACTTCGCTTCCATCCTGGATTCTCAATGCATCGCTCCCGACTACACCTGGGGCGAAGCCGCCGTGGGCACCAACAGCAGTGGCATCGTCCTCGAGACCGGTCGAAGCGCGACCGTCGCCGGTCCCGAGCACTTCTCGGAAGAACTACTGGACTTCACGTGTGCCGGAGCGCCGATTCGGCACCCCATCACCCGAAGACTGGTAGGCACACTCAACGTCACCGTACGATTCCGTGATACCAGCCCCATCCTGCAAACATGGGTGACCGACCTCGCCCTGGAGATCGAGCGCGCGCTTCTGAACGTCACCTCCCGACGCGAACAAGTGCTCATGTCTGCCTATCTCGCCGAGAACCGCGACATCCGCCATCCTGTCATCTGCCTGGACGACCAGACCGTGATCAGCAACGCCGCAGCAGCCCGCCGGTTCAGCTCGGTCGACCAAGCGCTGCTGTGGGAACACGCCTCGACCGTTCTTCACAGTTCAACACCGCACGATTCGACTGTGTCCCTCGGTGACGGTACCCCTGCCGTTGTCAAGGTAAGCAAGGTATTCGACGGAACTCGTCCAGTAGGTGCAGTTCTCCGAGTAATGCCCGAATCGACCTGCGCAGCTTCGGTGCTACCGAAGGGATACGGCGCTGAGCCCATTCGGGGATTGGTCGGGACCAGCGACGCGTGGCGCAGACTGTGCCATGAAGCAGCCGCATTCCGGCAACGTCCGAAACTGCTCGTAGGTGACGCCGGCGTCGGCAAGTTCGCTGTCGCATCTGCCTTGGCCGGTAACCGTGCAGTCGTCGCCGAAGCCAAATCCCCAACGGACGATCCCTTCGAACACTGGCTCGACAATGTTCGCAGTATGGTCTCCGGAGGAGCACCGGAACTCATACTGCGACGACTGGATCGGCTGAATGACGACGAGGCTCACGCCGTGATCCGCCTATTGGATGAATTTACTTGTAACGGAATACAAGTGAACGCAACCATGAGGGAAGTGAGTTTCCAGAAAGATCGTTCTCCGATTGCCGAGTGGTTCGATGTCGTGCTCGAAGTTCCATCGCTGTCCCAGAGAATTCAGGATCTCCCTCTCATCCTCGACGCGTTGACGATGCGACACCTACCAGCGGCTCGATCGGTCCGATGGCTGCCGGACGCCGTACAGACACTCAGCCGGATCAACTGGAGCCGAAACGTCGCCTCCATCGACGCCGTGGTTCGGGAAATTCTCACAAGACACCGACACCCTACGATCAGCGCCGCTGATCTACCTCCGAGACTGCGGGCAGACGCAGGGCGTCGAGACCTGGTCGGTCTGGAACATATCGAGGCCAAGGCCATACTGGACGCTCTCCAGAAAGCGCGCGGGAACAAACGAATTGCTGCCGACAGTCTCGGAATAGCTCGCTCGACGCTCTACCGCAAGGTACGAGCACTAGGAATCGATCTGTCCTCCTCCAACTACTGACCGAAAATCTCCAAGCGAACGTGCAGGCCACCGCCGGGAAGCTCTGGATGCGGGTAGTGCCGCAGGAGCGGTGGTACACGCCGCAGACGCATACCACCGCCTCCTTCCTACAGTTTCGCTGAGATCTGTTCCCGGATGAATGCTCCGATCCGGTCGGTCGTGGCAACCGCTTCCGGGTGGAACGAGAAGATCGGCCAGATGTGGGGCAGGTTCTCACCAACTTCGAACCGAACCTCTACGCCGTCTTCCTTCAGTTTCTCGACGATGCGAGTCGCATCGTCGTAGAGACCTTCGTCGGTACCGACGAGAACGAGCGTAGGGGGAAGACCTGCCAGGTCTGCGTAGACAGGGGAAGCCAGCGGGTGCATCGGGTCGGCTCCGTTGAGATACGTTCCGCCCAGGCCGCTCACCAGTGCTGCTGCGGGAAGCGGGTCGAGGTGTGCTCGCTCGGTGAGGGAGGCACCTTCACCGGCGAGATCGACAAGCGGCGACATCGCGACCGCGGCATCGGGAAGCCTCTCCTGCGCGTCGCGCAACATCAGCAGGGTGGAAAATACCAGCCCACCGCCTGCCGAATCACCGACGAGCACGACGTTGCGTACCCCGTCCTGGCCACGCGCAAAACGGTACGCCGAAGCCACATCTTCCACCGGAAGCGGGAACGGAGCCTCGGGAGCGAGTCGATAATCGACAACCAGAGCGCGTGCGTTCGCAGCCTTGGACAACCTGTATCCGAGTTCTCGATACCCCTTGGCGTTCCCCATCGTGAAGCCGCCACCGTGAACCACGATGATCACGGTATCCGGATCGACGCCCGGCGCCGATACCCAAATCGCCGGTGTGCCACCTGCGTCCACGTCCTCGACCTCGGCATCGGCAGGCAATTCGAAGTTCGAACATACCTCGTCGTACAGCCGACGGTAGTCCTCGATCGTTGCATCGGGTTCGGACACCAGATAAGACAGTAGATCTCGGGCCCGCTGGGTATCAGGGCTGTAGGTCATCGTGCTCTCCTTACCATTTTGGCTTGCCGGGTTGTCATCCCATTCGGTGGAGTCCGAGGACATCGGATCCGGCGCTTGGGGCCTGTTGGCCTGCTCCGAGCGCGTGGGTCGAGATACGGACAACGACGCGTCCATCATCGGAGTCGGAACGACCTTCACCAGGCCTCGCACAACCGGACGTTATGGGATGTGACACATTCATCATGCCGACCCGAGGAAGCAAAACATGTCGCGATTCGCTACACACGGCCGCTCATCGCGCGAGATACCCACCGTCGACCGGGATGTAAGCGCCCGTGATGAACGATGCTGCCGGTGACGCCAGGAAGACAACAGCAGAGGCGATTTCGGATGCATCCGCGAGACGACCGAGGGGATGCGCGGCAGCAACGGCAGCGAGCCATCGGGGGTCCCGGCCATGGAGAAGTGGCGTGTCGACGAAGCCGGCACCGACCGCGTTGACACGGATCCCCGCCGCGGCGTAATCCAGAGCTGCCGTCTTCGTCAGTCCCACGAGCGCGTGCTTGGAAGCGACATACCCGCTCGCGCCTTCTGCTGCAACCGAACTCATGACCGAGGCGAGATTCACGATTGCTCCGCCCTGTCGCATGACCGGAAGCTGCGCGTGCATGCAATAGAACGCACCGTCAAGGTTGATCGACAATACCCGCCGCCATTCAGCGATCTCGGTCGCGCCGACCGCAGCCTTCGTCGGCATCCCGACCCCGGCATTGTTGACCGCGATATCGAGCGACCCGAAGGCCTCGAGCGTCTCTGCGACCATTCGCGACACATCACCCGGAGTGCTCACGTCGGCGGTGATTGCTATTGCACCCCCACCGATCTCGTTAGCCACAGCACGCGCCGCCGCACCTGACAGATCAGCGACAGCAACCTTGGCGCCGCAAGCAGCCAACTCACGAACGCACGCCGCACCGATGCCCGAACCGCCGCCGGTGACCAACGCGCTCTGTCCCGTCAGATCGATGTCCATCTGTATGTTCTCACTTCCAGGTTGATCGACACGAGCTCCCACACTTCGACCCTGTGCACCCAGGCCTCGCGAATGAGGGGTGACACGGACTTGGCGCCATCTCAGAGTAGGAACCGTCGGCCTCCGAAAGTTGTCGCATATCGCTACACATTGGCGCTTTGTACGTTCGAGTCTGACAAGGTGACGCTATACCCCCCACCAGGGACGATGCCCGCCGGCGAATGCATTTCCACATGTCTCGCCACGCCGAATGGCGACAGCCGCATACGGGAACCCACTGCACGGAAGGCTTGATGAGATGCTCGAGCAGAATGTAGCCCTGAACATCGAGAACATCGGTCAGGACTATGCCTACGAGCGAGGCCCCGACCAACCTGCACCGGAGAACTTGACCGTGGGCGAGGTCCTACGCCGATCCGCTGCCAGCGCTCCGGGCCGCTTGGCAATCGTGGAGGGTATCGCACACCCCGACCGCAGACGGTGGACCTATACCGAACTGCTCGAGCAGGCCGAGGCCTGCGCACGAGCACTACTCCAGCGGTATTCGCCCGGCGATCACATTGCCATCTGGGCGCCGAATATCCCGGAATACACAATATTCCAGTGCGGCGCGGCGCTCGCCGGCATGGTGATGGTGACAGTCAACCCGACCTTCCGGGAAGCAGAACTCGAGTTCTGTCTGCGACAGTCGCGCGCCGTGGCGTGCCTCGTCCATCCCGAATTTCGCGGTAGCCCCATGCTCGAGATCGCCGGACGGACAGTCGGCAAGCTCGATCGGCCGGTGGACATCATCAGTTTCGGCGAATGGGATACGTTCTTGGCATCGGGCGACCGGTCGACCAAACTTCCTGAGGTCGATCCTGCGAGTCCCGCTCAGATCCAGTACACCTCCGGAACCACAGGCCGCCCCAAAGGTGCCATGTTGACCCACCGCGGCGTCGTCAACGACGGGTACCAAGCCGCGCTTCGTGCCGGTGGACAACCCGGAGCAGTCTGGCTCGCCGTGCTGCCGATGTTCCACGTCGGAGGCTGCGTGTACGCGGGCATGGGAACACTCGGGTTGGCAGGCACGCTCGTCCCCCTGATCAACTTCGACGCAGGGGCGGCCCTTCGGCTCATCGAAGAGGAACGGGTGACGATCATGAATCCGGTACCCACCATGATCCTGGCCCTCATGCGTGATCCCGCCTTCGAAACCGCAGACCTCAGCTCTTTGAAGTCGATCTCCTCAGGTGGTGCGCCGGTGCCGGCAGAGATGGTTCGGCAGATCGAAAGCAAACTCGGCGTCGATTTCACCATCGTGTTCGGGCAGACCGAGGCCAGCGGCGTCATCACCATGACAACCACAGACGATTCTGCCGAAGACAAAGCTCGATCCTGCGGACGTCCCCTGCCGGGGATCGAGATAAAGATCGTCGATCCGGTCGACGGGTCGACCCGCCGACGCGGCGAAGTGGGCGAGCTACTCACCCGCGGATACCACACGATGGTCGGGTATTTCGACAACTCGGAGGGCACTGCCGCCGCGTTCAGCGAGGGCGGGTGGATGAATACTCAGGATCTGTGCTCCATGGACCAACGAGGCTACATCCGGGTCGAAGGCCGCGCAAAAGACATGATCATCCGCGGGGGCGAAAACATCTTCCCTCGCGAAATCGAAGACGAGCTCTACAAGCACGACGCGATTGCCGACGTTGCTGTCGTCGGTGTACCCGACGAGTACTACGGCGAAGTTGCGGCGGCTTTCGTAAAACTCGTGCCAGGAGCGAACACAAGCGCCGCTGAACTCGACACCTTCCTACGCACGAGGCTGACCGGATACAAGATCCCGGCGAAATGGTACGCCGCCTCCGACTTCCCGCAGACACTGTCCGGCAAGATCCAAAAGTTCGCCATCCGGGACGCATGGTCGGCAGGCAAATACCAGGAGCTCGACTAACCCAGTCCGTTCCACCGTGAAATCCACCGTCGCGATCGGGCGATCGCCGAACATCGAGGAGATGACATGAGCAAGCTCGAAGGAAAAGTCGCAGTTATTTCGGGGGCTGCCCGCGGACAGGGTCGTGCTCACGCGGTGGCCATGGCCCGTGAAGGCGCCACGGTCGTGGCGTTCGACATCTGCGAACCTCTGAAGACGCCGCTGCACCCCGGCGCGACGGCCGAACAGCTGGACGAAACTGCTGAGCTCGTGCGCAACGAAGGCCAGGAATGCCTGTCCGCGAAAGTCGACGCCCGCGACCTGACCGAACTCGAAGCGTTGGCGGAGCGAGTGATGTCGACGTACGGACGAATCGACATCCTGGTGATCAACCACGGCATCTGGACCATCGGGGAGAGCACGTGGGCGTTGGATGAAGCGTCGTGGCAGGAGAGTATCGACGTCAACCTCACCGGCGCGTGGAAGGTCGCCAAAGCATTCGTCCCCCGCATCATCGAAGGTCAGCAGGGTGGTTCGGTCATCTTGACCGCTTCCGTCAACGGCCTCAAAGCTCAACCATGCGCTCCCGCTTACACGGCCGCCAAGCACGGTGTGGTCGGTCTGATGAAGACCCTGGCCTGGGAACTGGGTGAGCACTCGATCCGGGTCAACGCAATCTGCCCTGGAGCCATCGCAACCGATATGACGCAGAAGGGCGGGACCGTCGAGAAGTCCCTCGAGTACACCCCTCGCTTCTTCTCCACCGACCGTTCACTGTTGCCCGCCGGTTGGGTTCCCCCGGAGACAGTCGCGAAGACCGCGGTGTTCCTCGCGTCCGACGACTCGGAGCACATCACCGGGGTGGCGCTACCGGTCGACGCCGGGTGGACCAACTACTGACGAACCCGGCCTATAGCGAGCAACAGCAAGGCCGGCAAAGCCCGGCCGTACCGACATCGAGGTGTGTTCATGGATACAACAGAACTGATCGACCAAGCCTTGCCGGCGGCTATGCCTCTTGCACTTTCGGACGAGGAGACTCTCCTTCGGTCGACGGTTGCCGGGATCGTCGCGAAATACGGGCATGAGTACTACAGGAAGAAGTCCCTGACGGGTGAGCCCATGCAGGAGCTGTGGGACGAGCTCGGGCGCCAAGGTTTCCTGGGATTGAATATCCCGGAAGAGTTCGGCGGAGGTGGTGTGGGATTGAGCCACCTCGCGATCGTGCTCGAAGAAATGTCCGCGGGCGGATGTCCGGAGTTGGCTATGGTGCTTTCTCAAGGGATCGCAGGCAGCGCCTTGACGCGTCACGGAACCCGGCAGCAGCAGGAAACGTATCTTCCCGGAATTGCCTCGGGCGAGATCAAGTTCGCGTTCGCGCTCACGGAACCGGACGCCGGGTCGAACTCACACAATATTACGACCACAGCCACTCGAAGCGATCGAGGATGGCGTGTGCGCGGGGCGAAGTACTACATTTCCGGAATCGATCACTCCGACTATTTCCTGCTCGTTGCACGAACAGGACAGGACTCGACGACCGGTAAAGGGAAAGTCTCCCTGTTCATCGTCGAAACCGACGTTCCGGGACTGACCAAGGAACCGATCGCAACGGCATTGGGCGCTCCGGAACGCCAGTTCTCGCTCTTCTTCGACAACGTGGAGCTGGAGAACGACCGACTCGTCGGCGAGGTCGATCGCGGTCTTGTCCCACTGTTTGACGGCCTGAACCCGGAACGTGTGCTCAGCGCGGCGATCAGTACGGGGATCGCGCGCTACGCGCTGGACAAGGCCTGTTCGTACGTGAAGCAGAGGACGGTATGGGGCGACACCCCGATCGGCTCGTACCAAGCAGTCCAGCATCCCATTGCGGTTGCGGCTATCGAACTGGAAGCTGCCCGTTTGATGGCACGAAAGGCCGCCGAGTTGTTCGATGCCGGGCTGCCGGCTGGTGAGCAGGCGAATATGGCCAAGTACCTTGCCTCCAAGGCCGGATACAATTCGCTCGATACCGCAATTCAAGTGCATGGGGGCAACGGTCTGGCCTACGAATTCGGACTCGCAGACTTGTGGGGAATTGTCCGGCTGCAGCAGATCGCCCCTGTATCGACAGAAATGGTGCTGAACTACGTCGCGCAGCACACCCTGGATCTGCCCAGATCCTATTAGCTTCACCTTCGACGCACGCAACCGGAACCTTCGTCGGCTCGGCAACCACCGTTGTCGAGCCGACGAGGAAACCACGACAGTTCTGCACTGCAAGGATCTCGCTGGTTCAGGACGAACGCGAGATGTCATAGATTCCGAGAGGAATACCCGACGTGAGAGCTTTGCAGTACATCAACCTCGGCGAGCCACCGGAGATCGTCGAAGTACCCACTCCCACACCGGGCGCGGGACAGGTCCTCATCCAGGTCACTGCGGCAGGCCTGTGCCACTCCGACCTCCATATCATGTCGGCCACTGCCGACGAATATCGCTACGGTCCTCTGCCTTTGACCCTCGGCCACGAGGCCGCGGGTGTCGTGGCGGCCACAGGTGAGGGCGCGAACCACTTCGCCATCGGTACGCCCGTCCTCGTTTATGGACCGTGGGGATGCGGATTGTGCCGCTACTGCTCGGAGGGCCGAGAAAACTATTGCACGGATCCTTCCGGAGTAAGGCCGCCGGGTATCGCCGTCGACGGAGCACTGGCAGAATTCCTGCTGGTCGACAACGAGCGTCACCTCGTCCCGCTGGGCACATTGGACCCGGTCCAGGCGGTAGCACTGACAGACGCAGGCTTGACCTCGTACAGCGCGGTCAAGCGATCGGCACCTCGCCTCGGCGCAGGAAGCGTTGCCGTTGTCATCGGCGCCGGCGGCCTGGGTCACCTGGCAATACAGATCATCCGCGCGCTCGGTGCTGCGACTGTCGTTGCGGTGGACATAACCGAGGACAAACTGCGGCTGGCGCGTGACGTCGGCGCTGATCACGCCATAATCGGCGACACGGACGCTCGAGCAGCGATCGCCGACCTCACGTGCGGGCGTGGCGCCACGGCAGTATTCGATTTCGTCGGATCGCAGGAAACAGTAGGTCTTGCCGGCGCAGTCGCTGCAACTTACACCGACATCGTGATCCTCGGCGTCGGGCACGGCACTCTTCCCGTCGGCTACCGGCGCCTTCCGTTCGAAGCCAGCGTGCGGAATGCATTCTGGGGCAGTCGATCCGAACTATGGGAAGTCGTCGATCTGGCTCACTCCGGGCGACTGAAAGTCGAGGTCGAGATCCACTCACTCGAAGAGGCTCCGGGGGTCTACGAGCGGCTTTCTCGTGGAGAATTGCTGGGTCGCGCTGTCGTCGTTCCATAGCCCTGGCCGCACTCGTACCGATCGCACACCGGAGGCGTCCCATATTGCGACATAATTCGAGTCCGACAACGAGTTATCGTTAATTCCTACATCAAATCGGGAACCGACGAACCAATGTGCGGCGCAGAATCAAATGGTGCCGATGTCGTCGATTATCCCCGCAGTCGATTCGAGAACAAGAACGCCCTCGATCGACCGATTCAACCGACTCGGCCATCAACATCAAAAAGGAGTGCCAGACATGACGGCGACACACACTACCGCTTCTCGATCTGCAGCGGAGACTCGCGATCTCGACTACGACGCAATTGTGATCGGCGCAGGGTTCGCCGGCTTGCTCATGCTTCACGAACTCCGTCAGCGTGGGTTCTCGGCGCGTGTTATCGAAGAGGCCCCGGAAGTCGGCGGAACATGGTACTGGAACAGGTATCCCGGGGCCCGTACGGACAGCGAATCATGGGTCTACGCCTATTCGTTCTCCAAGGAACTCATGAACGAATGGGACTGGTCGGAGCGATTCACCCGCCAGCCGGAGGCGCTGGCGTATCTCAAGCACGTCGCAGATCGATTCGACCTGCGCAAAGACATCCAGTTCAACACCAAGGTCGTCTCCGCAGAACATGACGCCCAACTGAACGTGTGGAACACCACCACCGACAGCGGCGAAAAGCTCACGTCGCGCTACTTGATCAGCGCCGTAGGACCCCTCTCCGCTGCGTACAGGCCGGATTTTGCCGGCCTGGACGAATTCGAAGGCGAATGGGCGATGACGGCACGCTGGCCGGAAGAGGGCATAGACCTCACCGGCAAGCGTGTTGCCGTTATCGGGACCGGCGCCACAGCTGTGCAACTGATTCCGATCGCCGCGCATGTCGCGGAGGAACTCACCGTCTTTCAGCGCACCCCGAATTACGTCCTGCCTGCACGCAATTACGTGCTGACCGACGAGGAACGGCACGCGATTCGTGTCAACTACGACGCCATCTGGGAGAAGTCCCGCAATCAGTTCTTCGGATTCCCTCTGAATATGGCCGGGAGAACCGCGGCCGACGTCACCCCCGAAGAGCACCAGAAGATTCTCGAATGGGGATGGGAATCCGGCGGGTTCAAGTTCGTATTCGAGACGTTCGATGACATTTTTCTCGACGAGAACTCGAACGAGATAGCCTCCGAGTTCATCCGGAACAAGATTCGCACAATTGTCGAGGACCCCGATACCGCAGAGCTCCTCTGCCCCAAGGACTACCCCTTCGTCGGAAAACGTCCCCCTCTCGGACATTTCTACTACGAAGCATTCAACCGAGGGAACGTAAAGCTCGTCGATGTAAGCGAGGAGCCGATCTCGCGCATAACGGCCAAGGGTGTGCAGGTCGGGGACAAGGAGTACGAGGCAGACGTCATCATCTTCGCGACGGGCTTCGACGCCGCGACCGGCTCTATCACCCGGATCGATATTCGAGGAGCCGATGGCACATCGGTCGAGAACAAATGGAAGGACGGCGCCAAGACCTACCTGGGTCTGGCGGTGGATGGTTTCCCCAACATGTTCATGATCTTCGGTCCGCACGCCCCGTTCGCGAACGGTCCCGTGATCATGGAAGGAATGACCAAGTGGATCGGAGATACCCTGGAACATGCTCGCGCTGAAGGCATCTCTCGGATCGAAGCCGAGCCCGAAGCCGTGGAACGATGGGGCGAGCTTCTCGAAGAACTCATGAACGCCACTGTGGTACCGAAGGGACGAAACAACTACTTTGTCGGCGCGAACATTCCGGGGAAGGCGAATGCTCCAGTGTTCTTCCTGGGCGGTGCAAAAGCCTACAACGAAGCTTGCCTCGCCGCAGCAGAGAAGGGCTACGAAGGATTCAGGCTTTCGTAGGACCTGACGATGCGTGAGCTCCTGGTAGGTAGGGAGGTAGACCTCGCTGACCTACCAGGAGCTTTCCTGTATCTCTACCGTCAGTTCGACCTGATATGGAACCGAGTTTGTCATCCCTGAAGGGGTGGGGGCTGTCAAGGGTGCTATTCAGGCCGTTCCGGCCATTCAAGCCCGTTCCGGCCTCCATGTGGACAGCGCCGGACAAGGGCACGTCGGTCAAGATGCAGCGCCCGCAGCGCAGCGAGGACGAACGATCTTGACCGTGGCCCGGAACGGCGCACACTGATGCGAGAGTCGGGGGGGTGGCGGTATGCAGTTGCGTGTAGTGGCAACGTCTCCAATGTGATGCGTATGGGTTTGGGGCAGGGCCGAATTCCTCGGCAGCCGGTCATCCCTTCGTCCGGCCCCGATGGGGCGGACATGGAGCGGTGCGGTGGCAACACACGGGGCCAATCAAGCGGCACGACCACGCCGCGATGCGGGGGTCAGACAAACTAGCGGCCGCGCGTGTGCTGCGTCCGGGGTGCTCACGCCGCCGTCCGCTGGTGGGCCAGAGCGCGGATGTTTTCGTCGCGCAGCCCGTAGTAGACGAGGGTGAGCAGCTTGCGGGCCGCGGCGACCTTGGCGATGTTCTTGCCGCGGCGGGCCTCGATGCGTGCACGATCGGCGGAGATCTTCGTGCCGGTCGGTTGGTGCTGGATGGCCTCGACCGCCGCCCAGCGGACCAGTTTGCTGCCCTGCTTGGTGATGTGTCCTCGCCGAACGACGGTGTCGGACTCGTGGTGGCGCGGGGTCAGTCCCGCCCACGAACACAACCGGTCGGGCCCCGAAAACCGTTGGGCGTCTCCTATTTCAGCGACGAACACCGCACCGAGGACCGGGCCGACGCCGGGCAGCTGCTGAATGACGCGGTAGCCGACATGGCCCCGCAGTTGGTCGGCGATCGCCGTCGTGAAACGTGCCTCGTGGGTGTCGAGGGTGTCGATCAGCTCGAGCAGTGAGATGACCCGTTGCGCGTAGGCCGCGCCGAGCGGGATCTTCGCCAGCCGCCTGCGGCCGTCGATCCCGAAGACGTCCGAGACGGGGATCAGCAGTCCTTCCTTGGCGAGCACTGCGTGCACCTGCGCCTTGAGACCTGAACGGATCGCGACCAGCTTTGCCCGGTAGCGCACCAACTCGCGCAACTCCCGCACCGGAGGAGGCGCGATCCACGCCTCGGGCAGGCGGTTCATCCGTAGTAGGTCTGCCAGATCTGACGCGTCACGGACGTCGTTCTTCACGCGACGGTATCGAAATCCTTTGACACCCAACGGGTGTGCAAGGTGGACGCGTGCGCCGGCTGCCTGCAGTGCGTCTACCGCCCAGTACCAGCCGTAGGTGGCCTCGAGCACCACCTCCGGGTGTTCT
Source organism: Rhodococcus sp. HM1 (assembly GCF_023218075.1). Lineage (GTDB taxonomy): Bacteria > Actinomycetota > Actinomycetes > Mycobacteriales > Mycobacteriaceae > Rhodococcus. Next base: position 49,791 of record NZ_JALPTB010000015.1, on the reverse strand, counting down.
CCGGCTTTCCCGAGCTGTGCGACCAGCGAGGCTGGGTCGTTGATGATCCGCACCGTGGAGAGTTGCTCGCCGGTGTCGGATTGTCGGACGATCACCGAGCGTTGCCGATGTAGATCGATCCCGACGAACTGTTTTCCGTCATACTCGCTCATAGGGGCCTCCTATGTCGTGTGGATGTGACACCCCCAGCATTCGCCGGGAACCACGGGAGCGGGAGGCCCCGCCCCTTCATCGCATCAAGAGGGCAGGGAGGAGCGGCGCCCACGACCGTCGTCGCGGACGCCGCTTCATTTGACCGAATGACCGGGGCGGTGGTGGCGAGCGTGTCGGTATCGACGCGTGGTCACTCTGATATACGGGTTGGTTACCGCAGGACGGACTGTTCGGCTGGAGTGGTTCGCGGGTCTAATGGCGAGCGTGATCCCAACGCGGAGTTGAGGATTGCTCATAGGTCGCTCGCGGGTCACTCCCAGGCGCTGCCGTCACCACCACGCAGGATCATCCGGACGTCTGTCGGGCGCCGTGGGTATTCCTCGGTCCCGGGCCTGCCGGATCGTCACGAGGCAGAGAAGCAAGGCGGAGTCTCCGCAGCGCAGCGAGGAGATCCGACCTTGCCGCCCGGCGAGTGACGATCAGGATCGGGGCCTCGAGGAATGCTCGTGGCGTCCCCCGTCTCAGTCGTCGAGGACGGCCAGTGACCAGCACCAACCGGCGAGTTCCCGGGCAATCGCGGTGTGGCCACCGCCGGCCGCTTACGCCGATGCTCGAAGTCGTTCCACCGCGCGTGCAGGCGCCGGTTACCCTGCTGACCACGGGCCCGGGCGGCCGGGAAGGCGTGGTCCCATCGCCGCCGCAGAGCCACCCCGGGACGATATGGGCGACGGTGTTGCCAGGCGGCCTGGATCAGCAGCCGACGCGCGTGCCCGTTGCCGGTCTTGGCGATCGCTCCTTGTGACCGTATCGCGCCCGACGAGGATTCGCTGGGCACCAGTCCCAGGTAGGCGCCGATCGAGCGGCCGGTCAGGCGCGTCCAGTCGCCGATCTCGACGGCCAACCCGAACGCGGTCAGTGTGGACACTCCGCGCAGGCACCCGAGCCGGGTTACCACCGGGCTGCGGATCGATCTGACCAGGGAACGCACCCGGCACTGGCAGCGGCTCGAGAAACTGCTCGAGGACGCCCCTGATCAAGGTGTCGTCGGTGGCGTCGAGCATCGACTCCCGCTCGGTGAGGGACATGCTCGAGGCCCTGATCGGCGGCGAGCGCGATCCGCGCCGGCTCGCCGAGCTGGCCCGCGGACGGATGCGAACCAAGAAGGCCGCCCTCGTCGAGTCGCTGACCGGCCGGTTCGACGACCATCACGCCGAACTGGCCCGGATACTGCTCGATCAGATCGACGCGTTGTCCGACCAGATCGCCACCCTGACCACTCGCATCGAATAACTGCTCGCGACGATGGCCACGATGGTGCCCGACCCGGACAGCGCTACGGACACCCCCGTCACCGGCCCGAGCGACGCAGGTTCTCCATGCCGCATCGCCGCCGGGCTCACCGCGCTCGAGCGTCTCGACGAAATCCCGGGCATCGGACCCTCGGGCGCAGGTCATCGTCGCCGAGATCGGCCTGGACATGACCCGCTTCCCCACGCCCGCACACCTGGTGTCCTGGACCAAGATCTGCCCGTGCACGGTCCAGTCCGGCCCCAAAATACGCTCCGGCACGCCCGGCAGGGGCAATCCCTACCTTGAGGGAGCTCTCGGCGAGGCCGCCGCAGCGGCTGCCCGCACCGACACCTTCCTCGGAGAACGCTACCGGCGATTGGTCAAACGCCGCGGCAAGCTCACAGCGCTCGTCGCCATCGCACGCTCCATCCTCGTCACCGTCTGGCACCTGCTCGTCGACCCCACCGCCCGCTTCCACGACCTCGGAGTCGACTACTACACCAGCAAGATCAACACCCAGCGAAGGATCCGTGACCACATCCGCCAGCTCGCCGTGCTCGGGTACACCGTCAGCCTCGAACCCGCGGCCTGAACCGATCCCACATCCACAATCAGCAACAGCGGGGACCGTTCACCCGCTACCGTCGTGCGCCCACTCCCCAAATCATTTTCCGGTCAGTGAGGCCCCAGCCCAACCCCTCATATCGTCTAACGAAATGAGCCAACTCGGGGCTTTCCTGTATCTCTACCGTCAGTTCGAGTCTGCTCGACTCGACGATCGAAGCACCTCAGCAGTCAACGCAGCCGACCACGGTTGCACGGGGTACATGATGACTCGGTCGGCTATCCCCTCGTATCGCTTACGGAGAGCCGTCGTGACCTCTCCCGGGGACGCCACGGTAGCGAACGTATCGAGCATCGTGTCGGTAATGAACTGCGGCATCGCCGACCACTCGTGCCGCTTGGCGCAGTCGCCCAACTGCTCACTTACGTGGGCCCATCCATGCAATTGCAGAATGGTGCGGTACGCCGGCGTCGACGCATAGAACGCGAGGCGCGCGCGTGTCGCCTCGATCGCTGCATCCAGCTCGGCCGGACCACAACCGGTTGCGACCAACGGCATCGCACAGGTTTGGAAGGTCGAGGTCACCACATCGTTCGATCGCGCACTTCCCACTGCTACGGCAGGGAGCAGCACCTGTCGGAGATAGGCGGCCGTCGCCAACGGCGGGGCCAGGAACCCGTCGGCAACTTCACCGGCCACGGCAGCCATGCGTTCGCCCACTCCTGCGACGTATACCGGGGGCGCGCCGAAGGGGTTGGGGCCGGGATCGAAGAGCGGCGGCATGAGTGAATGCTGGTAGAAACGCCCGTCGAAGACGAGCGCCTCTCCCGAATTCCAGCAGTTCCAGATCGCCCTCAGCGCCAGTACGTATTCACGCATCCTTGCTGCCGGATGGCTCCACGGCATGCTGAAGCGCCGTTCGATATGCGCCTTGACCTGGGTACCCAAGCCGAGCAGGAGCCTTCCACCGGAAACCTGATGCAGGTGGTTCGCGGTCAGCGCGGTCGACATCGGATTTCGCGCGAAAGCGATGGCAACCGCAGTGCCGAGACCGATTGTCGACGTTCGCTCGGCGGCGAGAGTGAGGTGAATGAACGGATCCTGGGACGTCTCGGTCGTCCACGTCGTCCCAAATCCCGCACGTTCCTGTACGGCACTGTCCTCTGCGCTGTCGACGGTGTCGGGCAGCATCGCGTCGAATATCACGTGTCGGTTCTCCGGAGTCTCTGATCCATGGCCGCGCAGTCTCAGTTGCCCTCGAGCACCGAGACGACGCAGGCATTGCCGTCGACACCACCGGCTCCGCCGCCCATCGTCTCCAACAGGCCCAGTCGCGCGCCGGGTACCTGCCGCTCGCCCGCCTCCCCGCGTAGTTGCCACACGAGTTCGGCGACCTGCGCGGTCCCGGTGGCACCGAGCGGGTGACCTCGCGACAGCAGTCCACCGGACGGATTGACAGGTTGTGCTCCGCCGAGTGCCGTGTGACCACCGGTGGCCAACGATGCCCCTTCACCGAGCGGCGCCATGCCGAGGGCTTCGGTCGTGACGATCTCACCGATGGTGAAAGCATCGTGAAGTTCGATGACGTCGATGTCCTCGATCTGCACTCCCGCTGCATCATAGGCACTGGCTGCGGTGGCCGCGATCAGATCGTGGCCCCACACGTTCTCGGTTGCGTGGTTCCACAGTCCACCGGTTTGCATAGCACTTCCGCGGACCTTGATATCTCGCGAGGAGCGTCTGGTGTTGCCGATGACGACTGCTCCGGCGCCGTCCGCGATCGCACAGCACTGCAGAAGCGTCAGCGGATCGGAGATCATCCGTGACTTCAGTACCTGCTCGATCGTGACGGGAGCGCGGTGTTGGGCACGGGGATTGTGCATTCCGTGTGCGTGGTTCTTCACCGAGATCGCCGCGAGCTGTTCGGGCGTGACACCGTACCGGTCTTGGTACCGGGCAGCCGACATCGCATACAGTGCGGGAAGACCGAGGCCTGCCCTGCCCTCGAAATCGCGGGGATCCACCGGAATTGCACCGGAAAAGCGCGACGTCAGGTGTTCGACACCGACGACAAGCACGTTGGAGTATCGACCGGAGTCCACTGCCGAACTTGCCTCGTGAAACGCATGTGTCGAACTTGCACAAGCGTTTTCCATAACAGTGATAGGCAATCCGGTGATGCCCATGCGGTGCAGCGCGCGCTGCGCAATGCCGGGCTCGCCGAAGCACGTACCGACATAGACGGCTTCGGGCAGCTCGAGCTCGGCGTCTGACAGCGCCTCCGTCACAGCCGTCCAGATCAGTTCCGATGCGGTGAGCTCGGGTTGTTTACCGAAGAGCGAGGTGCCTACACCCCTGATGAATGCGTCCACAGCGTGGATCCTTCCTGTTAGGTCTCAACTCATTCGGTGACGAACAGCAGATCGCCGTCGGGCGACGCGCCGACAAGCGTGACGCGCTCACCCACATGCAATCGCTCAACGGTCTCGCTCGAAACGTGCCCCAGGACACGCGGACCGTCATCCAGATCCACATAGGCAAGCATCAGAGGCGGTGTCCTGCCCGGGAGCGGAACCCGAAGCACGGTCGAGGACCAGACCTGTCCTGACGGCCCCCACTGCGCATCGTGGAGAGCGCCGTGGCACAGCGGACACCAGGGGGCGGGTAACGCGAGTGGATGATGGCATTTCTCGCAGATCCACCCCTTGATTTTCGGTGTTGGTGAATCGGGACTCAGTTGTGGTCGCGGGTCGGGACCGAGTGCGGGCGTGTTCATCCGATCGCCCGCACTTGATCGGCCCAGTGGGGTGCGCGTAGAACCTTCTTGTCGACCTTCCCGAACGGTGTCTCAGGAAGGGAATCGACGACCTCGATGGTTTTCGGACGTGCGTACGCAGCCAGCCGACCCCGGGTCCACTCGATGACTTCCTGCGCGTCGAAGCGATCACCCGGTACCACCACGGCGTGGACGGACTCACCCCAGTCCGGATGTGGAATACCGATTACTGCCACGTCCTTGATTGACGGATGGGTGGTCAGTACATCTTCGACTTCGCGGCAGTACACGTTCATTCCCCCGGATATCACCATGTCGGATTTACGGTCGAGGAGATACAGATAGCCGGCTGAGTCGAGCGTTCCGATGTCGCCGGTTCTGATCCACCCGTCCAAGAACTTCTCGCTGGTTGCCTCAGGGGCGTCGACATACCGATCGAGAAGGTAAGGAGTGCGTAGACAGATCTCACCGGTTTCGTTCGGTCCCAGCGACCGACCGGAATCATCGACGATCTTGACATCGGCCATGATCGAGGCCTGGCCGCACGAACCGAGCAGATGAGGACGGGCCACGTCGTGGTCCTTCTTCGCCAGCCGGGTCCCCCAGTTCGGCGACTCCGTCTGCCCGTAGAGCTGCACGAAGACCTGCCCGAACACCGCCAACGCCTGCTCCAAACGCGAGGGGGCGATCGGCGCCGCACCGTAGACGATGGTGCGCAGCGACAGGTCCCGCTCAGTTCCCTCGAGAACATCGATCAGTCGATAGATCATCGTGGGGACAAGGAAGACCCAGGTGATGCCGGCCTCTGTCAACAGTTGTGCCGTGGACTCGGCGTCGAATCCGTCTGTCAACACGATTGTCGCGCCTCGAATGAGTGCGGATTGACCGAACAGACCTGCCGCGTGGGCGAGCGGTGTCATCAACAGCAGCCGCTCGTCCTGCAGAATTTCTGCTTCGAGAAGTTGCGCGTAGTGAAGCGCCAGGGTCGATTGCTGACTGTGCAGAACCCCCTTCGGCAGACCGGTGGTACCACCGGTGAAGTACAGAGCGGCAGGGCTTTCCGGTGTCACCGCATTACCCTGGGCAGGTACCGGCGCGATCTGGGCATCTGGATCCGGCTGTCCGACCAGGACACTCGTGGACACCGCAGCCGCGAGCTTGTCTTCGGTTGCTTCGAGCACGATCAGGTCCGGTAGATCCGCCGCGGCCGAACGTGCCGCTTCGGCCAACCGTGTGCCGGTCACCATGACCTGGACGCGGGCCGAGCGCAGGCAGTGTCCGATCGTTCCGATCGGCAGCATGTAATTGAGGGGAACCTTCACCGCGCCGAGGCGAGCGATCGCGATATCGACGGCGAAAAACGCCGGGCAGTTGTGCAGGTAGATCGCGACCGGATCACCAGGACCGACGCCGAGCCCGGACAGTTGCGCAGCGACCGCGGCCGCCCAGTGGTCGAGTTCGGCGTACGTGATGCGCTGCTCATCGAACTCGATCGCGACCGTGTCCGCATTCAGCTTCAACGAGTGATCGAACGCGTCGCGTAAGGATTGACGCATGGGGGTCTCACTTTCGAGGATCGGGGAGACGGACGGTGACAGTTCCGGCCACCAGTTCGGCACCGTCTGTTCTGCGAAGCCACACATTCAACGTGGCGATGGGAGGCGTCGTGGCTTCGTCCACATCGGCCACCTCTCCGCCGGCGACGAGGTCGTCTCCGGCGAATGCGTTTCCGAGAAATCGCACTCGAGTGCCGACGATGCTGCTGCGAGAGCCCGTCCAAGCGGTTACTGCATTGAGGACGTAGCCGACATTGAGTCCTCCTTGGTTGATCACTTGCTCCCCCAAGCCGGCGGCCCGGACCGCGTCCGGATTCCAGTGAATGGGGTTGGGGTCGTCGGTGATCAGCGTGAAGACTTTCATCGGCTCCGCTTCGACTCGTACGCGGACCGGGGGAATCTCGGTTCCGACGCGGACAGTCGACATCACGTCCTCCTGACGAACACAAAGGAATTGGTTACCGTCGCCGCCACCGCTCCGGACGGTGGGCACAGCTCGAGCTCGAAGGTGACGACGTCGAAGACCCCCGCCCGTCTGCCCGTGCGGCGAACCACGTCGCGAATCTCGCCGCGCACCGTGTACACCATCGCCACTACGAGTGGCGTGATTTGGTTGATCTCGAGCTCGCCGAACATGATGGCGTCGTCGGGTCTCTTCCCGACCAGCTCACACAGCTCGGAGACACTGGTGCCCATCCCCCGCATACCGACGATGAGGGGCCACAAAGGATGTAGGTGGTCTCCGTCGACGTCCGGAGCCAGCATGGCTTCGTGGCCCAACCACGCTTCATGCTCGCGGACTGCGGTTACTCCGTCGGGAAAGCGCAGCCCGACAAGACGCTCACGAAGCTCGTGAAGGTCCGGAAGCAGCAAGACACCCTCGTCCGCGAGCATGATCAGCCCTCGACCGCGAAATGGGCGATGTCCGTGATCTCCGCATTACGTTCGTCGGCCCACACCGCACGTACCCGCGTCCCGGAGCGCAGCTGGGCGCGCGCCGCATCGGGATCGGTCAGATCGACTCCGCCGATGAAGTGCATGAGAAGGGAATCGGTGCCGTCGATCTCGATCGCTCCGACGGCGTACGGCGCGGTCGGGCCGCCTTCGAAGCCCTGGTAAACGATCGTCGACGCGCGCAGAGTTCCTACCGGCTCGACCTGCACCCACTCGGTGATCGGTTCGAAGGTCGCCTCGTCGTAGGTCTGCGGAGGCAGGTACGTGCGTGCGCCGTCCTTGGTGCGGGTGGCCCACAGTTCCTTGTTCTGCAGGCCCCGCATGAAGCGGGTCCAAGCCTGTCCGAGTCGAACCTTGTAGTCGATCTCCCAGTGGACGTCGTGGATCAGGGTGTCGGAGGTGGTGGTTTGAGTCATCGTGTCATCCTTTGGTGTGAAGTGAAGTTGCTTGCGTGCCTCACGTCAGGCAACTTGCTCCATAACGGTTACCGTGTGGAACTGGAAGAAGGTGCCGCCGGCGCTGTGTGCGAGGCCTCGCTTCGCGCCCTCGACCTGGCGGGTAACCGATTGGTCCATCAGCTGCAGGGCCACGTGGGCGACAGGGGCGATCTGACCCGCGAGCCCGGGGTTCGTGCAAACGATGCCGCCCGACAGGTTCACCGGCAGCGCTCCGCCGAATTGCGTGGCTCCATCCTTGACCAGCGTCGGCGCCGTCCCGTACTCGCAGAGCCCGAAAGCCTCCATCATCATGTACTCCATCGGCGCCAACGGATTGAACAGCTCGGCGACATCGAAATCGTCGAACGGGTTCAGGATCTGGGCCTCTCGGTACGCCCGGCGGGCCATGATTTCGACGACCTCGAACTTGGAGAAATCGCGACGCTTACCGCCGAGGTAGCCGTCGCTGATGGAACCGTGTGCGGAGATGCGCACCAGTGGATTCGGCGATTCTGCCCGCGCAAGGCTCTCTGCGGTCACGACCAGCGCAATCGCTCCCGAGGACACCGGGCACGTCATACCCAGGCGCAGGGGGGTGGAGATCATCCGATCTGCATGCTTGTCATCGAGAGTGCTGTTTACGTGCGCGTACGGATTGAAGTCGGCATCTGCGCGGTTCTTCTTCGCGATCAGCATCAGATCCTCGTCGCTGATCCCGTATGTCTCCTGGTACGCGGCTGGAAAGAACGCACCCATATGCGAGGCGCCCATCCCGAGCGGCTGCTCCATGATCATCGGAGAGTTCGTGTTGATCACAGCTTGCAGATCGACCGGGCCGTCGAACGTATTCGGCGCGACGCACAGCACCCGCTCGGCGAACCCCGCCTTGATCAAGGTGGCCGCCTGGTTGGGCAGGTGACCGCCCGACGTGCCGCCCGTCGAAATCGGGATGACGGTCGTCATGGGCGAGAGTCCGAGATGAGGGGCGATCGTCTTGGCCGACACACTCGATGCCTCGAACCCGGCGATGTCACCGATGATGACTGTGTCGATCTCTCCGCGGGAAACACCCGAATGTTCGATCGCTCGGTCGACGGCCAACCGGCACAGCTCGTACTTCGACATCGTCTGACGCCGCGGTGAGGTGGCCTTGGTGAGGCCGACGCCGCTGATTACTGCATGATCCTTCACGGTGCCTCCAATACGAGAACATTGCTCGTCGAGGTCACGAGCCCACACAAATCGTCCGCGGCGTGCACCACAGCGGCACCCTCTATGCCGGAGGCGAGATTGTCGGTCGCCTCGATTACGCGGAGCATTCCGTTCGCAATGCCCGGGTAATTGCTGCGCACTCCGCCTGAGGGGTTGACCCGGTCTCCGGGCAGTGACTCGAGGTCCAGAGCTTTGAGCAAGCTGGGGCTCAGTGCCGGGCTCAGGTCTGTCATTTCCACCGATCCCACCTGAGACGCCGGGTCGGTGATATCGGCTCTCGCATACGCCCGTTCTCGGGCGGTGCGGGCGGCCTCCGACGGATCGGACAGCCATCGCGGATCCGAGCTGTTACGGCTCGTCGCCGTACCCCAGCCGGTCAGACGCGCCAAGGGTTGCGGGCAGCGCCTGGCCGACACACCGAGTCCCAGAATCAGGGCTCCGACACCTGCTGATGAGGCCGGCAGCATCAGTTGGGTCAGCGGCGCCACCGCCATCGGGGATTGTGCAACATCGGCGGCGGAAACGGGGCCTCGGCGCGGTCGCGATCGTCGGGCGCCGCGGTTGATGTCGCCGGCGGTTCGCTCGGTCATTTCGGCCCAGTCGACAGCCCCGTCATCGAGTAGCGACGCGGCATGCAGACCCAGGGTGACGTTGGAGGTCATCCCCACCGGTCGATCGAGGTGAGAGTCGAAGGTGTAGCTGCTGACGTGCTCGCGAAGCTTGGCCACATCCTGTTCCGCGACGCTTCCGATCTCTGGAACGTGCACTGCCACGACGATGGCGAAGTCAACGCTGCCGGAAGCAAGGGTGGCCGAGGCCAGCATGATCGAGTTACTGACGTCCCCCTCCACCCGCACCTCGTCACCGAGGTAGGCCGCCGCGGCGGGAGCGGTCAACGCATTCGAGATCGACCGTGCGTCGTAGAGGTCCAGGGAACTGGTCACCGAGAAGCCGACCTGGTGCCTGCGGATGCCGGCGTTTCGAAGCGCCTCCGAACAGCTGGCGAAAACGGCTTCGTCGAGTTGGAGATCGGTGTCGTCCGAGACGTCCGACCAGGCTGCGCCTACTACATAGAGGTCATCGTTCATCGGTACCGGCCCTTCCTGCTGGGCTCTGCATTTTCGTCATCTTTGCCTCGCATTCTCGATCGATGTGCGTTCGACGAGCGGCCGTCTTCTCGATCGGCACGGTGGGTGTGGAAGCCGTAACTCGTGCTATCTCGGCCGGATCGCCGCCGGCCGATCGGCCGACTCGTGGGTACCTACCCGAATGGACGTGGTCGTAGCGGCACCGCACATCATTAGTGATTGAGCTTTCACTAGCGACTATAGGATCGGGGCGCACATTTGTAAACAAGCATTTTTTCCTGGGCGTTTACGTCGTGATCCCCCTTGAGGGGTGACGTTAGTGATCCGTGCATCTACAATTGCCGGCAAGACACCGACCCGGACGACCGCAGGGTGTGCCGCTGGCGGCACCGGCCGGCACAGCACCTGCCGCACCCAGCGGCAGGCAGATGAGAAGAGGAGCCACACCAGTGCCGAAAAATGCGGGCCCGCGCGTACGAGACCCCGAAAGACGAGAGCGCATCCTCGATGCTGCCGCCGAACTCATCGCACGCCACGGCTACCTCAGCGTCAGTTTGAGCGATATCGGCTCCGCTGCGGGAATCGTCGGCTCAGGGATCTATCGGCATTTCGACAACAAGGGCGCGATCCTGGTCGAAATGTTCGACCGCGTAGTCGACCATCTGGTGTCGAGCGCTGAACAGTCACTCGCCCTCTCACCCAACCCCGAGGTCACGCTAGGAATCCTGATCAACGACCAGGTGGAGCTGGTGCTGCGCCGTCGCGCACTCTGCCAGGTATACGTCCGCGAAGCACGAAATCTACCCGAAAGCGACCAGCTGAGGCTTCGCTGGCGACAACGACACTACGTCGCCTTGTGGGAGGACGCCCTGTGCTCCCTACGCCCGACAATCAGTCCAGAGCTGTCGCGAATACTCGTCCGATCCGCAATCGGTTCCATTCATTCCATACTGAGCTTCACCAGCACACTGAATGAACCAGAAGTCGCCGTCGCACTCCGCGATTGCGCGTGCCGAGTACTCGGGGTCACACCCCACGCCATCGACTTCGTATCGATGAGCGACACGGAGGACATGCCACAGACGGACGAGGTCGCCCAGAGCCGCAGATAGTTTGAGCGTATTGTATTGTCCAGGATCATTTTTCACAGTCGGAGGCGGGGCGCCGGGATTCACGACACCGCAAAACAGCGCGGTGAGGGCGGCGAGGGCGCGGTCGGACTGGTCCTGCTCCTGCCAGCGCTCCTCCCTCGATCCAGGCGGCCGCGATCTCCTCGCTCGGATTCGAAGGCGACCTGCCCGTTGCCCCGCAGCACGGGACGGAAGCCCTCGAAGAAGTCCTCGTAGCTGTATGCCGGGTGGAACTGCACGATCTTGACGTTGTCTTCGCCGGCGAGGTACCGCGCCAAGGCCTTCGCGATGTAGGTCTTTCCGGTGCCGGGCGGTCCGTAGAAGATCAACTGAGGCCGGTCGCGGAGCAGGTCCACACACCGGGCGAGCCACTCGAGATCCACATGCAGCGAATCCGCCAACTCTTGATCCGGGTCCCCGATCTGGAACTCTGCACCTGCCACGAGCAGATCGTCGTCTTCGTCGGCGTCGTCTTCCTCCGCACGAACCTGGGGGGACGTCACCGGCTTCCACATCGACTTCCACGTGTCGGTGTAGTAGTCGATCGGCTCGCCCTGCTCCGCCTCCGGTGCGCGGGTGATCTCGTCGAGGTCGACATCGACATCGTCGGAGACCGGGCGGGAGAGGTACGACGCGAAGGTGTCTCGAATCAAGCGTCGGTGCGTGGGGTTGACGATCGGTCGGAAGTACTTCGGAAAGGTGAGGTAGCGGAGAACAGCACGTTGCGCCGGTTCCTTGGGCGAGGGCGCCTCGGCCAAGGCGGCGCGGAAGGCCAGCGGATCCGCGGCGAGTTTGTCTCGCTCGGCGTCATTCAACGAGTTCACGTGCAGGCCGAAGTAGATGAGCAGCCGCAGTTGTGACCAGCGACGAACGCCGAAGGCTGTCCCGCCGTTGAAGGCACCCACCTGCACCGCTGTCACGACCTCGTAGGGAACGGTGACCGGCTGCTCCATCATGTCGAGCACCTGCCGAACATGGGATACCTTCGTTTTGCCCAGGTGGTTCGACAGCGGGAGGACGTTGGCCAGGAGCAGCTCGGCAAAAAGCTGGATCGCGCCGTCGCTGGCCACTCGGAACTGCTCCGACAGCTTCTCGAAAAGCCCCTGTCCGGGTTCGCATCCGAGCGATCGATGTAGAGCTCTTTCAGCTCCGCAAAGTGTCCACGCGACCAGATCGGCCGACCGGGGCTCAACACCGAATCGCCTCGCACGTACCCATCGACGATCAGCCGGCGGCCCACCGCTTCGAGTCGATCCATCCCAGCCCGGCCTTTGGTCTCGTACTCACTCATGAAAGACATCTATACCTCAGCGTGCACGCATGGCCGCGCGAATAGACCTGGCCTGGAAGATCACGTGGTCGAGCGGAACCCCGGAGGTACCTCACGCCGAAATGCTCTCTTGGGACCGAGACGGTTTCCAGTCAAGGTCCCAGGTTGTCCAGGAGGGACGTCAATTCGTCGAGGAGTTGGTCGGTCCGGTCCTCGATGTCGTCGAAGAGGTCGGTGAGGCCTTCCAGGTCGTTCTGAGCGTGGCGGCGGGCTGCGATTCCGCGTTCGTAGTAGTGAGGATCGAGGTCGATCTCCGACTCGATCCGCACAGTCGGCCCCTCGTCGCGGTCGCTCTGCTTACGCAGCGGCAGCGGCAGCGGCGTGCGGGCCGGTGCCCGTCCGGACAGATGGTCTCGCACGATCGCGGCGAGGGACTGCGCGGTCATCGGTTGCGGCATCAGAGGCAGGTGGCCCCAGCGGTCGATCGGGGACAGCAGGGGCTGCCGGGCCTGCCGGTCGGTGAGCACGCCCTGCTCGACCTCGATCGGGTCGGTCAGGTGCTGGGCGAGCAGGTCGGTGTTCGGGTACGCGTCGAGGAACGCCTGGACCTCCGCCCACCTGCGGTACACCACCACCGCCGGGCTCTCCGCGGCGGCGGACTCCGGGGGCAGGCAGAACCGTTCGCCGTCGGTCGTGGTGGCGACGAAGGTGCCGGCGTCGACGGTGAGATCGCCGCGGCGCAGCCGAGCGAGCCGGGCGAACGGCATCCCGGTCGCGGCCAGGGTCAACAGGAGGGCGTCGCGGCGGCCGAACACCCCGCTCGGCCAGCCGGTGGTGGGCAGCTGCGCGGCGCGCCGGTGCAGCAGCGCGGCGAGGCGGTCGAGGCGGGTGGCGCGGGCGGTGTCGAGCCGGCGGCGGACGGTTTCGCTGCGCCCCGGCGCCGGGTGGCCGTGGTGGGTGTGGACGGTGTTGATCGCCGACACGCAGCGGCGCTGGGTCGCGGGCGCGGCGGGGTGCTCGTGGAGGAACAGTGCGAGCGCCTCCGGACTCGCGGGGATGGGCCGGTGGTCGGTGGCGATACACCAGTCGGCGAACAGCGCCCAGTCGTGCCGATACCGTCCCGGGATCCGCAGGCCTGACGCCGTTTCCGGGGAGTCGCCGAGTCGCTCGGGGGAGGTACTCATCGTTCTACAAACCCAAATTCGTGACAGCGTTGCCCAGGAGCGGGGCGTGCTCGCGGGCGTAGGTCTCGAGCATGGCGGGGGTGGTGTGCCCGGTCTGGCGCATGATCGCGTGCGCGCTCGCGCCGTTGCGGAAGGCCTGGGTGACGAACCCGGCCCGCAGCGAATGCCCACCGAGCTGCTGCACGAGCTCGGGGTCGTAGCCGGCCTGTTCGGCGCGGCGGCGGATCGCGTGGTGCACCGCCGCCCCCGACAGCGCGGTGTCGGAGAGGTTGCCGTTGCGGCGGATCGCGCGCAGCAACGGCGCCCCGAACGTGGTGCGGGGGCGGGGGCTGCGGCACACGTGCGCCGCGAACGGCTCCGCAGTCCGCAGCAGCCGGATCACCGCGGGCCGGCCGCCGGCGTCGTGGGCGGCGACCACCTGCGCCCACCGCACGAACGCGCACGGCGGACAACTGGTGTGGCCGTGCGTGAACGGCAGGGCCCGGACGGTGCCGCGTCCCTCCTGATCGGTCTTGGATTTACGCAGGCGGATATGCAGCCCGTCGAGCCGGTGCAACGCCACATCTCCACAGTTCAGCGCCACGAGTTCGCTGCGCCGGAACGCCCCGGCGAAGCCCAACAGCAGAATCGCAGCATCACGGCGTTCGACCACTTCGTCCGCCCAGCCCTGGCAGTCGGCGCGAGCTTTGTCGACGATCGCCACGATGTCGGCGGTGAGCAGCGGCGCCCGCGGAGTACGGGGACGGTCGCCGGCGGTGGCGTAGCCGCGGCGGATCCCGGACATCGCTTGGCGGACCAGATCGTCCCCGGTGGGACTGGGGTGCCCGGCGGTGCGGTGGTGGTGGGCGATCGCGGCGAGGCGATGCGCCAGGGTCGCCGGGGCGTAGGCCCGCTCCCCCGCCTCGGTGACGGTGTCGGCGCACGCGATCAGGTAGGCGGCGACGGTGACCGGATGCGCCGGCACCGCGACATGGCCCTCATGGGCGCACCAGGTGGTGAAGGCCCGCCACGCCGAGGCGTAGGTGCGGCGGGTGCCGGCGGCCCGCGCCGACGCCACCGACTCCGCGATCCGCGCCGCCGCGGCGGGCGCGATCTCCGGCAGCGCGGGCCCCGCTGTCAGGTCCCGTCTGGTGTGGCGAGGCTGACCCTCGGTGAACTGCGGCTCGCCATGCGGGGTCCGTGCTGCCATGTGTCGTTGATTCCCATCTGAAGTGGCGGATTTCTGGTCGGGGTGGTCGATTCGTGCGCGTGGCGGTCCTGGGTGTGTCATCGGACCGGGGCGGGGTGTCGGGAGGTGAATCTGTAGGTGTTTCGGTGCTGGGCTTGGTGTTGGTCGACCCAGCGGCGTAGGGGGTCGTTGGCGGTGTGCAGGCCTGCGGTCCAGCCGCGGAATCCGAGACGGTGGGCGATGTGCAGGTAGAACGGTCGCTGTTCGTGGACCAGCTCCGCGAGCCCGATCCGGCGACGCCAGGTCGGATCGGTCAGGATCTCGGCGAGGATCACCGATTCGGGCAGAACGAGCAGTCGGGTCGGCAGCAGCTGGTGGGCGTGGTTGGCGGCCTTGACCGTGGCGTCACGCTCGTTCCATCGCCGGGTGAGCCGCCGTTGCAGGAGCGGATCGGGGTTGCACCGCCAGGCGAGCATGATGTCTTGGGCGGTATTGACGTGGCTGGAAATCCAGTCGGGGTCGTCGTCGCTGCGAAGCAGCTTGTCGCGGCGGTGGAGCGCTTTCGCGATCTCGGGTGCGGAGCTGAGGTTCACCGGCGGCTGGGCGGCGCACTCCCCGAGCCAGAGCTGATGCCGACGGCAGTAGCTGTCGGCCGCCGACGAGTAGACCCTGATCACGGGAGTGCCGGGAATCTGTGCGACGCAGCGAGGGCAGTGCGTCCGCGTAGTTGCGCGGACACCGGCGAAATGCAGGCTGGGTGTGGCGAGGGCGGTGGTGCCGTGCCGCAGGCCCGGCATCGGCAGGCTGCGTGCCAGCCGCTCGAGCGGGATGCCGGCGAATATCGCGAGCCGTTCTCGGGCGGCGAGGTTGAGCTGGGCGTCCCAGTTCTTGAGGACCATGAATTGGTCAGGGCTGGTGTTGTCCGGGTGCCCGATCGACCGGAGCAATGTTGTCGGCCTGACCAGTTCGTTCGCGGCAGCGAGCCGGAACACGAATGACAGGGTCGTCTCGCCGCGGACGGGACGAACCCGGAACGGCAGCGGGACGGCGGGCTTGTGCCAGAGCGCGAGAACGGTCATGACAGCGGCTTGCGACGCGGGTCGTACTGATTGCCCGCAGCGATGTCGAGGATGACCGCTTCGAGGTGGGCTTTGGTGATCTTCTCGGTGCCGTCGCTGATGGCGTCGTTGGCGGCCTCGTAGATCAGCTGATCGAGGCTGCCGATCATGCCGCCGGTGCGGGCGTGCAGGTAGGGTGCCCAGGCGATCAGGGTTCCGGGTGTGTGGTGGTGCAGCCGCAGTGACTGCTCCATCGTGGCGACCAGTTTCTTCCAGTCGTTCTTGGCGGCGACGGTGTGGTAGGAGAACGGCCCGGTGGTGACCGGGATGAACCGGCCGGCGATCTGCCGGCCCCGGACCCCGGAGAACAGGTTGGTTTCTTCCAGGTCCAGACCGGAGTAGACGAACGTGGCGGAGATCGAGTCGAAGAAGTATTTCAGCTGGTCGGATGCATCTTTTCCCTTCTTTGTCGACAGATCTAACCGGTGGATCTCATCGACCAGAACCAGCCGGGTGCCGGCCCGGCGCATCACCGCGGCGACCGCGTGCGCGAGGGCTTGTGGGGAGTCGTGGCGGCCGACGGGCAGTCCCAGGAACACCGCCATCTCCCCGGCCAGGGCCTTCGGGTCGGCGTCGGGTGGGATCACGATGTAGACCACCGGGATGCGGTCGGGGATCCCGGGATTGCGGCGTTCGAAGTCGAGCTGGAACCGCCGGCCCAAATGCGTGATCGACGTCGATTTTCCGGTGCCGCTGCCGCCGGAGACCAGCAATCCCCGCCGGCCGAGCTGCTTGCCGCGGTTGTTGACGATCAGCTTCTGCCCGGTGTGCAGAACCTTGCGGATGTCGGGAGTGGCGACCAGCAGCAACGACGAGTGATAGTCCTGCCGGGCCTCGTCGTAGAGTTCCCGCTCGAGCTCGTCCATCCGCTCACGATCGCTGCCGGAGAGCATCTGCGGTGGTTGAGGATGGGCCGTGCCGACGAACGACGACCAGCCCTCCTTGGTGGCCAGCGGGTGCCGGGCATCGAGATGTATGGAGCTCACCAGCGGCCTTCCTGCTCGTCGAAGGCATCGAGCAGCCCGAACGGCACCACGGTCTCGGCGTCGGCCTCGATCGTCGGATCCGATTCCGCCTGGGCCGGCGGTGCGGGCGGCAAGGCCGGGGGCCTGGCCGGTTCGGGCAGGGCGGTGGGCCATCGGCCCACCTCGGTGACCTCCACGGGCAGGTGGTTGGGCATCTCGCGGGTGCACACATGGCGAGCCAGCGGACGGCGGGTGGTGTCGGGTCCGGCTTCGGCGCGGCGCAGCAGCGCGGCCAGGATCAGCGCGACCGCCATCTCGTTGGCGTCGTCGACGCCGCGCTGCGCTGCCAGTTTCCGTGCTGCGCGCCAGGTGAAATCGGCGAACGGCTGCCGCACGATGTTCCGGTGCGTCCACGGGACAGTGATCCAGCCGCTGCCGCGGTGGTTTCGGACCCAGACCCGCGAGACGTCGTAGGGGTCGTAATGGACTTCCCAGCGGCCGCCCTTGGTGACGATGCCCGAGGATTCACCGGCGAAACCCCGCAGCTCGCTGCTGTTGTAGGTGCGGTAGTCGATCTGAACACCGGTATCGCCGATGGCGCGCCATTGCGCCGGCAACAACTCGATATAGTCCTCGCCGGTCAAGGTGACCGGGACATACCCGGCCGCGGCGATCAGCGCCGCGTAGACATCGTTCGGTGACGCGTTCTCGGTGGGGGTGAAGGGGTGCCGCAGTCCCTCGTGGGGGCGGGTCTGCCAACCGGCCAGCACCCATTCGTCGAACAACTCCTGCAGATCCGCCAGCGACCAGGTGGCGCGCTCGTCGACGTCGGTGCCGCGTCGGGTGACGTCGCGGCCGGTGTAGCCGGAAACATGCTGGCAGAACAGGGTATTGATCGAGGCGAAGGTGCGTTCGACGATGGCCTTGTCGGTCGGGGTCAGCACGTGCGCGGGCTGCACCGAGATGCCCAAGGTGTCCGCGGCGCGGGCGAACACCTCCGACATGAACACCTTGCCGTGGTCGATCACGACGGTGTCCGGGACGATCACCGGTTTGGCGGCCGCCATCGCCATCCGCGCGTCCAGCGCCACCAGCCGCTGATACGGAATCCGCGACGCCGCCAGCGCCAGCGCCTGGTCCCAGCCCGGCCGCATCGGCTCGGGAACGGTCATCCGAGCCAGCATCAGCGCAGCATCGACGGCCTTCGCGCCGACCGGCCGTAGCACTCCCGCGCAGATGCTGCGGGTGGAGATATCGACGGCCAGCACGAGCTCGGCACGACCGATCACCCCGTTGTCCATCACCGCCATCACATCGATCGGGGTGGTGTCCAGATGCACCAGCTCCCCCGGCCGCGCCGCGGTGGCCGGGGTGTAGACCTTGTCGGGCTTGTGCGCCACCGACCGGCGGGTGAGCGCCGAACCGAACGTGTGCCGGCCCTTGGCCAGCACCTCCAGCAGCCGGTAGAACGTCGTCCTCGACGGAATCGGCACCACCCCGGGCCCGTACTCGTCGTCGAGCATCCGCTGCACCCTCGCGATGACCCGCGACTTCGTGCCCGTCGACGTGCCGGTCTGGGCGTCGATCACGGCCGTCGCCGCAGCAATCACCCGCGGGTCGACCTGCCCGGTCGGCTCGGCCGTCCTGGTGTAGCGGGTGTCGACCAGCCCCCACAACCCCTGCTCACGGTAGCGCCGCCGCATCCGCTCGACCGTGCGGGCGCTGGTCTTGCGCCCGGCCGCGGTCAGCTCCTCGGCCTTTCGCGTCTGCCGCGACTTCAGCGAGAACACCGTCGGGTCGTAACCCCGCCGTGGCTCCGAATCCTCCGGAGCGTCCGGAAGCCGGCCCGTCTCGACCTCGATCACGTGACGTTCCCAGTCCCTGGCCGTCTCCAGCACCTTCTCCGGCAGCGATGCGAGCAAGTTGATCGGTTCGATCTTCGGTGCCGGAGCCGCACCGACCAGTTCGAAGTCCTCCGCTGCCAGCAGGAACGACAACGCCACCACGCTCGATTCGCCCGCCTCGGACAACAAGCGGATCTTGGTACCCGAGATCGCGACGACCGCGTGCGCCATGCCCTCGAACACGACCTGGTCGCCGACCGACACCACCGGACGTTGCGACCTCATCACCACGCCTGCTCGGACACCGTCACCGACCAGGCACTCGCCGGATC
Source organism: Rhodococcus sp. HM1 (assembly GCF_023218075.1). GTDB lineage: Bacteria > Actinomycetota > Actinomycetes > Mycobacteriales > Mycobacteriaceae > Rhodococcus. The sequence continues at coordinate 30,749 of NZ_JALPTB010000015.1, read as the reverse complement.
CGCCACGTGCGGCGACACCCGCACCACCGTCCGATGTGACAACACCAGCGCCAGATCCGCGAGCAGCCAACGCCGCCACATCAAGTGATAGAGCACCGGCAAGGTGCCCAGCGGATCCCCGGCCGCCTCCGCACCGTCGAGCAGCGGCCGCGGGCACGCGAACACCTGCAGCAGGTCCCGCGCCGTCGGCTCGTCGAAACAGCGGGGATGCCGGTAGCCGCCCAACCAACGGTGGTTCGCCGCCAACACCGGGTCCAGCCGGTCCCACACCGCATACTCCCAGCCGACATCGCCGCAGGCCCGTGCCGTCGCCGCGAACGCTTCCCGATCCCGGTCCTTGATCCGCTCGGACGGCCGGGAATCCAGCACCAGGGTGCGCCCGTTGTCGAGCCGGACCAGGAAATCCGGGGTGTGCCGCCGCTTCCGGCGCGTGCCGGCGTCCCACAGCAGCGTGAACGGCTGCGACACCACATCCGACACGGCCGGGTCGAAATCCAACGCCACCAGATGATCCCGCTCCACCCACGACTCGAACCCGATCCGCCGGCCCAGCGTCGCCGACCAGTACCAGCCGGGGAAGTTCTTCTGGCCCCGGTACGACGAGAACGACCGCACCGGACCCCCGATCTCCGCGGCGACCTGCGGAAACGACTGCCACGGCAGCCTCCGCCGGTCACCGGACAACGTCACGAACTCCACCTCGACCCAGGAATCACCCCAGGCACTCGCATCGTCTCGGAGCTCAGAAGCAGTCAGCACCGGAACATCTTCGCCACTTCAGGTGGGAACCCGCCACCGACCCGCCACTTCTCATGGGAATCCGCCACCTCGATCGGGAACCGACACCCGCCGGGGTCGCGGGTACCGCGAGCGGGTTCGGTCTCCATATCCACGGGTGGGCACGGTACCGGACGGCGCCGACACCGTCCCGGCGACCGAAAGTGTGCTCACCTCGGGGTTCGCGAAGATAACTGCGTAAATGGGAATTTTCATGTCCGACCCCGCACAAACCGGGAGTGACATACCCCCAGCTCGCGAAAAGCGTCCGATTCGCCGTTTTTGTAGTGTCCTTTGCCAGTTGAGCTGAGGCATTGCCAGTGTGTCTGAGGCAAGTGCCGGGTTTTTGCCACTAAGTTGAGGCAGACCGTTTCCTACCTGCGTGTTCTGGAGGCTGTTGCCTTGGCTGGTGTCGCTGCCGTAGGGGCCGGGGAGGACTATCGAGTCGAGTTCGTGGGCCCGGGCGGACAGCGGTGTGAGGTTCCGTTGTTGACGTGTGCGACGGTGCGGTTCGAAGATGCGCCGCCGGTGCGCGGATTCCCGTCGTATCGGGGGCAGCGGAGCTTTCCCGGCCTGTGGTGGTCGGCGACGACGGGTTCGCATGTCGGGTTCGAGTCCTGGATGGAGCGGGACTGGCTGATCGCCTTCGACTCGTGCCCTGAGGTGACGGGGATCGGTTCGCAGCCGTTTCGGTTGTCGTGGCGAGCGAAGAGAATCAAGCGGCACACTCCCGATTACTTCCTGCGGCTGCGTGACGGCGGAGCGGTCGTGGTGGACGTGCGCGCCGATACTCGGATCGACGCCGAGGATCAGATGGTGTTCGACACGACGGCGGCGGTGTGCGAGTTGCTCGGTTGGCAGTACCGCCGACTCGGTGAGATGAACCGGGTGCGGGCGGCGAATCTACGGTGGCTGTCGGGTTATCGGCACCTCCGCTGCCGACGGGCGGGGCTGGCCACGAGGCTGGCCGAGATCTTCGCCGTGCCGCGGCCGCTCTGGCTCGGCGCCGAGGATGCAGGCGATCCGATCGAGGTGTTGCCGACCCTGTTTCACCTGCTCTGGCACCAGAAGCTGGTGACCTTGCCCGACACGGAGTTGCTCGGGCCCACCTCGCTGATCGGGCCCGGCCGTTGACCGCCCGAGCCGACGTGCTTGCGCCGGGTTGTCTTTTCCGGGTCGGTGGACGCGACCACGAGGTGGTCGAGGTGATCGGGTTCGATGTCCGCATCCGGGACGTGGCCGGAGTGGTGTCCACGGTCCCGACCGGGCAGATCCTGGCCGATGCGAGTTTCGAGCTGCTGACCTCGCGCCATGCGCCGCTGCCGCCCTCCGGTCGGTTGGCCGACCTGCCGGCCGAGGTCGCCGAGCAGGTCCGGTGGTGGGAACGTCACGTCCTCGAGCTGATTACGGGCCGGCCACCGGACGCTGCGCCCACGGCCGCGGGCACCAAGGATTATGACCCGGCGACCACGACGATGCGGCAGCGAGAACAGGCGAAGGTCCGGGAGTTGGCCGCTGCGGGGACCGAGGTCAGCCTGGCGACCGTGCAGCGGATGCGTCTGGCCTACGAACGTGACGGACTCTGGGGCCTGGTCGACCGACGTTTCGCGCGACGGATGTCTCCGACGGGCCGGATCGATCCGCGCATCGTCGAGGCCACCCGCACAGCGATTGCCGGGGAAACGGACCGGTCCACCGGCACCGTGGCGCGGTTGCATCGCCGCGTCGGTCAGCTCTTGACCGAACTGCATGGTCCCGACGCGCCCGCGCTGCCGGCGCAGCGCACCTTCTACCGTCTCGTGGCCCGCCTGTCGGCGGGTCAGCACACCTTCGGCTCGGCACGCACCCGCCGCTCCCTGGCCAAACAACCCGACGGGCCGTTCGGCCTGGTCACCACTTCCCGACCCGGGGAGATCGTGCAGATCGACTCCACCCCACTGGATGTGCGTGTCGTCCTCGACGACGGCACGGTGGACCGGGTCGAGCTGACCGGGATGATCGATCTGGCCACGCGCACGGTCCCGGCCGCGGTGCTGCGACCGACGACGAAGGCGGTGGATGCGGCACTGCTGCTGGGCCGAGCATTGACACCGGAACCGATGCGGCCGGGGTGGAGCGATGCGCTGCGCATGTCCCGGTCGGTGCTGCCGCACCGAACCCTCACCCAGGTCGATCAGCGCCTGGCCGACGCGGCGGCCCGGCCGGTGATCGCTCCGGAGACGATCGTCGTCGACCACGGCAAGGCGTTCTTGTCGCAGACCTTCCGGACGGCCTGCCGAACCCTGGGCATCAGCCTGCAGCCGGCGCATCCGGACACCCCGACCGACAAACCCGTCGTCGAACGCACCCTGCAGACGGTGAGCACCTTGTTCGCCCAGTACGTCGCCGGCTATGTCGGCTCCTCGGTCGAGCGACGCGGCAAGAACGCCGAACGATCCGCGGTCTGGTCGATGGCCGAACTGCAAGCGCTACTCGACGAATGGCTGGTCGCGGTCTGGCAGCACCGCCCCCACGACGGGCTGCGCGATCCCATCACCCCGGGCACCGCCCTGACCCCGAACGAAAAGTACGCCGCCCTTGTGCAGGTCGCCGGCTATGTGCCGGTGCCCCTCTCGGCCGACGACTACATCGAACTGCTCCCGATGACCTGGCGCACGATCAACACCTACGGCATCCGAATCAATCGCCGCACCTACGATGCCCGGGCCCTGAACCCCTATCGGCGCCAGCATTCCGGGATCACGGCCCACTCCGGCCGCTGGGAGATCCATCACGACCCGTACGACATCTCCCGCATCTGGGTGCGCAACCACCACAAGGGCGGATGGATCACCGCGACGTGGACACACCTGCGCACCGCTCCAGCGCCTTTCGGCGATCTGGCCTGGCAACACGCTCGAACGATCCTCGACCGACGAGGGCAGGACAAAGCCACCGAAGCCGAGATCGCCCAGGTCGCCGCCGAGCTGCTCGACCGCGCCGAGCAGGGACCGACCGGAGCGGTCGCGGCCTCGACGGAGCGGCGCTCACCGCGTGATCGCAAGGTCACCGGACGCACCCGAGCAACGACCGAGCCGTCCTGGCCGAAACCCGATCCCGAACCGGAAGCCGTCGACACTTCACCTGCCGAGACAGCACAAGGCGAGGCCGCCACCGGCCCCGACGAACCGTGCGCGACGGTCATCGCCCTGCCCACGTTCGATGCGCGGAAGGAAGCCGAATTGTGGCCATTTTGACCCCGGTCAGCCAACTGGAAAACCGCCGCCAACCGACCACCACACTCGAAGGATGGCGACGGTTCATCGAGGCCGAACCGTCGCAGTTCGAGTTGCTCCCCGAGCAGGACTGGAAGAGCCTCGACGACCGTGAACGGGTCGCCTACGACGAGGCGAGGATCGCCCACCACGCCGAACTGGTCGTGGTGACCACCTCCACGATCACCGAGATCACCAACGAGGGACGACTGCTGACGCTGCTCAACCAGCGGGAGATCGGGGCCCGACGGGGACTGATCGTCTCCGGCCCCGCTGCCACCGGCAAGACCACCGCGATCAAACAGTTGGGCCGGTTCCACGAGTTGCGGACCCAGATGCGGTTCCCCGGCACGAACCGCATCCCCGTCGTCTACGTGACCGCACCCCCGAAGGGGTCACCACGCAAGCTCGCCATGGAGTTCGCCCGCTTCCTCGGGCTGCCACCCATGCGCGCCCGGCAGAACGTCACCGACATCGCCGACGCGGTGTGCCAGGTCCTCATCGACGCCCGCACCGACGTCGTCGTGGTCGACGAAATCCACAACATGAACCTGGCCACCAGCGCCGGCGAGGACCTGTCCGACCACCTCAAGTACTTCACCGAGCACCTCCCGGCCACCTTCGTCTACGCGGGTATCGACGTCGAACGCTCCGGGTTGTTCACCGGTGTGCGCGGTCAGCAGATCGCCGGCCGTTCCCTGCTGATCAACACCACACCGTTTCCCTGCACCACCGAGTGGAAACAGCTCGTCGGCGGCTTGGAAGCGACGCTGCGGCTGCACCGTCATCAGCAGGGAACCCTGGTCGCCGCCGCGAAATACCTGCACCAACGCACCGGCGGCATGATCGGCAGCCTCGGCCACCTCATCCGCGCCAGCGCCATTCGCGCTGTGCTCGACGGCACCGAACAGATCACCCGGGCCCTGATGGACACCGTCCGCGTCGACCACGCCGTCGAATCGGCCACCCGCCGAGCCAGCAGCACACACCGATGACCGAGCGCTGGTTCGACCTCGTTCCTCGACAACAACTTCCTCGCACCACCGCGCTATTTCGCGGCGAAGCGCTCCACTCGTTTCTGGGCCGGCTGGCAGCGGTCAACCACATCACCGTCACCGATCTGCAGCCCCTCCTCGGGTCGACGACGGGAAAACGCCCCGACCCGCGGTGGCTGTCGATCGTCACCGGCTGGCCGGTGGCCGCCCTGGTCGACAGATTGCGCGGATTGACCGAACCCGAACCGCGACATCGCTATCCCAGCGCCCTCTGTCGACTCTGCGCGGCCCGCCGCAACGTGTTCGACACGGTCATCGTCTACCCCGACAGGCACGTCAACGTCTGCCCTCGCCACAGACTCTGGATCGGAGGCAGCCACAGCACGCCGCAGTACGACATCACCCCGATTCCCGAGCTGCTCACCGCGCAACGCACGCATCGGCGCCTGGCCCGTCGGCACGGCACGCTCGCCGCGGAAGCGGCCTACCGTGACGCCACCAGCATCATCCGCCGCTGGACGGACAGCGGAGAGCACACCAGCCACCGTGATCGCCGCCTGCGGATCTGCTTCCCCGACCGACCCGGCTGGCCCGAAACCGAGATGGCCGACTACCCCGAAGTAGTTGCCCTGACTGCGCTGCTGATCTCCGACACCTGGACCAGCAAGGCGGTCTCGCTCGCACCCCGCACGACCACACTGCGCCAGTTCTACACCGAGGTCGGCCGTCGCCTCGATCTCGACATCCGGTTCGACAACATCGACGACCCGTTGGTCAGCTGGGTCAACCAACAGCAGCACGCCCTCGAACTCCAGCGCTACCGATCCGACCCCACCGGCACCCGCAGACGTCCACTTGCCTCAAGAATCTGGCAAGAACACCAGCAAGCGGTCTTGCCACATTCCTGAGGCACCGCAGGTGAGCGACCTTCTCGTGCCTCAGATCAAATGGCAAAGGACATGTAGGTTCTCACCGCCGGTGTCAGTTTCTCGATTTCGTGTCAGTGGCGGACCCGGGGAAAGTGCCCCGGACCAGCGAGGTCGAGGTCAGGTACGTGCAGGACACCGGTGTTCCTGTCGCGACGACGATCGCTGCGGCGGATCCGCGTCGGATGATCCGGGGGCTGCCGGTGCGGCGGGGGTGGAGTCACCGGCGTCGGCGGCACTATGCGGGGATGTTCTGGTCGGCCACCAACGGCGGTCATGTCCTCTACGAGAGCCGTTGGAGTTGGATCGGTTGTGGCTGGCCGATTTCGACATCGAGGTGATGTGGATCGCGGCGCAGCCGATGTGGCTGTGCGGTTCCGAGCGGAACCGCACGCACCGGAATGTGCCGGATCTGCTGTTCGAGCGAGCGGATGGCGGTTTCACGGCGTTTCCGCAGTTCAAAGCTGGTCGCCTAGCGACATGCTGGCCGGCAGACCGCCGGCCAACCCCAATGGGAAGCGAACGCCTACAACCGAATTGCGGACGGAGAATGGAGCTTCTACGACTCCGGCCGCTTCACCTACCAGACCGGCGACAACGACCCCCTCGAAGGCACCTACACGGTGTCGGGATCCACCGTCACCTTCACCGGCGAGCACTCCTTCACCACCACCACCACCAGCACGAGTCAGACCACGATGAACGGCACCATCGATCTCTCGACGGACCCCCCGGTGATGGCCTTCGAGCAGGTCTCCGGACAGGGGTCGGCCGCCGTCGTCAACGACACCCCGTTCGGCTCGAACAGCACCGCCGGGTACACCGGCACGCTCACGGTGATCCCGACCACCAACTGAAGGCGGCGACCCGACCGTTCGGGTCTGTCCGCCACGCCGATGCCGTGGATGAACCGCGCGAAGCGGGGCGGCAACCCCACGAGGCACGTTGTCGGCCCCTATCCCCGCCGGGGAGGCAGCTGCTCGTGGCGGATCCGGTGGGGTGCTGTCGCACCGCACGCCCCCAGCGGACACGAATCTTCTGTTTGCGCAGCGCCGGCTCCACCACGTGAGGTTTGCCGCTGGGGGTTCCCCTCCTGCGGGCTGAGGTCGAGCTCGAGGGCGACCGCGCAGGTGAGGGCGTCCTCGGCGGGGAGCGCGGCCTGCTCGGCGGGGGTGAGGTCGTCGCGTCCCGCCGCCCGGTGCTCACATGGGCACTCGCCCACGGGATACACACCGCCACGACCCTCACCGCACCGACCGAGGTCACGGTCTGTGCGGTCAGAACCCCGGCCGGCACCCGCCCCGGTCGTCGGCGCCGCCATCTCGGTGAGCGGCCACCGCGACCACAGCAAGGTCTTGCGCCGGCGGGGATGAGAGGTGATGCCGTACCCCCCGTGGGTGCCGGCGTCGGCGACATGGCCGCCGTCCGAGAGCAGGTCACGTTGCCCCTCGGTCACCACCAGCAGGTCCGCATCCACCGCGCGGAGGCGGCGTACTCGCACCGCCCGCGAGGTCGATCCACTCGCCCACATGGCGTTCCAGGTCGCCACAAGTGAGTTCGGTGTTGTCCACCTTGTCCACGCCGGAACCCCACGAGGGCCTGGTAACCCCTTCGGGGAACCATCCGGCGTCCTCCCGTCGCGGGCGAGCAACGGCCGGGTCGTCGGACTGGCACCGTCGCTCGAACGGGGCGAGGTGAGCATCCCCCATCTCTAGTCGCAAGCAGCGCCGAGGAGTCAAGGTCCCGGTCACTCCCGCGGCGATCACTCCCTTGAAGTCGAGGTGGGCTATGGGAAGTTCGGGTCAGGTGTCCCGTGCTTTCAGCGCCAGGATGAATTGGCCATCCGCAATGGCCACCCGTCGAAGGGGACGTTATACCGGCCGTGCCGTAATTGAGTCGTTGGGCGTACACGCTCAGCCGCTGAGTCCCCGTCATGCGAAATCGTGAGTTGGAAGTTTGAGTATGTCGCTGCAGGTGTGCCGCAGATGGGCGCGCATCAGATCCTCCGCTTGGTTTCCGTCTCCCGCCAGAATCGCTTCGGCGATCTCTTCGTGTTCTGCGATCGAGTAGTCGACGAAGTTCGACTTTGCCGAGCGGAACTGCAGCCGGAAGGTCTGCGTTTCGAGACGATCGGTCAACTCGATCAACCTTGGGTTTCCGCTGAGCTCGACGATGATCCGGTGGAATCGGAAGTTCTCGTCGAAGTAGGTGGGCTGATCTCCGGCCGCAGCGATCGAACGGGACTTGTCGATGGCGGAGAGCACTCGTTCGCGATGTCCTGGGGCGTCGATGTTCTGCGCGGCGAGTCGAGCGCTGAGACCTTCGAGGACTTCCCGCACCTGATAGAAGTGAGCGACGTCTTCGCGGGTGAGTCGACGGATCGATGCACCGCGATGCGGCTCCAGCTTCACCAACCCGTCGCTGCCGAGCTGGGCCAGGGCCTCTCGTAGAGCGTTGCGTCCAACGCCCAGCTCCTGCATCAAGTCGGGTTCTATCAGCCTTTGGCCAGGGACGAAGCGTCCGACTCGTACGCCCTCGCGTATGGCCTCTACTGCCCGTTGGACCGCGGTGGGTCGCTTGGCTGTCTCCGTCGTCATCTCTACCCCCTTGGGGCAATCGGCTGCGTCAGTGGTCGTTGACGTTTCTTCCTCGACTCAACTTACCCATTGACAGCCTACTAAAACGTCCCTAGATTTCGTAGGACGATCGTTGAGTCTTGGATCACAACTACCGGGTTCGGCGATTGCAGTCCCCTCTCTGGGAATGACCGGAGCCGTACCGACAGGAGAGAACATGAGCAGATTCGAAGAAGGCGCATCGGCCCTGGTGACAGGCGCCGCGGGCGGGATCGGTCGTGCGATCGCACGGAGGTTGGCGGCCGAGAACGTCTCGATGACCCTCACCGACGTGGATCCGGAAGGGCTGCTCGACGTGGCCCGGGAGGTGACGCACCTCGGGGGGAAGGTGGTGGCCGAGGTTGGTGACATCACCGACGCCGCCTTCCGCGCTCGCCTGGTGGAGCGATCGATCCAAGAGTTCGGCCGTCTCGATGCCCTGATCAACAACGCGGGCATCATGGTCAGTGGTACTCCCGACTCGATCACCGAGGAAGCCTGGGACCGGATCTACGGCATCAACGCCCGCGCTCCGTTCTTCCTCGTGCAGGAGGCTCTGCCCCACCTGATCGCCACCAAGGGCGCGATCGTGAATCAGTCGTCCGTCCTCGGTCTGGTCGGCATGGTCTCGGGAGCCAGTTACGTCTCGTCGAAGGCCGCAGTTGTCGGTTTGACCTGGGCGTTGGCTGCGGACCTTGCTCCTCACGGCGTCCGTGTCAACGCCGTGTGCCCCGGAACCATCGACACCCCCATGCCATGGACTTACGCGGAGGCAGCACTGGGGCCGGGACACGAAAAGGAGGCGGAAGAGGTCTTCGTGGCCCGGCAACTGATCAAGCGTATGGGCACTCCGGACGAAGTCGCCGCCGTCGTCGTCTTCCTCGCGTCGTCCGACGCCTCCTTCATGACCGGAGCTGCCGTCCCTGTGGACGGCGGCTGGAGCGCGTCGTAACCCTGTCTAAACCCCACGCCCCTGAGTTGAGGAAAGGCCTGCAATGAGCACGAAAGACTTGAGTACATCCCGCACCGATGCCCCCCTGCTGAACAACGAGAATGCGTTCAAATTGGCAGTATTCGGCGTCAACGTGAGCTCCGGTTGCTCGATGACCTCCGCGGAGGGAACCGTCGAGGTCGACTGGGCCGAGACCAAACGAATCGCTCGCGCCGCCGATGCGGCCGGCCTCGATGCCATGGTCCCTGTAGCGCGTTGGAAGGGGCCCGGCGGAGCCATCAACTTCAACGACCGTTCCTTCGAAGCCTTCACCTGGGCCGCTGCTGTTGCTGCCGTCACCGAGCGACTCCAGGTGCTCGCTACCATCCAGGTGCCCACGGCGCACCCTTTGCGAATCGCGAAGGAGGCAGCCACCGTGGACCACATCAGCGGAGGCCGATTCGGCCTCAACGTCGTGGCGGGCTGGAACGAACCTGAGCTGGCGATGTTCGGGATCCCCCAGCGTCCGCACGACGAGCGCTACGACGTCGCCGCCGAGTGGGTGTCGATCATCAAGCGGCTCTGGTCCGAGGACACGTTCGACTACGAGGGCACGTACTTCCGCGGAACGGCCCTTCATTCTTCCCCGCAGCCGGTGCAGGCACCCGGCCCTCTGATCATGAGCGCCGGTGCGAGCGGTAAGGGATTGGCCTTTGCAGCCGAGCATGCGGACGTCAACTTCATCCAGGCACCCGACCTTGCAGGGCATGCTCAGAAGGCCGAAGTGGTACGGCAATCCGCTCGCGAGTTCGGCCGCGAAATCGCGGTGATGGGCATGGGGTACGTCGTCTGTGCCGACACCGAAAAGGAAGCACAGGACTACTTCGACTACTACGTCAATCAGCGCGGTGACTGGGAGGGCGCCGCCAACATGATGGGCGTCGCCGCGGCCAACATCGAAGCGATGGACATGAGCACCCGAGCGGCGATGACAAGCATGGTTGCCGGTTACACGGCGCAGCCTCTGATCGGAACACCGGAGCAGATCGTCGACAAGATCCTCGGCCTGTCCCGGGCGGGGCTCGACGGCTGCACCTTGAGCTGGGTCGACTACGACGAAGGCATCGCCCAATACCAGGAGCAGATCCTGCCCCTGCTCGTGGAGGCGGGGCTTCGCGCAGAGGTGAAGAACAGCACCTCTCAGGGTGACGTTCGTGCGGCGGTGGGTCTGTGAACCGTTCAACCACGACCAGCCCGGCCCGCACTCTGCGGCACCTCCTTGCCACCGACGAGCTGATCACCGCACCCGGCGTCTATGACGGCATCTCGGCCTCTGCCGTGCGTGCCCTGAGATTTTCGGCGGCATACATGACCGGCGCCGGAGTCGCGGCCTCGGGCTTCGGACTTCCGGACATCGGGCTGACCTCCCTTGCCGAAATGGTCGATCGGGCCCGCATGCTCGCCACCACCCTCGGCGAGATTCCTCTGATTGCCGATGCCGACACCGGCTACGGCAACGTGGTCAATGTGACCCGGACCATCCGGGAGTACGAACAGGCCGGAGTAGCGGCTATCCAGCTCGAAGACCAGGCCTTCCCCAAGAAGTGTGGGCACCTTCCCGACAAGGAGCTCATCACAGCAGACGAGTTCTGCGATCGTCTGGCCGCCGCGTTGGAGGCACGAACCGATCCGGACCTGGTGATCATCGCGCGTACCGACGCCCGAGGACCGCTGGGGTTGGACGAAGCTATCACCCGGGCCAACCGGTACGCCGAAGCCGGCGCTGACGTCATCTTCGTCGAAGCCCCCCGCAGCCACGAGGAAATCGCTCGGATCGCCACCGAAGTCTCAGCACCACTTCTCCTCAACGTGGTCATCGGCGGGTTGACACCCTCCGTCGACGAGTCGACGCTGCGCGCTCTGGGCTACCGCCTTGCCATTCACCCCACCACCCCCTTACTGGCCGCAACGACCGCCATGCAGAAGGAGTTGCAGAAGCTCGGAGGGGCGCGAGGCATCGCCGACGATGCCGGTACGTCGCCGACTGCCTTCTTCGAACTGGTCGGACTCCGCGAATGGGCCCAGATCGGGGAGAAGTTCCGTGTCAGCAATCTCGGGGAGCAACCGTGACCGGGATGACGATGGTCGAGAAGATCTTCGCCCGTTCCGCAGACGTGGACTCGGTCTCCGCAGGACAGACGATCGTCTGTGACGTCGACATGGCCGTCATGCTCGACCTGAGCTTCGGCCTGGGGTGGCAGGACCCCACCCGAATTGCCGATGCCACCCGAATGGCCGTGATTCTCGATCACGCTGTACCCGCACCATCGATCACCGACGCGGACGCAGGACGCCGGGCCCGTGCCTTCGTGAAGCGATTCGGCATCGAGCGGTTCTTCGACGTCGGTCGGCACGGCATCTGCCACCAAGTGATCGCCGAGAATGGACTGGCTCGTCCTGGCGAGATCCTGGCGTGCACCGACTCGCACACCTGCGCAGCCGGCGCCTACAACTGCGCCGCCCGAGGCCTGGGCATGGCCGAGATGTACTCGATTATGTGCACCGGCAGGACGTGGTTCACAGTCGCACCGACCATCCGCTACGACTTCTACGGCGCAATGGCACCGATGGTCAGCGGAAAAGACGTCTTTCTGCACATCGCCGGCAGATTCGGGGACGCCACCAACCGCAACCTCGAGTTCGGCGGTCCGGGCATGCACACCATCCCCATGAACGACCGCCGCACGATCGCGACTCAGGCGGCGGAGATCTCGGCGGATTTCGCCACCTTCGGGGTGGACGAGGTGTGCCGCCGGTTCCTCGACGAGCACACCGATCGCCCCTACACCCCTGCGGACCCGGACCCGGACGCTCACTACGACGATGTGCGAAGGATCGATCTCGACCGGATCGAACCCCATATCGCCCTTCCCGGCGGTGTCAGTCGCAACGCGATACCCGTCACCGACCTCGCCGACTCCGTCGCCGTCGACCAGTGCTTCATCGGATCCTGCGCGAACGGACAGCTTGAAGACCTGCGCATTGCAGCCGAGATCGTTCGCGGCAAGAAGGTGGCGGATGGGATACGTCTGATCGTCACACCGGCCTCCCAGAAGGTTTATCTGCAAGCGCTCCAACTCGGCTACCTGGAAACCCTGTCCTCCGCGGGGGCCGTGGTCACCAACTCCACGTGCGGTGCCTGCTTCGGCTACCACATGGGGGTTGTCGGTGCAGGAGAAGTTGCGCTGACCGCCAGCACCCGGAACTTCACGGGACGGATGGGCAGCCCGGACGCTCCGGTCTACATGGCCTCACCGGCAACGGTTGCCGCCTCGGCGTTGACCGGCCGCATCACCGATCCGAGGATGGTGACCGTCGGATGAAGACGCAAATAGAAGGTCGTGCCTGGGTTCTGGGCGATGCGGTCGATACCGATGCCCTTTATCCCGGGTTCGCGATGCGTTTGCCGCTGGAAGAGGCCGCACAACACGTGCTGTACGCCGTTCGGCCCGGATGGACCGAACAAGTCCGACCCGGTGACATCCTCGTGGCAGGCCGCAACTTCGGCCTCGGCTCGAGCCGGCCCGTAGCGGCGCTGCTGAAGTTCCTCGGCATCAGCGCTTTGGTCGCCGACGAGTTCAACTCGCTCTTCTACCGCAACAGCATCAACTACGGGCTCCCTGCGGTCACCGCCCCAGGAATCGCCAGCAACGTCCGCGACGGCAACCACGTCAGGATCGACCTGACAACCGGGACGGTCGAAAACGTCGACACCGGCTACCGCACCACCACAGATCCGCTCCCCACATTCGTCTTGGACATCCTGGCCGCCGACGGTCTGATGGGGAAGTTGGCAGCAGACGGATTCATCCCTTCCACAACGCAATAGCCCAATCACAGGAGCACTTCATGCACACCGCGACCGACCTACAAGTCCTGTTCGCCGACATCCAGCCGGACCATCTGCCGCTGAGTGCCACGAACGCCCCGGACACCATCACGCGCTCTGCCAGTGTGCTGGCCCGAGTCGCTCGACTGCTCGAGATCCCGGTGACCTCGTCCGTGCTCGCCAGCTCCGAACACGGCAATATCCCCGAAATCGCCGTCGAACATCCCGACACCTGCTTCCCGCGACTGTCGCCGTGCGCGCTGCTCGACGACACCACCCGCAAGCGACTGGAGGCGAACAACCGGCCGATCTTGGTGCTGGGGGGCATCGCGACGGAGATCGTCGTGCTGCACACCGGGCTCGAGGCTCTCGCCGCCGGATACCAGGTGCACCTCCCCGTCGACCTGTGCGGGGGGCTCAGCGCACGCACCGAACAAGCGGCATTGCGGCAGCTCGAGAAGGCAGGCGCCCACCTGACATCTGTACCAAGCCTGTGCACCGGCGTGATCCGCGACTTCACCGTTTCGCCCGATCAGGACGTCTTGAAGGAAGTGCTCTCGCTGCTTTAAGCCCCTGGCAAGCCGGCTCGAACCCACCTCGCGGTGACACGGACGACAGGCACCCGGCGCAGGCTGGCCCAGCACACCCCGCCTGAGCCGCGATGTATCCACAATCCTCGGGAGCAACAGTGAACACCACAATCGACGCAACATCCGCACAGCTCAGAGACGTCATGGCAGGAGTGTGTACTCCCGTGTCCGTGATCACCGCGATGGACGAAGGCAGACCCCACGGTACGACCGTCAGTGCCTTTGTCTCCCTGTCGATGACGCCTCCGCTGGTCCTGGTCTGCCTCGACCGCCAGTCCACGCTGCTGCAGATCATCCGCAAATCCAACTGCTTCGGCGTCAACATCCTCGGCCGGCACCAGTCGAACCTGGCGACCACGTTCGCCAAGAAAGGGTTCGACAAGTTCGCTCAGGTCCCGTGGACGCTGCACGAAGGTTCCCCGAGGCTGCACGGGGACAGCGGATGGATTGCATGCGAGGTCTTTCAACTGGTCGACGGTGGAGATCACGTAATCGTGTTCGGTCATGTGCTCGCCGCGATCACGTCCGAGACGCCGCCGCTGACGTATCACAACCGCGCCTTCGGAACTCACGCCCCGCTCGAGGCGACGTCATGATCAGTTCCACCAGGACCACAGTTGCGGAGGCGATCACTGCTCTCCGGCAGGGAGAGATGATCATCGTCGTCGACGACGCAGACCGGGAGAACGAAGGCGATCTGATCGTGGCCGCCGAGTTCGTCACGTCAGAGCAGATGGCGTTCATCGTCCGCCACACCACCGGCATCGTCTGTGCCGCGATGTCCGGTGCGCGCGCCGATCGGCTTGAGCTTCCCCTCATGGTGCGGGAGAACACCGACACTCACCACACCGCGTTCACCGTCACGGTCGACCATGTCGACGCCGGCACCGGAGTAAGTGCACCCGACCGTGCACTTACCGCTCGTGCCTTGTCAGATCCGCATTCCATGCCCCACATGCTCCGCCGTCCCGGGCACGTGTTCCCCCTACGCGCTCGCGAGGGCGGCGTCCTAGAACGGCCCGGACATACCGAAGCCGCTGTCGACCTTACGACACTGGCCGGACTCAGCGGTGTGGGCATCATCGCCGAGATCATCGCCGACGACGGAACCATGCGTCGGGGCGGCGATCTGAAAGCCTTCGCCGACGTGCACGGCCTGCCCTTGCTGTCCGTGGCCGACCTCGTCGAGTTCCGGCGAAACAGCGAACGATCCGTTACTCGGTCCGCAAGCACGGTCTTGCCTACCCAGTGGGGGGAGTTCCAAGTCCATGCCTATCGGTCCGAAGCGGACGGGACCGAACACGTTGTTCTCTGCAAGGGTGATATCGCAGAGGTCGGCCAGTCCGACAGAGGAGTGCTGGTCCGGGTCCACAGCGAATGCCTGACCGGTGACGTCCTGAAATCCCGCCGATGCGACTGCGGCACACAACTCGACCGATCGCTCGCAGCAATAGCGGAAGACGGTTGCGGTCTCCTCATCTACCTGCAAGGACACGAAGGCCGCGGGATAGGGCTTGTCAACAAGATCCGGGCTTACGAGCTTCAGGACCAGGGACTGGACACCGTCGACGCCAACACCGTCCAAGGACTCCCCGTCGACGCACGGTCGTATGAAGCCGCCGCTCGAATCCTCACCGATCTGCAGGTTCAGCGAATCCGGTTGATCACAAACAATCCCACCAAGACCACCGAGCTACAGCAGTGGGGCATCGACGTCGTCGAACGTGTCAGTCACGCTCCTGTGGAAACACCCCACAACCGTCGCTACCTACAGTCCAAGCGAGACCGTCTCGGACACCTACTCCAGACCAATCCCTGACAGTTACTCCACGTCGCACCTGATCGGGGACGGGTACTTCCGAACTTGACGGAGCCGGACCACGGGATTTGCAAAGATGCGTCGCGAACGTCCGATCCCGCGGTCCGGAACCCGACCATCGCACTCCGACCGCGCATGACGACGCCGAACCCCATGCACCAACTCTCGACCGCACATAACGCCGACCCAGTCAGCAGAAGAGGAAGGGACTGTAAGAACGGACAGACCCAGGGCGTGCTTCAAATGCCCGCTGATTCATAGCCACTGGTTGCAGGCGGCGACGTAGACGGTGGCAAGATACCGCACGGCGAGCCTGTCGTAGCCGGTGGCCACCGTAAAGTGCATCCCACAAAACGATCTGAATCTGTCTACGACCATGCCCGAGAACGCCTTACCGCAGTAGTCGAAGAAGGCCGTGGCCGTGCTCGACGCTCGGCACGACGGTGTGCTCGCCACGGAATGTGCGGACGAAATCCTTGACGAGCGGACCGCCCCAGCCGGCCCCCAATAAGGAGCGATGCGTTGAACACCATGCTTGACAAACTGTTCGTAACTCCGATGACATGGTTGCTGGCTGTGCCGATCGTGGTTCTCGACCGTCTGCTGACCACCAGTCCGATCGAAGCGCAGGACTGGGACGACGCGTGCAACGCCAGAGCTGGTGCCGCATCACGCCACGTTTGCCCTGTCGACGATCTCGCGTAGCCACTCGTCCTCGGCGTGCTTGTGGCGCCAGATGATGTAACGACGGATCATCGACGCCTGCTCCCGATGCCTGCCGTGGTCGGTGCCGACGAGGGCGAAACACCGCAGCGTCGTGAACTGCGCCTCGATCCGGTTGATCCAGGAAATGTTGGTTGGGGTGTAGGCGATCTCCACGTTGTTCGCCTGCGCCCACTTCGCCACCCGCCGACACCTTGCGGGTGGTCAGGTGCGGGGCGACGTTGTCACACAGCACTGGTCCACCCGCACGATGCCCGCCCCCGCCGGCGCGCCCGGAGTGCCGGACGTTCCGACGGAGGCTTTCCCGGTGGGCCCACCGACACCGACCCCCGGGGCGGGTGGGGGTGCGGCGCCGCTCCCCCGGCCAGAGCCGGCAGCGAGCCCCACGGGTGCGGGCACGCGGTTGTCCTACCTGCCAGCGGTGATTGTCTCGCTGGTTGCCAGTGTGGGCGTGATGATCGGCAGCGTCGGCCCGTGGGCGAGCTTTCTGGCGTTGTCCACACACGGCATCGAAGGTGACGGCGCCGTCACCCTGGTCCTGGGAGCACTCGCAGCTGCCGCCCTGATCTCCATTGTTCGAGGCGGGGGCACCGCGGGGTTCGGGCGCCGGTGGGCCAGCCCGCTGATCGGAGCCCTCTGCCTGATCATCGCGATGCTCGATCTTTCCGAGGTGGCCTCGGTCGGCACCGCGTTCGTCGGCCAGCGACTCGGACTGCAGATCGGGTGGGGACTGTGGCTGATGACGATCTCCTCGCTCGTGCTGCTGATCGCCGGGGCATCGGCGGCGAAGAAGACCCGGAAGAAGTAGCGACTGACGGGACCACTCGGACCGCGACCGGCACCGACCCCTACCCGAGACGACGCGCTCGGTGAGCGGCATCCGCGGCGTGGATCCGTCGCGGCACGGCGGGGTGGATCCGTCGCGGCACGGCGGGGTGGCACGTGCCACCCGTCGAAGGACTCCTCGACCGCCGCCGCACCTACCCCACACCAGCGGGACGCAACGTGCACACCACCCCGGCGTGATCGCTCAACCGGCCTTCCTCGTCGCTGCCCGCCCAGGTGCGCACCGTGGTGCAGTCCAGGTCCGAGGCGATGTGATCGATCAGCGGGCCGTGCTCGACCTCACCCCCGGTGTGCAGCGTCCAGCGTGCGAGCACCTCGCTCAGGCGCGTGGACACCCGGACCGGTTGCCGACGCCGAGGAACACGTTGGTTGAAATCGCCGGCGACGACAGTGGGGATCCGCGGATCGAACTGCGCCGCGAGCTGCTCGATCTGAGCGCAACATTCGAGATGTTCGGACCAGGTCGTCGCGTCCCGCCGCCCGGTGCTCACATGGGCACTCGCCCACGGGATACACACCGCCACGACCCTCACCGCACCGATCGGGGTCGCGGTCTGTGCGGTCAGGACCCTGCCGGCACCCGCTCCGGTCGTCAGTGCCGCGACCTCGGTGAGCGGCCACCGCGACCACAGCAGTGTCTTGCGCCGCTGGGGATGGGAGGTGATGTCGTACCCCCAGTGGGTGCCGGCGTCGGCGACATGGCCGCCGTCCGGGAGCAGGTCGCGTTGGCCCTCGGTCACCACCAGCAGGTCCGCATCCACCTCGCGGAGGCGGCTGCGTACTCGCACCGCGCGCAAGGTCGATCCGCTCGCCCACATGGTGTTCCAGGTCGCCACAATGAGTTCGGTGTTGTCCACATTGTCCACGCCGGAACCCTACGAGGGCCTGGCCACTACCCCGGGGACCATCCGAAATCCTCCCCTCACGGGGAGCAACGGCCGGGTCGTCGGACCGGCACCATCGCTCGGACGTGGCTAGGTGCGAGCTGCACGGTCCCGTGCTGATGGGCGCAGGTCAGGGAGAGAGGATTCGGAGAATTAATCATCTCCGTATGTTGCAGAATTCGATGTGCTGATGTGAGGGCCCTGCGCCCCTCCGCTGTAGTCCTCCCCGCGTCGACCGAGCGGCCGGCAGCCTATCTCCTCTGTGGGCCCGGTCGGACCGGCAGCGCCGACACCCGGCCGGGCACCGATTCGCCCGTTCCCACAGCGCCGATGCCGGGCGCAAGGGCCCGCCCCGGGAGGGGCAGCCGTCAGCTCGCCTCGGTCGAGCCCGAGGTCGCGGACCCGGCGCGCACCTCGCGCAGTTCGGCGCGCAGTTCGTCGGCGCGTTCGCGAGCGGCGTCGGCCTGGGCGCGGGCCGTGGCGGTCTCGGCGCGGGCGCCGGCGAGGTCGGCGCGCACGGCCTCGGTGCGCTCCCGCTCGGCGGCGACGTCGGCGCGGGCGGCGACCAGGTCGGATTCGAGCCGACCGACGGTGGCGGCGGCCTGATCGGCGGTGGCGCGGAGCCGGGCGAGCTGGTCGCGCTGCTCCTCGACCAGGGCCTCGAGCTCGGCGGTGCGCCGACGGTGCGCCGCCTCCGACTCCTCGAACCGGGTCGTCCACGCCTCCACGGCCGCAGTGTGATCGGCGTGCAGGCGGTCGAGTTCACTCTGGTGGTCGCGGCGGGCCGCAGCGAGCGCGGTCGCGGCGTCGTCGGCCTGCGCGAGCGCGGCGGCCGCGGCCGCGTCGGCGTCGGCGCGCTCGTCCAGGGCGGCGTCGAGATGCTCCCGCAGCCGGGCGATCTCGGCGCCGGCGTCGGCGCGGACCTTGTCGGCGTCGGCCTGCACCCGGCGCAGGTGTGCCTCGAGCGCGGCCGGGTCGGACAGCAGCGCGGTGGCCGCGGTGATCGACGCGGCCACCTCGCTCAGCCGCTCGAAGGCGGCCTGGGTTTCCTGCCGCAGCAGCGGCACCGCCTCGGCCAGGGTGGTCACGGCCGCCGCCGGATCGGTCGGGGTGGCCGCCTCGAGCCGCTCGGCGCGGGCCGCCTCCTTCTGTCGTTGCCGCCAGGCCCGGACCCGCTCCGCGTCCGAGGCGTACTCGCGGCGCCGCCCTCCCCTATTGCCCTCGGTCATCGCTCCGTCCTCCCGATCGCCGCCTGAGCCCTGGCATGATGCTATCTCAAACGTATCGTTTCGTACGTAATATGATACGTACGAATGATTGGGTTGCCCGACCTGATGCCAGGCCGGGGAGTCGGCTGTCGGTTCTTGCCGGGGGGGCTGGCGCGTTTCTCACCGGACCGGGCGCCGGGGTAGGGCACGTTTCTCACGGATGTGGCGGAGATGATGCCCCGGTGCTGGGACATGCAGAGGAGGGCTGCTGGGCTGACGGGGTCGAGACGGTGCCATGGCCGAGAGCGGTGTGGAGCGACGGGTGCCGTGGGGTAGTGGCTGCCGGCGGCGGTCGACGAGCCGCGTCGGTCGGGGGCGCTCGTTCCCGTCGTATCGCGGGCAGCGGAGCTTTCCGGGGGCTGGTGCCGGCCGGCGCCGGGCCGGCAGCGCGGGGGTCCGAATCGGGGCTGAGCGGGATCATCTGGTGGCGTGGGATTTCGAGACCTCGGTGGTCGGCATCGGGTCGCAGCCGTGGTGGCTGGGCCGTGGGACGCGCGAGGGCGACCGTGCCATGCCGTCCTGCCCGCATCCCTGCTGCTGAGCCGAGGCGGTGGCGACCTGGCGGCGCGAGGTGTGCACCACGCCGCTGCCGTGGAGGGACGGCGCGGAGCCGGCCGGCGGGGACTCCCCGTGGGGCCATGTCGCCGGTCCTGTCCCCCGGTGTGAGGGGGAGCTCTCGTGGCGGCTCCGGCGGGGGCGCTGTCGGACCGCACGCCCCCCTGGTCGGACACGAATGTCCCTCCTCACTCACCGGATCCACCCCGTGACGTGTGGTGCCGGGGGTGCGCCTACTGCGGGGCGTGGTCGTCGAGTTCGAGGGCGACCGCGCGGGTGAGGGCGTCCTCGGCGGGGAGCGCGGCCTGCTCGGCGGGGGTGAGGTCGTAGCGGGAGACGGCGATCGGCTGGGTGGTGCCGGCGAGGGCGTACCGGACGACGGACTCGTTCTTGTCGGCGACCAGCAGCATCCCGACCGTGGGCTGGTGCTGCGGTCGCCGCAGCCGGTCCTCGACCAGGGTGACGTAGAAGCCGAGCTGCCCGGCGTCGCGCGGGTCGAATTTCGTGGTCTTGAGTTCGATGACCACGTACCGGAGTTGCTCGACGTGGAAGAACAGCAGGTCGACGAAGAAGTCGTCGCCCTCGACCTCGAAGTGGACCTGGCGGCCGACGAACGCGAACCCGGGTCCGAGCTCGCGCAGGGTGTCGATGATGCGCTCGACGAGCCGATCCTCGAGCTCTCGCTCGACGGCGTCGCCGTCGATGGCGAGGAACTCGAGGGTGAACGGATCCTTGGTGATCTGCTGCGCGAGCTCGGAATCGGGGCGCTCGAGCGCGTGCGGGAAGTTGGACGGGGCCGCGCCCTCCCGCAGGTGCAGCCCGGTGGTGATCTGGTGGGCCAGCACGGGCCGACTCCAGCCGTGGGCGAGGTCCTTGGCGCTGTACCAGTCGCGCAACTCGGCGTCGTCGAGCTTTTCGAGCAACTCGATGACGTGCCCCCAGGGCAATTGGCCAACGGGTCGTTGACCAATTGCGTCGGAGTCAGGCCACGCCTCGGCGAACCGGCGCATGTACTTGAGGTTGGCCGGGGAGAACCCCTTCACCGTGGGGAACTCGGCGCGCAGATCCGCCGAGAGCCGGGCCAGGACCTTGCTGCCCCAGGGGGCTGTCTTCTGTCGCTCGATGATCGTCGCGCCGATCTGCCAGTAGAGCCGGAGCAGTTCGGTGTTCACCCGGCGTTGGGCGATGTAGCGCGCCTGGTGCACGAGCCGCTTGATGCTCTCGAGCGTGTCGGCGTAGTCGGTCGGGACGAGGGAGGACATTCCTCGACGCTAGTGGACCTCGCCGCCCCCACCACGGCCCCTCCCGGGGGCGGCGGAACCGCTCACCCGGACGGGGCGGGTGGCGGGCGCAGTCGGTCCGCGGCGCCGACCGGGTTCACCGCACGCGCGATCGGCGAGCCGGCCGCCGAGCTCGACGACCTGCACCGACAACTGCTCACCCCGCTCCAGGACCCGTCCCGGCGCGGCAGCCCCCGGGCCGCCGTCGAGGCGACCCGGCTCGACCGCTTCTGCGAACGCGTCGGCGCCCCCACCGTCGTGGTCGGACACTGCGGCAAGGTCCTTCAGGAAGGGGTGTCCTCCCCATCGCGCGGTGCGCCTCGTCCGACCGTCGCCCTCGAGGACGACCTCCCCACCCCACGGTGGTCCGACGCGGCGCCCTGCGGCCCCGGCGAGAAGACGAGGCACCCCGGTCCGACAGCCGCGGCCCGCGGACGCATCGGTGCGCCGAAAGGCGCCGGACCCGGTCGAGTACTCGGGGTCCTCTGCTGCTCTCCGGTACGGCCGCCGGCCACGAGAGGCGACGAGACCGGAACAGCGAGACCGGGCGCCGCGCAGCCGGCTCGGTGTCCGCGCCGGTGGTAGCTGCTCCTCGTGTGGTCCTCGTCGTGGTCGGCGTGGGATCCGGGGTCAGCTCGCCTCGCGGTGGGTGCGGTCCAGGATGCTGTCGTTGACCGCGGCCGCCAGCGTGGCCTGGTGTTCGTAGTCGTCGATCCACTCGAGCACGGCGCCGGGACCGTCCACCCCGACCGTGATCCCGATCCGGGGACGGGTGTCGATGCTCAGATGCACGAAGGGTGAGTCCTGCCCCGGCTGGCGGGTGGTACGTAGGAGGCGGCGCAATGCGGCGGCGCCGGCGATCACGGCGTCGACTTCGGTGGCGGCGGTGCCGGAAGCCTGCGCGACGGCCGGATCGCAGGTGACAGTCCAGGTGTGCACGAGCGCGTCCTCCTTCTGGTCGGTACTGCTTCGGTGCACGCCAGTGTGCCCGGCCGCCCCGGCCGCGACCGGGGCGCACACAGGCGGTAGGGCCGGTTCTGTGGAGAACCGGCCCTACTGTGGACAACTCACTGTGGACAATTCGCTGGAGGGGTCAGCGGCCACCGCCCTGGGCGAGGGCCTTCTCGTCGGCCGGGAGCAGCACCGACCGGGCCACCTGCACCGTGCGGGCCAGCTCGGCGACGAACGCGGTGTGTCCGGCTTTGTCGAAGAACCGGAAGGTCAGCGGACCGGCCTCGACGTCGACCCAGTGGACGTGACGGCGACGCTGCGAATCGAACGCTCCACCGGCGGTGACTTTGGAGGTGGGGACCTGGGACCAGTTCACCGTCACCAGATGCTCGTCGGTCGTGAAGCGGTCCGGGCGCAGCAGGAACTGCTCGGGCAGTGCCATAAGAAACCCGCCGGTGGCGGGGCGGCGCAGCACCGCAACCAGGCCCCGGGCGACCGCCGGGTCGGTGAAGACCATCCGCACCGCGCCGATGGTGGCGAACACCGCCGCGGCTGCGGTCAGGGCGCTGGTCACATCCAGCCGCACCTCCTGCGAGGCTCCGGCGATCAGGATGGTGGTGCGGGTGGTCAAGCTCGGAAAGCTCGGGGTCTGCGACGGGGTCATGGCGACCTTCCTGCTGGAGGTGAGAACCGGCGCGGGTCCGCCTGTTCTTTTGCCCTTCTGGCAGGGAGAATTTGGACCGGCATGAGGGCCGTGGAGTGCAACTTCTGGGACGGAAAAATCTCGCCGGAGCGCAGCGGAGAAGAGAATTTTCCGGGCCGTCAGGCCGCGTAGCGCCCAGGGGTTGCGCGCAGCGGACCGCCGGTCAAAATCGGAAGGCCAGAAGGGCAAATCAGGGTCTTTGTGCAGGGCGGAGCGCAGCGGAGCTCGATTCGGTGTGCGCCGCAGGCGCACCGAGGACCGCGCCCGATGTCGCCGACACCCTCGCCGGCGGAGCGCGTCGGTGCGCGCAGCGGGATCGCGGTCGCAGCTGCTCGTGTGCACCCCGCCGGGCCACCCCCCGTTTTCCCTCTGGCGTGGGCGGCAGCGGCCGTGCCGGCGGCGTAGCCGGCCGCCCCTCTCCCCCGCGCTGCGCCGATGCCGCTGGGGTGTGCCGATCGGTGACGGCCCGGCGGCAGGTCTCGTTCACCCAGGGCGGGGCGGCCTCCGCCGACAGAGGCCGGACTGCACGATCGGGCACCCTGCGAGGAAATGCGCAGCGGAGCTGGGGATCCCGGTATCCCGTAGTGGCGCGCACGACCGGGATGGCACCCTGCCCTCCCGCGTTATAGCGCTACAACGCCCGAATCGGCGCCCGAGGCGGCAGCGGTCCGCCGGCCACTACCTCGAAAGAACATGCCGGAGCTACGTTCCTGCGCACCGGCGACTGGGCTAGCGGTCGGCGGCACCGCGGCGGCCCGACCAGCCCGGAGATCTTTGTCCAAAGACCTGGGCGTGATGCACGTGCGGGCTGCGCCGCGCAGCGAGTGGCCGTCCTCGCGGGGTTCTCCGATCGGCGCGGACCCGGTCCCCTCGGTGCGGTACACGCCGGTTCCACTGCGGACGGCGGTGAGCGTACCGACGTCGTCTACGGCCCCGCCGGGCGCCGCGATGGCCGCCCCCAGGGGTGCCCGATCCGGCCGGGGGTTACAGGTCGAACAGGGAGAACTGGTCGGCCTGAGCCTGGGTTTCGATGTCGCGGCGGTGCCGGTCGGCCATGGCGCGGGCGAGGTCTTCGGTGCAGCCGAGTTCGGTGGCGACCTCGCTCCAGTCGCGGCCGTCGTGGCGCAGCTGCCACGCCCACTGGTGCAGCTGTTCGTCGGTCTCCATGCCGGGCGCCCCCTCGATGACCCGGGGGCGCTCTCGCCCCTCAACTCGTGAGCTGCCGCGACGGTAGCCGAGCAGGCACGGATTCTCCGGCAGGCGCGCCGAGGAGGCTCCGGCCAGGTAGGGGTCGTGCGTGGGCCGTGCCGACAGCACCGGCACGGCGCGGCGGGCCTCGGCGGAAGCCGTCCGGACCGGGCAGGGTCGCGGACCACCGGTGGATGCGGTGGGCAGGAGGGGGCCGCGGTGAGCGGCGAAGGTGATCGGCGACCATGCCGTGGGCCGGATACCGGAGGAAGAAGGTGCGCCGGGCAACCGGGGAGATCGTCGTCGACGAGGCGAAGACCAAGGACTATCTGATCTGCGCGGTGGTGGCGGTTTCCGAGGATCCGGCTCCCGCCCGCACAACGATGCGGACGCTCGAGGCCGCACAACCGCCGACCGCTTGCACCGCCGCGACGAGCGCCCGGAGAAGCGGCGGCGGATCGTGGCGGCCTTCACTCGCGCACCGGAAGATCCGGCAGGCCCACCTGTTCACCGCCCCGATCGCCGGTCGCCCGCACCGGCAGGTCCCAGGCCGGTTGCCGGCCGCGGTGGCGATACACAGTACGGAGCTCGGGGCGCGCCGCATCCTGGTCGAATCCTGTGCCCAGGACAAACAGGATCTCGCGGTGCTCACCGGCGCCCTCGCCCACATCGGGGCGCCCACGACGGTGCGGGCGATGGTGGACCGCCGGCACGCGCACGAGTTGCTGGGGGCCGCAGACCTGATCGCCTACGCCGACACCGCGGACGGGCAGCTGCGGCGCGCGATCGACTCGCTGGTCACCGCGGCTCGGGTGCGGTAGACAAGCGCAAAGGCCGGGCGACCACGCACAACGTGCGGGCTCCCGGCCTCACTTTCCTGACTCTTCGCCAGGACACCCTCAACGATAGCGGGCCACTCCCCCAACCGCCCCGCACCACGTATTCGGGAATGCCCACGGGACCCGGGAGCGGACCGTCACCGTGACACCGGCCGGCGCCCTATATGGCCGCCCGGGTGCTCGACACGACCGGGCATCATCGTCCCCGCGAGCCACCATCCGCCCGGGGGCGCTGCATCCTCCAGGTAGGCCGGTGCCCCGGCGGCGGGGGGTGAAGCGCCGGGGCACGCGGGCCCCGCACGTCCGAGGGGACCGTGCGCGACCTGGCGACAATACACAGAACCAACGCCCCACGGAACCAACGCTGCCTCACACGCCGGGACGGAATGTCGGACCGGCGTCGTACGCTGCCCGGTGAGCGCCCCGGCACCCAACGCACCGGGGCACTCGCCTTCCCTCAGGACCACCGCACTCCCGGCCGCGGCGGGCCGACATGGGGCGGCGAGCCGATGGTGACCTCGCAGATGCCGCACGTCCAGGTACGGTGACCGCCGGCGCCGAGAGTGCAGTCGCACGGGATCCAGCCGACCAGAACCCAGTTCGGGATCAGGCGATGGCCGACGGGGCAGATCGTCGGCGCTCGCTCCTGCAGAGCCACACACATGATGGTCGCACCACTTCCCCACCCATGGGAACACATGTTCGAACAGCTCTGTTAGAGTAGGACTCGACGCCCGGACGGCGGGGGAAGCGCCGTCCGGGCGTCATTGCGTTCTCCACCCGCCTCGCCGGGCCACGGCCCACGGTTCGTTCGGTGCTCCGGGCACCTACCCGCACGGCCTGGCGTGCAACCCCGGGTGGAGTCTGGTCACACTGGCACCAACTGCTCCTCGCGGGGAGTGACTGCGTCGAGCGGAAGCGGCACCACCGGCGGGATTTCGAAGCCTTCGGCGTAGGCGGCGTTCTTGAAGCGCTGCCAGCGCCGGCACACCGTCGACGGGGACGGGGTGTCCTCCAGCTCGGTGGCCACCTGCGCATAGGTCAGCTGCGGGCGGTCCAGCAGGATCGCCGCGACCTCCTTCTCTTCACTGCGCAGCGTGCACCCGGCCAGGAACTCGCGCAGGCCCTCGACCGTCTGCCGATAGCCACCGAACGTCGGCGCAAGGTTCGGCTCGGGCGGTGCATCGACAGGAGCCGGGGCCTGCACGACGGCCTCCCCCGATGCATCCTCGCCGTGGCGCCCGGTGCCTTGCGGCTGCACCGTTGCAGGCTCGGCGGCAACGGCGGAGGCATCGGTGTGCACGCGTGCACCGGGGTAATGCACGTCGTGCCCGACGGGTGCATCCTCTGCAGAGTCGTGCACCTCCGATGCCTCGGGTGTGCTCGCGGGCTGCTCCTGGGGGGTCATCAGGTGCGCGTCGTGCACCGCCTCGTTGTAGCGGCCGCGTTCGACGGCCAGCGCCCGCACGATCGTGGTGAACAGATGCAACAGGGCCAGGAACAGCAGCGGCACGATCATCGCAATGCAGGCGGCCATGGCAGCCGGTTGCGGCTGGTACCCGACATCGACACCGGCCGCGGCCTGCGCGTGCCGCTGCCCGGCCAGACGGAAGGCGTGGTAGCCGTTGCCGGCCACGCTGAGCAGGACCGTGCCCGTGGCCAGGGCCTTGCAGTACAAACGGGCACCGCGGAACTCGTCGTCGGTCCCCAACGCAACGAGAGCCAGGGCGGCGGCCGCCTGTGCAACATCGAGTGCCACCGGCGCCATCCAGGCCAGTTCCGGGCGCACGCCGATTTCCAAGGTGAGCTGACGCAACGCATCGAACGACAAGGTGAACGCCAGCGCTGCAAGCACCAGCGTCATCGCTGCAACAGCACCCAGGGCCGTGGTCTTCGAGTGCAATCGGCGGCGTGCACTCTGCACGAGATCGTCCTTCATGGCGAAGTTGTTCTTCCTTTAAGAGTGCCGTTGCGGTCGGGTCTTGGAGGCAGCGCAAACCAGCTTGACTGCAGTGCACTTAGCCATGCGTTCAACGCACTGCATGCAAGGCATGCAAAGCGTGCATGCAATGGTCACAGTCCGTGCTTGTCGAGGTATTCCTCAAGGGCCTTGTCGGTAAGCGACGCCTCGCTGATTGTCCGATCCCCGGTTTCGTAGCGGAGCTTGTCCACTCCCCTGCGAAGCCGCGCTTTGAGGCTGGGCCGGATCCGCGTGTTGTGAGTCATGGTGAGACCTTCTGGTCCCTGCTCCCCCGCTATGACGGTCGACGCCGGCACCGCGGGAGATGGAATGGGTGCAACATCTGACCGGAGTGGCCGCTCCGGCAGGTCTTCGGCCGGGTGAGTCTTGCGGATCGCCGGTTGCCGTTGAGCCGTCACTGTGTGCCTCCGGAAAGAATCGCGAGTTCGGTAAGGAGATCGCTGTATGCGGTCTGGAGGGAAAGAGCGCGTCCGCCACGGAACTGATGGATGGGCTGACGGAGGCTGTGGGCGTCCTGGCGGGCCGCCAACTCCGGGATGATCGTGCGAGCGACGAGATCGCCGTAGCTGTCCCGAAGTTCCTGCTCACGAAAGATATGCTCCCCGGTGTTGCGGCGCCTACTGAGGACTACCTTGTCGAAAGCCAGCTTCGGGTTTGCGCGTTTGCGGACGGTGCGGATGGTTTCGTCGAGTTTCTCAACGCCTTGCACGCTGTCGATTGTTGGCTCGGTGACGGCCACTACCCCGTCCGCGGCGATAAGGACCGCGAACAGCACTTTGCCGAGACTGGGCGCGCAGTCGAACAGAACGATGTCGTAGGGGCTTAGATCCAGACCCTCGAAGGCGACGTCCAGGCGGAACACGAGATCGTTCGATCCGTCCGATTCGATCTTGCCTAGTTCTTCGTCTGCCGGGATGAGGTCGACGCCTTCCCACTCTGTTGCAACCACGGCGTCCGCGGCACTTCCTTCCGCCGTGCGGTTCATCAGGTGATAGGTGGTGAGCATGCCTGCATCGACGGTGACGCCAAGGCCGTTGGTTGCGTTGCCCTGCGAGTCTGCGTCGATGATCAGGACTTTGCCACCTTTGGCGGACACCGCACTTGCGAGCCCGAGGGCCGTTGCGGTCTTCCCTACGCCGCCTTTCTGGTTGGCGATAGCGATCTTGCGCGGTTGCATTGCAAGCCTTTCGGTCAGTGCAAGAAGTGCGTGTCATGCACGTCGTGCGGTGCAGACGTGCCTTGCACAGTTTGCACGTGCAACACGGCATGCGCCTCGTGCACACGCCGCACGTTATGCAAACTTCGCGTCACACGCAAGGCGTGCACTGCATGCATGCATCGCTCTGCGTGCGAGGCATGCATGCAACGCATCACAAGACCGCAGTGCTCGCCTGCACTGCCTGGAGAGCTTGCTCGCATGGGAGTGCATCCCTTGCATGCAGCGCATCGTTTGCATGCAGAGCGCGGCTTGCATGCGTCACATGCAACGGATGAATCCCTATGCACGGCATGCGTTGCATGCTTTCACCGCCGCGCACGCACCGCATGCATGCGAGTCCACGAGGGCGCGATCCGGTACAGCGAAAGGGGGCAAGAAGTGCGTGTCATGCACGTCGTGCGGTGCAGACGTGCCTTGCACAGTTTGCACGTGCAACACGGCATGCGCCTCGTGCACACGCCGCACGTTATGCAAACTTCGCGTCACACGCAAGGCGTGCACTGCATGCATGCCTCGCTCTGCGTGCGAGGCATGCATGCAACGCATCACAAGACCGCAGTGCTCGCCTGCACTGCCTGGAGAGCTTGCTCGCATGGGAGTGCATCCCTTGCATGCAGCGCATCGTTTGCATGCAGAGCGCGGCTTGCATGCGTCACATGCAACGGATGAATCCCTATGCACGGCATGCGTTGCATGCCGTGCCGTGCATGCTTCTAGCGGCCGCGCATTTTCTTCCCAACACCGAGCACGATCGGATGCACCCAGAGGTCGAGACGGTCGAAGAGTTTCTCGCGCAGGAGCGGCTGAACCAGGCTCAGGCTCCCGACGCCCTTGATGTGCTCGTACCGGTCCCGGATCTCGCGCACCGCGCCGACGAGATCTGGACAGCTGCGCGGAGCCGGACCAGGAGAGGTCTGGCCGGCCGCGGGAGGCCACGTACTCGGGGACGCTGTTAAAGAGTGTGGCGATCTCGTCGTCCTCGCCGGCTGTCCTGGTACGGCCAACAGGCGGCGAAGATGTCGTAGGTCCGCAGACCGAGCAGCAGGGAGTCGGTGCTCTGGTAGCCGGCAGTGATCTGCGCGCCCGTGGTCTCGACGAGCAGGGGTGCCTGCCGGCCGCCGAACGGGAAGTCCACTCCGTCTTCGTCGGGGCCGCCGGGCGTTTGCCCGACGAGGTCGAGGGTAACGAACAGTGGATCAGGCCCATGGCTCGGCTCCCAATGAAGTGGGATGTCTCGGTCGCAGAGATAAACTGCGGGCGTGGGGCAGACTCATCGCTGCAACGACCTCTTGCTTCGTGTGTCACCGCCTTGCGCGGTGCATCGGTCACCCCCTCCCGCGGTCGGGGGTCCTTGCCCTGTTCACGCCACCAGGTCGGGGCGGCGCACCGGCACGTAGTTTGTAATTGCGCGGCGGCCACCGTCCTCGCAAGTCACCGGCGCGATCTGCGGCTTGGCAATCCGTAACTGGGCCTGCGATCGTTCCAATCGTGGAATCGCGGGCCTCGGCTGCGCTCATCCTCGCTCAGATCGCCGAAGTGGACTCGTACCGATCTCACGAAGTAGATGCCTGAGGGTGTTCAAGCCGCCTCATTGCATTGACCTGACTCCGTTGGGGGAGTCCCGACCAGGGAGAATAAGCGGGTCACCACGGCTCGCGCCGCACGATAGTCGGCGCGGCCGGTATCGGTCACCGGAAATCGGCCGTACCGCAGCCGAGCGGGCGCGTCGATGGGCAGGGCGATGGTCAGGGAAACCGTGCGGCGTACGCCGGTCTTCTTCCCGCGTCGGCAGCGCCATTCCTGCTCTTCGAGCCACCAACGGTGCAGCTCCCGATCGAAAAGATGACGTCGGACCCGCTGTGCTCCGACACCGGCGGCTCCGACACGATCAGCCGCGTCATCGAGTTTCTCTCGGAGAGAGGGGATATCGGCTCGCGCCTCGGTGGGCACGCCCAATCGGGCGAGGATAGACAGGGTACGAGTGACAGTGACGAGGCTGTACCCCGTCAGGGCAGCCACCTCAATCGAATTTCTGCCCGCTCCGGAAATAATGGGTTTTTCCGAAATCGCAGCCCAGTGGATACGAGCAGCTGCCCCACCCAGCCCGGACCGGTTCGCCCAGAGATCGTGCGTGTGGTGGTCCAGTAAGGCAGAGGGGTGCCCCGGAGCGGGGGCGGGTTCCCCTTGTGTTGCAACCGGTAGCGATACCACCAGTTCGGGAAGTTCGAGTTGCCAGGTGGCGGCACGGGTTCCGCTGCCGGCTCGGACACACCGCACCCAGGACTCGTGAGCCAGCACCCGCAGCCGCCGGGAGACGGTGGAGGCGTCGACGGCCGCGGCCTGGGCGAGTCGGCGGCAGTCGATGTCCAGGACGCGGGTGCGCGCGGTGCGGGCAAGCGCGAGGAGGGCGTAGAGGATGCGTTCGTCGCTGGCGCCGCCGGGGCGGGCCCAGTGCGCGGGGTCGGCTCCGATGGCGGTCTCGATGCGGTCGAGTTCGTCGTCGACCGGTGCCCGGG
>NZ_JALPTB010000159.1 GCF_023218075.1 Rhodococcus sp. HM1 | reverse complement strand
ACGGACGTGTCTGTGGCACGCCGAGCACCTGAGGAGCGGAGAGAACCTGGGGCGCGCAGTGAACCCAGTGCACCGAACAGGCTTCCGCGCGGTCCCGCCGCGAGCAGCACGAGGCGGGTGGGCACCTCGATCTCGGCCAGGGCGCGCACTGCGTCCTCGACGGCTGCGCGCTCGCTCTCGGCGGCTGCGACCACGACCACCGCGAGCGCCAGTTCGTCGGTCGGGACCGACTGCCACCAGCGGTCGGTCAACGCGGCCCGCGTGATCCGGTCCGCGGCGGCACCGGTGAAGCTCCGCGGGTCCGACTGCACTCCGGCGCCCGCGAGGATCAGGATCGACTCACTCAGGGAGGCACGCTGATTCACCATGACGGTGGTGTCCAGCGGCAGGCCGAGGGCGTCGGTGTGTTCGATCTGCAGTGCGGTCCGGTAGCGGCGGGACAGCCGCCGCGCCCATTCCGGGCTGTTGGTGGTGCCGCGGCGACCGCTCAGCGCCACCAGGGCCTCGGCGGCGGCGAGGAACAACGCGAGGAACGCGACCATCGCCTCGGCGGCCGGCTTCGGTGACACCTTCTCGCCGCTGCTGTTCGGCGACGCCAGCAGTTGCAGCTGGGTACTTCCGAAGCTGGCGCGGAGCTGACGCTGTTCGTCGATTCGCGCGTCGATCTCACCCTGCAACGCCGCATACGCCGGGGACTCCGGGTCGAGGCTCGCGAGTTCGGCACGCCGGTCCGCGATGGTCGTGTCGAGCCCGGCCACGCTCGCGTCGACGGCGGCCCGGTTCCGCCCGGACTGCACCCGGTCGAGCGAGGTCACGACGATTCCGGTGAGCTCGTCGGCCTCGGCCTGGGAGTCCGCAGTGGCGTTCACGATCAGCAGTGTGGGCGACGGACCGGGCGAAACCTCGATGTGGCCCTCGACGGTCGCCGCATCCCAGCCCTCACCCATCGCCTCCCCGATGAGCGCGACCACCTCGGAGTCCGAGGACAGTGCGACGTAGGGCGCGGTGAGCTGCCCGAGGTTCGCGTCGCCGCCGTACATCGGGGAGGTGCTGCGGATCTCCGCCACCACCCGGGACTCGTAGACGCCCGGTCCGCTGTCGCGCACGACGAAGACGAGCGCGGCGCCGACCGCTGCGATCAGGAACGCGGGCAGGGCAACGCGAGCGAGATCCCGGAGGTGCCCCAGCAGGTCGAACGATGGGGGAACACCGAGTTCACGACGCAACTGTGCGTCGCGGATGCTTCCTTCTGACACTGGGGACCTCTCCCGCACCGATCCGGACAAACCATGCCAACGCTACGTCGGGCGACGTTCGCCGAATGTTACGTGGCCGGGATCGGCGCGGTACCGGGGATCAGGCGATCCCGACGAGGGTGGACAGCGCCTGCAGACCCTCCGTCACCAGTGCCACCGGGCCGGCCGGCGCCTGCGGAGCAGCAGGTGCCGGCGGCACGGCCGGTGCTGCGCCTCCCGAGGCCGGACTGCTCTGCGACGGCGAGGTCGCGGCAGATTCGCCGGGCACCGTCACGGTGATCGGGGAGACGAACGGCCGTCCCGACGGGCCGAAGATGTTCTCCCACCTTTTGCCCTCGGCGTCCTGGCAACCCCAGAAGACGTCGTAGGTCCCGGGCGTGATGGCACGCGGACCCGCCGAAACCGGACCGTTCTCACCGACGTACGTGGCAGCCGAGGTGCTGGTGTTCGTGATCGAGAAACTCGAGCCTGCCGGCTGGGCATCACGGCGTCCCGACGGCTCCGCCGCGTCCAGAGTGCCCTGCTGGGCGACGACGTAGGTGATGCAAGTGACGCCGAGCGCGACGTCGACGCCGCGGAAATCGAAATCGACCCGCACCGCGCCGGGCTGCGCGGATACCGAGACGTCGGGTGCGCCCGCTGCGGTCGCTGTGGCGGGTGCGAGCACCGCAATCGTCGCGGCTCCCAGCGCTGTCACAGCAGCACTCTTCGCGAACATGGTCATGGGTATGTCCTCCCCTTGCTTCCCTGTGCATGTCGGTGGCCGCACCGCGATTCGCGGTCTCCCTGAACGGCCCACCTGATGGATGGTGCGTACCCACGCTAACGGTCTCGGGGCGGAACAGCCGGGAGGCTCTAGGCGCGCGTCGGCCGGTCCCCGTGCCCGAGATCACGATCGGGATCGACGACGTCACGCACCCGCTGCTTCAGGGTGACGATGTCGGGAAAGCCCCCGTCCCGTTTGCGATCCCACACGAGCTGCGTGTCCGCGGTCACCTGGAAGATTCCACCCGTGCCGGGAATCAGTGCTACCTCACCGAGATCGCAACCGAAGGTGTTCAGGAGTTCCTGCGCCATCCATCCGGCACGCAGCAGCCATTGACACTGCGTGCAGTACGTGATGGTGATCCGCGGTCCCGTCGTCATGTCGCGAGGATATCGACCCGAACGGTCGTTACGCGCGCCGGAAAGGCGAAACCCCGCCGACAGTGGTGGGGGGTCGGCGGGGTCTCTGCAGACCGGTGATGGGG
>NZ_JALPTB010000158.1 GCF_023218075.1 Rhodococcus sp. HM1 | reverse complement strand
GGGTGCTGTCCCCGGACACCGTGCCCGCCCTCGACCCGGTCCCGGTCCCCGCCGACCGCCTCGACGACGCCCTCGCCGCCTGCGCGGCCACCGGATTCGACGTCGCCACCGACCTGCCGCTGCGGGTCACGCTGTTCGAACTCGGCGACGACGAGCACGTCCTGGCGGTGATCGCCCACCACATCGCCGCCGACGGTGCGTCCCTGGCGCCGCTGGCCCGCGACGTGATGACCGCCTACCTGGCCCGCAGCAGCGGCAGCGCCCCCGCGTGGGAACCGCTGCCGGTGCAGTACGCCGACTTCGCGCTGTGGCAGCGCGGCTGGCTCGGCGACCCCGCCGATCCCGAGTCGGTCGCCGGCCGCCAGCTCGCGTTCTGGCGCGACCGCCTCGCCGGCGCCCCCGAACTGTTGTCCCTGCCCACCGACCGGCCGCGGCCGCCGCAGCAGTCCTTCCGCGGCGACACCGTCCGGTTCGACATCGCCCCGGAGCTGTACCGGCGCATCGGGGCGATCGCGCAGGCCCACGCCGCGACCCCGTTCATGACGGTGCACGCCGCGCTGGCGGCGCTGCTCGCGCGGCTGTCCGGCAGCGACGACATCAGCATCGGTAGCCCCGTGTCCGGCCGCGGCGACCGCGCCCTCGACGAGCTGGTCGGCATGTTCGTCGGCACCGTCGTGCTGCGCACCCCGGTGTCCGGCGGGCGCTCCTTCGCCGAGCACCTGCAGGCGGTCCGCGCGATCGATCTCGACAGCTTCGAGCACACCGACGTGCCGTTCGAACTGGTCGTCGACACCGTCGCCGCCGGCCGCTCCGCCGCCTACTCGCCGCTGTTCCAGGTGATGCTCGCCTTCCAGAACAACGAGGCCGCCCACCTCGAGCTGCCCGGGCTGACCGTCGACGCCACCGAGATCGCCACCGACACCACCAAATTCGACCTGCACCTGCTGCTCAGCGAGGTGCCCGGCGACGACGGCGGCCCGGTCGCGCTCAGCGGGGCGCTGTCCTACGCCACCGACCTGTTCGACCGCGCCACCGCCGCCGCGTTCGCGGACCGGTTCGTGCGGCTGCTCACCGCCGCCGTCGACACCCCCGACGTCCCGATCGGCGACCTGGATCTGCTCACCCCCACCGAACGCACCCGGATCCTCGCCGAGTGGAACGCCACCGACGTCCCCCGCGTCGACGGCACCCTCGTCGACCTGTTCGACGCGCAGGTCCGGCGCAGCCCCGACGCCCCGGCCGTGGTGTTCGGCGACACCACCCTCGGCTATGCCGAGTTCGACGCCCGCGCCAACCGCCTCGCCCGCCACCTCATCGGCCTCGGCGTCGGCCCCGGCACCATCGTGGCGCTGGCCATGCACCGCTCGATCGACCTGCTCGTCGGCATGTACGCCGCCGGCAAGACCGGCGCCGCGCACCTGCCGCTCGACCCCGACCATCCCGCCGACCGGCTCGGCTACGTGCTGGCCGACGCGGCCCCGGCCTGCGTGCTGACCACCACCGCCGACCACGCCGACCTGCCCGCCGGCTCCGCCGTCGTGTATCTGGACCGGCTCGACACCGGCGGCTACCCGGACACCCCGGTCACCGACGCCGAACGCACCGCGCCGCTGCGCCCCGACGACCTGGCCTACGTCCTGTACACCTCCGGTTCGACCGGCCGCCCCAAGGGCGTGGCGGTCTCCCACGCCGCCATCGTCAACCGGCTGCGCTGGATGCAGCACGCCTACCCGCTGACCGCCGACGACACCGTGCTGCAGAAGACCCCCGCCACCTTCGACGTGTCGGTGTGGGAGTTCTTCTGGCCCCTGCAGACCGGGGCGCGGCTGGTCGTCGCCGCCCCCGACGGGCACCGCGACCCCGCCTACCTGACCCGGCTGATCGAGGACACCGGCGTCACCGTCGTGCACTTCGTGCCGTCGATGCTCGCGGTGTTCGTCGAGGCCATCGACCCGCACCGCTGCCGCTCGCTGCGGCTGGTGTTCTGTAGCGGCGAGGCGCTGCCCGCCGACACCGCCCGCGCCGCCCGCGCCGCGCTGCCCGCCACGGCGCTGCACAACCTGTACGGGCCCACCGAGGCGGCCGTCGACGTCACCGCCTGGCAGGTCACCGACGCCGACACCGGCGACGTGCCCATCGGCACCCCGGTGTGGAACACCCGCGTGCACGTGCTGGACGCGCGGCTGCAGCCGGTGCCGGTCGGCGGCGTCGGCGAACTGTATCTGTCCGGCATCCAGCTGGCCCGCGGCTATCCGTTCCGCCCCGATCTGACCGCCGACCGGTTCGTCGCGAACCCCTACGGCACCGGCGAACGCATGTACCGCACCGGCGATCTGGTGTCCTGGCGCGCCGACGGGGCGCTGCGCTATCTCGGCCGCAGCGACTTCCAGGTCAAACTCCGCGGCCAGCGCATCGAACTCGGCGAGATCGAACACGCGCTGCGCGCCCACGAGCACGTCGCGCAGGCCGCGGTGCTCGTGCACCACGGCGCCGACGACCGGCTCGTCGGCTACGTCGTGCCCGCCGCCGGCGGCTCCGTCGACCCCGCCGCGGTGCTCACGTTCGCCGCCGGGCGCCTGCCCGACTACATGGTGCCCGCCCAGCTCACGGTGCTGGACCGGATGCCGGTGGGCCCCACCGGGAAACTGGACCGGCGCGCCC
>NZ_JALPTB010000157.1 GCF_023218075.1 Rhodococcus sp. HM1 | reverse complement strand
CCCTCGCGGTCGGGCACGGGGACGCGGGCCGTGTCGATGCGGAACTGCGCGGTCGCGGGGTGAGTGTGCTCGGGGTGTCGTACGAGGACCGGGCGAAGTTCACGGTCGCGGCGCGGGACCCGGAGCAGCTGGCGAGTGTGGTGGCGTCGGTGACGTCCGGCGCCGGGGAGCTGGAACCCGTCGGCCGGGAGTGGATCGACGGATAAACGCGTCGTGCGCGGTTTCGGTAGTGGGAACTACCGAAACCGCGCACGGACGGCGGAAGCCGCTTACAGGGACTTCAGGATCTCGCGTGCGAGAGCAGCGGTCTCGGACGGCGTCTTGCCGACCTTGACGCCGGCCGCCTCGAGGGCGTCCTTCTTGGCCTGCGCGGTGCCCGAGGAACCGGAGACGATGGCGCCGGCGTGGCCCATGGTCTTGCCCTCGGGGGCGGTGAAGCCGGCCACGTAGCCGACGACCGGCTTGGTGACGTTGGCCTTGATGTAGTCGGCGGCACGCTCCTCGGCGTCGCCACCGATCTCACCGATCATGACGATGACCTTGGTCTCCGGGTCCTTCTCGAACGCCTCGATGGCGTCGATGTGGGTGGTGCCGATGACCGGGTCGCCGCCGATGCCGATGGCGGTCGAGAAGCCGTACTCACGCAGCTCGAACATCATCTGGTAGGTCAGGGTGCCGGACTTGGACACCAGGCCGACCGGGCCCTTGCCGGTGATGTTCGCCGGGGTGATGCCGACGAGCGCCTCGCCCGGGGTGATGATGCCGGGGCAGTTGGGGCCGATGATGCGGGTCTTGTTGCCCTTCTCCACGTTGTAGGCCCACGCGTACGCGGAGTCCTGCACGGGGATGCCCTCGGTGATGACCACGAGCAGCGGGATCTCCGCGTCGATGGCCTCGACGATGGCGTCCTTCGAGAAGGCCGGGGGAACGAACGCGATCGAGACGTCCGCGCCGGTCTCCTTCATGGCCTCGGCGACGGAGCCGAAGACCGGCAGCTCGACCGGGTTGCCGTCCTTGTCGGTGTGCGACACGGTGGTGCCGGCCTTGCGGGCGTTGACGCCGCCGACGACCTGGGTGCCGGCCTTGAGCATCAGCGCGGTGTGCTTGGTGCCCTCGCCGCCGGTGATGCCCTGGACGATGACCTTGGAATCCTTGGTAAGGAAGATTGCCATTGTTCTGTGTGTCCCTTTACTTCGCTGCGGCGGCGAGCTCGGCAGCCTTGTCGGCAGCTTCGTCCATGGTGGCGACGAGCGTGACCAGCGGATGGTTGGCCTCGGCGAGGATGCGGCGACCCTCGTCGACGTTGTTGCCGTCGAGACGGACGACGAGCGGCTTGTTGGCCTCGTCGCCGAGGATCTCGAGAGCCTTGACGATGCCGTTGGCGACGGCGTCGCAGGCGGTGATGCCACCGAAGACGTTGACGAACACGCTCTTGACCTGCGCGTCGTTCAGGATGACGTCGAGGCCGGCAGCCATGACGGCCGCGGAGGCGCCGCCACCGATGTCGAGGAAGTTGGCGGGCTTCACGCCGCCGTGCTTCTCACCGGCGTACGCGACGACGTCGAGGGTCGACATGACCAGACCCGCGCCGTTACCGATGATGCCGACCTCACCGTCGAGCTTGACGTAGTTGAGGTCGTTCTCCTTGGCCTTGAGCTCGAGCGGATCCGTCGCGTCCTTGTCCTCGAACGCGGCGTGGCCGGGCTGACGGAAGTCGGCGTTGGCGTCGAGGGTGACCTTGCCGTCGAGGGCGAGGATCTGGTCGTCCGGCGTACGGACGAGCGGGTTGACCTCCACGAGGAGAGCGTCTTCCTTGACGAAGACCTCCCACAGCTTCTGGATGGTCACGGCCGCGGCGTCGAGAACCTCGGCGGGCAGGTGGCCCTTCTCGGCGATCTCACGGGCGAAGGCGAGGTCGACACCCTTGACGGCGTCGACGGGGACCTTGGCGAGACGCTCCGGCTTGGTGGCGGCGACCTCTTCGATCTCCATGCCACCCTCGACCGAGCACATCGCCAGGTAGGTGCGGTTGGTGCGGTCGAGCAGGAAGGAGATGTAGTACTCCTCCGCGATCTCGCTGGCCTCGGCGACCAGAAGCTTCTTGACGATGTGACCCTTGATGTCGAGGCCGAGGATGTTCTCGGCGTGGGTCTGCGCGTCGTCTGCGGTAGCGGCGTACTTCACGCCACCGGCCTTGCCACGGCCACCGACCTTGACCTGGGCCTTGACCATCACCGGCTTGCCGATTTCCTCCGCGATCTCGCGGGCACCGGCGACCGTGTCGGTAACACGGCCGGCCGACGTCGGCACGTCATGCTTGGCGAAGAGTTCCTTCGCCTGGTATTCGAAGAGATCCATCTGCTCACCGTCTCGTCTGCGTTCACGCCCGCTCGGGGGTTTTGAGCGGGCCAGGTTCGGACTCTAGTTACTTGGAAGCCCCAGGAAACGATCGCACTCGGGCCATGTGGCGCATGTCACGAAGTACGAGGGCTCGCGAGCTACCTCACGGAGATTCCTCCCGGAGTGTGAGCGAGGCCGCAACCAAGAGGAGCACCGTCCCCAGAATGACAGGTGCGACACAGAGGGCCGCGACCGGATCCTGGATCACACTTCGAACCAGCACCCACGACGACGCGTACACGGCCGTCGCACCGGCCGCTCCCAGCAGCAACGCCCCTCCCCGCGCGGGTCGCGACCGCACCGCCACCGCCGCCGCGACCCCCACCGCGACGGCGAGCAGAGC
>NZ_JALPTB010000156.1 GCF_023218075.1 Rhodococcus sp. HM1 | reverse complement strand
CAGCCCCGTGGCCCGCGGAGAAGTTCGCCGACCTGTTCACCAAGGAGGTCACCGAGGGCATGGTCGTGCCCCGCGTCGAGCGCCGCGGCCCCGCCGGCCTGGTCGCCACCGCCGCCAACCCGGACGGCATGACCGCCACCGAGGAGAGCCTGTTCCGCGGCGCCGCCCGCGCCGGCCGCGACACCGGCGTCGCCGTGTCGCTGCGCTACGGCAAGGACGCCGTCGCCGACCTCGACATCGCCCTCGACGAGAACCTGCCCGCCGACCGGATCGTCGTCGGCGGCCTGGACCGCCGCGACGCCGTCGCCGCCGGTGTCCCCGCCGAGATCGCCCGCCGCGGCGCCTACCTCGCCCTCGACCATGTCGGCACCGAGGACGACGAGCACATCTCCGACACGGAGCGCGCCGCCCTCGTCCGCGACCTCGTCGACGCCGGACTCGGTCACCGGATCCTGTTGTCGTCCAACGCCACCGGCGTCGCGAAGGGCCACCCCGCCCGGGACCTGCCCTTCGGCCACGTGCTGACCGGGTTCGTGCCGCAGCTGACCGCGGCCGGCATCGCCGACGACACCGTGCAGCGCATCCTCACCGCCAACCCGCAGCAACTGCTGGGCGTGCGCTGACCGCGCGAGCGCCGACCACCCACCACCGAAGTCTTCGTCCCGAAGGGGAATTGTTGTGTCGAGAGTGAACACCGTCCTGGGTCCGATCGCGCCCGAGGAACTGGGCATCGTCGCCATCCACGAGCACATCGGGTACGGCATGCCCGGCTCCGAACTGGACACCCGCTGGTGGAAGACCCCCGAGGTCCGCTACGAGGAAACCGTCCCGAAGCTGCGCAAGTTCCACGAATACGGCGGCGGCACCTTCGTCGACGTCACCGGCATCTGCAACGGCCGCGACATCGACTACTACAAGTCGCTGTCCGCCAAGACCGGCGTGCACATCGTCGCCTGCACCGGCTTCGTCGGCGGCGACACCGCGCTGCCGTTCTTCGAACGCGCCGACGTCGACTACCTGACCCGCCAGTTCGTGCACGAGATCACCGTCGGCATCGGCGACACCGGCAGCCGCGCCGGCGTCATCAAGGTCGGTGTCAGCCGCGGCGGCAAGATGACCGACCTCGACAAGCGCATCTACCGCGCCGCCGCCCGCGCCGCCCTCGACACCGGCGTCCCGATCCTCACCCACCTCGCGATCGACGCCGAGAACGCCATCGCCATCTTCACCGAAGAGGGCCTGCCCCTGCACCGCGTGCTGTTCGGGCACGCCGACGACGGCGTCAACTCCGAGAAGACCCGCGACACCTGGATCGCCCAGCAGGGCGGCCGCGTCGGATTCGACACCTTCGGCTACGAAACCGAACTCGAGGACCCGCCGTTCTGGGCCCGCCCCCGCCGACAGCGCCTCGACCACTTCCTCCGCTTCCTGGGCGCCGGCCACCTCGATCAGGCCCTGGCCGGCGTCGACGCCAACTGCAGCCCACTCGGCTGGCCCGGCGTCAAGGGGCACACCGTGAACTACCTGTTCGAAGACCTCATCCCGGACCTGCGCGAAGCCGGCCTCGACGACGCCACCATCACCAAGCTGTTCGTCGAGAACCCCGCCGACTTCCTCACCATCCAGGCCTGACCACACACCTCCGGCGCATCGCCGCGCCCACCCAGAGAGAGACCCCCATGCAGTCCTCCGACCTGAAGAACCTCACCATCGCCATCGTCGGCGCAGGCTACGCCGGCGCCGCCGCCGCCAAGGCCCTGAGCCTGCTCGGCGCGCACGTCACCGTCTACGAACAGGCCACCGAGATCCGCGAGGTCGGCGCCGGCATCGGCCTGCGCCCCTCCAGCATGGAACGCTTCCGCGAGTGGGGGATCTTCGACGCCATCGCCAACGTCAGCTCGCCCAGCGACTACTTCGAGATCCTCACCGCCACCGACGATCCGATCATGAAGGACACCTGGCCCGCCCACGGCGACCAGAAGAACACCCACCTGATCCACCGCGGCGACTTCATCGACGCCCTCGTCGGGGTGCTGCCCGAGGGCATGGTCAAGCTCGGCCACAAGCTCGAGACGATCGAGGACCGCGGCGACAAGGCCGCCCTCACCTTCACCAACGGCACCACCGTCGAAGCCGACCTCGTCGTCGGCGCCGACGGCATCAAATCCGTCGTCCGCCGGCAGCTGTTCAGCGACCAGGAACCGGTGTTCTCCGGCGAACGCGCCTACCGCGCCGTCATCGACATCGCCGACGCACACGGCATGGTCACCGACGACAACCTGCGCATGTACATCGGCAAGGGCACCAAGGTGTACCTGCTGCCGCTGCGCCACCGCAACCAGGTCTCCTTCGACATCACCGCCCTGTGCCCCGACAGCAACTGGGCACCGCAGGTCAGCAAGGAGGACATGCTCGCCACCGTCGACGGCTTCGACGAGCGCATCGTCGCGATCACCGCCGGCCTCGACATGGACAAGGTCAACGTCCGCGGTGTCTACGACATCGACCCCGTCGAGACCTGGCACTCCGACTCCGTCGTCCTCGTCGGCGACGCCGCCCACTCCATGCTCCACCACCAGGGCCAGGGCGCGAACTCGGCGATCCTCGACGCCGGTGTCCTCACCGACGCCCTCCGCCACGCCGGCTCCGTCAAGGAGGCCCTGGCCCGGTACCAGGCCGAACGCAAGCCTGTCACCGACGAGCTGCAGCGCATCTCCCGGCAGGGCTGGACCGAGGACGAGGTCAGCGACGTGTTCCCGGGCCAGAAGCCGGCCTCCCAGCAGCCCGTCGCCGAGGCACAGGCCTGACCCATGGCGCTGCACCCCGAGATCGCGAAGATCCTCGCGACCC
>NZ_JALPTB010000155.1 GCF_023218075.1 Rhodococcus sp. HM1 | reverse complement strand
GAGTTCGAACGTCCCCCGATCCGGTTCATCGCCACCGCGAGGGCCGTGTGCGCCTCGGCGGAGATCGATCCGTAGCTCATTGCGCCGGTGGCGAATCGGGTGAGGATCCGTTCCACGGGTTCGACCTGCTCGACGGGGATCGGCGGATGCACGCCGGCGCGGAAGCCCAGCAGTCCGCGCAGGGCACCCCCGGCCGCGGCGAGCCGGTCGACCTCGTCGCTGTAGCGGGCGAAGATGTCGGCCCGGCCGCTGCGGGTGGCGTGCTGCAGCAGGAACACCGTCTCGGGTGTGAACAGGTGCGGCTCCCCGTCGCGGCGATAGCGGTAGACACCACCACTGTCGAGTTCCTGTGTGCCCGAATCGGATTCGCCGTAGGCGGCGGAGTGCCGTGCGCGTGCGTCGTCGGCGAGGTCGCTCAGCGAGGCTCCACCGATCCGCGAGGCCGTGCCGGGCAGGTACACGTCGATCACGTCGCGGCCCAGCCCGACCGCCTCGAAGGTCTGCGCCCCGACGTACGAGCCGAGCACGGAGATACCCATCTTCGACATCACCTCGAGCACCCCCGCGACCAGCGCGTGCCGGTAGTTGGCGGCGGCGGTGTCCGGATCGTCACCGGCAGCGGCGGCGAGCGCCCGGACGGTGTCGAACGCCAGGTACGGGCACACCGCGGAGGCCCCGAAACCGAGCAGGGCGGCGACGTGGTGCACCTCGCGGGCGTCGCCGGTTTCGACGAGCAGGCCCACGCGGGTCCGGCGACCGGTCCGGATCAGGTGGTGGTGCACCGCGGAAACCGCGAGCAGCGACGGGATCGGAACCGCGTCCGGTCCGGCGCCGCGGTCGGTGACGACGAGCAATCCGAACCCGGAGTCGACGGCGGTGTCCGCGGCCCGGCACAGGGCGGCGAGGCCGGCGGCGAGGGCCTCACCCGACGGTCCGTCGGCGGAGAAGTGGGTCGGCAGCACCCGTGTCGCGAGCGCGGGGTGCGGTCCGTCCGCGGTGAGGGTGCGGACCGTGTCGAGGTCGTCGGCGGTGAGCACCGGGCCGGGCAGCAGCAACCGGCGGCACGAATCCGGTGAGCAGGCGAGCAGGTTGTCCTCGGGTCCGACGGCGACGGCGGTGGTGGTGACGATGCGTTCGCGGATCGAATCCAGCGGCGGGTTGGTGACCTGCGCGAACATCTCGGTGACGTAGTCGTAGAGCAGGCGCGGTCGCGGGGACAGCACCGCCGGTGGGGTGTCGTTGCCCATCGATCCCAGGGGTTCGCGGCCGGTGCCGGCCATCGGGGCGAGCAGCACGTCGAGATCCTCGCGGGTGTAGCCGAACAACCGATGCGCCTGCGGGGTCGCGGTGCACGGGCCGGGGCGGGTGTCCGGGCGCGGCAGGTCGGCGAGGGCGACCTGGCCGACGCGGAGCCAGTGCCGGTAGGGGTGGGTGCGGGCGAGCCCGGCCAGCAGCTCGTCGGAGGGCACGACGCGCCCGGCGCCGGTGTCGACGAGGAACATCCGGCCCGGTTCCAGCCGGCCCTTCTCGACGATCTGGTCGGGCGGCAGGTCCAGTACCCCGGATTCGCTGCCGAAGACGACCCGGTCGTCGAGGGTGCGCCACCAGCGGCCCGGCCTGAGCCCGTTGCGGTCGAGGACCGCGCCGAAGACGCGGCCGTCGGTGAACGGCAGGCACGCCGGTCCGTCCCAGGCCTCGAGGAGCGCGGCGTGGAACTCGTGGAATCCGCGGCGCCGGGCGTCGATCGTGGGATCGTTCTCCCACGCGGGCGGAATCATCATGCTCACCGCGTGCGGCAGCGACCGGCCCGACAGATGCAGCAGCTCGAGCACCTCGTCGAGCGTCGCCGAATCCGACCCGCCCGGGCTGCAGATCGGGAACAGCCGGGTGAGGTCGCCCGCGACCCGCGGGGTGCGCAGCGCCGGCTCGCGGGCCCGCATCCGATTCCTGTTTCCCCGGATGGTGTTGATCTCGCCGTTGTGCGCGCTGTAACGGAACGGCTGCGCGAGCGTCCACGACGGAAACGTGTTGGTCGAGTAGCGGCTGTGCACCAGGGCGATCGCGCTGGCGCAGCGCGGGTCGCGCAGATCCGGGTAGAACCGGGCCAGTTGCTCGGCGGTGAGCATGCCCTTGTAGACGATCGTGCGCGCG
Source organism: Rhodococcus sp. HM1 (assembly GCF_023218075.1). GTDB lineage: Bacteria > Actinomycetota > Actinomycetes > Mycobacteriales > Mycobacteriaceae > Rhodococcus. The sequence continues at coordinate 713 of NZ_JALPTB010000155.1, read as the reverse complement.
GACAGCGACGGGAAGTACACCGCCGGTGCGTCGGGTCCGGGCCGCTCGGCGCGGCGGCGCAGCGGGTAGACGAGTCGATCGAGATCGAGTCCGCCCGGCCGGACCCCCGCGACAGCAGGTGCGGCGACGAACAACTGGTCGATGTGCGGGCGGCACCCGTCCGCGGTGACGCCGATCCCGGCGCGTTCGGGTTCGACCGGCATCGGACGCCAGCCGAGGACCTCCAGGTGTTCGGCAACGGCGAGATCCTCGATGCGCCGGCGGGCGCGCGCCCGGTCGTCCGGATCGCGGGGCAGGAAGCACAGACCGGTCGCATATCGGCCGGGAGGGGGCAGCGGAAAGTCGGTGACCGCGTCGAACAGCGCCGCGGGGACCGCGAGGGTGATGCCGGCGCCGTCGCCGGTGGCCGGTTCGCGCCCGCACGCCCCGCGATGAGCGAGGTTCTGCAGCGCGCGGATCGCGTCGACGACGACGTCGTGACCGGCGCGGCCCTGGATGTCGACGATCGCGGCGACCCCACACGAGTCCGATTCCAGCGCCGGGTCGTACAGGCCGCGAGCGTCGGGAATCGAGGAGTACAGCACTGCTGTCACCTCCACCGGGGCGGACGGTGCGGGGGTGACGCGTCGCGCGTCGAGGCGGCGACCCCGGAGGGTCGCCACCACGGGCGGTGCAGTGGCGGGGATGGGCCGATCGGCTCCGCCCGGGAATGC
>NZ_JALPTB010000154.1 GCF_023218075.1 Rhodococcus sp. HM1 | reverse complement strand
TCGAGGCCACCCGGCCCGGCCGGCCCTGACGTCGCGCCACCGCGCCCCACAACACGCCCTGAGCGCCCCGCTGACGCACTGAACCAACCTCGGGCACTTGTCCCCCGGCCTCACACGTGTGAGGCCGCTACAGCCGCTCCCGCCGGATCGGGCGAACCACGCCCCGCGACGACACCCGACGGGGGACACACCTCTTGCAGTTCCACTCACATCCGGGACAGGCCGGCCCATCGGTACGCCCACTGCCCCCCGAACCGACACCGTTCTGCCGCACTCGACAGCCGTACCCGGCTTACCTCCCGCACCCTGGACGGCACCGCACCGTCACGTGCCACCCGACTGCCTGTGGTCCCGACCCATGCACGAGACGACTCACCCGACACATCTCATGCATCACGGATGCGACCGCGGAAATCCGCCGGGTTTATGGCCCCGGCAGGGATCGGTGAGTGGTGTAAACCCCCAGGAAAAAATCGGGATACCTGATATGGCTTGGTGTGTCGTACGTAAAAAAATGATCTTTTTTGTGCGAGAGTGTCCGGCATGACGATGGGGGAATTGCTCACCGACGAGATCTGGGGGCGGGAGGTCCTGCTGCCGTATCGGCCGCATGCGACGAACGATCTCCGTGCCGGGCAGTACCGCTACAGCCGCGACGAGGCACTGACGATGCGCTACATCGAGCACTCGCCTCACGCGTTGCTCGGCTCGATCGTCATCGACTGCGACCACCCGGATGCGGCGATGCGGGCATTCGAGCAGCCGTCCGACCATCCGGCCCCGAACTGGGTCGCGCAGTCCCCGTCAGGGCGGGCGCACCTGGGCTGGTGGCTGGCCGGCCCCGTCTGCCGCACCGACTCCGCCCGGCTGCAACCGCTGCGCTTCGCTCATCGCATCGAGCGGGGTCTGTGCATCTCCGTCGGCGGGGACTTCGCTTACGGCGGGCAGCTGACCAAGAACCCGATCCACCCCGATTGGGAGACCATCTACGGCCCGTCCCGGCCCTACGAGCTGCGCGACCTCGTCACCGTCCACACCCCACGTCAGGCGCCCAGGAAGCCCGAGAAGGCGGTCGGGCTCGGCCGCAACGTGACCATGTTCGATACCGCCCGCACCTGGGCCTACGGGCAGTGGTGGCACCACCGGCACGACGGTCTCGATGCCTGGCTGATGCTCGTGCTCCAGCACTGCCACGCGATCAACACGCAGTTCACCGCCCCACTTCCGTTCGTGGAGGTCAGGGCCACCGCCTACTCCATCGGCAAGTGGATCTGGCGCAACTTCGACGAACAGGCCTACCGCGCCCGACAAGCCCACCTCGGCAGCAAAGGCGGCAAGGTCGTCTCCCCTGCGAAGATCGAAGCCAACCGTCAACGGCGTCTGAAGGTAGACCGCACGGTGGCGTTGGAGGTTCTGCGATGAGCAAGCACATCCCCGTACGGAAGCGGCGAGGAGCGGAGGTCCCGGCGCGGAGGACGATGACCGCCCGCGAAGGCGCCGAGAGGTTGGGCGTATCCCCACGCACCATCCAGCGCATCATGGCTGAGCCTCGGGAGGAGTTCCTCGCCCGTGCTGCCGAACGTCGTCAGCGGGTGCTGGAGTTGCGTGCTCAGGGCCTCAAGCTGCGCGAGATCGCCGAGCAGGTCGGAATGACGACCGGCGGGGTCGGCACGATCCTGCACCACGCCCGCAAGGCGGCAAAGGCTCGCGAAGAAACGGCGAAGGCCGACGTCGGCGCCGACACCTGAGCAACGGCAAACCACTGCTGCGGCTGGCCCCAATCGCAGCACACATACGAACCAGCTTCTTCACTGGCACAAGCATTTTGGGCAACCTATGTTGACGCATCGACCGAGGGCAAGGCAGCGCGAAGCGGTGCCGCGGCAGCCCGTTTTCGGGGTGGGGTGACCGGTTCTGTCAGCGGCCCTTCTTCGCCTTTTTCCGTTCGAGGGCTCGCCGCTGCTGCCGGGACAATCCCGCAGTTTCCGGCGGCGGTGGGGCGGTCTCCCGGAGGTACTGATCGAGGTAGTGGGCCAGCTGCACCGCCGCCTTGTGCAGCGGCGGGGGGTACTCACGCTCGGGATGGCGACGGAACGCGATCGAGCCGCTGAACGATTCGAGGACTCTCGCCAGCAGCTCTGGGTGCCGTATGACGTGCTCGACCACCTCGTGGTCCTCGAGGTACCTCGCCGGCGTGGAGGGCACCGTTTCCCGCCAGTCGGGCACCCGGACTTCGACGGGTTTTTCCACGATCCGGGTCTGCCGGACCACCTTCACCCCGACCGCTCCGCTGCGTGATGCCTTGCGGGCGCTGTACGCGTCGCGGCGGCATTGGTCGCTGCACCACACCCTCGGCCGGCCCGCCCCGGCGTGCTGAGGGACAGGGTTTGCGCACCACGGGCACATGCCCGGATCGGCGTCATCTGCGCTGGTTGCGGGGCTGTCGGTCGGCGTCGGCGGGGTCGTCACGAGGCAGAATCCTATTTCGTCGCGCCAAAATTGCAGCTTTAGTGCAAGAGGTGTGTGGGCGTTTTCGGTCGCGCAGGATCGACATCGCTGGTGTCGGCGGGTGTCTGTCGGCGGGATCGCCGACGATGACCAGGACTGATCCAGGAAGGTGGCGGGCATGACCACGACTGCGTTCACTCAGGGCTACGACGCCGGATACGCCGAGGCCGTCGAGCGGCAACGACTCGGAGACGCCGACACCGCCCACGACGCTTCGACGTGGTTCACCGCCCCGGTCGGGCAGCCCCACGTCGAGGAGTACGAACGTGGGTTCTTGGCAGGGTTCGCCGACTACATCGAGGCCACCCGGCCCGGCCGGCCCTGACGTCGCGCCACCGCGCCCCACAACACGCCCTGAGCGCCCCGCTGACGCACTGAACCAACCTCGGGCACTTGTCCCCCGGCCTCACACGTGTGAGGCCG
>NZ_JALPTB010000153.1 GCF_023218075.1 Rhodococcus sp. HM1 | reverse complement strand
TGTGACGTTGCTGGTGGAGGCGTCGGCGGAGGAGTTGCGGGCGGCGGCCGGTGAGGTGTTGCCGGAGTACATGGTGCCGTCGACGGTGACGGTGCTCGAGTCGTTGCCGGTGACGGTGAACGGGAAGTTGGATCGGGCGGCGTTGCCGGAGCCGGAGGTGGCCTCGGCCGGTGCCGGCCGGGCGCCGGTGTCGGAGGCCGAGCGGGTGTTGTGCTCGGTGTTCGTGGACGTGCTCGGTGTGGAGGGGGTCGGTGTCGACGACGACTTCTTCCATCTCGGCGGCGACTCCATCGTCGCCCTGCGCGTCGTGACCGCAGCCCGCCGTGCCGGTTTCGCCCTCACGTCCCGTGACGTCTTCGAAGCGCCCACCCCCGCGGGTCTGGCCTCCCGGGCCGTGCCGACCGACACGCTGATGGCCGCGGCCGAGGACCGGCAGGACTCGCTCGGTGTCGTCGTGCCGACCGCGATGATCACCGATCTGCTCGCGCACGACGGCGCGTGGGTCGACGGGTACGCCCAGGCCCGGGTGGTCACGCTCCCCGCCGATCTGACCGAGGACGCACTCGAGGCCGCGCTGAACGCGCTTGTCGCGACCCACGACGTGCTCCGGGCCCGGGTCGTCGACGACCCCACCTACGGCCGGACCCTCGAGGTTCCCACCGAGCCCGCACCCGAAATCGTTCTGCAGCAACGCGATCCGGCGGATCCCGAGCCGGTGCAGTCCGCTTACCGCAGCCTCGACCCGGCATCGGGAACGATGGTCGTGTTCGTCCTGCTCGACGACGCACCCGCTGCTCGCCTGCTCATCGTCGCCCACCATCTCGTCGTCGACGCGGTGTCCTGGAACATCCTGCTCGACGACCTGCGTCGGCTATGCGAACGGCCGGGATCGCTCGAACGACCCGCCACGTCCTTCCGCACGTGGAGTCGGGCGCTCGAAGCCGCCGCCGACCTCGCGGCCGACGATGCGGACCTGTGGCGGGGGATCGTCGACCCGGCCGGTGCCGTCGCGCTCACCGAGCGCGCCCTCGATCCGGCGGTGGACACCGTCGCCGCGTCGACCGTCCGGGAAATCACCGTGGCACCCGACGTGTTCGAGACGCTGTCGTCGGTGGTCGCCCCGGCGCTGCGCGTCGGGGTCGACGAGATCCTGCTCGCCGCCCTGGCGGCCGCGCTGGCCACAGCATCCGAGGAAGCCGGCGCGACCGCGCTCGTCGTCGACGTCGAAGGTCACGGTCGCGAATCCGATTCGATCGCACCGGAACTCGATCTGTCCCGCACGGTGGGCTGGCTGACCACGCTGTACCCGCTGCGGCTCGACGTGGCCGGTGTCGACCTCGACGCGGTCGCCGCCGGATCCTCCGCAGCCGGACGTCTCGTCAAGCACATCAAGGAGCAGATCCGCGCCGTCCCGAACCGCGGCATCGGCTACGGACTGCTCACCCGATACCGCGGCGAGTACGCCGCCGACCTCACCGGCGGGGCCGCGCACTCGGTGCTGTTCAACTACCTCGGCCGCATCGACGCCGCCCCGGCCACGGGAACCGGCGGGGTCTGGACGCTGTGCCCCGTCGAGAACTCGGACGGCGTCGGCACCCTCGGCGTGTCCTCCGACCCGACGATGCCCATGACGCATCCGATCGAGGTCAACGCCGCGGCCACCGCCGCCGGCGTCGTCGCGCAGTGGCGCTTCGCGGCCTCGGCGCTGCGGGCCGGTGTCGTCGACCGCGCCGCGGAACTGTGGCCGGCACTTCTGGAAGGTATTGCTGCACACGGTCGTTCGGGTTCCATCGGTGGACTGACGCCGTCGGACGTTCTCGCCTCCGTCGACTTCGACGAGCTCGACGAGCTGACCGCGCGCTATCCGTCGGCGATCGACGTCCTGCCCCTGACGCCGCTGCAGCAGGGCCTGATGTTCGAGTCGACCTTCGACACCACCGGGCACGACGCCTACGTCGTGCAGATGGCGCTCGACATCACCGGTGACCTCGACACCGCCCGGTTGCGGGCAGCCGCCGACACGGTGCTCGCCGCGCACACCCAGCTCGGGTCCGCATTCACCACCACCGATGCCGGCCGCCAGGTCGCGGTCGTCACCGCCGGCGCCGCCGTGCCGTGGCACGAAATCGACCTGTCCGCCGCGGCCGGAGCGGAACTGGACCGACGCTGGGCCGAAATCGCCGAGCAGGACCGCGAGACCCGCTTCGACCTCGCTGCGCCGCCGCTGATGCGGATCACGCTCGTACACATCGGATCCGGACAGCACCGGATGCTGCTCACGCATCACCACCTGCTGTTCGACGGCTGGTCCCTGCCGCTGGTGATCGACGCCCTGCTGCGCGCCTACGGCAACGGCATCGCAATCGGCGCGGCACCCGCGGTCGCGGCACCGGCGCGCCCCTACCGCGACTACCTCACCTGGCTGGGTGACCGCGACGAGGCCGCCGACCGGGCGGCCTGGACGGCGGCGCTCGACGGCGTCACCGAGCCGACGCTGCTCGCGGCCGGCCGGACCCTCGCGCCCGGTTCGTGCGTCGACCACACCCTCACCGTCGACGCCGAGACCGTGTCGGGCCTCGAAAGGCTCCGCCGCGAAACCGGTGTCACGCTCAACACCATCGTGCAGGTCGCGTGGTCGCTGGCGCTAGGAGCCGTCACCGGCCGCGACGATGTGCTCTTCGGCACCGCGGTCTCCGGCCGCGCGGCCGACCTCGACGGCATCGACGAGATGATCGGCATGACCGTCAACACGATCGCGGTCCGCGTCGGTCTGCGTCCCGCGGAAACCGTCGCCGACCTGCTGCGCCGCGTCCAGGCCGAGCAGGCCGCCCTGCAGGCGCACCACCACGTGGGCCTGGCGGACCTGCACCGGATCGCCGGTCTCGACGAACTGTTCGACACCCTCGTGGTGTTCGAGAACTATCCGGGTGATTTCACCGGGGCGACCGCCGGCAGCGGTCTCGACGTGCAGCTGCGCGGCATCGACGACGGCACCAGCTTCCCGCTGACGCTGCTCGTCCTGCCCGGCGAACAGCTGGAGCTGATCGTCAAGTACCACCCCGATCTGCCGGCGGCGCTGACGACCGATCTGGTCGACCGCTTCGTCCGCGTGCTGGCGCAGTGTGCGGTGGATGTGGGTGTGCGGGTTGGTGGGGTGTCGGTGTTGTCGTCGGTGGAGGCGGCGGCGTCGGTGGTGTCGGATGTGTCGGCGGTGGGGTCGTTGCCGTTGGGTCCG
>NZ_JALPTB010000152.1 GCF_023218075.1 Rhodococcus sp. HM1 | reverse complement strand
GTAGGGGTTGTTGTGTGTTGTTTGAGAACTGCACAGTGGACGCGAGCATCTTTGTTGTAAGTGTTTATGAGCGTACGGTGGATGCCTTGGCACCAGGAGCCGATGAAGGACGTGGGAGGCTGCGATATGCCTCGGGGAGCTGTCAACCGAGCTGTGATCCGAGGATTTCCGAATGGGGAAACCCAGCACGAGTGATGTCGTGTTACCCGCACCTGAATATATAGGGTGTGTGGAGGGAACGTGGGGAAGTGAAACATCTCAGTACCCACAGGAAGAGAAAACAACATGTGATTCCGTGAGTAGTGGCGAGCGAAAGCGGAAGAGGCTAAACCGCGGGTGTGTGATAGCTGGCAGGCGTTGCACTCGTGGGGTTGTGGGGCCTTTCTTCCCATCACTGTCATGGTGGGCGAGAGTAAGAAACCGGTGGATTAGTCGAAGTGGTCTGGAACGGCCCGTCGTAGAGGGTGAGAATCCCGTAGACGAAAATTCGCCGGCTCTCGTGAAGGGTTCCCAAGTAGCACCGGGCCCGTGAAATCTGGTGTGAATCTGTCGGGACCACCCGATAAGCCTGAATACTCCCTGGTGACCGATAGCGGACTAGTACCGTGAGGGAAAGGTGAAAAGTACCCCGGGAGGGGAGTGAAATAGTACCTGAAACCGTGCGCTTACAATCCGTCAGAGCCTTCGAGCAGCTTGCTGCTGGGGGTGATGGCGTGCCTTTTGAAGAATGAGCCTGCGAGTTAGTGGCATGTCGCGAGGTTAACCCGTGTGGGGTAGTCGTAGCGAAAGCGAGTCCGAATAGGGCGTATCAGTGGCATGTTCTAGACCCGAAGCGGAGTGATCTACCCATGGCCAGGGTGAAGCGACGGTAAGACGTCGTGGAGGCCCGAACCCACTTAGGTTGAAAACTGAGGGGATGAGCTGTGGGTAGGGGTGAAAGGCCAATCAAACTCCGTGATAGCTGGTTCTCCCCGAAATGCATTTAGGTGCAGCGTCGCGTGTTTCTCACCGGAGGTAGAGCTACTGGATGGTCTAGGGGGCCCACAAGCTTACCGAAATCAGCCAAACTCCGAATGCCGGTGAGTGAGAGCGCGGCAGTGAGACTGCGGGGGATAAGCTTCGTAGTCGAGAGGGAAACAGCCCAGATCGCCGGCTAAGGCCCCTAAGCGTGTACTAAGTGGAAAAGGATGTGGGATCGCTGAGACAACCAGGAGGTTGGCTTAGAAGCAGCCACCCTTGAAAGAGTGCGTAATAGCTCACTGGTCAAGTGGTTCTGCGCCGACAATGTAGCGGGGCTCAAGTACACCGCCGAAGCCGCGGCACTCACACAACACCCATTTGTTTCTACGGAAACTTGTGCAGTGGTGTGGGTGGGTAGGGGAGCGTCGTGCAGCCACGGAAGCGCCGGAGTGATCCAGGTGTGGAGGCTGCGCGAGTGAGAATGCAGGCATGAGTAGCGAAAGACGAGTGAGAAACTCGTCCGCCGAATGACCAAGGGTTCCTGGGCCAGGTTAATCCGCCCAGGGTGAGTCGGGACCTAAGGCGAGGCCGACAGGCGTAGTCGATGGACAACGGGTTGATATTCCCGTACCCGTGTATCCGCGCCCAATGGCGAATCAGTTGTGCTAACCGTCCAAAAGGTGTGTCGTCTCCTTCGGGAGTCGACGCGCTGGCTGCACGGGACCCCGGCTGTAGTAGTCAAGCGATGGGGTGACGCAGGAAGGTAGCTGGGCCAGGTGGTGGAATACCTGGTGTAAGCCGGTAGGGCGAGACGTAGGCAAATCCGCGTCTCATCAGGCCTGAGAGGTGATGCGTACCCGTTGAGGGGAATTCAGTGATCCTATGCTGCCGAGAAAAGCCTCTAGTGAGTTGGTACACGGCCCGTACCCCAAACCGACACAGGTGGTCAGGTAGAGAATACCGAGGCGATCGAGAGAACTGTGGTTAAGGAACTCGGCAAAATGCCCCCGTAACTTCGGGAGAAGGGGGACCAGCCCCGGTGACGAGTCTTGCACTCCGAGCTGGGGGTGGTCGCAGAGACCAGAGAGAAGCGACTGTTTACTAAAAACACAGGTCCGTGCGAAGTCGTAAGACGATGTATACGGACTGACGCCTGCCCGGTGCTGGAAGGTTAAGAGGACCGGTTAGCGGGGTTCGCCCCGCGAAGCTGAGAATTTAAGCCCCAGTAAACGGCGGTGGTAACTATAACCATCCTAAGGTAGCGAAATTCCTTGTCGGGTAAGTTCCGACCTGCACGAATGGCGTAACGACTTCTCTGCTGTCTCAACCACAGACTCGGCGAAATTGCATTACGAGTAAAGATGCTCGTTACGCGCGGCAGGACGAAAAGACCCCGGGACCTTCACTATAGCTTGGTATTGGTGTTCGGTTCGGTTTGTGTAGGATAGGTGGGAGACTGTGAAGCGGCCACGCCAGTGGTCGTGGAGTCGTTGTTGAAATACCACTCTGATCGTATTGGACATCTAACCTCGGACCATGATCTGGTTCAGGGACAGTGCCTGGTGGGTAGTTTAACTGGGGCGGTTGCCTCCCAAAATGTAACGGAGGCGCCCAAAGGTTCCCTCAGCCTGGTTGGCAATCAGGTGTCGAGTGCAAGTGCACAAGGGAGCTTGACTGTGAGACTGACAGGTCGAGCAGGGACGAAAGTCGGGACTAGTGATCCGGCACCGGCATGTGGAAGCGGTGTCGCTCAACGGATAAAAGGTACCCCGGGGATAACAGGCTGATCTTCCCCAAGAGTCCATATCGACGGGATGGTTTGGCACCTCGATGTCGGCTCGTCGCATCCTGGGGCTGGAGTAGGTCCCAAGGGTTGGGCTGTTCGCCCATTAAAGCGGCACGCGAGCTGGGTTTAGAACGTCGTGAGACAGTTCGGTCTCTATCCGCCGCGCGCGTTAGAAACTTGAGGAAGGCTGTCCCTAGTACGAGAGGACCGGGACGGACGAACCTCTGGTGTGCCAGTTGTCCCGCCAGGGGCACTGCTGGTTGGCTACGTTCGGAAGGGATAACCGCTGAAAGCATCTAAGCGGGAAGCCTGTTCCAAGATGAGGTTTCTCACCCCCTCGAGGGGGTAAGGCCCCCGGCAGACCACCGGGTTGATAGGCCAGAACTGGAAGCACAGTAATGTGTGCAGGTGACTGGTACTAATAGGCCGAGGACTTACCACGAAGAAGCTACGCGTCCACTGTGCGGTATCTGAAACAGCACACACACTCGCTGCGCGAGGGTGTCGGAGTGAACACTGTTCTTTCCTCGAGGGGAAAGCAACTCTGTGAAACTGTCGACACACTCGAAAAGCGTGAGTGTGTCGACAGTTTCACAGAGTTACGGCGGCCATAGCGACAGGGAAACGCCCGGTCCCATTCCGAACCCGGAAGCTAAGCCTGTCTGCGCCGATGGTACTGCACTCGACAGGGTGTGGGAGAGTAGGACACCGCCGAACACCCGTTACCGAA
>NZ_JALPTB010000151.1 GCF_023218075.1 Rhodococcus sp. HM1 | reverse complement strand
GGTGGGGTGCAGCTGGCGCGGGGCTATCACGCGCGGGCGAGCCTGACGGCGTCGCGGTTCGTCGCCGATCCGTTCACCCCCGGTGGGCGGTTGTATCGGACGGGGGATCTGGTGCGGTGGTTGCCGTCGGGTGGTTTGGAGTATGTGGGGCGGTCGGATTTTCAGGTGAAGATCCGCGGTCAGCGCATCGAGGTGGACGAGATCCGGGCGGTGTTCGAGTCGTTGCCGCAGGTGGGGTCTGCGGCGGTGGTGGTGCGGCAGCGGCCGGGTCGGTCGCAGTCGTATCTGGCGGCGTATGTGACGTTGCTGGTGGAGGCGTCGGCGGAGGAGTTGCGGGCGGCGGCCGGTGAGGTGTTGCCGGAGTACATGGTGCCGTCGACGGTGACGGTGCTCGAGTCGTTGCCGGTGACGGTGAACGGGAAGCTGGATCGGGCGGCGTTGCCGGAGCCGGAGGTGGCCTCGTCCGGTGCCGGCCGGGAGCCGGTGTCGGAGGCCGAGCGGGTGTTGTGCTCGGTGTTCGTGGACGTGCTCGGTGTGGAGGGGGTGGGTGTCGACGACGACTTCTTCCATCTCGGCGGCGACTCCATCATGTCCCTGCAGGTCGTCTCGCGCGCCCGGCGCGCCGGAATCGCGGTCACCGCAAGGGATCTGTTCACCCATCGCACCGTCGCGGCCCTGGCCGCGTCGGCCCGCACGCTCGACGATGCCCCCGCGATCTCGGACGACGGAACCGGACTCGTGCCGCTGACGCCGCTCGCGACCGCGACGATCCGCGACGGCCACTACGAGAACTACTGCCAGGCCACCGTCGTGCACACGCCGGTCGGAGCCGATCGCGGCGCCCTCGCCGCGGCTCTCGCGGACGTGATCGCGCACCACGACATCCTGCGTGCGCGCCTCGTCGACACCGACGGTGACGGCACGCCCGACGCACTCGACGTGCCCCGCGAGACGACAATCGATCTCGACGCCCTGGTGCGCGAGGTCGCAACCGGCACCGATCGGGACGCGCAGGTGCACACCGAACTCGCCTCCGCGGCAGCGCGTCTCGATCCTGCGGCCGGTGTGATGGTGCAGGCGGTGTTCCTGGCTCCTGCCGCTGCGGACGAGCGCGGCGCACTGCTGATCGCCGCACACCATCTCGTCGTCGACGGCGTGTCCTGGCGCGTCCTGCTCGAAGATCTGGCCGCACGCTGGAACCGCGAGGAACTCGACCCGGTGCCGACGTCCGTCCGCACCTGGAACACCGCGCTGGCCGAGCGGGCGCGCACCGGCGACACCGAGGCCCGTGCCCGGTCCTTCGCCGCCCGGATCGGGGACTTCGAGCCGCCGATCGGAAGCCGCGACTTCGATCCGGCACTCGACACCCACGCGTCCACCGCGGACGTCACCGTCGAACTGGACGTCGCGACCACCCGGTCGCTGCTGTCGACCCTGCCGCGGGTGTACGCCGGCAGCGTCGACGACGGACTCTACGCGGCACTGGCCACCGCCGTCGTGAACTGGCACCGCGGCCGCGGCACTGCGACCGACAGTGTCCTCATCGCCCGCGAAACGCACGGCCGCGCAGACGAACTCGTCTCCGGCGCCGACCTGTCCCGCACGGTCGGCTGGTTCACCGCGATGTACCCCGTCCGGCTCGATCTCACCGGAATCACAACCGGTACAGACGAATTCGACGCCGATGCAATCGTGCGAACCGTCAAGGAACAGTTGCGTGCCGCCGCAGCCGACGGGATCGATCACGGCCTCGCCCGGTACCTCGACCCGGTCGGGGAGGACGTGCTCGCTCGCTGCGCTCGCCCGCAGATCGGATTCAACTACCTGGGCCGGTTCGTCGCCGACACCGGGGAGGCCCGGGACTGGTCGGCACTGCCGGGATTCGCAGGGCTCCTCGGGCACACCCGCCCGGAGATGCTCGCCGCGACCGCCGTGGACATCAACGCCGTCACCGTCGACGGTCCGGACGGTCCCCGGTTGCAGACCCGCCTGACCTACGCCACCGGCATTCTCACCGAGGACCAGGCCCGCTCTCTGGGTACAGCCTGGTCGGAGGCGGCCACCGCGCTCGCCCGGCACGCCGAAACCGTGCCGACCGTCCGGCACACGCCGGGCGACTTCCTCGACACCGGCGTCTCACAGGCCGACGTGTGCGCGTGGGAGCAGCGATTCGGCGAACTCGCCGACGTGCTGCCCATGACCGGTCTGCAGCAGGGCCTGATCTTCGAATCGCAGCTGCACGCCGACTCGGACGCCGTCGACGTCTATGTCGGCCAGGTCGCCTTCGAATTCACCGGACCGCTCGACCGCGACCGGCTGCACCGCGCCGCACAGGCGCTGCTCGACGCGCATCCGAACCTGCGCTCCGCGTTCGTGACCGACGAGGGCGGCACGTACCGCAGTGTCGTGCCCACGTTCGTCCCGATGCCCTGGCAGGTGATCGATGTGACGGCCGACGCGGATCCGGACGCCGCTGCCGACCGGGTCGCCGACGCCGAACGCGACGCCCGGCTCGACCCCGCCGTGCCGCCGCTGCTGCGGTGCGCGCTCGTGGTCCTCGCCCCGGAACGGCATCGCCTGGTGGTGACCGAACACCACGCCGTGATCGACGGCTGGTCGACTCCGCTGCTCGTGGCCGAACTGCTCGAGAACTACCGCGGCGGAACCTCGTCCACGACCGGTGCAGACCGGGACGGCTACCGCAACTTCCTGACCTGGCTGGCCGAGCAGGAGCCGGAGGCGACCCGCGCCGCGTGGCAGCAGGTGCTCGCCCCCGTCGAGGGCCCGACGCTCGTCGCGCCGGCCGAGCGCGTCTCGGTCGCCGAGTTCCCGCAGACGGTGCCCGTCACCCTCGACGCCGAGACCAGCGCCGGTGTCGTCGCCGCGGCCCGCGCGTGCGGTGTCACCGTCGCGACGGTTGCGCAGGTCGCGTGGGCGATGGCGCTCGCGCAGCAGACCGGGCAGTCCACCGTCGTCTTCGGCGCCACCGTCTCCGGTCGCCCGTCCCAGGTCGACGGCGTCGAATCCGCTATCGGCCTGTTCATCAACACGATTCCGGTCGTCGTCGAACTCGACCCGGCCGACCGGCTCGAAGACACCCTGGTCCGCGTGCAGGAGCAGCAGGTGTCGGTGCTCGACCACCATCACGTGTCGCTCACCGAACTGCACCGTATCGCCGGGCAGCAGCGCCTGTTCGACACGCTGGTGGTGTTCGAGTCGTACCCCATGGACGAGTCCGCGCTCACCGCGATGCTCGACGACGACGCGCTCGGCCTCGCCGGCCTGAGCGGGCGCGACTCCACGCAGTACCCGATGACCCTCGAGGTCACCCCGGGCGACGAGATCGCGGTCGAGGTCGCCTACCTGCCCACGCTCGTCGACGAATCCGTCGCGGCCCGGGCGGCCGAGGCCGTGCGCGCCGTGCTGGCGCAGTGTGCGGTGGATGTGGGTGTGCGGGTTGGTGGGGTGTCGGTGTTGTCGTCGGTGGAGGCGGCGGCGTCGGTGGTGTCGGATGTGTCGGCGGTGGGGTCGTTGCCGTTGGGTCCG
>NZ_JALPTB010000150.1 GCF_023218075.1 Rhodococcus sp. HM1 | reverse complement strand
GGTGTCGGCGGTCCACTGTTCGGCGAGGGTGGTGAGGGCGGGGGCGATCGCGGGGTCGGCGCTGACCTGGAGGACGGCGTCGCCTTCGACGCAGGTCTGGGCGGCCTGGATGCCCTGGTCGTCGATGTGGTCGCGGAGCCGGAACCAGCCGATGGTGGCGAGGACGAGCAGCACGATGGTGACGACGGCGATGATCGGGCCTTTGCTGATGCCTCGGACGCCGCCGGAACTGCGATGTCGACTCACGTGTTCGTCCGCCTCGTTTCTTCTCTTTCCGGGCTCCCGCAGTGTACGGAAAACGGGGCGGGGCCCCGGTCCGGGTCGGACGGGGCCCCGCGTCGTGTGCTGCGGATCAGGCGTACTTGGCCTTGTACTCGCGGCGGCGGCGGTGCAGGATCGGCTCGGTGTAGCCGCTGGGCTGCTTGGTGCCTTCGAGGATCAGTTCCTTGGCGGCCTGGAAGGCGATGCTGTCGTCGAAGTTCGGGGCCATCGGCCGGTAGGCGGCGTCGCCGGCGTTCTGCCGGTCGACGACGGGAGCCATCCGCTCGAGGGCGGCGACGACGTCCTCGGCGCTGACGACGTCGTGGCGGATCCAGTTGGCGAGCAGCTGGCTGGAGATGCGCAGGGTGGCGCGGTCCTCCATGAGTGCGACGTCGTGGATGTCGGGGACCTTGGAGCAGCCGACGCCCTGGTCGATCCAGCGCACCACGTAGCCGAGGATGGACTGGCAGTTGTTGTCGAGTTCCTCGCGCTTCTCGGCGTCGGACCAGTCGGTGTTCTCGGCGAGCGGGATGGTGAGGATGTCGTCGACGGTGGCGCGGGTCTTGCCCGCGAGCTCGTCCTGGACGGCGAAGACGTCGACCTCGTGGTAGTGGGTGGCGTGCAGGGTGGCGCCGGTGGGCGAGGGCACCCAGGCGGTGTTGGCGCCGGCCTTGGGCTGGCCGATCTTCTGCACGAGCATGTCGTGCATGAGGTCGGTCATGGCCCACATGCCCTTGCCGATCTGCGCCTTGCCCTGCAGGCCGCAGGCGAGGCCGGTGTCGACGTTCCAGTCCTCGTAGGCGAGGATCCACTTCTGCTGCTTCATGGCGGCCTTGCGGACCACGGCGCCGGCTTCCATGGAGGTGTGGATCTCGTCGCCGGTGCGGTCGAGGAAGCCGGTGTTGATGAACGCGACGCGCTCGGAGGCGGCCTCGATGCAGGCGGCGAGGTTGACGGTGGTGCGTCGTTCCTCGTCCATGATGCCGACCTTGAGGGTGTTGCGGGGCAGGCCGAGGACGTCCTCGACGCGGCCGAACAGCTCGGTGGTGAAGGCGGATTCGTCGGGGCCGTGCTGCTTGGGCTTGACGATGTAGATCGAGCCGGTGCGGCTGTTGCCGAGCGGGCCGTGGGCCTCGTCGGTGTGCAGGCCGTGGATGGCGCACAGGGTGGTGATCAGGGCGTCGAGGATGCCTTCGGGGACCTCGTTGCCCTCGCTGTCGAGGACGGCGGGGTTGGTCATGAGGTGACCGACGTTGCGGACGAACAGCAGGGAGCGGCCGTGGAGTTCGAGGTCGCTGCCGTCGAGTGCGGTGTAGACGCGGTTGGCGTTGAGGGTGCGGGTGAGGGTCTTGTCGCCCTTGGTGAACGATTCGGACAGGTCGCCGCGGTTGAGGCCGAGCCAGTTGCGGTAGCCGACGACCTTGTCGTCGGCGTCGACGGCGGCGACGGAGTCCTCGAAGTCCATGATGGTGGTGACGGCCGATTCGAGGACGAGGTCCTTGATGCCGGCGGTGTCGGTGCTGCCGATCGGGGACTGCGGGTCGATCTGGATGTCGATGTGCAGGCCGTTGTTGCGCAGCAGGACCGAGGTGGGGGCGGCGGGGTCGCCGAGGTAGCCGACGAGCTTCTCGGGCTGGGCGAGGGTGGTGACGGTGCCGTCGGCGAGGGTGACCTTCAGCGCGCCGTCCTCGATGCGGTAGGCGGTGGTGCCGGTGTGGGAGCCGGTCGCCAGGGGTGCGGCCTTGTCGAGGAAGTCGCGGGCCCAGGCGATGACCTTGTCGCCGCGGATCTTGTTGTAGCCGGTGCCCTTTTCGGCGCCGCCTTCCTCGGAGATGGCGTCGGTGCCGTACAGCGCGTCGTACAGCGAGCCCCAGCGGGCGTTGGCGGCGTTGAGCGCGAAGCGGGCGTTGAGGACCGGCACGACCAGCTGCGGGCCGGCGGTGGTGGCGATCTCGGAGTCGATGTTGGCGGTGGTCACCTCGAACGGGGCGGGCACCGGCACGAGGTAGCCGATCTCCTGCAGGAACGCCTTGTAGGCGGCCGGGTCGTGGGGCTGTCCGGCGCGGTCGCGGTGCCAGGTGTCGATCTTGCTCTGGAGGTCGTCGCGGATGGCGAGCAGTTCCCGGTTGCGGGGCGCGAGGTCGTGGATGACCTTGTCGGCGCCGGTCCAGAACGCGTCCGCGTCGACACCGGACCCGGGGATGGCCTCGTTGTTGACGAAGTCGTAGAGCACCTTGGCGACCTGGAGTCCGCCGACCTGAATGCGTTCTGTCATTGCCTCACTCTTTCCGGTAACTGTGCACCCGGTGCGGTCGGGCCGACCGGTGCCGCACGAAAAACACCAACATGTTACCCGCCGGTAGTTATCTGCGTGTCGGTGAGACACGCCGCCAGCGCGGTGCATCGATTCAGCAGCTCCTGGCGCAGGGCTGCGGCGCGGGTGGTGAGCGCCGACTGCTCGCGGACGTACTGTGCGCGTCCGGCGGCAGTCTCGATCGTGATGGGCGAGTAGCCGTATTCGCTCAGATCATACGGGCTGGCCCTCATGTCGAGTTCGCGTGCCGCCCGGGCGTGCCGGAAACAGTCCAGGAGCAGGTCCGACTCGATCAGCGGGGACAGCTTGTAGCACCATTTGTACAGGTCCATGCCGGCGTGCAGGCAGCCGGGTTGTTCCCGGTCGATCTGGGTCCGCCGGGTCAGGGTCTCGGCGTTGCGCGGGGCCGCGTCGGGGGTGAAGAACCGGAACGCATCGTAATGGGTGCAGCGCAACTGCAATGATTCCACCACCGCGTCGGTGCCGTCGTGCCCGAGCCGCAGCGGCACCGCGTTGTGCCGCACCCCGGAGTCGTCCGTGCGGTACACCATCGCCCACTCGTGCAGCCCGAAACAGCCCAGCTGCGGCGGCCGGGACGCGGTGGCCGCGAGCAGGTCCCGCACGAACTCGACCGTGCCGAGCCGGTCGAGCGCCGCGCGCCGGGACACCGTGACCCCGGGCTGCCCGTCGACGACGACGCGTTCGTAGGCGGGATGGTCGCGGTACTCGCGGGTGGCGTCGCCGAGCAGCACCACCCCGAAACCGGGATGCCAGCGCCGCAGCTGGTTGGGCCGGTGGTTGTAGTAGGTGAACAGGAAGTCGTGCACCGGATGGGCCTGCCGGGCCGCGCGCCGCCGCAGGTGCCCGGCGAGCAGCTCGTCGGCGGCGGCGCGGTGCCGGTCGCGGCGGGCGGTCCAGTCGGGTTCGGACCGCACCGCCGCGGCCGTGCCGGTGGACGGGTGGGTGTCGATGGTCATCGGCGGCGGCTCACGGGGTGCGGT
>NZ_JALPTB010000014.1 GCF_023218075.1 Rhodococcus sp. HM1 | reverse complement strand
GGCCCGGCCCCTGCACCAGTTCCCCGGCTGCGACCTCACTCCGGCGCAGGCATTGCACCGCGGGCACCAGGTAGCGAACGGCCCGTGGTGGTTCGCCTCCTCCGGCGGCGGCCGCTTCGATCTGACACCACCCCGCGGCACCTGCTACCTCGCGTTCGACGAACCCACCGCGATCCGGGAAACCGTCGGAGAGACACTGGCAACGACAGGGGTGATCAGTGAGGAGTTCGCCGCCGACCGCCGCCTGTCGACCCTGGTCGTGCCACACGATCATCGCCTCGCCGACACCTGCGCGGAGGAGGCCGCGGACTTCGGCCTGACCCGAGAGCTCTCGTCCATGACCCCGTACGCGATACCACAGGAATGGGCCGCCGCGTTCGACGCCGTCAGCTTCACCGGAATTCGGTACCAGACCCGGTTCACCACCGGGCCGAACCCGAACGCGGTCGCCCTGTTCGGTGAGGCGGGCGAGGCCGACTGGCCGACCGACCCCAGCCCCGAACCGTTCGCAGTAGCTGCCCGTCGGGCCGGCTTCACCGTTGCAGGCCCGCCACGGTCGGTGCGGATCGTCTCACCGCCCGGGAACTGACAGGCCGGCCCACCACCATCGACAGCGCATCAACGCCCGCAAAGTTCCGTCGCTCTCGTGCCCAGACTCGGGACATGGTCTCCTTACCCGCCGCACTGCCCCGATGCTGACCAACCTCGGACCCCACCGAGCGGCAACCGGGCGTTCAAGATGACGGGATGACCAACGCGCCCCCACCATGGTCGACGGGCAACGCCGACGAGCCACACCGGCAACGACATCACCCGACCTATCCCTGAACTCCCCGAACCGCGTTCAGCGGTAAACGAGAGCACTTCCCCGACCGGCTGCCGCAGCACCTCGAGTACTTCCTCAGGCGTCGCGTAGAAGAACTCACGCCGAGGATTGACTCTGTTGACCCGCCGCTCGGCGAACGCTTTCGTGCAGTTCGGCTCCGACCGTCACCGCGTCCTCGGAGAAGAACAAGGCGTGCACATCGAACCGGAACGGCACCGGCGCGTCACCGAGTTCACGCACCCGGTCCATCGGACGAGCCGGCGTGTCATGCCGATCGTGACCATGGTGATCCCGAAGGCACCCATGTTGGAGATGACGTAGACGTACCCGGCTCGGATGTTCGCCGCCCGATAGTCGACATCATCGAGTGCGCCCTGGACCTCGGCGAGTGTGGTCCGCAGGCGTTCGGCGGCAGCGCTGTCGCCGTTGGCCTCCCCTGTTGCCAGTGCCGACCGGTAGTGCGCCAGTTCCTTGTCCAACTTTGCGTTCGGCAGCCAGTTCCTGCTCGGCCTTGCGCTGCTCGCGCAGTTCCTCGCGGCGGGCGCGTTCGGCTTCGTTCTCCTCCTGTACCTTCTGATGCACGACGAGATGTTCAGTGGCGGGTGGGCAGGGTCTTCCCCGCGGACCGTTGCGGCGCGACCAACTCGACGCCGATGCAAATGCCCGGCGTGCAGCCTCCGGAGCGCAGCACCGCGTCAGTCGTCGTGGCCGGAGGTGTAGTCGACGACGCCATTGTGCTTGGTGGTCGTCGACTCGACGTGCGTGCCGGTGGTGAAGTCGTCAACGAACAACGTCACCGACTCGATCACCGCTGACAACGGATGATCGAACGCCGCCCGCGCGTTGCGTGCGCAGATCGACCGTGCAGATCCATGCGGGTAGAGGTCGGTGATCGCCGTGGTCGGGGTAAACCGCCCACCGAGCTCGTTGTCCGGGTCGATACGGCCGCTCCACCACCGGTGCTGCGCGCGATGAAGGGCTGTCTCGCAGGTGACTTCCACATCGACGATCGTCAGCTCGGTGTAGCCCGCCCCGCCGAGTTCGGTGAGCAACTGCGCGCCGAGACCGTCCCAGCGGAAGGTGCCTTCGATGACGATGTTCTCCCCCGCCTCGATGCAGTGCTCCTGCACGGTGTCGAGGATCTGGGTGGATTCACGGTGCACGAGCGTGGCCAGCTCGCGCGGGCGCAGCCGGCGCCCGTCCGGCAGCACGACGTCGAGCAGGTCGTCGTAGACGCCGCGGTCGAGGCCGTCGCGGATCAGGTGGTCCTTGATGCGGTCGGAGTCGAGGACCCGCCAGCCTTTGCCGGCCAGACCGCGGGATTCGATCGCGGAGGACTTACCCGCGCCGGGGACACCGGCGGTGACGATCGCGCACCGACCGTCCCGGTCGATACCGTCCTGCTCGGCCAGGTAGGCGTCGACGATCGCGGCGCGGGTGTGGCGCCGAGACGGGTCGTCGGCATACAGACGAAACGACGCTCGGTCACCACCGGCGTCGAGGACACCACCGGGCGCGCACCACGAGTCGAGGCGGGCATGGGTCTTGGCACAGGGCTGTTCCACTAGCGGCGGCTCGCCGCCCGCCGCGCCGCGGTAACCTCCAGCAGGCGCTGATAGTCGTCATCGGAGAGCAGATCCCCGGCCCGTTCGATCTGATCCCAGCTGCCGCGCACATACACGTCGGCGGCAGGATCGTCCTCGGGTGGGCCCCCGAAGGTGTAGTCCCAGTGCTCGAGCTCGTCCATCATCTGCTCATGGGTGAGCTCGCCGACCGCGTACCGCAGCATCACCTCACGAGGGGTGCGCTGCCGGACCTCCGGCCGCAGGCGGGCCTTCTTCAGCAGCCGGCTGATCTCCGGCTGCTCCACCCCCACACGACGTGCGATCTCACGCTGTGACCATCCGGCCTCGGACGCGGCAAGCACGGCGCGGATCTTCCCGAGCTGCGCCAGTTCCGCGCGCGGGGAGATCGCACGCAGTTGCCGCTCGATGTCCTTCTCGAACGCCACCGACATCGTCTTCACCACCTCAACTGGGGATATACCAAATAGTATCACCTCGGGCTCTGCCTGCACCGCTGCTCAACCTGGCCTGTCGAGGTATCGGTCAGTGACCGGGCTGCTACGCAAGAGCTCGTAATCACACCGGGCCGGACTCGCACGGCCAGCTACCCCGGCAACGGAACACCCCGCCCACGGGACGCCCTCGAGCCGCGCGCAGCGCGAAGGTGTTTCAGCGGATCTAGCTGCGTCGATTCCCTGTCTCCTGCTGGGTTTCCCGCCCGCCGGGATAAGGGTTGGGCCGCTGGTAGGAGGGGTGGGGTGTCGGCAGCTGCGGGCGACCCGATCCCCGTACCTCTGTCCGGGCGGGAGAGGCAAACGTCTTAATGGGCAACCCAGCCGTGGATGTCTTTCATGACCGTGTGGGTCGTGGTGCCGTCGAGTGCACCGGGATCTCGAGGTACCCCGGGGTCGGTACGCGGCTGGAGCGACGGCGCATCATCGGTGGGTATCACCATGGTTCCGGCCGGGTTCGCGATACGGGAGTGTCGAGATCGACTGTCGGAGTACTGGTCTCCGCCACCGGAGGAACGGCGCGCATGGTCGAAGACCAGCGCAGCCAGCCGGCGCGCACCCCCTCGTACTTGCGGCCCTGCCCGCGGGTGATCTCCCGCAACCGGTCCGGTTCGACGAAGAACATCAACTGCCAACCGCCGGACGACCAGTTCAGCGATGACCGGCGCCGGCCCCCGCCCAGCACCGCGGTCACGGCGCGCGGCATCGGCGAGGACGTGCACGTCGACCGAGGTCGCGGCCGGATTCGATCCCGGCACCGAGAAATGCTCCCGGCTCCTCCACACTCCGTACATCCCACTCCTCGATCCACCGGCCCGGCCGCAGCCGAACCGTCCGCACCCCCGCGCTGTCCGGTGCACAGCGTGACCCAGACAGTCCCGCAGAGCAGGTAGCGGGTCGACACCCCGCCCACACCGCCGCCGACAGCACACCCTCTCGGGGGCTCATCCACTCCGTGAACCCCATCTCCTTCGCTACCGTGCCAAGCCATGGACTCGACCCTGCACACACCACACCCCTGGCCGCGCCCTCCGAGGTCCCGAACCCCGACACCAGGCCGAGCCTTGACGAGCTAGATCGGGAGTGCGACACCGAGTTCAAGGGGAAATCAATAATGGAGCCAGGATTGACGAGGCCCGCGGTTACGCACCACACGGTGATGCCCCGCATCCGCCTTACTCAGTCGTCGCCGGTTCAAACCTCAATCGCGTTGGCGTCGAACAAGGATTGGCCTCGCGAGGGAGCTATCCATATCAGATCTGACGTTGCGGGGCCGGCGTTGCCGCTCGGACCTTCCTCGCCGCTGGGGAGGGATCGAACCGACTCCACCTCATACCTGCCGTTTCACCACCACGGCGCCACCGCGCTCGGCCGGGAACGAACCGGCCGTACACGCGACAAGTCGTCATCGCGGCCCACGTCCTTCCCGCGCCGGATCAACAGGTACGTCGCCGCGACCATCGACAAGGTGACGTGTCGGTACCACGCCCGGTATCCGCGGACCTGATAGTCCTTGAGACCGGCTTCTTTTCGGGCGACTCGGAGACACTTCTCGATTGCCGACCGTCCCTCGGCGACTCGGGCGAGTTCGGACAGGATGCAGCCGGCCGGGCCGAAGCACAGGTAGTAGGCGATGTCGGACGGGTCGGTGATCGATCGTCCGGCGAGGAGCCAGTTCCCGAATTGTCGTCCCGACCTGTGGAGGTCCACTGCCGCCCAGTCTCGAACACGATGTCCCGTCAGCTCGTCGCCGTGGCTGAGCCTGTGCCATACCGTTTCCGACAACTCGTCGATCACCTCGCGGGCCGTGCAGACCTGCAGGTGTGCCGTGGTCACGCGGCAGTCGCCCGGAATCTCGAGGACATGCGGGACGCTCCGCTCCTCCAGTGATCGCCGCAGTTTCTCCGTTCGCCCATAGAGGACGCCGGCAGTGAACCAGGCGAACGGCACGTTTGCGTCGAGAGCTCGGCCGAGCATTGTCTCGGCTAGATCGGCCGGGCTCCGGTACCCCACCGAGTCGTCGATGCCGGCCGCACGGCATCGGTCCCGATGGTCCGTCCATTCTCTCGGCAGGTACAGCTCCCGGTCGATCAGGCCCCACCCTTTCTGGGATGCGTACGCCAGGAAGATCCCGGTCTGGGCGTTGCTTGTCCTTTCGGTTTTCGATACCCAGGGCGCCACCCCGGCAGACCGGTCGCCTCGCTTCGGGAAATACAGGTCGCCAACAATCAGCAGGCCCTGCCAGACATCACCGACCAACTGGACCACCAGGTCACGCACGTCGTCGCGTACGCCATCCTCATCCCACGATGCTGCGTTCAGCAACCGTTGCATCCCCTCCGGGCCGGCCTCGCCCGCCGCCTCCGCGAGGGTCCACCCGTTCTTGCGCTCGATATCGCCCAAGAGTCCGTGGACATAAGCCCACATCCGCCGGCGCGGTTCGACGCGCGGGAATCGATGTGCGAACCGGGCACAGAAGACCTCGAATGCGGGCCCGGGCGAGTGCCCATCACCACCGTCGGGGCCGGCAGCCAATTGCGTGCGATCCGAGTCTTTGGTCACGATCTGTCGTTGTAGAGCATCCCCGCCTGCCGAGGAACACTCGACCGCCACAGGTGATGTAGACCACTCCTGGGCATCGAGGGTGGGCTCGGTTCCCGAAGACAACGTCGCAGACCCTGCGAATCCCACGTTCTGCGCCCCGACCCCGGGCTGTGTCGCGGGACGCGCTCTACTGCATCCGTCGTTGAACAACAAGCACATCGCAGAACCACCCTGTCGACCCCGACAGTCGGCTCGTGTCCCGGCATACCGGATGGAGCCGAAGATGTCGTTGTTTCGTCGTTCCGGGCCTTCTTATGGTTCGCGGTGACGTCGTCACTTCCGCTGGGGTATCAGCCCCTCCGCGACCTACACCTCAGAAGGTTCAGGTGACCATGGACAACCACCGCCGGCAGAACACCGCCGCACAACCCTACGAATCCGGTCCCCCGAGTCCGGAATCCACCATTTCGCGGAAGATCTCGTTCCGGATCGTTCCGATGCTGTTTCTCGGCGCACTGCTCAGTTACGTGGACCGCACAAACATCGGCGTGGCCAAACTCGAAATGCAGGCGGACCTCGGCCTTTCCGAGGCTGCCTTCGGTCTGGGCGCCGGCATCTTCTTCATCGCGTATGTACTCTTCGAGGTCCCGAGCAACATCGCACTTCACCGGGTCGGCGCCCGAATCTGGATTGCCCGCATCATGGTGACGTGGGGCCTGGTGACTTCCTTGATGTCACTGGTCGACAACGTCTGGATGTTCTACGGCATGCGGTTCCTGCTCGGTGCCGCGGAAGCGGGCCTGCTACCCGGCGTGGTGTACTACCTCACCCGCTGGGTACCGTCCGCGAACCGTGGGCGAATCCTCGGACTCTTCTTCCTTGCCATCCCGGTCGCCTCGGCCATCGGCTCTCCTCTGACGAGCACTCTCATGTCGTTCCACCCGTGGGGTCTTCACGGATGGCAATTCATGTTCCTGGCCGAGGGACTACCCTGCCTGCTCCTCGCCGCGGTGATCATCAAGTTCCTCCCGAACGAGCCGGGCGATGCCCGGTGGCTCGACGCTTCGGAAGCGCAATGGATCACCGACACGATCCGCCGGGAGAATTCCGGCGTCACCGGGGACGGAAACGGCCACTCGTCGTGGACGGACGGCCTGAAAAACAGCCGGGTGCTTGCGCTTTCGGCCGTGTACTTCTCGATGGTCGTGCCCATCTACCTCATGGGCTTCTTCCTCCCCTCGATCATCAAGGAGATGACCGGCGGCACCGTCGGCACGACCGGCATCGGCTACATCGCTGCAGTACCGTACATCTTCACCGGAATTGCCATGGTGGTGATCTCCCGGAGTTCGGACCGAACCCAGGAACGTATGTGGCACTTCGCTGTTCCCAGTTTGATCGGTGCGGGCGGATGGGTGGTCGCAGCGGCCACCGTATCGTCGAGTCCGCTCGTCGCCGCCATCGCGATCTGCATCGGAACGGTCGGTGCGATGGCCACCATCCCGACGTTCTGGACCACCGCCCCGAAAGTCGTCTCCGGTGCGGCCGCCGCGTCCGGAATCGCGTTGATCAGTAGCATCGGCAACATCGGCGGATTCGTCTCCCCGTACATGTTCGGCGTCATCCGCGACGCGTTCCCCGGCGAGACCGGCAACAGCGTCTCCTTCCTCGTCGGCGCGATCGTCCTCGGGATCGGGGGTGTGCTCATGATCGCGCTCTCCAAGACTCTCCCGGCCACCACACCGAATAGTACGAAAACTGCTCAACTCCAGAATGACTGACGCAACCGACCGATCGGTTCTCCCGAATTCCCCTACACGAGGAAACCTGTGATCCACTACACCGATACCGAATTCCATCCCCGCGACCTCACCGACCGGACCTGGACCGAAACCACCGTCCTGATCATCTCCGTCCCCGAGGCAGGAATCCTGGGCAACGCCTACGTGCTGGCCCGCCCCAACCTCGGCGTCACCCTCTCCTCGGTCATCCTGGGACAGGGCTTCTGCCGCCAACCCTACGAGGTCGACTTCACCGATCCTCAGATGCACCTACCCTGCCCAGAATCGTTCAGCAATTACTCCCTGGAGAACGGCCTGACCGTCTCCTCGGACGGTCCACGCAACTACCGGATGCAATACAAGAATGCCCTCGGCGCAGCGAGTTTCGACCTCACCTTCGAGGGACTCCACGACCCGTTCGACCCACACGACCCGAACCAGAACCCACTGCTCGACATCGATCGAGCCACATCGAACGATCCACGCAAAGGCAACGAATGGGAGAACGGCCACTTCGAAGTCAAAGGCCGCATCCGCGGCGAGCTGGAACTGCGAGGCAAGACCTACCAGGTCGAATCCTACGAGGGAATGGACCACAGCTGGGGACCCCGCCCCGAAATCGGCACCCGCTCGGTTTCGTGGGTCTCGATCAACTTCGGTGAAGAATTCGCCATGCACATGGCCGTCCCGATGCGGATCGAACGCGGACAAGTGTTCTACGACAAGATCCGCTTCGGCTACGTCGTCGACCACGGCGAAGTCCACGGCCTGATCGACGGGACAATTCGAGCCGAGCGCGTCGACATGCTCGCGTTCAGCAACCACATCACCGCCACCGACGTCCGCGGCAAGAAGCACGAGTTCTTCGGCAGCGCGATCGCGGGCCACCCGTGGTACACGTTCAACCCGTCCCACGTCTGCTACCAGTCACTGTTCCGATACGAGCGTGGCACCGCCGTCGGCTACGGCGAGATGGGGGACATCTTCGGCTTGGACTACCTGGCCGAGCGGATGTCCCGCCACGGCCGCGAGAAGTAGGAGCAATCTCGAATGACCAGCGCAACCCTGCCCCTGCCCGACCGAGACTGGGCCGACGACCCGACCGACGCCCAAATCGAACATCTCCGCGCGCTGTATCCGACCGAGCCCGAAGTCGATCGGACACTGACCCGCAAGATGAAGCGCCGCGCGCTCGGCCCGTACCGACGGATGGACCTCGACGAGTTCGTCCGGTGCGTCGAGTTCTTCCTCTCCACCCACATCGACGACCCCTTCCGGGTGTCGGACACACGATGGTTCACCGGCGGTGTGTCCAAGATTCAGATGGGATTCACCCTGCACCGCAAGGACTCCGAGTCCTGGGCGAGCGAACGGATGGTGGTCCGGATGGACCCCGCCGAAGGGTCGAATGCCACCAGCCGGCTCCGTGAGTTCGAGCTCGTCGGCGCCGTGCAAGGCACGGTCCCCGTCCCCCGTCCTCACTTCATCGACGTCGAGGGGGAATTCTTTCCCGAACCCGCCTTGATCTACTCCTACGTCTCCGGAGTCACCAAACCGTCGACGACCACCACCGGGAAGATCAGCGGTCTGGGCACCAACTTCGGCCCGGGTGCCCGCGAGCCACTCGCCG
Source organism: Rhodococcus sp. HM1 (assembly GCF_023218075.1). Taxonomy (GTDB): domain Bacteria; phylum Actinomycetota; class Actinomycetes; order Mycobacteriales; family Mycobacteriaceae; genus Rhodococcus. Next base: position 100,650 of record NZ_JALPTB010000014.1, on the reverse strand, counting down.
ACCAGTTCATGTCCTCTCTGGCGACCCTCCACACCTTCGATCTGTCCGCAACGACGTTCACCAGCCTCAGCCGACCCCGGATCGGAACCGACGACGCGGCGTGGTGGCTCCTCAACCAAGCTCGGCGCACGTGGGAAGAGGACCGAGCGGAGGACCTGCCGCTCATGGACGTGGCCGAGCAGTGGATGCGTCACCACCTGCCCGTGCTCGACCACGTCGGCATCGTCCACGGTGACTACCGCAGCGGCAACTTCCTCTACGACGAATCCACCCTCGAAATCACGGCCTGGCTCGACTGGGAACGCGGCCATCTCGGTGACCGGCACCGCGACCTCGCGTGGACCACGCAGTCCACCTTCGGCCACTACGACGAGGACGGCCGCTACCTGGTGTGTGGACTGGTCCCCGAAGATGACTTCTACCGACGCTACGAGGACGCCACCGGTCTGGCCGTGGATCCGAAGAAGATCACCTTCTACAAGATCCTCAACGCGTATCAGATCGTGGTCTCCACCCTGGCCTCGGCGCACCGGGTCGCCAAGCTGGGCAAGTCACATCAGGACGTCGTCCTGTGCCGGGTCAAGGGCATGGCTGCGGTCGCAGCCGACGAGCTGAACACTCTCCTGAACGAGGTGCTGTAATGGATCACTCGCGCAACACTCTCGGCGCTCTGCGCAAATCCCTGCTCGACGGCGTCGCGCCGGCGGTGGACCGGTCCGATCCCCTTGCCTCCGAGCAACTCCCCCTCGTCGTCGACTACCTGGAATTCCTGGGTACGCGGATCTACCGGATCCACGAACGGTCCCGGTTCGAACTCGGCGAGTATCTCCGAATGGCCGAGGGTCTGCTGGCGCGGCTGCCCCAGTCGGCGACCGCGGCGACCGCCACCCTCGCCGAGCACATCGATGCCGGCAGGACCGCACGCGAGTGCGCGTCCACAGGCACCACCGAGCTCATCGAGTTGGCCAGCGCTCTCGCCACCACGGTGAGCACGGTCGTGCAGGACGAGTCGCTTTCGGACGACGTCCGCCGAGCACTGGGCCGGTGGGTCGTCGAATCCTCCCGTCCGCTTCTGGCCTTCCAGCGATCCTGGTATGCGCCGTTCGGGTTCGAGGCCGACCACGGTCGGCTCCGGAGCATCGACGAGTTGCTCTAGGAAGGATGCTGCACATCATGTGTGCGATGACCTGGGCCCTCATCCGTCGAGATGTGGGCCCAGGTCCGACGCAAGTGCGCGATGGCGGACAGCCGCAAAGGTTCCGGCCAGGCGCATGCGGCGCGCCGACCGGCTGGAAGCCAGCACGCTACCAGCGCCTTCGTGATCTCGTCGGTACCGCCGTAGAGCGGCGACAACGGCAACCTCGGACATGGCGATGCCGCTGATATCGATGAGCTCGACCTGCTTCCGTCCGAAAGAGGCACTTGCCACGAGCACCTTTTGGCCTTACGGTCAGTCCATAGCTACTGAAAGGGTCGAAATGGTGCTCCGCGTCGGTCTGTCGGTCACAGACTCCCTGCTGGTCCCGGACCCGCTCGCGCGGCGGCGACTGCTCACTTCCGCCGCCGATGCCGGGCTGGACCACATCACGGTGGGTGACCACATCAGTTTCCACGGCGGTACCGGCTTCGACGGGATGGTCTCCGCCACGTCGGTGCTCGCGGCCCACGACACGCTCTCCGTCGTCATCGGTGTCTATCTGCTGGGGCTGCGGCATCCGATGCTCGCCGCACGCCAGATCTCGACCATCTCGCAACTCGCCCCGGGCCGGTTGGTCCTCGGCGCGGGAGTCGGCGGTGAGGACCGCTCCGAGATCTCCAACGCCGGGGTGGATCCCCGCACCCGGGGGCGCCGCTTGGACGAAACACTGGAGGTTCTCCGAGCGTTGCTGTCCGGCGAAGAGGTCACCCACACCGGAGAGTTCTTCACCCTCGAACGTGCCCGGATCCTGCCCGCGCCCCAGCCGGCCGTGCCGATCGTCATCGGCGGCCGAGGCGACGCCGCGATCCGTCGAACCGCGAAGTACGGCGACGGATGGCTCGCCATCTTCTCCACGCCCCGCCGATTCGCCGAAACCCGCACCGCGATCCTCGAGGCCGCCGACCGAGAGAACCGCACTCCGAGCACTTTCGGTGTCAACGTCTGGTGCGGTCTCGACGACGATGCCGCCACAGCCGACCGCCTAGTGGGCGAGCAGATGCACGCGCTCTACCGCCTGCCCCGGGACAAGTTCCGGCACCTGGCACCGGCCGGCACACCCGAACAGGTTGCCGAGTGGCTGCGCGCGTTCGTCGACGCAGGAGCGGACAACATCACGCTCGTCCCGGCCGCCACATCGATGGAGGCTTCCATCGAGCATGCCGCCGCCGTGCGGAAGCTGCTCGTCGAAAGCTGATCTCGCCGCGGCGACGGATCCCGCACACCGGGCTCACAGCGCAGGTCGTCGGCACGGCCGACCAGGACGACAAGGAGGCGAGCACCATGACACCGCCTGCGCCGGCCTCGGCGGCACTTCCCCGGTTGCTCGGCGGGTTGCTTTCCCGGGCAGCCACGCTCGCCGGTTTCGCATCCGCAGGCATGCTCGTCTCGGACGACTCCCGCGGCGTGCTCCTCCCCCTTCCCGGCATCGGATCCGCGTCGACACCGCGCCGCGTTCGATCGGACTGCCCTCTCGTGCGTCGTGCCCTGAACTCCCCCGATACCGTGCACGCATCGGGCCGATCGCTGTCCGGAACCGACCTCGACGGACCCGGTGTCGCCCGGGTATGCCTGCTGCGACTGTCGAACGACGGTGCAGAACCCACTCGCCTCCTCGTCCTCACCGATGCCGATCCCACAGCCGAGTTCACCGACCAGCACAGAACCGCCCTCACCGCGCTCCGCACACTGCTCGACGACGCCGCCACCACCGCCCTCGACACGGAGGAACACAAGCGGCGATGGCAAGACCTCGAGCAGAGCCGGCAGCTGGCCGCCGAGCGGACCTTGGTCGACGAACGTCTCGACGACGCCGTCACCGCGGTCGACTGCATGTCGGCGATCGTGCGCACCTGTTCCGCACTCGCCGGCAAGTCCGTGCTGCTGTTCGACCGACGCGGCCGCACCATCGCCGCCGCGACCCCCGACACGACCGGCCACGCCACCGCACCGGCGTTGACGGACATCCTCCGCGCGCACAACCCCGGAACAGTCACCGCCCCCGACCCGGTCGTACTCGCGGCCGGTCCCACCACCGGATTGACCCGCCGCAAGATCGTCACCCCGGTCGTCGAACGCGGCGAACACTTCGGATGGCTCGTCATCGACGAACATCCGTCACCGCTGAGCCCGACGGACGAGTACGCCGCCGCGCGCAGCGCGCGCCGAATCGGCGCCCAGTTCCTCGTCCAACGCCGCATCGCGCGGGTTGCATGGAACGCGAAGTCTTCCCTCGCCCGCCAACTCGTAAGAGGCACCGGGGCTTTGGATGATCTGGCGGCCGGCGGAGAGTATCTCGGAGTGAACATCCACGCTCGGCGTGTGCTGGTGTACGTTCTGGCTTCCCATCACGACCTCGCCGATTCCGAGCGCGTGCTCGCCGAGTGGATGGAACGAGATCTCGGCGTCGAAGTCCTGTCCACCCGTGGATCCGAAGGCATCCTGCTCCTGGTCGAAGCTCGCGAGAATGTCGGCGCCCTCGCGACCGTCGCGAACGTCAAGGATGCCCTGGCGCGCGCCGCGAATGCACTGTTCCGGTCGCAGGAGTTCATCGCGGGCGTGTCCTCCGTCTGCGAACCCACCGCGCTGGCCCGCGCATACCGTGAATCGCGTGAGGCCGTGCTCTGCATCGACCGTTTCACCGACCGTACGTTCCACCGCATCTTCGCCGTCGACGACCTGGGACCGGCACGCCTGTTCCTCGCCCATAGTGAAGTCTCGGCGGTGCGGCACTTCGTCGACGACGTGCTGGGGCCACTGCTGCGCGGCGCCCCCGGAACGGCCGACCTGCTCCACACACTGCAGTGCTGGTTCGACACCGCACGCAACGTACGGGGTTCGGCACAGCGACTCGGCGTTCACGAGAACACAGTGCGCCTGCGACTGGCACGCGTGCACGCCCTGACCGGACTCGACGTCACCGGCAACGCATCCGACCAATTGAGCGCCCAGACCGCGCTGCTCGTACTCCGCCTCCAGGGCCACCCCGCCCTCGAAACCCGTGACGGCAACCGGGTCGCCCCCGAAGCGGACACCGAACCCGCAGAAGCACTCCGGCACGACCGGCCTGCTCCCTCTGGTAGCCCGGCAAAGGACCGAAGATCGGCATGACCGACCCGCACCGGCTCGAAGCGCTTCGTCACCGGCGCCGGGGTCAGCCGCGGAAGGCGTCGAGTCCCTCGTTTGTGAGACGGACGATCAGGTCGGCCAGTCCTGGGGTGCGGCTGACCTTGGTCGGCCAATAGGCGATCGAGAAGATCGTGCCGAGGCAGGTTTGGGTTGCCACGGCGACCTCCGCCGACGTCGCTGTGGGGAGGCACCGGGCCACCGCGCTCTCCCAACAGTCGACGTAGAGCTTGCGCCGGCGATTGACTTTGCGACGCCAGGGATCCACCAATGAGCGGTCCTCCCGCTGGGTCACATTCACCAGGTGCCGGTGCCGGATCGCGAACTCGACATGATGGCGAACCAGACGCTCGAAGTCGATGTCGGCATCGTCGTCCACAGGCTCGACGGCACGGATCAGCTCGTCCATTGCCTCGTCGAACAGGGTGGCCAGGATCTCGTCCTTGCCGGAGAAGTGCCGGTAGATCGCCGGACCCGTGAGACCCGCGCGAGCACCCAGCTCGTCGACACTCGTACCGTGGAATCCCTTTTCGTAGAACAGTTCTGCGGCTGTATCGAGAATCTTCCGGCTCCTGTCCACTCGGCGAGTCTAGCACGACGTGTGAACGATCGTTATAGTGGAGGAACCGCTGTCGGCGATGCGGCACGACCCGCGGGACCGGCTCGCGTCGGAACACGTCCACGCGCCGGCCACCGACCGCCGTCGTGATGCACCCCACCAGGAGACCGATGACTGCCACCGTGCCCACATACGACCAAGTCGTGCGGCTTCCTCGCGAACTCGGACCACTGGTCGTCCCACCGGAGTTCGAGGACGCGAACGGTCACATGAACATCCGGCACTACCTGGACCTGGGGGCCCAAGCCATCGACACCGCCTTCCGCCGGATCGGCCTGACCGATGACTATCGTGCGACCCGCAGGCAGGGCTTCTTCACCGCCGAACATCACCTGAAGTACTACGCGGAAGTACACGTCGGACACCGGGTTTCGGCATACTTCCGGGTCGTCGAACGCTCCGACAAGGTCATCCACGGCATGGCCCTGCTCGTCGACGACACGACCGAGTCGCTGGCGAACACGCTCGAGGTCGTCGCACCCCATGTCGACCTCACCACCCGACGCGTCGTTCCGTTCGCCTCGGACATCGCGGGCGCAGTCGACCGAGAGCTCGCGGTCACCGAGCAGGCCGATTGGTCGGCGCCGGTGTGCGGAGCGATGGGGATCAGGTCGCGGCGCAACAGCTCCGCTCGATGACCAGCGCGTATTTGTCCACGATCACGCTCCGGCGCACCTTCATCGTTGCCGTGACCACATCACCGCCGGGACGCCACTGACCGCTCGACCGGATCGGTGATCTGCAGCCGGAACACCTTCGAACATCTCAGCATTCCCTCGTGAAGAGCTCGCGCAATTTGTATTTCATGATCTTGCCGCCGACGGTTTCGGGCATGCGATCGATCACGACGATATCCTTCGGGGCCTCGTATCCCGCCAGCCGCTCCCGCGCAAACGCGAGGATGCCCTCCACGTCGGCTTCTCGACCGGGCGCGACGGTGACGACGGCGGTGACCTTCTCACCCCAGACCGGGTCGGGCACGCCGATCACCGCGGCCCGCAACACGTCGGGATGGGTCACGAGGACACCCTCCACGCGCAGACTCGAGACGTTCTCACCGCCGGACTTCACGATGTCCTTGAACCGGTCCACCATGATCTGCAGGCCGTCCTCGTCGTACATGCAGCTGTCCCCGGAGTGGAACCAACCGTCGCGGAACGCCTCTCGTGTGGCTGCGACGTCCCCGTAGTAGCCGGCGGTGACCACCGGGCTGCGGTAGACGGCCTCACCGGCGATGCCCGGCCTACCGCGGAGACTGTTGCCGTCGGCATCGACGATGTCGGCAGCCAACAGCGGATTCGGCACACCGACGTAATTGGTTCCGCGGAGCGACTTTTCGAATTTGCCCGGATGCCGGTCGGGCCAGAAGCGATAGCACGACATCGCCTCGGTCTGCCCGAAGACTTCGAGCATCTTCACCTGCGGGCCGCACGCCTTCGCCAGGTCTTGCGCCATGCCCGGATTCATCGATCCCCAGGCGAACATCACCACGGTGAGGGAAGACAGATCGACGTCGTCGCAATCGAGGCCACGCGTGGCGAGCTGCTGGACCCAGGCCGGAGACCCGGCCCATACAGCCGTGACCTTCTCCGTCGTCACGGCGGCGGCCAGCGCCGCCGGATCGGGACGACGGCCGAGCACCATCGTGCCACCCGCCAGGATCGTCGGCAGGATCGTCGAATTGTGGCCGCAGTGATAGAGAATCGGCAAGAAGGTGCACGTCGTCAGGTCCTGCTCGTAGTCCAGGCCGCGGGTGAGCGACATCGCGTACGAGAAGCCGGCCATGTAGGAGTACGTGTGCGTTGCCATCGATGCCTTGGGCATCGAGGTGGTACCGGAGGTGAACAGGATGCTCCACACGTCGTCGGCGTGCCGGTTGCCGGACGGCTCGTCGGCCGGCTGCTCGGCGATCCACTCGGCGAAGTCGCGGCTGCCCGCGACGATCGGACCGCCGATCGGGATGGTGACATTCACACACAAATCGGCCCGTGCGAACACCTTTCGGGCCTGTTCACCGAACTCGCCGTCGACGACGGTGAACCGGACACCGACGTGCTCGACGACCCACTCGAGAACGTCGGGGGCGAGGTGGGGATTGACCGGCACCGCCACGAGACCGGCCTTGGCGATACCGAACATCGTCACCACCGCCTCGACGGAGTTCTCGCAGTAGAGCAGAACCCGTTCACCGTCGGTCAGACCCGCCGCGCGCAACGCCTGTGCGGTGCGATTTGCCGCGTCGTCCGCCTGTCGATAGGTCAGGCGCCGGAAGCCGTCGGTGGCGTACGCCCCGGCCCAGCCGACCAGTGCGTCCTTGTCCGGGCTGCTCCAGACGAGCCGCTCGAACAGGTCGCCCACGACCATCCGATTCCAGCGCTGATCCGCGCGGCGGCCGTGCAGTGTGGTGACGTCGAATTCCATGAGGTTCACTCTCCGTGGATGAGGGTATGGCGGAAGGCGCCGGTCAGGGGGCGGAGCGACGAGCGAACCCTACGGTCGGTCCGGCCGCCGCAGCCACACCTCACGCTGGTCGCGGATGTCGATTCCTCCAGAGGTTCCCGGCGAGGGTTCGGCCGGAATCGTCCCCTGCCGGGCTCCGCTGCGGGCATACTGTGCGGTTCCCGCCACCACGGTCAGGACACGGCAACCCACCCGCCCCTTGAAAACGATCGTTAACGCGGATACATTTGTCATACGGTCGGACCAAACCCGACGACTCCGTCCCGCGACCCCGTTCTCGCGGCGACGGCGAGCAACCAGTGCAGGAAGGGACCACCAGGTCGATGACTGATTTCACCGCATTCACGGACGTGACGTACGAGGTCGACAACGGACTCGCCTGGATCACGATCAACCGGCCGGACCGATACAACGCCTTCCGCGCCCGCACGGTCGACGAGCTCGTCAAGGCCTTCAAGGCAGCGTGGGGCAGCCCGGAGGTCGGCGCCGTCGCCCTCACCGGTGCCGGCGAGAAGGCCTTCTGCTCGGGCGGCGACCAGAAGCAGCGCATGGAGACCGGTGACTACGGACCCTCCGACAGCGGCCTGTTCGAGGTCGAGGCCCTCCACCGTGTCATCCGGGACACCCCCAAGCCCGTCATCGCCGCCGTCAACGGTGTCGCCGTGGGTGGCGGACACGTGCTGCACCTGCTGTGCGACATGTCCATTGCCGCCGAGCACGCCATCTTCGGACAGAACGGCCCCCGCGTCGGATCCTTCGACGCCGGCCTGGGAACCGGCTACCTCGCCCGCGCCATCGGTGAGAAGCGGGCACGGGAAATCTGGTTCATGTGCCGCCGCTACAGCGCCCAGCAGGCCCTGGAGTGGGGTCTCGTGAACAAGGTCGTACCCGCCGACCAGCTCCGCGCCGAGGTCCGGGCATGGGCCGACGAGATCCTGCAGCTCTCCCCCACCTCGCTCAAGGTGCTCAAGCAGTCGCTCAACGCCGACACCGAGCACTTCATCGCCCAGGGCAACATGGCCTACTCCACGCTCAAGCTGTTCGGTGAGTCCGCCGAGGCACTCGAGGGCATCAGCGCGTTCAACGAGAAGCGCCAGCCCGACTTCTCCAAGTTCCGCGGCGCCTGACCGCCCCAGCTCCCCGGGCGGCGGGACCCCACCGTCCCGCCGCCCGGTGACCTGCCCACCAGTTCACGCCGCCCTCCCCGTCGTCCACAGAGAGCAGTTGTCGACATGCGCTTCAGCCGAGAACAACACGAGTTCGCACTCGCGGTCCGCGAGTTCTGCGACGCCGAGTGCAAGACCCTGCAACAACGCGACGTGCTCACCGCTGGCGGCACCGTAGCCAACAGCCAGGTCATCCTCGACAAGTTCGCAGCACTCGGCTGGCTCGCGGTCTCGTTGCCCGAGCAATACGGCGGTGGCGGCGCCGGGATGGTCGAGGAGTGCATCTTCCTCGAGGAGACCTCGCGCGGCCTCGCCCCCATCACCGGCTACTCGACCGGCCTGACCGCCGCCCAGACGTATCTGCGCTACGGCACCGACGAACAGAAGCGCACGATCGTGTCGAACATGGCCGCAGGCAAGCTCGAGGCGATCGCCCTGAGCGAGCCCGGAGCAGGATCCGACCTCGGCAGCGTCCGCATCAAGGCCGAGCTCGTCGACGACCACTACGTGATCAACGGCCAGAAGACATGGATCTCCGCGGCCCACGTCGCCGAGCACGTCCTGTTGCTCGCCCGCACCGATTCCTCCGGTTCCAAGCACGAGGGTCTGACCCTGTTCATGGTGCCCACCGACACCCCCGGCCTCGAGATCCACGGCATCGCCACCATGGAGGCCCGAACCTGCAACGACCTCTACTTCACCGACGTGGCCGTCCCGGTCACGGCCGTGGTCGGCACTCCGAACCAGGCGTGGCGCCACCTCATGCGCGGCCTGAGCGTCGAGCGTCTCATCATCGCCACCATGTCGCTCGGTGCGGCCGAACGCGCACTCGACGACGTCATCGCGTTCGTCACCGAACGCGAGCAGTTCGGACGCAAGATCGGCAGCTTCCAAGCGATCCGCCACCGCATCGCCGACCTCGCCACCGAGATCGCCTTCGCGAAGTCCTTCGTCTACGAGGTCGCCGAACGCATCGACGCCGGCGAGGAGGACAATCTCAACCGCGAGGGCTCGATGGCCAAGCTCAAGTGCACCGAGATCGCAAAGAAGACAACCCTCGAGGCCATGCAGATGATGGGCGGCTACGGATACACCCGCGAATACGGCATGGAAGAACAGGTCCGCCGCGCCCTGGCCCCGACCATCTACGGCGGCACCAACGAGATCCAACGCGAAATCATCAGCAAGAGCCTGGGACTGTGATCCCCATTCTCCGACCGATAGGACCCACGGCATGACCACCTCCCCGTTCACGTCCGAGGCCCTCGCCGGCAAGCGAATCCTCATCACCGGCGGCGGAACCGGCCTCGGTCGCGGCGTCGCCCGCCACCTGGTCGACCACGGCGCCGACGTCCACCTCTGGGGCCGCCGACCCGCTGTCCTCGAAGAAGCCGCCACAGAGGCATCCGTCTCACGCCCCGGCTCGGTCCACTGGCAGACCGTCGACGTCCGCAACGCCGAGATGGTGTCCGCCGCGATGGACGAGATCTGGACCCTACACGGACCTCTCACGGGCGTGATCAACAACGCCGCCGCCAACTTCATCGCCCCCACCGAATCGCTCAGCCCCCGGGCCTTCGAGGCCGTCACCTCCACCGTGATGAACGGGTCGTTCAACACCACCCATGCCGCCGGCCGCCGCTGGATCGAAGGCGGCACCAAGGGCGTGGTGCTGTCCACGCTGACCACGTGGGTGTGGAGCGGTTCGGCGTTCGTCGTCCCCTCCGCGATGGCCAAGGCCGCCGTGCACTCGATGACCATGTCCCTCGCCGTCGAATGGGCCCGCTACGGAATCCGCCTCAACGCCCTGGCCCCGGGACCGATCCCCACCGACTATGCCTGGGAGATGCTCAATCCCACCGACAAGAGCGCGGTCGGCGCCACCCAGGCCGACCAGGTCCCGATGGGGCGGATGGGCACCATCGAGGAGCTCGCCAACCTGACGATCTTCCTGCTGTCGGACGCATGCGACTACCTCACCGGGCAGACCATCGCCATGGATGGCGGCCAGATGCTCGCCGGGCCCGGCACTTTCGCCGGCCTGACCTCCATGACCGACGCGGACTGGGCCGCCGCCCGGGAGAAGAGCAAGGCCGCCAGCGAAGCCGCGAAGGCCCAGCGCGGCGTCTGAGCCCCATCCCGACAGCCCTGGCGCGCGTTCGCGCACCGGGCTTCACCGCACGTCCGTCAGGAGAGCCATGACCAGCGACACCCCGACCGCGCTTCGATTCTTCTCCACCGGCGCCGAAAAGCTGTTCCGAGTCTCCGATGTGACCGGCAACGACTCTCACGGGTTTTCCGAAATGGTCACGGGGCCATGGCTTGCCGACGATCACGGACGACCGTGCCGAGGAACTCTCGGTGTCGTGATGGACGACGTGATGGGACATCTCGTCAGTGGGATGACGCCCGAGGGATTCTGGGCGGTGAGCACGGAAATCCACCTCGACTTCGTAGCGGATCCACCGGTCGACGGATCGGTTCTGCGCGCCGAGAGTTGGATGCTGGGTCGAGGCGCGCGGACCGGGCTGGCTGGTGGTCGGATCGTCGATGCGCAGGGCCGTCTCATCGCCTGCGGGTCCACCCGCCTCCAGACCGTGCCACTCACCGACCCGCCGGGCGCACCAGCGGTTTCCTCCGAGGATCTGAACTCACGACTCCGAGCAGACTCGATCATCGAACTGCTGGGAGCCGAGCACACGCGCGGGGCCGGTGGCCTCGAATTCGGTCCGTCCCCGGTGCTGGCCAATCCGATGGGTAACATTCACGGTGGTGTGCTTCTGTGCGCCTCGGAGATCACCGGTTCTGCGGCGCTCTCCGCCGATGCGGGCTTCCGCGCCACCTCGATCCACATCTCGTATCTGCGACCGTGCCCGTCGGACCAACCCGTCACGTTCGCGCCGAAGATCGTGCACCGGGGTCGCAGCCTCGGAATCGTCGAGGTCACCTGTCGCAACACCGCAGGAAAGACATGCACCACCGCCACCGTCACCTGCAGCGCCGTCCACTGACCCTGGGTTCCGACACAAGATCGTGGTCGATCGCTTCCGTCGGCCGTTCGCACATACCCCACATCCAGGCGAAGATCATGACGCTTCCTGCAACAAGACAACACACCATCGCGTTGTCGGCCGCCGACACCGACTGGCAGAGACACAGCCGCTGCCGCGATGCGGACCCCTCGCTGTTCTTCGGACCCGAGAACGAAGCCGGTCACGAACGCGCGCTGCGTGAAACCGAGGCGAAGCGCGTCTGTGAGGAATGCCCCGTGCTTCTCCGATGCCGCAAGCATGCACTGGCGCACTTCGAGCAGCACGGCATCTGGGGCGGCCTGACCGAGAACGAGCGCACACGACACCGGCGACCGCTGTGGAGAGTCCTATAGCCCTCGGACAGGGCCGGCCGGATCGAGCCGATCCCGGTGGAATCCACCGGTTCGCCCTCGAATCGGCACCGGTGACGGTAGCGGACCCGATCGTCACCGCACCGCGGGATGTGCAGTATCGTGCGAATGGTACGACCGAAAGGATCATTGTGGACGCCATCGTGATGCAGGAGTTCGGAGGACCCGATGTCTTGAGGTGGCAATCGGTCCCCGATCCGACAACCGAACCCGGTTGGGTCACCGTCGAATTGAAGGCAGCGGCACTCAATTGGCACGACGTCCTGGTACGACAGGGCAAGTATTCGTCACCACTGCCCCACATTCTCGGCGCGGACGGCGCAGGAATCCGCACCGACACCGGCGAGGAAGTTCTCGTGCTCCCGTCGCTGTGGTGGGGTGATCGCGAAGCCGCCCCGGGCGCGCAGTGGGAGATCCTCGGCGATCACCAGCGTGGTACCTACGCCGAACTGGTCCGAGTCCCGAAGGACTGCGTCGCACCCAAGCCCCGCGGCCTCACCTGGGAGCAGGCCGCGGCACTTCCCCTCGTCGGCCTCACCACCTACCGCGCCCTGTTCACACGCGGCCGCCTCCGCGCCGGCGAAAACCTCCTGGTCCTCGGCGCAGGCGGCGGCGTCGCGACCATGGCCGTGATGCTTGCGGCCGCCGTCGGCGCGCGTGTCACAGTAACCTCGTCGTCGACGTCCAAGATCGAGCAGGCTCGAGAGCTCGGCGCGGCGAACGGCGTGTTGTACACCGATCCTCATTGGCCGGACGCCGCTCGCCGACTCTCACCCCACGGCCAGGGCTTCGATCTCGTCCTGGATTCCGTCGGGACATGGGAACAGTCCGTCACGGCATTGCGGCCGGGCGGTCGACTGGTCGTGCTGGGCGCGTCACGCAGCGAACGCACCACCCTCGATATCCGCCCGTTCTACTTCGGACAGTACGAACTGATCGGGACCACGATGGGCAGCCCCCACGACTTCGAGGGTCTTCTACGGCTGCTGGACACCGAAACCGTTCCCCCCCTACCGATCAGTGCTGTGTTTCCTCTCGCCGAAGCGGCCGCCGCACACAAGTACCTCGAACAGGGAAGCGGGTTCGGGAAGATCGTGCTCTCACACAGCTGAGAGCCGTTCGGCCACCGGCAGCCGACACGCGTCCGGCTATCATCGATCCGGCACGTCGGCTATCGATGCGAGAGACGCGGTTCGGCGGCGACGAGAGGATGCACAGTGGCGAGTGAGCACTCGACGCCCGCCGACGACAGTCGCGACGTGATCGACTGGATGCGCGCCGAGTGGACGGAACGACGGGATTCGGCCGAACTGGAATTCGCCACCACCATGGCCCTGCTTCGCACGCATCAGTGGATCGTCCGCGCCATGGACGGGGAGCTACGCTCACTTCGATTGTCGCGCAATGCCTATCTCATCCTGACGTCACTGCAGCTGTCCGAGGAGCGAACCCGCACACTCGGAAAACTGAGCAAGTACCTGATGGTCCATCCCACCACGGTGTCGATGGCGGTCGACCAACTCGTGAAGGCCGGCTTCGTCGAACGCCATGCCCATCCGACGGATCGCCGGACCGTCCTCGCCACTCTCACCCCAGCGGGCCTGGACGTGGTCGAGGAAGCGAACAATCGTCTCGCCGGAGCCCGGTTCGGTCTCGCGTCGGTCGACACACAGACTCTCGAAACCTTGATCGCACATCTGCAACTCGTCCGCCGCGCCGTCGGCGACATCGAGACCGGCCACTGACCGGCTGAGCTTTTCGCGGTCGCAGCAGTCGAATACCGCACTCCCGCGCATCCCACACCTCTTGCCAGAAATGCTTTGTCGACCTACTATTCAAATCTAGAATTCTTTCCGGCGGGGCACGGGTCGACCCCGGGTTCCATTGCGCGTCAGCGCTTCCCTCGCCGCGATCACCCCAGTCGAGTCCCCGCACAGGAGCACACTCCCATGGTTTCCTTCGCATTCACCGACGAGCACGAAGAGTTCCGAAAAACGTTGACAGCGTTCAGCGACCGCGTTCTCCTGCCCGGCTACCGCGACCGCGCAGCGTCGACGGAGTTCCCCTTCGACATCCTGCAGAAACTCGGCGACATCGGCCTGCTGGGCATCGGACTACCCGAGCAATACGGCGGAACCGGCACCGAAGATCCCATTCTGCTCGGAATCGCCACCGAGACTCTCGCGTACGGCGACGTGAACATGGCGTCGGCTCCCGTACAGATCGGTCTGGTCGCCTCCCAACTGGCGCTGTGCCGGGACGAGGTCCAGGACCACTACCTTCCGCCGCTGATTCGCGGTGAACAAACCATCGCCATCGCCTTGACCGAGCCGGGCTCGGGATCCGACGCGAGCGCCCTTCGCACCACCGCCACCGCCGTGGAGGGTGGATGGCGCCTGAACGGGGAGAAGACCGCGATCTCATGGGCGATGAACGCCACCGCCGCACTCGTCTACGCCCGCGAACCCGGATCGGAGCGGGCACGAGGCGTCAGCTGCTTCGTCGTCCCGCTCGACGCGGACGGAGTCACCGTCAGCCACATGCCCGGCATGGGTTGCCTCCCGCTGGGCTGGGGAAGCATCCACCTCTCCGATGTCTTCGTTCCCGAATCACATCTCGTCGGGGAACTCGGCAAAGGCTTCCACTCGGTGATGGAACACTTCGACTTCAGCCGTGCCGCCCTGGGGCTGATGTGCCTCGGAGCCGCGAAGCAGAGCCTCGAGGAGGCCGCCGAATACGCCCAGCAGCGGGAAACCTTCGGACAACCACTGTCCGAGCACCAAGGCCTCGCATTCCAATTCGCCGAGCACGCCACTTATCTCGAGGGTGCCCGCTGGATCTGCTATCGGGCGCTGTGGCTCAGGGAAACCGCTCAACCACACACCGCCCTCGCGTCGATGAGCAAGTGGTGGCCACCTGTCGTGGCCAAGAACGCGATCGAGTTCGCGATGCGGGTACACGGAAATCTCGGCTACTCGACCGAATCACCTCTGCAGCAGAGATACCGCGACGTCACCGCCTATCTCGTCGCCGATGGCACCGCCGAGATCCAGAAGCGCATCATCGCCAAGGACATCTTCGCCCGCGGCACGGTATCCCTCTGACCCGACCCTCGAACGGAATACACGAATGAACACACATGGCACTGCAGCACCGAAGGAACTGAAGGACAGCAGCGCACTGGTGGTGGGAGGAACGGCCGGAATCGGCCTGGCGACCGCGGTAGGCCTCGCTCAGGCCGGCGTACCGCGCATCATGATCGTCGGCCGCGGATCGGAACGCGGATCTGCTGCCCGAGAGCGCATTTCGTCTGCCAACTCGTCGTGCGAGGTCACATTCCTGTCCGCCGACGCGACCACCGTCGAGGGCGCCACACACATCGCGGCCGAAGCCGAACGGATCCTCGACGGTGTCGACATCCTGGTCTCGACGACGGCCGCAGACACCCGGCCGGAACTCTTCGCGAACATCCCCACCGACGACATCGCACGCATCTTCAACCAACTCGCACTGCCGTGCATGTACCTCGCGAGCGAGATCGTCCCGCACATGACAGCACGGAAGACCGGGGTGATCATCAACGTCGCCTCGGATGCCGCGAAGACCGCCACCCCCGGCGAAGCGGTCATCGGAGCGGCCAAGGCGGCGATCGTCATGTTCAGCCGGACCCTGGCCATCGAAGCCAAGCGCAACGGGATCCGAGTCAATGTTCTGACCCCGTCGCTCGTCGCCGGCACCGGTTCGACCGAGCGAATCACATCCGACGGATTCAGCGCCAAACTGTTTGCCAAGGCCGCCCAGCAAGCCCACCTCGGCGTCCCCGAATCCGAAGACCTGGCCGCACTCGCAGTCTTCCTCGCCTCCCCCGCCGCACGACGGCTCACCGGACAGGCGATCAGCGTCAACGGAGGAATTTCCGCAGCCTGAGAACTACCCCCGGGGGACACACCCATCCAGACGCCTCATCCCATCGAGGCAATTCCTTCACCCTCGAGGCTGAGATCGCTTCCGAACAGTTCATTTCCCCCATTCCGCTCGAGAACATGGTTCGACCAACAACTTCCGTCCACTTCCGCCCACGAACAGGGCACCCTAAAGCAAGGATCCGCACATGGACGTCGTGGAGCACACACGGGCAATCCTTCCCGAGGACCGCTACAGCGCGAACACGCTGCACGCGTTCCGATCGAACGGTTACTGGCGTGACGAGAGCCTGACCGAACACGTCGACCGATGGACGGAGACAGACCCGGATTTCGTCGCCGTCACCGACGGCTACAGCACGCTCACCCGCGGCGAACTTCGCGCACAGGCATATCGGCTGGCGGCGTCACTGAGGAAACTCGGCGTCGCCCCCGGCGACCGGGTTCAGGTGCAGCTGCCGAACTGGAACGAATTCGTCGTCATCTATGTGGCCGCAGCCCGGATCGGCGCTGTTGTGGTGCCCACGATGCCGGTCTACCGGCACGACGAGGTGCGCTACGTCCTCCAGCACTCCGGAGCCAAGGTCTCCTTCGTCACGGAAGAGTTTCGCAAGTTCCGCTATGCCGACATGCTGGCGGAGATCCGTGGCGAGCTGCCCGGGCTCGAGCACGTCGTCGTCGTACGTGGATCTGCACGTGCCGATGAGCTCGCATTCGAATCACTGATCGCCGGAAACCATGTGCCTGGCCCCGACGAACTCGGATCGCCGCCGCCGGCGGATGCCGCTCACGCGATCATCTACACCTCGGGCACGGAATCACGCCCGAAGGGCTGCCAGCACACGTTCAACACCCTGTCCTTCACCGTCTACGGTCTCGGTCGCGAGGTGATGGGCCTGGGCCCCGACGATATCGTCTTCATGCCCTCCCCGGTCACGCATGCAACCGGACTCGCCGTGGGCGTGGCGACACCGTTGATCCTCGGGAGCGGAATTCACCTACTCGACGTGTGGGAACCCCACGAGGGACTTCGACGCATCGCCGAGTACAGGACAACGGTCAGCATGGCCGCGACACCGTTCCTCCAGATGGCACTCGGGGCGATCGAAGCAGGCGCGGCTCACGACCTGAGCTCGATGCGACTCTGGGTGAGCGCAGGCGCCCCGATCCCGGAAACCCTACTGCGGGATTGGAAGACAGCGCTCCCTGACTGCACCCTCCTTCCGGTATACGGCAGTAGCGAGGGACTGTTGGTGACCGCCGTGCGTGTCGACGACCCCGTCGAGAAAGTGCTCTCCTCCGACGGGCGGGCCTTCGAGGGTGTCGATCTCGAAATCCGCGACGACGCGGGTACCGTGCTGCCGGCCGGCGAGGAAGGCCAGATCTTCTACGGTGGACCGGGTATCTTCCTCGGATACTGGCGCGATCCCGAGCGCACCGCCGCGTCGATCGACCACCGAGGGTTCCTCGCGTCCGGTGATCTCGGCCGCGTCGACGCGGAGGGCTTTCTGCGGGTCACGGGGCGCATCAAGGACCTCATCATCCGGGGAGGCATGAACATTTCCGCGCGGGAGGTGGAGGAGCACCTCTTGGCACATCCGCGGATCGTCGCAGCAGCGGCGGTGGCGATGCCGGACGCCCGACTCGGCGAGAAGGTGTGCGCCTTCGTTGTCGTCGACGGCGATGCACCGACCCTGGAGGAGGTGGCCGACTTCCTCCGAAACGAACGTAAGGCCATGATGCAGAAGATCCCGGAGAAGCTGGTGGTCGTGGATCAACTCCCCACCACCGCGACCGGAAAGATCCAGAAATTCCTCCTCCGCAAGCAGGCAGCCGAATTGGCTGCCGACGCCTGATCGGCTGCCGCCGCCCGCGGAGGCACATGCCGACAGAGACCGGTCGGCTGCCTACCGCGGGTACCGGTAGATGGCTTCGGACCGATTCGCCGCGCCCAGTTTTCGAAGAATCTTCTTGACGTGTGTCTTCACCGTGAAGATGCTGATCACCAGTTCCTCGGCGATTTCGGCGTTGGACGCACCCCGAACAACCAATGCGAAGACCTCGCGTTCACGAGCAGTCAGGCAGTCGATCGCCGGCGCATCCGGGACCTCGTGGGTGTTTCCGGTCGGCAGGGCGGCCCACCGGGTGGAGTTCTCGTCGACGAAATGCACATCGGCATACCCGAGACGCTCGACTTCCCTCGCCTCCTGCTGCAATCGTTGGATTATCAGAGCCTTCTGTTCGCTGAGACGATCAGCGAGCATCACCCGTTCGAACAGCGTTCCGGAAGTCCGCGCGAATGCGTCGATCACCTCTCTGTCCACTGCGTCCAATGGCTCACCGGCGACACGACTTCCGTGCACGAGCCCGATCACCCCGGCCGACACGGTGATCGGAGCCACCACATACGCGCTCGATGCGAGCATCTGCACAGCCTCGTCGGTCGGCCCGATGTCGGTGTCCGATCCGACGAGCACCGCTGCCCCTGTCTCGCATGCCCGGTCCTCGGCGGAGCCGGAAGTGAGGGGCAGGGCGTGCGGCGAGAAAACTGTCTGCTCTGCCCTTTCCTCGCTGTACAGGTCCAGCACCGTCCACGTTCCGTTGTGCACTTCGGACAACAGTATTCGGTCGAGGTGGGCAATGTGTGCCAGCTCCCGGCAGATGAGCTTGCGGAGACCGGCGACCGACTCGGCTCCGCGAAGACGACGCATCGCTCCGGCAAACTCGTCGGGCGAGAATTCATGCGCCGGTTCGGAATACTGCGTGCGGATTCGCCGCCGCAATTCCTGGAGATCAGCAATGAGACGACCGAGTGACCGCCGCCGCTCGGGGCCGAGTGCTGTGAGCGCAGCGAACGCAGATTCGGTGGCTGCATCGAGCAACGCTACGCAGGTGCCGGGAAAATCCGGCCGAGCCTTGTAGGGCCGCAGATCGATACCGTAGTCGTTCCCCAGCCGGTCGAGGAGGTCGATCACAGCCTGTGGCAATCCGCGTTCGGCCACCGCCCGGGAGGTTCTCTGCCCCTGCGATTTCTGTCTCATCGCTGTCGTCGAGCCTGGCTCGAGTAGAGGGCAGCCGCGGCAGCGCGCGTCGGTACGTGCAATTTCTTGAGTACTGCCTTCACGTGCGACTTCACGGTTCCCTCGGAAATGACCAGCGCTTGGGCGATCTGGCTGTTCGTAGCTCCCGTCGCGAGATACGAGAGGATCTCGCGTTCCCGAAAGGTCAGCACCGAGTTCGGTTCGACCATCTGGCGGTCGTCGGGCTTGCCAACGGCGCCGTCCGCCGTTACCTCGGCACGACGGGAGAGAATCGCGTCGGCCTTCGAGATCCGATCGAGCATGTCCTGAGTTTCGTCGAACGACTTCTCGATCCGTGCACGTTGCAGTTGGAGCCGTTGCTTCAGAACGGCCTGCTCGTAGATGATCGCCAGAACGGTTGCGAAGGTGTCCAATCGATCTCGATCACTCGGGTCGAGCGCATCGCTCGACCCGGGACGATCGGCATGGAGCAGCCCGATGACTTTTCCCCCGGACATCACCGGTGCAGCGACGTATGCCGACGTCCGGGATGCACTGACCAACTCCCTGTGGGTGCGCCGATCGTCGGCTGGGGCGGCAACCAGCGCCGGAACCCGGCGGCGTACCAGCTCGGTTTCCAGGGGCGCCTCCGCCAGCGACAGTTCGGTGGAGGCGATGTAATCGGAGAAGTCGAGTGGGGAGCCGTCGAGTTCAGGCCGTAGATAGAGGCGACGCGGCTGCCAGCGGGAGCCCGACACGGCGGAGATCAACGAGCGCGTGAACGCCAACTTGGTGCAGACGATGCTCGGTGCCGACTCGATGATCTCGCGCGGCGGAAGCTCCCGGAGTTGGACGGCGACGTCGTGGACCGCGCCCAGCTCGGCAACCCGACGGACGGCCTCTTCCTTGGCGAACTGCTCTTCCAGGTGTTCGATGTCGACGAGGATTCGACATGCGTCCTCGATGTCCGCTCCGGCTATCCGTCCCTCGGTCAGCGCATCGGCGAGCCTGCGCCGCGCCGTGGCCAACGACACCGCCAGGGCAGAAGGGCGCGGGTCGCAGGGTTGGTCGCCCAGCAGTTTGCCTGCCGTGCCGAGGCATTCGGTGGCTCGCTGGAGGAGATGCGTCGAAGTCGTCCGGCTCACCGTCACCCTGCACCCTCGACCTTTCTCGTCCATGCCGCCCACTCCTTGTGACTGAAGTCACTCGGAAGTATAGCCAGCTCGGAGCGCACCGTCCAATGGTATGACCGATACAAGGGTGGGCGCCGCGGCAGTGTCCCACGAGTGGAGGAATCGACAGCCCGGAGACCGGATGCTCTGGCCGTGCCCGCACGGTGTTCTCTACCGTCCGGGCAGCAAGCAGATATGCCTCACAGAGATGATGTGAACCGTCGCCGGAGTCCGATGCCGCGCCGGTCGGCGACCCCGGGCCGGAGGTCCTTTCCGCGCCGACAGCCGGACCTCGCCACCTCGCTCACGCCACACGAAGCCCTATCCCAATCGGACAGAGCATTTTGGACTGTCCTTTACATTGGCCAGTCCATATGGTGGCATGTGTGACGGGGACCACTTCCCGCGGGGCCCGCTGGTGGCATCGCCGCCAACCATCGAAAGCAATCGACAGGAGCTTCCATGAGCACAGTCGGCACGACTGGGTTGCAGGCGCCCACACGGCACCTGAACCGCTGGTGGTATGTCGCCACCGGCTTTCTCACACTGCTGTTCGGCACCAGCACGGTCAACGTCCTGTTCAACATCCTCGGCAAGCCCATGACCGAGGAGTTCGGCTGGGACCGCAGCATCATCGCCAACGGTCTCTCCATCGAGACGATGATGGTCGGTGTCAGCATCGTCATCCTGGGCTTCCTCATCGACCGCTACGGCCCCAAAGTGCCTTCGGTGCCGATGGCCCTGACTTTCGGAATCGGCCTCATGTTGATGGCCGCGCTGCCGAACAACGAAATGTTCTTCTTCGCGCTCTGCATCGTGATCGGCGCCGGCGCCGGCGCGGTAAACCCGGTAGCGCACTCCACCGTGGTGAGCGCTTGGTTCCAGGACCGTCGCGGCATGGCGCTGGGCATCCTCATGGCCGGTCTCGGTGCCTGCGGGGTATTGATGCCGTACCTCGCCAACTGGGTACTGAGCATGGGCAGCTGGCGCGTGGCCTTCCTCGTCATCGGCGCGGTGTGCACGATCATTCCGACTTCGGTCTATGCATTCGTCACCCGGATGCCGGCCGAACACGACGCCGAACGCGAGGCTGCACGTCTGCAAGGCCGGGTTGCCGGAGAATCTCTCCTCACCGTGGCCCGGAAATACCGACAGTTCTGGTTGCTCTCCGTCGCCATCTTCCTGGTGTCCTCGGCCACCTTCGGCCTGATGTCGCAGGTGGTACCGATGACCACCGACAAGGGCATCAGCCAGACCACCGCCGTGTCCGTCCTGTCCGTTCTCAGCCTGTCCTCGATGTTCGCTCGCCTGCTCGTCGGCTACCTGCTCGACCGCTTCTACGCGCCCCTGCTCGGCTCGATCATCTTCGCACTGTGCGCGATCGGCGTCTTCCTCATGATCACCTCGTCGGAGGTAGGACTGCTTGTCATGGGCTCTGCACTGATCGGCCTGGGGCTGGGATCCGAGGGCGACCTCGCCGCCTACATGGTGAGCCGGTACTTCCCCAAGCATTCGTACGGTCGGGTGCTGGGATTCATCTACTTCCTCTACGCCCAAGGCGCAGCCTTCGGAATCTTCCTGCTCGGACAGATATACAGCGCCACGGGGTCCTACCGCGCCGGGGCACTCCCGATCATCGTGCTGGTCGGCATCGGCATCGCCTGCCTGCTGATGATGGGCTCCTACCGCTTTACCCTGAACCACAAAGAGGTCGATGCTGCCGAAGCGGCCCGGGAGACCACAACGTCGCCAGTTTCGCACTGATACCCCATCGACCAAAAAGGAGCAGAGATGACCGACGGATTCCACGACGCCCTGATAACGCAGTCCACCTCGGAGATGCCGGAGAAGTTCTTCGACCGGTTCATGTTCAACCTCCATCCGGACGACGGCACCGCGCCCTCGGTAATCCTCGGCGCCGGGGTCTATCCGCCGCGGAACGTCGTGGACGGCTTCGTCGTGCTGACCACTGCAACCGAGCAGCGCAACCTCCGCGTCTCCACCGAACACGACGCAACCGACAAAGCTTCCGTCGGGCCTCTGCGATGGGAAACCGTCGAGGACAACACCACGTGGCGAATCCGACTCGACGAGAACAAAACCGGACTCGAACTCGACCTTCTCTGGCACGCCCGGGCGCCCTACTGGCTCGGATCCGTGGACGTGACGAACACCGACGGAAACCTCACCTCGTTCGACCATCTCTTCCAGCCCGGTCGCTACCAGGGCACGCTCACGCTGGACGGCACCACAACCGATGTCACCGGTTGGTACGGGCTGCGGGACCGTTCCCGCGGAGTACGTACCATGTCCGGAGGCCAGGGCCTGCACATCTGGTATCAGGCCCAGTTCCCTGACCGCACATTCGGATTCCTCCTCGTCGAGGACCGGCACGGCGGACGGATCCTGCTGGAAGGCGCCGTCATGCACGACGACGGGCGACTCGACGACATCACGGACGTCCGGCACAGCCTGGCATTCACGACAGGTAACGACCTTCTCCACGGCACAGTGGAGATCGTGACCGCCACCGGCGCGACCTACCGTGTCGATGCCGATGCCTCGGCAGGCGGTGGATACATGGCAGGTGGCGGTTACGGCGGACACCACGGACAGGTTCGTGGTCGCGACTTCGAAGAGTTCGATGTCTATCCCCTCGACGGGACGGTGGGTCCGACGACTCTCGACTCCGCCCTGACGGACCGATGCTGCACGTTCGAGTGGAACGGACAGACCGGATACGGCATTTTTGAGTTCGCCCTGTCGCGTTCGGCGTCCTACGCCTACCGCCCTTCCTCGGTGTGACGGACCGGGCCCTGTGCTGTCCCTGCGCCGATCGGTCGGTGCAGGGACAGCACAGGGCCGCAACGTGTTCCGGAACGACGTCACATCAGCACCGTGAGATCGGCAAGACCGGCCGTATCCCTGTCGGCAGGTGAGCGAAACCCGACGAATTTCACGGTACAGCGGACACGGGATGAGCCGGTCCCCTCTGCCCCGGGGAGACCGCGTCGGCGCCGCGTCTCTCGTAGGGAACGAAGTCGGTCCCATACTTTTCTCGCATGATGATGATCTTCTGGATCTGTGCCGTACCGTCGGCGATCTCGACGGACATCACGTCACGCAGGCGTTGCTCGAACGGAAGTTCCGTCGAGTAGCCGTAGTTGCCGTGCAGGAGGAGGCATTCCTTGACCGCTGCGCTCGCCACGAGCGGGCCGTACCACTTCGCCATCGCCGCATCGCTGGTGTGCGGCAGGCCGAGGGTGCGCTTCTCGAGCGCCGCGTAGCAGATCAACCGGGCCGCCTCGACCTTGGTGAGGTGTTCGGCAATGGGAAACGACACCCCCTCGAACTTCGCCAATGGCTCACCGAACGCCGTGCGCCGGCGCACGTACTCGGCTGTCTCGTCGAGGGACGCCCGGGCCGCGCCGAGTCCGGTCAGCGCGAGCAGCGGCCGCGTGAAGTCGAACCCGTTCAGCACGCGGGAGAAGGCACGCCCTTCGAGACCGATCAGGTTCTCCGGCGGCACCTCCACACCATCCAGATGCAGCACCCCGCGACCGAGGATGCCCCATCCTGTATCCGGAACCGCCGATGTGGCAATGCCGCGTGCGTCGAGCGGCACCAGGAACGTCGACACGCCGACGTCCTTGCCGTCCCGGATCGTCCGTGCGGCAAGGATGATCGCTTCCGCCTCGGCAAGCATGGTCACCGATGTCTTCTCGCCGGAAATGATGTATCCGTTTGCGGTAGCTCGCGCGACGGTCTTGATATTGGCGGCGTCGGATCCGGTCTCGGGTTCCGTCAAGCCGAATGCGACGTAGGTTTCGCCCGCAACGAGGCGCGGCAGCCACCTCTCGACGACGACATCGGATGCGTGGTGCCGGATCAGCGTGCTCATCAGCATGACAGGAATCGTCATGTTGGCGACGTTGAAGTCCGCGTAGGCGAGTTCCTCGACGGCGACGCCGGCCGCAGCGAAGTCCTCCCGCTCGAGGGGGTTGTACTCCTCTCCTGCGAGAAGGCCGTAGATCCCCAGATCGGCGATCTCACGATGCAGATCCCACGGGAACGTGGAGGACTTCGCGCGCTGGAGATACCCGGGCGCCAGGCGTTTCGTTGCGTAGGCCCGCACCGCATCACGGATTCCGTGTGAATCGGCGTTCAGCAGCTGTGTCAACGGGTCACCCCTTTGTCGGTTACCGGTTCGGTCATCCGCTGCGATGGAGGCGTCGTCACGAGACCAGATCCGCCGAGGACTGCTCGGCCGGGGCGCTGTCGTTCATCGGTGCCGCGGTCAGCGTTCCGTCGGCGATCTGTTCTTGCACGCGGAACTTCTGGATCTTGCCGGACGGGGTCATGGGAAGGGACCGGGTGAAGTACCACAGAGCGGGTGTCTTGTGGGCGGCGAGTCGCTCGCGGAGCCAGGATTTCAGCTCCGCCGCGGTGGGGAACGAGTCCGGGTCCTTCATCCGCACCACGGCGCCGATCTGTTCGCCCCATTTCTCGTCCGGCACACCGATGACCGCGACCTCCGCGACGGCGGGGTGCCGGTAGAGGAGTTCCTCGATCTCCCGGGGATAGATGTTGAGACCGCCCCGGATGATCATCTCCTTGAGGCGACCGGTGATCTTGAGGAAGCCCCGGCTGTCCATCACACCCAGATCGCCCATGCGCAGCCATCCGTCCGCATCGACGGTCGCGGCGGTTTCGTCGGGCATGTCCGAGTATCCGAGCATCACCTGGTAGCCGCGGCAGCACACCTCGCCCTGCTCACCGACAGGAACGATTTCGCCGGAGACCGGGTCGACGATCTTGACCTCGAGTTCCGGCAGCGGCTGCCCCACCGTCGTTGCCTGGTCCACGACGGTGTCCGTGATCCGCGTCTGGCTGATCACCCCGTGCATCTCGCTCTGGCCGAACAAGATGGTGAAGTGACAGTCCAGGTCGCGGGTGACTCGGTCGACAAGCGCCTCGGGTACTGCCGCGGCGCCGGACATGACGGTGTGGATGCTCGACAGGTCGCGGGTGTGCCGGTCCGGATGGTCGAGCAGGGCGATGAGCATCGTGGGCACCATCAACGAGTGCGTGCCGCGATAGGTCTCGATCATCTCGAGCATCAAGGCCGGCTCGAAGGCCGGCAGGATCACGTAGGTTCCGTGGGCGGCGAACGTGCCGAGTTCTGTGACGCCACCACCTCCGATGTGGTACATCGGCATGGCGTTGACGCAGATCAGCGGGTCTGTCCGGCCGGCCCGTTCGAACACGAACGCGGCTTCGTTGGCAAGGCCTTTGTGGTGCAGCAGTGCGCCTTTCGGGAATCCGGTGGTGCCCGAGGTGTACTGCAGTTGCACCGCGTCCGTGGGCAAGACAGCCGGGAACTGCGTGGTCGGATCGCCGGTGCGCACGAATTCGGCCCATTCGCTGCCCGATACCACTGTGTGCAGTCCGGGCAGGGTCGGCCGGACCTCGTCCAGAATCGCGGACAGGTCCGCGCCGCGGTAGGACTCGCGGTAGAAGAGACCGGCAGCCTTGGATTGCCGCAGGATGTACTCGAGCT
This sequence comes from Rhodococcus sp. HM1, assembly GCF_023218075.1. GTDB lineage: Bacteria > Actinomycetota > Actinomycetes > Mycobacteriales > Mycobacteriaceae > Rhodococcus. Next base: position 75,006 of record NZ_JALPTB010000014.1, on the reverse strand, counting down.
CGTGGGCCCGGTATGCCGGGTTGATGCCGACCAGCACCATGCCCGCCATCGCGATCGCCTGGTGCAGGATCACCCAGTCGGCACTGTTGGGCGCCCACACCGCGATCCGATCGCCGGGGCGGAAGTGTGTGAGCAATGCGCGGGCGGTCGCTTCGGTGTCGGCGAGCAACTGGCGGTAGGTCCATTCCCGCCGGTCCGCCGGGTCGGCAACGCCGTCGACGAGCGCGACGCGGTCGGGGACGGTCGCGACCCCTTCCCGAAGAAGTTCACTGAACGTGATGTCTCGAATGCCCGTGCTTGTGGAGGCCGGCCAATAGGACATCTCTAGCGACATGATGTGCTCCTGCTTTCGGCTGGGGGGATGGAAGAAGGGAAGACTGCAGGGACCGCCCGGGGTCCTCGACCGGACACCTTGGAGTGTAATCGCGGTCACACCAAATATAGTACCAATCAGGGGACTTCCGCTACAATTGTGTCAAACATTTTGATCGGCGAAATCTCCGTTTTCATCCCGAAACACTTGAAGCCGGCCGAGGTTCACACCTCGACCGGCTTCTCGCTGCAACCACTATCCCGCGGAAATCCCCCCGTTCGGACTGACCACCTGCCCCGTGATCCGCCGCGCCTGCGCACTACAGAGAAACAGCACGAGGTCGGCAACATCACCCGGCTCCGCCACCCCCAACGACGCGAGTCGGCTCGCCTTCTCGAACAGTTTCGCGCTGAACGGCTCGGACATGACGCGATCGAAACCGCCGGTGTCGCGAATGAGAGACGGTGTCACGGCATTGACCCGGATTCCGTCCCGTTTGGCTTCCATCGCAAGTGTTTTGGTGAACATGACGATTGCTGCCATGGCCGCACCGATCACGCTCTCACCGGGCGTCGGGTGCTTTGCCGCGTCGGAGGCGATGTTCACGATCACCCCGCCGCGCTGCTGTCGCATCGCCGGCAGGACAGCCCGGCACATGTTGAGGGGGCCGAGAGCCTGGTTGACCAGGACTCCCGGGATATCCTCGGGATCCATTTCGTGGAACAGACGCGGGTTGAACGAACCCGTCGTGCTGTTGACGACGATGTCGGCAGCACCGAGTGAATCCGTGAGTTCCGCCGCCACCCGCACCGCCTCCCCGGGAACGTTCACGTCGGCCGCGGCGAACAGACACCACACACCGGGCGCGAGCGTTCGAATGTGCTGTGCTGCTTTCTCTCCGCGTTCGACATTGCGTCCGATCAGACCGATCCGCTGAGCACCCGCGCGCACGAATCGGCGGGCCACCTCGAGCCCGACGCCACTTGTTCCCCCGACGATGTAGATCGTCGACTCGGCCGGAACCGGTACCCGGAAATCACTCGGTTCGTTCATCGTCAATCGTTCCTCTGCAGATCGAGCATCACCGGTCCCCCGGCGTGCACATGATTACCGTCCAGGACACCGTCGCAACTCGCACAGTGCCGCCGACCGCCCGGACTGCTCGATGCCATCTTCGTCTCCGTCGCAGCATCGCGCGCGGTCGGAGCCGTTCGGGCGCCGCGATATTCGTCGCGTGCGAGCAACCCCGCGCCGTAGGCACCGGCGATCTGCGGCTGGTCGAGCACCTCGATCGGGTGTCTCAATGCCTCTGATACACAACGGATCGCTGCCGGGTTCTTGGCGACACCGCCGGTCATCACCGCCGGTGTCGCCCTACCGACCTGAGCGACCAACGCGAGGGTGCGCGCCGCGACCGCGCGGTGCACAGAAGCGGCGATGTCGGCCTTGTCCTGCCCTTGCGCGAGCAGAGAAATCACTTCGGTTTCGGCGAACGTGGCACACATACTGCTGACCTCGAGGCCGTCGGCACCGGTGAGCGCAAGGTCGCCCACCGCGTCGATGTCGACCTCGAGCGCGCGGGCCAGCACATCGAAGAATCGGCCCGTTCCGCTCGCACAGCGGTCGTTCATGGCGAAACGTTCCACCAGTCCGTCGTCGTCGACGATGATCGCCTTGCTGTCCTGGCCGCCGATGTCGATGACGAGCCGAACCCCCGGACGCAGTGCCGCTGCGCCGCGCGCATGACAGGTGATCTCGGTGAAGGTGCGGTCGGCGCCCGGCACCAATCGGCGGCCGTACCCGGTGCTCACCGTCCGCCGAATGGCCTCGCGTGGCACTCCCGCCGCGATCGAGGCACCCTCGATCGCGCGGGCGACAGCTTCGCGGCTCACAGCGCCCATCTGCACGACATCCGTCCCGCACAACGCCCCGTCCTGATCGACGACGGCAGCCTTCGCGGTCGTCGATCCCAGATCGACGCCCATGACGAACCATTTGTCGGTACTCATCACACTCGCCTCTTCCCGGTAGGGCGTCGCGCTAGACCGCGGACCTCATCCGCTGCACGTCGATCGCTTCGAGCATCGCTTCGAGGCGACTGTCGAACAACTCGTCGTTGTAGAACGATGCGTCGGCAACGTCCCCCTCGAAGAAGAACGACTTGACTCCGCGCTCGGTCTCGGCAGCCCGGGCGAGCATGGACTGGGGGTTGGTCATCGCCCGGCAGGTTCGGGTGGAGTGGAAGGCGATGCCGTCGATCGCGTATTCGTCGAGACGACGTAGCAACAGCTCCCGCAGGTTCTTCAGCCCGTGGTTCAGAGGGCAGAGCAGGTAGTGCTGTGCCATACCGAGCAGCGGGTTGTCGACGTCGATGAGCTGCGGTTCCTGCCAGAAGGATTCGTGGGTGTACCGGCCGGCCACCACGGCCACGTCGTACTCGGCGAACTTCCTGGTCAGGAATCCGAGTTTGTTCCAGTTCATGATCCCGTCGAAGTAGACCCGATAGCGCTCGTTCTCCACGGCGCTGACACCGTCGGTGATCCGCTGTTCGATCTCGGCTTTCACCCCGGCGAAGTAGTCCACGAGATCCTGATTTCCGGGGAGGAAGTTGATCGGCGCGATGCTCGCCACCCAGTCCCAGTAGGTCGCGGGGGTCGGTGCCTGCCGGCACAGTTCCATACCTTCAAGGCGCAACTCCGAAGCCCGCTTGATGTACGACATGCTTTCGCTGAGCGCATCCCAGTCGAACGGCCGGCCGGTCTGGTATTCCAGGAAGTCGATCAGTTCCCGGAGCTGGCCCTCGACGTACTTGCCGACCTCGATCCACTCCTCGCCCCGCATGTATCCCGCGTCGGGCTTGTTGCCCCACAACATCGGAATTGAGACGTTGAACAGGGGCAAAGCGCGATCGAACACGCGGTACGTCATGGCGTCCCACTGCTGTCCGGTGCTGCAGCCGGCATACCCGTTGACGAAGAAGTCCGGGGCCGGCAACTTACCGGCGAGCTCCTGCTGGTCGGTCAGGCCCACGACGCCGGTCTCGCTCCGATCGCTGTTCTGGTGCGTCAGGACGGCGCATCCGAGGTGCGTGCGGGCGTACGAGCACAGCTCGTTGATGTAGCCGTACTCGGCCCCGGCGGCCTGGGCCGGACCCTCGAGATGCTGAGCGGCCAGTCGTGCGGCAAATGCCTCACCATGACACCATTCGAGGCCGGCCGCCTGGAAGAGCGGGTTCAACGCGGCGCCGTTGTACCAGACGACGTGCTTTCCGCGCTCCTTCGCGGTGAAAATGTTCTCCCAGTAGTCCGCGACCAACTTGCCGCCGGCCCGGGTACTGGACAGGCGATTCGCCTTGTCCTTGCGCGGTTGTGCAACAGTCATCGTGATCTCCCTCAGGTAGTCGAGCGGGCTTCAGGACAGCGCCGGCACGTGCTGCCGACGGATTCGCTCGACAAAGGTCTCGACCCTGGTCCGGAGCGTTTCCACAGGATTGCCCTCATGCTCGGTCTCGATGAGGAGCACGGGGATTCTATTGGCCTCCAGAGCTTTCCGAAGTTCCGGGTAGTAGAGCATGTGCGGTTCGCAGAACTTCGCCATCATCACGATCACACCGTTCGCATTGCTGCGGGCGAGTTCGTCGATCAGATATCGGTCCCAGTCGACCTGAGTGGTCACTCGGGTCGGGCACGGGGCGTTGAGGTTTCGCTCCAGGTACCAACTCGACAGCGCCTCGAACGGATCGCCGTTCTCGGGCACATCGGTGGAGATGTAGCGATATCCGGTGTACAGGTCGTCGTCGACCACGATCACCCCGGTCTCCTCGATCACGTCCAGCAGTTCGGGCCGCGGGGCGTGGCAGAAGTGGCCGGACAGGTAGAGCCTGACCGCGTCGGGCTGCCCGTCGTCGGCCGGGTCGATCCCGTCGAGAAGGCGCTCGAGGACGGCGGTGTGTTCGGCGATGTCCATCACCATGCTCGACTTCACCAGCACCTGCATTTCGCTCGCGGTGATGCGGAGGCGACCGGAGCGACGCAGCGCGTAGAACTCGCGCAGCAGCCGCCGGTTGGCGTTGAACGCCCGAATGCTGGCGCTCAAGGCGTCGGCCGTGATCGAAACTCCAAGGGTAGCTTCGATCCCGGCCGCGAGTTCGCCGATCCGTCCCGCCACTCGCGGCCTGGTCCAGGCATCGTCCATGGCGCTGGTGAGCTGGGCGAAGTGCACCGGCTTCTCGGGTCGCAGCCATCGGATCACGTCGACCGCGCCGAGCAGCTGCACGCAGTGGTCCGCCGCCACGATGGCGTCGAAGACGTCGAGCCGACCGAGCGCCGCCTGATCGGCGACACTGCGGGTGTATCCGCAGTAGAACTCGGCGAGCAGGTTGCGTCCCTCGGTGATCGGGGTGCGGCTTTCCTGGATGAGCACCGGAAGGGCGCCGGCGGCGTGCACGAGTTCGGATGGAAAGTTCATCGGGAAGGAGCCGATCACGCCGCCTTCGTGGGTCGCCTTCCATGTCTGCGCGTAGTCGACGGGATCGTCGGCCGCGGCACGCAGAGTCGCCATCGGTTCTGGACTGAGTCTGTTCACGTTTCGCCCTCGGATTCGTCGATGGATGCCGGAAGCGACAAGTCGGTGTACTGCTGCGGCATCGAGCTAGATAATACTTAATTTGATAGTTAGTATCCAGAGTTGTCAAACATTGGGTCGTTCGGAGGTAGAAGATGACGCGTGTACTCGACGGACTGCGGGTGGTCGAACTGGCCGGGATCGGCCCGTCGCCCCATACCGCAATGATGCTGGCCGATCTCGGGGCAGACGTCGTTCGGATCGAACGCCCCGGCGGGGTCAACCAACTCGTACCCGTGGAACAGGACGCCGGCTTGCGCAACCGCCGATCGGTGCACGCCGATCTGAAAGATCCCGACGATCTGCAGCGCGTGCTCAGGCTCGTCGACAATGCCGATGTGCTCATCGAGGGCTATCGCCCCGGCGCGGCGGAGCGCCTCGGCGTCGGCCCCGAAGTGTGCCGAGCACGCAATCCCCGACTCGTCTACGCCCGGATCACCGGATGGGGACAGGACGGCCCACTGGCCGCCTACGCCGGGCACGACATCAACTACCTCGCCCTCACCGGGGCGTTGAACGCGATCGGACGCAAAGGCGAACGCCCACTGGCACCACTCAACCTGGTCGCCGACCTGGGAGGCGGATCGATGCTGGCGATCACCGGCATCCTCGGCGCCCTCTATGCCCGGGAGCGGTCCAGGCAGGGTGACGTCGTCGATGTCGCGATGGTCGACGGCGTCAGCACACTGATGACGATGTACTGGACGCTGACCGAGAACGGACTGTGGTCCGCCGACCGAGGCACCAACGTCGTCGACAGCGGCGCCCCGTTCTACGACACCTACGAATGCGCCGACGGGCGGTACGTCGCAGTCGGCGCGGTCGAACCGGCCTTCTACGCACAACTACTCACAGGCCTCGGACTCGATCAGGCCGACCTTCCGGACCAATACGATCGCAGCGCCTGGCCCATGCTGCGCGCCCGGTTCGCCGAGATCTTCCGGGCACACGATCGCGACCGATGGGTGGACCATTTCGCCCCCCTCGACGCATGCCTCACGCCGGTGCTCGCCCTGGAGGAGGTCGCCACGCACCCGCACATCGCCGCGCGCGGAACAATCGTCGAATCGTTCGGACAACGTCAGCCCGCGGCATCGCCGCGCTTCTCGAACGCGGCGCCGGCAACGTACGCGGCACCCCGCGCACCCGGCGCCGACACCGCCGCGGTACTACGCGACTGGGGCGTCGTCGAGGGCGCGCACTGATGCGCGGCAGCCCGCTGGCCCTGCACCGTCGGCAGTGCGGGGCGTGTGGCGTGGCTCCGACCGCCTGCGCGACGATGTACCTATGACTGATCCCGACATCGGGTCCGTATCCGACAAGGACTCACCCCCCGCCCGCAGCGCCCGATCCGTGCTTGTGACGGTGCTCGGCGAGTTGGTCGAACCGTGCGGTCGGCCGGTCCGTACCGCGGCGCTGCTCTACGTCCTGAGGGGTCTCGGATTCGGTGAGCCCGCGGCACGGCAGGCGCTGGCCCGCACAGGCTCGTCCGGGTTGATTGCCGCGCAGCGGGTCGGTCGGGAAACCTTGTGGCACCTGACCGAGAAAGCGCACCGCCTGTTCGCCGAAGGCGACATGCGCGTGTTCCCCCCCGAAGTCGACGTCACCCAATGGGACGGACGCTGGCTGGTCATCAACGTCCCGGTTCCCGAATCACACCGCTCGAGCCGGAAGAAACTGTATGCGGCATTGCGGTGGGCCGGCTTCGGAAACCCGACCCCCGGCGTCTGGGTGACCCCCCACATCGATCGTGCCGCCGAGGCCGCCAGGACGATCGAGTCTCTCGGATTGACCGACAACACGGTCACGTTCGTCGGCCCCATCGGCCAGCCGGGTATCACCGAAGCCGAACTCGTCCGGCGGTCCTGGGATCTCGGCGAGGCCGAGAAGGTCTACGACGAGTTGCTCACCCGCTTCGACGTGCGCGAATTCAGCTCCGCCGACGAGTTGCTGATCACCCACCTGCAGCTGGCCGATTCCCTGCGCCGGATGCCCTACCTCGATCCCCGGCTGCCCGAGGTGCTGCTGCCGGACTGGGCCGGATTGCAAGCGGCGAAGCGACTACGCGATCTGCGTACCGAGTGGACCCCGGCAGCACACGCTCGTTGGCGCGAAATCGCGGGCATCGAGTAGCGACCACCGGGCCGGTGCCCGTCCCGACCCGATCAGACGCCGGCCGCGGTCAGGCCCGCCGCCCGGTGAGCGGCGTCGAGGAAGGCCCGCACCAGGGCGCCGTCGCGGTAGTACTGATCCCCCACGCCGGCGACGGCCCGGCGCCGCCCGTACTCGTACAGCACCGCCAGCTTCCACAGAGCCAAGGCGGTATACCAGTCGAGGTTCGACAGATCGGCGCCGGTGGCAGCCGCATACCGCTGGGCGAGTTCGTCGCGGGTCGGGTAGCCCTCTTCGAGGACGGCGACACCGAGGTCCTCGGTCGGCGTGCGGTCCTGTCCTTCGACGGGATACGACGCGAGGAAGTACCCGAGATCGAACAGTGGGTCACCGATCGTCGCGAGCTCCCAATCCAGCACCGCCGCAATACGTCCCGGCGGCGCGGCAGCGAGGATGACGTTGCCGATGCGGTAGTCGTTGTGGATGATCGCCGCACCGGACTCGGCCGGAACGTGGGCGGCGAGCCACGCGTCGATCTCCGCGAACTCCGGCGGCGGCGTCCCGTCCTCGGCCGCCACCAGTCGGCCCATGCGACGCAGGTGACGCTCGTTGAATCCGTCGGGCCGGCCGAGGTCACCGAGACCGGCAGCCTGCCAGTCGACCGCGTGCAGAGCGGCGAGGGTGTCGATCAGCGCCTCACCGATCCGGCGACGATCGGCCGGTGCGCTCAGTGCTGCCGGGGTCTCTGTGGTGACCACCGGACCGGCCACGTAGTCCATCACGTAGAACGGGACGTCGAGCACGTCGCCGGTCTGACCGACAGCCAGCACGGCCGCCACCGGTACGCCGCTGTCGGCGAGTGCACCGACGAGCCGTGCCTCGCGCAGCATGTCGTGGGCCCCCGGCGGGACGGGGGGCGGCGGCGGCCGGCGAACGATCACCCGGCGTACCCCATCGGATACCAAGTACGTCAGATTGGAATGCCCGTCACCGATACGGTCCGCTGTCAGCGGCCCGTCCGCGATACCGCGCTCACGCAGGAATCGTTCCAACGCGCCGAGGGTTTCGGGAGTCCATTCCCAGGTCATATGCTCGCCTCCATCAGATCGTGCCACCCGGCGCATGCCGACCGGTCCCGGGCACTGAATGCAGTCGGTCGTTCGCCGACGTCTATGCCCCGGTGAAGCGCGGAGCTCGCTTCTCCTTGAATGCGGCCAACGCTTCGGGCATGTCCTCACCACGGGTGAGCAGCGCCTGCCCCCGGTTCTCCAACTCGAGCGCCGCCGCGTACGAGGTCACTTCCTGGTTCCGCTGCAGCGCGCGCTTCGATATCCGAATCCCGCCGGGGGAATTCGTCGCGATCGTCTCGGCCAATGCAATGGCCTCCTCGAAGAGGTTCTCGCTCGGCACCACCCGGTTGGCAAGCCCGATCCGGACCGCCTCCTCCGCGCCGACGAAGCGTGCCGTGTACGCGATCTCCGCTGCCCGGCCCGGCCCGACGAGACGGGTCAGTTGCCAGGAGGTGCCGAGTTCCCCAACGGACAACCCGACCTTCACGAAGGCCGCGTTGAACTTCGCAGTCGGGGCGACCAGCCGGATGTCGGCAGCCAGGGCGAGCGACATACCGCCGCCGGAGGCAGCACCGTGGATCGCGGCGATCACCGGGAACGGCAGATGCCGCAGCGCGGCCAGGCCCCCGGTCGCGGTCTCCTGGAACTTCAGGAATTCCCGCACCCCCATTTCGGTGATCACACCGATCTCGTCCAGGTCGAACCCGGCGCAGAAAGCCCGATCCCCCGCACCGCGCAGGATCAGCGCCCGCGCGTCGGTGTCGCGCAATGCGTATGCAGCGGTGTTGAACTCTTCGAACATCTTCACGACCATCGAGTTCATCCGGTCGGGCCGGTTGATCGTGAGAACGGCGATCTTGCCCTCGAGGACCTCGAGGGTGAGAGTCTCGAGCCGGGGCGGCTCGTAGTTGCTCAGCACTGACGTATTCTCCCGCGTCTCCATCTGCGTCACCTCGATCACCGACCCGTGAACTTCGGGCTGCGCTTGTCCTTGAACGCGGCCAGCGCTTCGGGCATGTCCTCACCACGGGTGAGCAGCGCCTGACCCCGGTTCTCCAGTTCGAGCGCCGCGGCGTAGGACGACACCTCCATGTTCGCGTGCAGTGCGCGCTTCGACAGCTGCACGCCGGCAGGCGAATTCGCACAGATCAAGCGTGCCATCGACAGCGCCTCGTCGAGCAGCGACTCGGCGGGCACCACCGCATTCAGCAGCCCGAGCGACTCCGCCTCCACAGCTTCGATGAAGCGGCCCGTGTACGCGAACTCCGCGGCCCGCGCCGGACCGATCAACCGAGTCAGGTGCCAGGAAGCACCCAGGTCCCCGGCAGAAAGACCGATTCGCACGAACGCCGCGTTGAATCGCGCGGCCGGCGAACCGATCCGGATGTCGGCAGCCAGGGACAGCGACAGTCCTCCCCCGGCCGCCGCACCGTTGACCGCCGCGATCACCGGCACACGGATGCCGCGAATCGCCGAGAGCGCTCGCGCCGCCATTTCCTGCTGATCGAGCATCCCCATCGGCGTCAACGACGACAGCCCTTCGGCGTCGTCGAGATCGAACCCGCCACAGAACGCCTTACCGGCCCCGGTAAGAATGACCACACGCAGGCCATATTCGCGATCGAGTTGCAGCGCAACCTTTTCGAGTTCGACGAACATCGTGTTCGTCATCGAGTTCATTCGTTCGGGACGGTTCAACGTCACAACGGCGATCCCGGGTTCGGGTCGTTCGAGCGTGAACGTTTCCCATGTCGTCGGTTCGGTCACGTGTTCGCTCCTTCTTCGGTCCGGCGGTCCAGGTGGTCGCCGTGAGTAAGTGTGATCGGGTTGTCCTCGGCGGGGGCTTGTCGTACCGCACCGGAACGCAGCCAACGGTCGGTGCGGCCGGGGTCGATTCCCCAGTCGCTCAGGATCTCGAGGGTGTGCTCCCCCGGCGTCGGCGGACGGCGGTCCACCGCCGCCACCGAGCGGCTGAACCGGGGTGCAGGGGCTGGCTGCACGAGTCCGTCGACCTCGACGAAGGTTCCGCGTGCGACGTGGTGGGGATGCGACGACGCCTCGCCGATGTCGAGCACAGGCGCGATGCACGGTGTGCGTCCTTCGGCCGCCTCCAGCCACTCCGCGAGGGTGCGGCCCCGCACGGCGTCGGCGAACATCTTCTTCATCTGCGGCCATTGCGCGCGGTCGTTCTGATCCGGCAGGTCGCTGGGCAGGCCCAGCAGGGCTACGAGGTCGGCGTAGAAGTGCGGTTCGAGCGCGCCGACCGCGAGCCATTTGCCGTCGGCGGTCTCGTAGGCGTCGTAGAACGGTGCGCCGCTGTCGACGAGGTTTGTCCCGCGTTCACCGTTCCACGACCCGCTCTGCGAAAAGCCGAAGAACGGCGTCGCGAGCAGGGCGGCGCCCTCCACCATCGACGCATCGATCACCTGCCCGCTGCCAGAGCGCTGTCTCTCGAAGAGCGCGGACAACACGCCCAAGGCGAGAAGCATTCCGCCGCCGCCGAAGTCACCGATCAGGCTGAGCGGCGGGGTCGGTGGCTGGCCGCGGCGTCCGATCAGCGACAGGGCGCCGCTGAGTGCCACGTAATTGATGTCGTGACCCACGTGCTGCGCCAGCGGGCCGTCCTGCCCGAAGCCCGTCATGCGACCGTAGATCAGCCGCGGATTGCGCTCGGCGCACTCGTCCGGTCCGATCCCGAGCCGCTCGGTGACGCCGGGGCGGAAACCTTCGATCAGCACGTCGGCATCCGTCACGAGCGACAGCACCGCCTCCACCCCATCCGGGTGCTTGAGATCGACGGCAAGCGACCGGCGTCCCCGGTGCAGCAGTTCCGTGCGGAAATCCGCGTTCGGCCCGACCAGCCCCGCTCCGGTCGCACGGTCGACCCGCACCACATCGGCACCGAGATCGGCCAGCAGCATGGCGCAGAACGGACCCGGGCCGATCGAGCCGATCTCGACCACCTTCAAACCCGCCAACGGGCCTGTGAACGAGCGTTTCGTGCCGTCCTGCGCCACTGCTGCACCTTCCCCACTTTGGTCCGATGATAATACCTTCGATTGGTCCACGCGAGACTGTCCGAACCGCTCGGACACGCTCCCGATCAGTCACGGACCATCGTCGTCGCCTCCCCCGACCGGTCGGCAGCGCGCAGACCCCGAGGACGAGCCTGCGCACTCACCACCAGCACGACGGACAACAGGACCACCACGCCTCCGACGACCAGCGCAGGAGTGACCGGCTCGGACAGCACGACCGCCCCGAGAGCGACAGCCACCACCGGATTCACATAGGTGTGGGTGGCCACCAGCGGAAGCGGTGCATGAACCAGCAGCCACGCATACGCGGTGAATCCGACGATCGACCCGAAGACCACGAGATAGCCGAACGCTCCCCAGGCCCGCAGACCCACGTCACCCGAGAACCGCTCGCCGGTGACGACCGAAGCCAGCAGCATCGCCACCCCGGCCGCCACGAGCTGGTACATCGCACTGACATACACGTCCCGCGGGAGCGGGATCCTCGGCTGGACCCAGGACCCGAACGACCACGAAAGACTCGACAGCACGATGACCCCCATACCGACCAGCGGGAGGTTCGAACCCGTGCTGCCGGCCGACAGGAGCAATACGGCCAGGCCGACCAGCCCCACCCCGACTCCGGCCAGCTCGAGCGGGCGCGGGCGTTCTCCGGACAGGGCACGGTAGATGCAGATCCACACGGGCACCATCGCCGAGGGTGCCGATCGACGACCAGAGACAGGGCGAGCGCGATCGAACCGCGCCCGGCGGGCCCGGACGACACGGCGCTCAGGCGAAGCGCGGGGTGCGCTTCTCGAGGAACGCGGTGATGCCCTCCTTCGCCTCCCCGCTCTCGAAGAGTTCCTGCTCCTGAGCAACCTCGAAGCGGAAACCCTCCTCGAGTGGAGTGTCGAAGGCGGCGTCGACGGTGCGGATGACGGCACGCTGCGCGGGCAACGACATCGTGCAGAGCTCGGCCGCGAGGGCGAGCGCCGCATCCGTCGCGCCGCCGGCCTCGACGAGCCGATCGATCAAACCGATCGCATGGGCCTCGTCCGCGGGAACCTGCCGAGCGGTCAGCATGATGTCGAGTGCCCGGCCACGTCCCACGAGCCGCGGAAGACGTTGGGTGCCACCGGCTCCCGGGATGAGGCCCAGCTTGACCTCGGGAAGCCCGAACTTCGCATCCGCACCCCCGACCCGCAGGGTGCAGGCCATCGCGAGTTCGAGACCGCCCCCGAGCGCGAGACCGTCCACCGCGGCGATCGTGATCCGGTCGGCGGACGCGAGCCGGTCGAGCGCCCCGCGGAGTCGATCACCGTAGGCGGTGAACGATTCCGCGTCCACGGCCGACATGTGCTTGATGTCCGCCCCTGCGGCGAAGAAACCGGGGATATCCGACCGGACGACAATAACTTTCACCGAACCGTCGGCATCGGCGGCGTCCAGTGCCGCGTTCAGGCCATCGATGATCGGCAGGCCGAGGGCGTTCGCGGGCCTGCGCTGGAGCGTGATCGTCATGACGCCGGCGTCGACGTCACTCCATGTCACTGCGGGCGTAGCGGTTTCCGACATGCACACCATCCTGTCCGGTCCAACAATGATGCAACAATACTAATTATTGGACCGAAATGGAAGGTCATGGTCGGCGTGGGAACTTTTCGAACTCCGGCCGGCGCTTCGCCTTGTACGCCTCCCGCCCCTCCTTGGCCTCGTCCGTCGAGTAGAACAGCAGATTCGCATCGTGCGCGAGCTGCTGAATCCCGGCCATCCCGTCCTCCGCCGCATTGAAACTCGCCTTCATCAGGCGCAGCGCGAAGGGGGAAAGCTCGAGCATCTCGCGGCACCACTGGACGGTTTCGCGCTCGAGGTCGGCCAACGGCACCACCGTGTTGACCAACCCCATCTCCAGAGCCTGCCGAGCGTCGTACTGCCGGCACAGGAACCAGATCTCCTTGGCCTTCTTCACCCCGACCAACTCCGCGAGCAGACCCGCACCGTACCCGCCGTCGAACGACCCGACCTTGGGACCGACCTGACCGAAGCGGGCATTGTCCGCGGCAATCGTCAGATCGCACACCAGATGCAGGATGTGCCCGCCACCGATGGCATAGCCGGCGACCATGGCCACCACCGGCTTCGGCAGTCGGCGGATCTGGATCTGCAGGTCGGTGACATGGAACCGACCGACACTGCCCGCCTTGCCGGGCTCGGTGAGGTAGCCGGTGTCGCCGCGCACCCGCTGGTCACCTCCCGAGCAGAACGCATCGGGCCCCTCTCCGGTCAGCACGATGGCACCGATCGAGGAATCCTCACGAGCATCGACCAACGCGTCGGAGATCTCCATCAACGTCTGGGGGCGGAACGCGTTGCGCACCTCGGGACGGCAGATCGTGATCTTGGCGATCCCGTCGCCGCTGTGTTCGTACCGAATATCCTCGTACTCTCCGATCGGCGTCCACTTCACGAAATCCGTTGTATCGCAATTGTTCGTCATGTCTCGATCATAGGCTCTTCCGAGAACGATCGTTAACAGACCGCAACGCACGACAGCGCGGCCGGAGAGGTTTCCGGACCGCGCTGTCGAGTGGGAACCGACCGATGACGATCAGGCCATCGTCAGGCCACCACTGACGGACAAGGTCTGGCCGGTGACGAATTCCGCCTCGTCGGAGGCGAAGAACGCCACGGCAGCGCCGATGTCGGTGGCCTTGCCGAGCCGCTTCATCGGCACCGCGCGGGTCATGCCGGCGATCACCTTGTCGGCTTCCTGGCCGGAATTGTCGGCGAACTTGCGCAGCGCCGGGGTATCCGTCGGGCCGGGGCACACCGTATTGGCGGTGACGCCCTTCGTGGCGACCTCACGAGCGAGGGTCTTGGTGAACGCGATGATGCCACCCTTGGCACCCGAGTACACCGCTTCGAGCGAGGATCCGACGCGTCCGGCGTCCGAACCGATATTGATGACGCGCCCCCAGCCCCGCTCGACCATGCCCGGCAGGGTCGCCTGGATGACCCGCAGCTGACCCTTGAAGTTGATCTCGAGGATCCGGTCCCAGAACGCCTCGTCCGTCTTCAGGAACGGCATGAAATCGTCCCACCCGGCATTGTTGACGACGATCTCGACCGGACCGAACTGCTCGGCGACCTGCTTGACCGCCGCCTGCACGGACTCGGTGTCCGTCACGTCGACCGGGACGGCGATCGCCTGGCCACCGGCGTCGCGAATGGCGGCCGCGGTCTCCTCGGCGGCCTCGAGGTTGAGGTCGGCGACCGCGACGCGGAAGCCGGCTGCGCCCAGCGCATCGGAGATTCCCTTGCCGATACCCTGTGCACCGCCGGTCACGAATGCCACTCGATTGCTCATGTTCTTCTCCGTCTTTGTTGTGTACGTGATGGTTTCGGATATGACCGAAGCTTCAGTTCGTGGTCGCGGCCCATTCGATGGGGCCGGCGACGATCGAATGGCTCGTGAGCTTGCGGCCCAGAACGAGTTGGGCTTCGCGAGCTGCCTCGATGATGCGTCGCAGATCGAGCCCTGTCTCGACATCCATCTCGTGGAACATACTCACCAGGTCCTCGGTGGCGATGTTGCCGGTCGAACCCACCGGAACGGGGCAACCGCCCAGTTCCCCGAAGCTCGACTCGAAACTCGCGCATCCCGCCTCGAGCGCGGCGAATGCGTTCGCGAGACCCTGGCCGCGGGTGTTGTGGAAGTGCGCGGTGACCTCGACCCCGGGCAGGCGTTCGCTGGCCGCGGCGAAGAACTCCGAAGCATAGGCCGGATTGCACATGCCGGTGGTGTCGCCGAAACCGACCTCCGTGGCACCGGCTTCGGCGAATCGCTCCGCCAGGTCCAGCACCCGCTTCAGCTCCACCTTGCCCTCGAAGGGGCATCCGAACGACGTCGCAATGACCGCGGCGCAGTGCAGCCCCTCGGCGACGATCCGGCGAGCCATGATGTCGTTGTCCGCCATGGTTTCGTCGACGGTACGGTTGACGTTCTTCTTGTTGTGGGTTTCGGACGCGCTGACGAAGATCGCGACCTCGTGGAAGGTGTCGCGCACCTTCAGCGCGTTGTCCAGTCCCTTAGTGTTCGGCACGAGGACCATCAGCTTCACATCGTCGGGCACGTCGATGCGGCGGAGCACCTCCACCCCGTCCGACAGCTGCGGGATGACGTCGGGCCGCACGAAACTGGCGACCTCGATCCGCTTCAGGCCGGCGCGACCGAGGGCGTTGATCAGCCGCACCTTGTCGTCGGTCGGGATGGTCTCCGGCTCGTTCTGGAAGCCGTCGCGCGGACCGACTTCTCGGATCTGTACCCGTTGGGGACGCGTCATGGCGTTCACTCCTCGTTTCCGCTCGCTCCACTGCGAAGCAAGTCGTGCTCGGTCAATGCGATGTCCAGTTGCTCGCGATGCTCCGGGGCTGCGACCGCGATCATTCGCCGGGCCCGTTCCGCAAGGGAACATCCCCGCAGTTCGGCCACGCCGTGCTCGGTGACGACGTAGTCCACGTCGGCACGCGCCGTGGTGACGGACCCGAACTCGAGGGCCGGCTTGATCGACGAACGGCCGCGCGCGGTGGACCGAAGTGCGATGACCGAGCGCCCCCCGGTCATAGACGCAGCCCGGGAGAAGTCCACCTGTCCGCCGACCGCGCCGACGTAAGCGGCTCCGGCCCGCTCCGCTCCCACCTGCCCGGTGAGGTCGACCTCGATCGCGGAGTTTATCGACACGAGCGAGGTCAACTGCGAGAGCACTTGCGGCGCATGGGTATAGCTGACGGGACGGAAATCCACCGGCAGGTATGGCAGGCGTTCGTACAAGGTGGCCGTGCCGAGCGCCGCCCCGGTGATATGGCGGCCGATGTCGATCTGTTTGCGCGCCCCGGTGAGCACGCCCTTGTCGATCAACCGCAGCACCGCATCGGAGATCATGCCGGAGTGCAGGCCGAGGTCCCGATGTCCTTCCAGGGCCGCCAGCACCGCCGAAGGCAATGTGCCCACACCGATCTGGATGGTGTCGCCGTCCTCGACGAGGCCTGCGACGTGCCGGGCGATCGCCGTCTCGACGGCCTCGGGCTCACGGTCGGGCGCTTCGAGCAGCGGCCGGTCGGTTTCGACGACCGCCGCGAACCGCGACAGGGGGATCGCGGGTGCACCCTGGGTCCTGGGCATGCGCTGATTGATCTCGGCGATCAGGATGGGGGTGTGCTCGAGTGCGTCGGCGATGTAGTCGACGCCGACGCCGAGCGAGCAGTTGCCGTCGGCGTCGGGAGGGGCGACCTGCACGAACCCGACGTCGCATGGCAGGCGGTGCTCGGCGAACAGTCGGGGCAGTGCCCCGAAGTGACAGGGCACGACCTCGAGCCGGTCCCGTCGGCTGAGCCGGCGGAGTTCCCCGAGCCCGCCGTAGGAGACGACGGACAACTCGTCCGGGGTCCGATCGGCGAGTCGGCGGTCCCAGGTCAGGCCCACGAACGCCCGGACCGCGCCGATCGACGGGAGCTGGTCGAGCAGAGCGTGGACGAGCGGGGTGGGTTCCGCACTCGTTTGGCTCCACCAGATTCCGTCGCCGGCCCGGACATGGGGCGTGAGGTCGATCATCAGTCGATCCGCTGGATCAGTGTGGCGGTCCCGAGTCCGCCACCACAGCACATGGTGACCAGCCCGATTTCGGCGTCGCGGCGTTCGAGTTCGGCGACGACCGTCGCGATGAGCCGGGCGCCGGTGGCACCGACCGGGTGTCCGAGCGCGATCGCACCACCGTTGACGTTGACCCGGTCCATGTCGGGCTTGAGTTCGCGTTCCCAGGCCAGGACAACGGAACTGAACGCTTCGTTGATCTCGAACAGATCGATGTCGTCGATCGTCATCCCGTTGCGGTCGAGCAACTTCCGG
The DNA here is from genome assembly GCF_023218075.1 of Rhodococcus sp. HM1. GTDB lineage: Bacteria > Actinomycetota > Actinomycetes > Mycobacteriales > Mycobacteriaceae > Rhodococcus. The sequence continues at coordinate 57,963 of NZ_JALPTB010000014.1, read as the reverse complement.
GTCGCCGGTATCGGGCCGGTGAGCATGATGATCGGGTCGACTCCGACCGTGGTCTGGTCGAGGATCCGGGCGCGGGCGCGCAGACCGTGGGTCTCGACCGCGTCCCGGGAGGCGAGCAGGACACCGGCTGCGCCGTCCGAGATCGGCGAGGAACTGCCGGCGGTGATCCGGCCGTTCTCCCGAAACGCGGTCTTCAGGCCGGCCAGGGTGTCCAGGCTCGTGCCGGGCCGGACGGTCTGGTCGGTTCTGCGGACTTCGCCGTCGAGTTCGAGGGGGATCATCTCTTCGTCGAACCGCCCGGCCTCGATGGCCTCGGTAGCCAGGCGGTGGGATCGGACGGCGAATTCGTCCATCTCCTGCCGGGTGATGCTCCACCGGTCGGCAATGAGCTCGGCGCTCTCGCCCTGGTGCACGAAGTCGTACTTCTCGCGCAGCTCGGCCGGCCACGGGTCGCCGTAGAGTTCGGAGATTTTGGCTGGGGAGTTGATCGGCACGTGGCCCATGTGCTCGACACCGCCAGCGATGACCAGGTCGTGCGTGCCGGAGCCGACGAGGGCGGCACCCATCTCGACCGCGGTCTGTGCGGAGCCGCAGCGGCGGTCGAGGACGACGGCCGGTACCTCGGGTGGGTACCCGGCCTGCAGCCATGCGTTGCGCCCGATGTTGCGGGACTGTTCACCGAAGGGTGCGGTGCAACCGACGACGAGGTCCTCCACCGCTGCCGGCGCCAGGCCGCTGCGGCGGATCAGATCCGTGTAGACCGCGCCGAGCATCTCGTTCGGATGTGTATCCCGGAACCACCCGCGTTCGGGGTGGGATCGGCCCATCGGGGTGCGAGCCGCTTCGGCGATGATCACCTCGCGCGCGGAGCGCCGGAAGGGGTTGGTCGTTTCGGTCATCAGATCACCGTTCCACCGTCGACGGGCAGCACCTGGCCCGTGATGTACGAGGCGCCGTCGGAGGCGAAGAATACGAAGCTGGCCGAGATCTCGTTCGGCTCGGCCCAGCGCCTCAGAGCGACACGCTCGAGGGTCTTGGCCGCGAGCTTGTCGTTGCTGCGGATGTTCTCGGTCATCGGCGTGGCTGCAAGGGGCGCAATGGCATTGACGGTGACCTGCTTGCGGGCGAGCTCGCGGGCCAGTGACTTGGTCAGACCGATGATGCCCGCCTTGGCTGCCCCGTAGTTGGCCTGGCCGATGGTGCCTTGCAGGCCGGCGGCGGAGGTGACGTTGATGATGCGCCCGGTGCCGTCCTCCGGCAGGTAGGGCAGGACGGCCTTGCTGCACACGTAGCTGCCGACGAGGTGGATGTCGACGATGCGGCGGAAGTCGTCTTCCTCGAGATTCGGGAACATTGCGGGTGCGATGGCCCCGGCGTTGTTGACGAGGATGTGGACGGTGCCGCCACCGAGTGCGGCGGCCTGTTCTGCCGCCGCGGCGGCCTGGGCGGCGTCGCGGACGTCGAGTACGGCGGCCTTGGCGGTACCGCCGGCGGCGGTGATCTCCGCGGCCACGGCGGCGGCTGCGTCCTCGTTGACATCGGTGACGAGGACCGCAGCGCCGGCGGCGGCGTACGCGTGCGCCACGGAGGCACCGATGCCGCTGCCCGCGCCGGTCACGAGGGCGGATCTTCCGGTGAGTTCGAACATCAGTAGCTCCTGGGAAGGCCGAGCACGTGCTCGCCGAGGTAGTTGAGAACCATTTCCTGGCTCAGCGGTGCAATGCGGGTCAGGCGCGCCTCACGGAAGTAGCGCGCGACGTGGTATTCCTCCGAGTAGCCCATGCCGCCGTGGGTCTGCAGTGCGCGGTCGGCGGCCTGGAATCCGGCGTCGGCGCACAGATACTTGGCCATGTTGGCCTCGCGGGCACAGGGGCGGCCGTTGTCGTAGAGCCAGGTCGCCTTGCGCAGGACGAGTTCGGCGGCGTCTAGGTGAGCGAGGGAGTCCGCGAGGGGGAACTGGATGCCCTGGTTCATGCCGATCGGTCGGCCGAATACCTCACGGTCGGTGGCGTATTGGGTGGCGCGGCGCAGGGCCGCGCGGCCGATGCCGAGCGCCTCGGAGGCGACGAGCATCCGTTCCGGGTTGAGTCCGTCGAGGATGTACTTGAAGCCTTTGCCCTCTTCGCCGACCCGATCCTCGACAGGGATCTCGAGTCCGTCGATGAACAGCTCGTTGGAGGTGACGGCGTTGCGGCCCATCTTCTTGATGGGCCGGATCTCGACCTTCGAGCGGTCCAGGTCGGTGAGGAAGAGCGTGAGGCCGTCGGTCTTCTTCTGCACGTCCTCGAACTTGGTGGTGCGGGTGAGCAGGAGGATCTTCTCCGACTCCATTGCCTTCGAGATCCACACCTTGCGGCCGTTGACGATGTACTTGTCGCCATCACGCCGCGCGAACGTGGTGATCTTGGTGGTGTCCAGGCCCGCGCCGGGCTCGGTGACCCCGAAGCACACATGCAGGTCGCCGTTGACGATGCGCGGCAGGGTGCGCTGCTTGAGTTCTTCGGAGCCGTGCACGATCACCGGGTGCATGCCGAAGATCGACAGGTGCATCGAGCTCGCGCCGTTCATCCCGGCGCCCGAGGCGGCGACCTCCTGCAGCAGGATCGAGGCCTCGGTGATGCCCAGCCCGTGTCCGCCGTACTCCTCGGGGGTGGTGATGCCCAGCCAGCCGCCCTTGGCGAAAGCGTCGTAGAACTCGGTGGGGAATTCGTGCGCGGCATCCTTTTCCACCCAATACTGCTCGTCGAACTTGCCGGCGAGTTCTCGTACCGCATCTCGGATCGTTGCCTGATCCTCGGTCAGATCGAAGTCCACAACACAATCCCGTCGTCGTCGCTAACGTTTGGACTTAAGTTACTAAAGGACAGACCATTTAGTCAACGGTGGTCATCCAGCCGCCGGCAGAAGAGGCAACTCCCGGGCAATACGCTCGTTCCACACCTCCGGGCTGCCGAACAGCTTCTCGTCGAGCTTGGCGCGCTTGTAGAACAGCTGCAGGTCGTGCTCCCACGTGTAGCCGATGGCACCGTGCATCACGAGTGCGCTGTCGGCGGCCTGGACGGCACTGCGGGTCACCTGCGCCTTCGCGATCGCCGCATGCGTTGCACACTCCTCGAGACCCAGATCCACGGACGCCGCGGCATAGTAGGCGATGGACCGAGCCGCCTCCACCGATACGAGAATCGTTGCGGCAGCGTGCTTCACTGCCTGGAAGGAACCGATCGGCACACCGAACTGGTGGCGCGTTCGGCTGTAGTCCACGGCCAATTGCAGCATCCGCTCCGTCGCGCCGAGCGCGTCCGCGGAGGCGAGCACGGCCGCGCGCAATCCCGCATCCGCCAGCGCGGCTGGCGCGTCGATGTCGAGGCGTTGCGCGACGACGTTCTCGAGCCGCACGTCCGCCGCACCCCGGGACGGATCGAGGAAGCGCCGCGGTGTGACCGTGAGGCCCGGGTCGCCGACCCGGACGAGGTAGAGGGCCACACCCTCGCCGCCCTCGGCGGGGACGACGAGCCGGGTGGCGCGTTCGGCGCCGAGCACGGCAGGCACGCGTCCGGTCAGCGCCCCTCGCTCGTCGACGCGCACGGCGTCGCGCAGCCCGAGGGGGCGACTGGAATCGACTGCCAGAGCTGCGAATTCGCCACCGGCGAGTACCGCCTCGGCGACATCGGGCGGTAACAGAGGGGCCGCGAGCACCGACGCGGTCCACGCGCTGGCCGGTGCGGCATGCCGTCCCAGCGCCTCGGCGGTCAGCGCGAGTTCGAGCAGACCGCCGCCCTGGCCGCCCACCTCTTCCGGCAGGCCGGCCGAAAACCATCCCTCGTCCACGAACCTGCGCTCGAACTCGGCGGGGTCGCCCGATTCACCCCACTTCCGGACGTTCGCGGGTGCCGCGAACCGTTCGAGCCAGCCGCCGAGGGTTTCGGTGAACATTTCTTGCTCTTCTGACAGCTCCCAACGCATGGAACTGGTCCTCTCGATGAGTCGGGGAATAGCCTGCAAGATGAATGCAGTAAGAATCCGATGGTATATTAGGTCTGACCGTTAGACCAGAGAAGGTGGGGGAGACATGACACCAGGCGCACCGAGCACGCCCCGCAACGGGCGTTCCTCCATCCAACTGACTCCGATGGAGGTCCCCAAAGCCTCGGACGTCCTCGCCAACGAGCTGCGCGAACGCATCCTCAGCGGGGAATACGCCGAAGGCACCCCCCTCCCCCCGGAACGCGAACTCGTCGTCCAGACGAAGATGAGCCGAACCACGGTCCGCGAGGCCCTGCGCATCCTCGAGGTACAGGGCCTGGTACGAATCAAAGCGGGACGCGCCGGCGGCGCCTTCGTCCAGCGACCCGGCGAACAGTCGATGGCCGACACCGTGGCCCTGCTCATCCGAGGACGCCAGATCCGCCTGAGCGCACTGCTCGAAACACGCGAGGCGATCGAACCGTTCTGCGCACAACTGGCCGCCCGCCATCGGACCGACGAAGATCTCGCCCGACTCGACGCCGCCAACGATGCCATCGCGGCCGCCGGCGACAAACTCGACGCATTCCTCCAGGCCAACGTCGACTGGCACATCGCCGTCGCCAGCGCGAGCCACAATGAGCTGATGTCGGGACTGATGATCTCGCTCTCCCGCGCCATCTACGCGGCCACCGAGAACGAAGGCTTCATCGACCAGAAGGTCCGCGATATCACCGTCCGGGCACACCGGTCGGTCACGAAGGCCATCCGCGACAAGGACGCCGACGCAGCACACCGGCGGATGGGCCGACACGTCCACTCCTACGCCGAATCCATCCGGGAGTTCGAAGAGCGCACCGACATTCCACTGGACCAGGAGCCCTGAGCGACGCGCATATCCGGGCTCGCGGAAGCCCCTCGCCGAACAGACACGATGGCCGCCCATACCGATTCGGTACGGGCGGCCATCGCATTACCTACCCCCGTCCGGCACCCGGCTCGACACCGGTCACCACGGCACGGATCTCCTCCACCGCCTCAGGGTTCTCGGCACCGGACAGGTCACCGGGATCAGTACCCAACGCTGCCGCCCGCACCGCGCGGCGCAAAATCTTCGCCGACCGCGTCTTCGGCAGACGCGACACTCGATGAACCACGCTGGGAGCAAACGGCTTACCCAACTCTGCGGCCACACGGGACACCAGCTCCCCCGAGATGTCCACCCCGTCCGCATCCGCGCGGGGCACCCAGAACGCCCAGACCGTTTCCCCCTTCTTCGGGTCCGGAACACCGACCGCAGCGGCCTCCGACACCGCCGGGTGCGCGGTCAGAACCGCCTCGACCTCCGCCGGGGCCAGGCGCTTGCCGGCCACGTTCATGACGTCGTCGGACCGGCCCCGGATGTACCACTGTCCGTCGCTGTCGACCAGCGCATAGTCTCCGTGCCGCCACATACCGGGGAACGTCGACCAGTACGCGTCGAGATACCGCTCCTCGTCCTTCCACACCCCCCGGGTCATCGACGGCCACGGCTGCCGGCACACCAACTCACCCTGCTCACCGCGCAGCGACCGTCCCGCGTCGTCGACGACGTCCACATCCATACCCAGCGACGGACCACCCAGCGAGCAACTCCGGATCGGTTGCACCGGATACGGTGCGAGGAACGATCCGCCCACCTCGGTACCGCCGGAGAAATTGATGATCGGGACACGGCCGCCGAACACCTCACGCGCGAGCCACTCGTACGAGTCCGGATCCCACGGCTCCCCGGTCGAGCCGATCGTGTGCACCGAGGACAAGTCGTACCGCGCGGCAACATCACTGGCCTGCCCACGCAGCGTCCGGACGAGGGTCGGAGAAACACCCAGCATCGTCACCCGATGCCGTTCGGTCAACTGCCACAACCGGTCCCGATCCGGAACGTCCGGCGAGCCCTCGTACAGCAGCAGCGTCCCACCATTGGCATGCGTGCCGACAATCGACAACGGACCCATGATCCAGCCCATATCGGTGATCCAGCAGAACACCCCGCCCGGTTTCAGATCGAACGAGTACGCCACCTCGCTCGCCGTCTTCACCAGGAACCCGGCGTGGGTATGGACCGCACCCTTGGGCTTGCCCGTCGTACCGGACGTGTAGGCCAGCGCGAACGGCTCGGAGGCGTCCATCCCCTCGATCGGAACTGTGCCCCCGCCCGCGAGCAACCCGGCCCACGAAATCTCGTGTCCACCCGATCCCGTTCCGGTACCGAGGTTGTCGACCACGACCACCGACTGCACCGTGGGGCAGGTCTTCAGAGCCTCGTCGAGGGCCGGCTTCATCGCGATCGACTTGCCTCGGCGTACGGTGCCGTCCGCGACGACCACCACTTTCGCATCGGCGTCCTGAATGCGGGACGCGATCGCGCTGGGAGCAAACCCCGAGAAGAGCGGCACGAGAACCGCACCGAGCCGGGCGACTGCGTACACCGACACGACCGCCTCGGGAATCATCGGCAGAAACAAGGCGACAGCATCGCCCCGGCCCACCCCCAACTCTCGCAGTCCGGCGGCCGCACGCTCCACCTCCGCGTCCAACTCGCGATACGTCGACGTGCGGACAGTTCCGTCCTCCGCCTCGTGCACGACGGCGAGCCGATCGGCCGCCCCCGGATCGGCGACCCAGCGCTGCAGGCACGCATCGACGACGTTCGTCCGTCCGCCGACGAACCAGTCGGGATGCTCGATGCCGCGGGAGGTATCGAGCACCTCGCGGTACGGCACCTGGAACGGCAGCCCGAGATCACGGACCACCGCATCCCAGTACCACCGCACGTCGGCGACGGACCGGGTACGCAACTCGTCGAGACCGCCGAGACCGTGCGCGCGAGCGAGCCGCGTTACGTTGGCGTTGTCGACATAGTCGGCAGTGGGGATCCACGTGTAGTCGGACATTGTCAGCTCCTCGGCATCTCGAGCATGCGCTCGGCGACGATGTTGCGCTGGATGAAGGTGGAACCACCCGCGATGGCAGTGCCGCGCGCCTGATACGCCAGCCGGAGCCAACGTGACGTACGCTGCTGCTCGTCGTCGAGCGCGAACTGGCCGCCGGCGGGCTCGAGGGACAGCCGGAAGTCCGCCAATTCTTCGACGAGCGGGCAGAAGTACAGCTTGCCGATCGACGTCACCGGGCCCGGTGGTCCGTCGTTCGCCGCCAACGTGATCACACGCTGGCCGATGAGATAGTGCACGAGCGCACGGCCGTAGAGGTCCGCGACCTTCTGCCGGATCACCGGATCGGCACCGAGCGGGCGCCCCGACTCGTCGGTCATCCCGGCGATGTCGCCGACGATATCGTCGACGGCCCGTTTGGTGTTGACCCGACCCGTGGCGATCGCCACTCGCTCGTAGGCGAGCGTGCCCATGGCCACCTTCCACCCGCCGTCGACATCGCCGACGACGAGATCGTCGGGGATGAACACGTCGTCGAGGAAGACCTCATTGAATTCGGCCTCACCGAGCATGTGGGCGAGCGGGCGAACCGTGATTCCCTCGCTGTCCATGGGAACCAGGAAGAAGGTGATGCCTTTGTGGCGTGGTCCCCCGCCCGTGCGCGCGAGCAGGATGGCATGCGCTGCGATGTGCGCTCGGCTGGTCCAGATCTTCTGTCCGTTGATCTTCCATCCGCCGTCGACCTTCGTGGCCTTGGTGCGCAGTGACGCGAGGTCGGACCCGGCTTCCGGTTCGGAGAACAACTGGCACCAGATTTCTTCTCCGGTGAGGATCGGGCGGAGGAACCGCTCCTTCTGAGCCGGTGTGCCGAAGTCGATGATGGTGGGACCGGCGAAATCCTCACCGATCGTGTTGAGTCGCTCCGGCGCCCCCACACGATCCATCTCCTCGGTGAAGATGGCTTTGCGGATCGGGTCGGCGGCCTGCCCTCCGTATTCCTTCGGCCAGGACATGCCTCCGTAGCCGGCGTCGAAGAGCAACCGTTGCCATTGCTGCCAGAACGGGACCTTGTCGACCAGATCGACCGGCTCGGGCCAGGGCAGCGTTGCGACAGCAGCCTCGGCCCATTCTCGGACTTCTGCGCGGAACCGGGCTTCGTCCGGGGAATCAGCGAGTTCCATGGAACCCCTCCTCACATATTTAGGCCGAATGATACTATAGGTCAGTCCAAAAAGGAGGCCCGATGACAGAACCGCTCAGCGTCGGAGAGCTGGACCGAGTCGACTACGACATCGAACGCGGCAAGATCCGCGAGTTCGTCCGCGCGACGTTCACCACCGATCCCGCCCACACGGACCGGGATGCCGCCCAGGCAGCCGGATTCGCCGATGTGCCCGCGACCCTCACCCACACGGTCGTCGCCGGCCATCAGCGCGACCAGCGCAAGTTCGTCGACACACTCGGCCTGGCACTCGAACGAGTGGTTGTGGGCTCGGTCAAGTGGACATATCTGCGACCCCTGATTGCCGGCGACCACGTCGTCGGCACGCGGCGCATCGTCGACGACGTGCAGCGCGAAGGCAAGCGCGGCGGATCGATGCGCATCGTGACGCTGGAGACCGAATACGTCGACACCGACGGCGATCCGGTGGTGCGACTGGAGGAAGTGCTGATCGAGCGAGGAGAACAACGATGAGAGCACCCGTGAAGGCCCACATCGGCACAGTCGCCGACACGCGCGTGATCGGCCCGATCACCCAGACGGACATCGTGCGATTCGCCGGTGCCGGAGGCGATTTCAATCCTCTGCACCACGATCCAGAGTTCGTTGCAACATCCGGGTTCCCGGGCGTCATCGCGATGGGTCAGATGCAGGCCGGGATCCTGGCCGGTTGGCTCTCCGACACATTCGGCGTCGAGCACGTCCGTTCCTTCGGCGTCCGCTTCGTCGCCCCGGTGTTCCTGGGCGACACCCTGACCGTCGGTGGGACGATCACGGCGATCACCGACACCGACGGGGAGACACGGGCCGATCTCGATCTCGTCGTCTCCGGAGCAAAGGGACCGGTTGTCACCGGTTCGGCAACGGTCGTCGTCACCGGGGCCTGACAGCCCGCCGATCGGGTTCCGAGGTCCCGTATTCGGGGACCGCCACTCACACTTCAGATTCCGACGACATTCTTCGCATCTGCACAACCGAGCGACCCCTCGACACATGGACGAGGGGCCGCTCATTCGTGGTCAGCGCGTGCTCTGTTCCAGGGAACCGGCAGCCAACTCTGCCGCGATACGCTTGCGGAGGATGTGTTTCTGGATCTTCCCGGTGGCGGTCATGGGCAACTCGGCGACCACCTCGACGCGTTCAGGGGTCTTCTGAATCGCAACTCCCCGATCGAGCAAGTAGTTGCGGAGATGGTCCAGCGTGGGAGGGTTCTGCTCCTCCTTGGGCACCACGTAGCAGCACACCTTCTCCCCGAGCCGCTCGTCCGGCATTCCCACCACGGCTAGAGCGAGGATGTCGGGGTGCTCGGCCAGCTTGTCCTCAACCTCGCGCACACTGATGTTCATGCCGCCGCGGATCACGATGTCCTTGGTCCGGCCGGTGACCCGGACGAACCCGTCGGCATCCATGACTCCGAGATCTCCGGATCTCGAAAATCCTTCGGGGGTAAAGAGTTCCGCTGTATCGTCGGGCCGGTTCAGGTACTCGATCATGTGCGAGGGCCCGCGATAGGCGATGTCGCCCTCGCTCCCCCGCGCCACCTCGAGGCCGTCCTCGCCGACAACCTTGACCTCTGCCCCCGGCAGCGCGGCGCCGTCGGAGGTGATCGCCCGGCTCGGGTCGTCCTCGATGGTGCAGGTCGTCGTGGTGAGATTCTCACTTCTCCCGTACAGCGACAGGACGGTGGTGGCGGGCAGGTCGGACTTCGCCTTCTCCACCACGGCCGCCGGGATCGGGGAGCCGGCGCACACCCAGACCCGGAGAGAGGAGAGATCGGCGTCCGGTTCCTGTTCGGCCGCAGCCAACAACGTCTGCAGGAACGTGGTGGCCGTGACCGCGGCCGTACATCCGAACTTCTCGATCTCGGCCAGCCCGCGTTTCGGGTCCCACTCCGCCATGATGTGGGTCGCCGCGCCGCTGAGCAGGGGGACGAGCACACTGGTGACGAGTCCGGTGGTATGGGTGATCGGGGACGGTCCGAATTGGACATCCGCTTCGGTGTGCCCGAAGGCCGTCTTCAGTGCACGTGCGCCCGAAGCGTAGGTATTGAAGGTGTGCAGGCAACCCTTGGGACGCGACGTGGTTCCGGACGTGTACACGATGACGAACGGGTCGTCGGGGTGGGCGCGGAAGTCGAGTTCGGTGTCGATGACATCCGGGTCCGCGTCCACGACCAGATTCTCGAGAATCTCGATGCCCCTCCCGGCCAACGTCTTACGGCTGTCGTCCGAAGCACGCACCGCGATGATCGTCTCGAGCGTCTGCGACGACCGCCGGATATCGTCGAACATCGACAGATAGTCGAAGCCCTTGAACTGTGCCGGCGCGATCGCCATCCGGATCGAGGCGTCGGCGACAACGTGTGACACCTCGTCCGTCCGATAGATCGGCATGATCGGCACCGTCACCACACCGATCCGAGCGAGGGCAGCTGCGACGACGACGAATTCCGCCCAGTTCGGCAGCTGAACGGCGACCCGGTCGCCGGCACGGAGCCCTTTTCGGTGCAGGCCGAGCGCCAGCCGCTGCGACCGGTCGTAGAGCTGCGCGAACGTCAGCTCCTGCGTGCCGTCGGTGACGAAGATCTTGTCGGGACTGCTCTCGGCGCGCGCCCGCAGAAGGTCGGTGAAGTTCTCGTCGGCCCATTGGCCACTGGCATAGAACTCCTCTACCTGCTGGGGGGTGTATCGGCCGAGATTCCGTTCGCGCGTCATGGAGGATTCCGTCCTTCTTGCTCTGCCACACGTTTACATAAAGATTAGAATGGTTAGACCGAAGTAGCAACCACTTTCGACGACATCTTCGAACACTCACCACACCCGCCGGACGAGCGGTAAACCAAGGGGCCCAGATGATTTCGCTGTCGGCGACACACCAACTCCCCGGATTCCGCCACCCCGGGCCAACCGGCAGGAAATCTTCATCGCATCTTCCACACAGGCGACCGCTTCTCCCGAAAGGCCGTGACACCCTCGACGAGATCCTCCGTGGTGAACGCAAGAGCCAGTTGAGATTGCAGCGTCGCAAGCGCGTCCGGCAGCGACATGTCACGGGTGCTGTCGATGGCATCCTTACCCAGACGCATCAGCAGCGGTGACTTCTTTGCCAGTCGGCGTGCCCACGCCCGCACCTCCGCATCGAAGTCACCGTCCGGGAACACGCGATTCACCAGCCCCAGTTCGTGCGCTTCCGCGGCAGTGAGTTTCTCTCCGTACATCATCAACTCATTCGCCTTGAGCCGGCCGACGTTCCGGTAGATGAGCGCGGAGATCATGAACGGGAACACGCCGACATTGATCTCCGGGCACCCGAAGTGGGCCGACTCCTTGGCCAGCACGAAGTCGCAGGCGAGCGCGAGCCCGAACGCGCCCGCGAGCACGTCGCCACCGGCCGCGCAGATCACCGGCTTCCCGAGACCGCCGATGAGCCGGTACAACCGCGGGAAGCGGTCCAGGCCGGCATATTTGATGATCGTCGGGGTGTCGCTCGCAAACGCCTTCAGGTCCCCGCCCGCCGAGAAGATCTTCTCGTGCGACGAGGTCAGCACGACAACCCGAACGTCGCCGTCGTCCCGCGCGCGCTCGAGCGCGGCCAGAAGCTCGTCCAAGAGGTCGTCGGATAGGGCGTTGCGAGTTTCCGGACGGTCGAGAGTGAGGACCGCGACGTGCTCGTCGACGTCGTAACGCACAGAGGGGGCCATACCGGCGATCCTTTCAATTTTGGTCTTACCATTCGACCCTAGCGCCACAGAGGGAGGCGAGCAAGAGCCGATGAAGCGATTCCCGAAAGTGGGTGACGAAATTGGACTGACCATATACATTGGAGTCGGCCGCAAGACGACAGCAAAAGCCCAGGTGGCGCCGCTCTACACTGTGTGTGAGGCCACAAGGAAGCGGGCCGGTGCCGTCACCGTCCATGTGGCTGCCGTGGCACGAGGAGTAATGAGTGGTCAATTCGACGAGTTCGTTCGAGCTTGCCGACCAGGCGGTTGCGGAGTTGCAGGAACTACTCGGAAACGAGCCGGGCCTGATTCGCCCGGTGAGTGGCGAGCTTGATCCGGCAGCGATCCGCGCATGCGCACTCCGCAAGCTTCGGGAGGGCACCGACTCCCCAGAACAGGCAGTCCGGCTCGCCGAACTCGTGATGCGCCTCGACGCCGACCGGCAGAACGACATCTCGCGCCGCCTGCGCATGCACACCGAGCAGTTCGAGAAGCTCCAACGCGTCGTACGCAGCATCGATGCCGGATCCGACCGGATCGCGCAGACCGTGACGCAGGAACTGTGCACGAACCTCGGGTACGCCAAAGCCATGTTCTCCGTCGTCCGCGGTTCCACGTGGTCACCCATCGCGCTCGCTGTACACCCCGAGCTGACCGGGGACTTCCGCCCTCTCCTCGAGGCGATCGACGGTCGGGAGATCTCGCTGCGGGAAGCACCACGCGAAGCCGAACTGGTCCGTCGCCGCCGTCCGTATGCAGTGGATGCGGCCGACACCTACCGGCACACGTACCGTCCCCTGATCGACCTGTCGCGTCCGGCGGGGTACATCGCCGTTCCCGTCGTCGTCGACTCCCGTGCAGTGGCGATGATCCACGTCGACCGGCAAAGCGACGGGTTGTCCGACACCGATGTCCACATCGTCGGCGCGCTCGCGGCCGTGTGTGCCTCGTCGAAGGAACGCGCCGACCTGCGAAGGCAGATCTGCGCGCGCAACGAGCACATCGATACCGAGATCCGACGTCTCACCAAGGCACTGCAGCACCTCGAACAGGCACCGGTGACGATGCCCGAGCTCGATACCCGTGAACCGTCGAACCCCGAGGAACCGATCCCGGACGGTGGATCGCGGGCCACGGTCATTCCGCGCGCGCAATCGCTGACCGCCCGCGAGCACGAAGTGCTCACGCTCCTGGCGACCGGCGCGACGAACGCGGCAATCTCCCGGCGACTCTGCATTTCCGACGGCACCGTCAAGAGCCATGTCCAGCGGATTTTCAAGAAGCTCGGAGTATCCACGCGCGCCGAGGTGGCGGCCCTGTACGCCAACACCAAGACGGTGACCGATGGCTGACGTGCCGGAAGCGGATTCACAACCGGACACTGGGGACACCGAGCTCGATCGCGCCGTCTCGGGCATCCTCACCGAGTTGCGCACCGCCACCCCCGAGCGCGCGGCCGAACTCGGCCGGCGTCTCGCCGATCTCCTCGATCGCCGGAAGGCGCTCGTAGAGAGTCGAACCGACGACATCGAGGCAATCGCGTCAGGCATCGATGTCGCCGGCCACGCCTTGGGCGATGCCGCCTCGAGCACCGAACTCATGCAACGCGCGTGTGAGCGCGTCGCCGAACTCTGCTCTGCGCGAACGGTCGTGCTGTCTCGATTCGAGGAGGATCGGATCATTCCCGTGGTCTCCTTCACCACCGATCCAGATATCACGCCGTCACTGCCCCTCGGATTCGACCTCGCGCCGGGCTCTCCCGAAGAGCATGCGCTCGCGGCAAACACGGTCACGGTCGATGAACTCGTTCCCGAGTCGATGCGAAACACTCTGGGCAACAACGGTTTCTCCACAGTTCCGGTCGTGGTCGACGGGCGTGCGGCGGCCTTCGTGCACGTCGACACGATGTTGGATCCTCCACGGCGCCACGCCCTGAGCGTGTTCGCGGAAATGCTCGGCGGTCAGTTCGAGCGGGTCGGCCTCGAAGCGCGTCGCGAGCGCCAGAACCTCCTCCTCCGCGACAGCGCCCGGCGATGGAGCAGCAACACCGACTTCGACGCCCTGTCCCCACGCGGCGCGGCCAACAATGCACCGCCTCCCGCGGAGAACGACGTGGATCGGCGCCTGCTCGATCCGCTCACCGAGCGCGAAGCGGACGTCGTCCGGCTGATTCTCACCGGTGCGTCGAACGCCTCGATCGCGGCCGAGCTGGTCATCACCGTCGACACGGTCAAGTCGCATGTGAAACGCATTCTCCGAAAATTGGGCGCTACCAACCGCGCCGAGCTGATCGCGAAGTATCGGTCCACCCCGCGGTGACCCGGCGGCTCCGCCCCGTGACCCGGCCCCAGCCGGTGGGCCCGCCGAGTCGCGCCGCGTCGTCAGTCGCCCGAAGCCGGCACGGTCACCTTGACGGTGTCCACGTCGGGGGTCAGCACCAGCTGGCAAGCGAGGCGAGAGCACGGCTGGACACCATCGAGAAACTCGAGAAGGTCCTGTTCCTCTGGTGTCGGCTCACTGAACACCGCGGCGGAACCTTCGTCCACGTACACGTGGCAGGTTGCGCACGAGCAGCTGCCCCCGCATTCGGCGACGATGCCGGGAAGGTTGTTGCGTACCGATCCGTCCATCACAGTCTGGCCGGACGGGACGTCGACGGACGCCGTCGAACCATCCGGAAGCTGGTACACGACGTTGGGCATGGCAATCTCCTTCGGGTCGACCGGTGAACATCTGCGCGGTCGTCGCGGGTGCGGGGCGATGCACCCGGATGGGTACGGCCGCGTTCTCCATGACCGAAATTGTGTCGCCGGTCACTGGACGCGCACATCACCACATCGGCCGATTACCCCCCTCCCATGGGGTGAAAACTGCGCCGCCACCAGCAAGCGACAGCAGAGTGACCGGGGCCACATCCCCCGTTAGATAGACAACTTTCGTTCGCTGGTGTGATGCCCCTCACCCCCGCTGCTGACAGGCTGAACTCACATCGGCCGACGTGAGCGCCGCAGCGTTCGGCGCCACATCTCACAGCATCACGAAGGGGATTCGATGAGCACTACAGAGCAGGTCACAGAGCTGATCCCGGACGCCGTCGCCCGCCGGATCGTGTTGCCCGAAGGGCACCGGGACAACGACGAGTTGTTCGAGGCCTACCGTTGGTTGCGCGAGAACAATCCACTCGGCCGTGCTGTCGTCGAGGGGTACGACCCGCTGTGGCTGGTGAGCAAGCACGACGACATCATGGAGATCGAGCGTCAGCCCGACATCTTCACCAGCGCGGGTGGTGAGAACAAGGGGTCGGTCAACCCGATCTTGGCGAACCAGGCCGGCGACGAGTTCACCAAGAGCATCAACAACGGCAGTCTCCGCATCCTGGAGACGCTCACCTACCTCGATCCGCCCGAGCACACCGAGATCAAGGACATCGCCGTCGACTGGTTCCGGCCGACCAACCTCGCGAAGTGGGAAACCACCATCCGTGACCTGGCGAAGGCGTCCGTCGCCCGACTCCTCGAGACAGACGGCCGCATCGACTTCGTCAAGGACTTCGCCCTGTACTACCCCCTGCACGTCATCATGAGCCTGTTCGGGGTGCCCGAGGAGGACGAGCCCCGCATGATGGCCCTGACGCAGGAGTTCTTCGGGACGGCCGACCCCGACGCCATCCGCGAGGATGTCGAACCGCTCACCCCGGACGCCGCCGCCAAGCAGTGGGTGGCCACGATCCAGGACTTCTACGCCTACTTCGAACGACTGCTCCAGGATCGCCGCGCCAACCCCCGGGACGACCTCGCCACGATCATCTCCCTCGCCCGCGACAAGAACGGTGACTACTACCCGAACGAGGTGGCCTACGGCTGGTTCATCGCCATCGCGACCGCGGGCCACGACACCACCTCGAGCACTCTTGCGGGAGGCATTCTCGAACTCGGTCGCAACCCGGACCAACTCGCCAAGGTGAAGGCCGATCTGTCGCTCGCTCCGCACCTTGTGAACGAGTCGCTGCGTTGGGCCTCGCCGGTCAAGCATTTCATGCGTCAGGCGACGCAGGACTACACGCTGCGCGGCCGTGACATCAAGAAGGGCGACCGCTTCATGTTGCTGTACCAGTCGGGCAATCGCGACGCGGAGGTCATCCCCGACCCCGATCGCTTCGACATCACCCGCCGGCCCAACAAGCACATCGCCTTCGGCTACGGCCCGCACATGTGCATCGGCCAGCACCTGGCGAAGCTGGAGCTGCGGATCATGTTCGAGGAACTGCTCCCCCACATCGAGTCGCTCCAACTGGTGGACGACACCAAGATGATCCAGACCAATTTCGTCGGCGGCCTCAAGAACATGCCCGTCGAGATCGAGTTCGCCGGGTAGCACGATGCCCACGCCACACCCCTCACCCACCGTGGTGATCGTCGGGGCCGGGCATGCCGGTGGCACACTCGCCGGTCTGCTCCGCCAACAGAAGTTCGACGGCCGAATCATCCTGTGCGGAGAGGAAACACATCCGCCGTATCATCGCCCGCCTCTGTCGAAGAAGTACGCCGACGACGAGTTCGTGCAATGGCTCAAGCCGGAATCGTTCTACGTCGACAACGCCATCGACACCCGACTGGGTGACCAGGTCGTGCACATCGACCGGGACGCCCGCACTGCGACGACGGCGTCCGGTTCCATCCTCGAGTACACGACGCTCGTCCTCGCCACCGGCGCCGCACCACGGACGCTGACCATCCCCGGTAGTGATCTCGACGGTGTCCTGAGCCTGCGCACGCTCGCCGACGCCGCGCAATTGCGCAAGGCAGTCCACAGCGGATCCTCGCTGGCCATCGTCGGTGGCGGGTACGTCGGACTCGAGGTCGCGGCATCGGCCCGCGCCCGCGGGGGCGAGGTCACGGTCATCGAGCGGGAGGAACGGGTACTGGCCCGGGTCGCCAGCCCGGAACTGTCCGCCGCCCTCACCCGCTTCCACCGAGACCGCGGCACGCGCATCCTCACAGGTGCCGAGGTCCGGGAAATCACCGGGACAGCCGGTCGCGTCGGTGGAGTCACCCTCGCCGACGGCACCGACATCGCGTGTGACCTGGTACTGGTGGGAGTGGGAGCGATCCCCAATGACGCGCTGGCGCGGGAGGCAGGCATCGAGTGCCTCGCCGGGGTCGTGGTGGACGGTTCGGCCCGCACCAGCGATCCGCATGTCCTCGCCATCGGGGACGTGACCTATCGCCTGCACGACACCCTCGGCAAGATGGTGCGACTGGAAAGCATTCCCAGCGCGGTGGAACAGGCGAAACAGGCGGCCGCTGTCATCATGAGCGCACCCCGGCCACCACACGAGGTGCCGTGGTTCTGGTCCGATCAGTTCGACCTGAGGATGAAGATGGCCGGGATGGTCGATCCCGACACCCGGGCTGTTCTGCGCGGAGATCCGTCCGAGTCCTCCTTCGCCTTGTTCCACCTCGACAGCGACGGCGTCCCCGTCGCCGTCGAGACCGTAAACGCCGCAGCCGAATTCATGGCCGGCAAACGCTTTATCGGCGACCGCACCAAGCTCGACCCCACCGCACTCGCCGACCCCGCGACCTCGTTGCGGGACGCCGTTCTGTAGAGCATTTCGATCTCCGCCGGCCCACGGGTCGGCCCACAAGATATGGAGTACGTGACGATGGAAGCACTCGCAGCAGTCGCGAGAGAGCCGCACACCGAATTCACCCTCGAGCCGATCACCATCGAGGGACCCAGGGCCGGTGAGGTTCTCGTCGAGATCGAGGCCGTCGGCATCTGCCACACCGACCTCGCTGCACGCGACGGCGCCCTCCCGACCGCGCTGCCCGCCGTGCTCGGCCACGAAGGATGCGGCATCGTTCGAGAAGTCGGCCCCGGCGTCACCAAAGTGGCACCCGGCGACCGTGTCAGTATCACCTTCAACAGCTGTGGGACCTGCCCGTCGTGCACCACGGGTGCACCGTCCTACTGCCACCAATTCATGCACCTCGCCTACGACGGGGTGCGCGACGACGGAACCGGGCCGATCACCACCACCGACGGGGAAAAACTCACCGGCCTGTTCTTCGGCCAATCCTCCTTCGCCACCCACAGTCTCGCGTTCGAGCGCAACGTCGTGAAAGTTCCCGACGACGTCCCCGCGGAACTGCTCGCACCCCTCGGATGCGGCATCCAGACCGGCGCAGGGGCAGTGATGCGCTCCCTGAACTGCGGTCCCGGCTCCGCAGTACTCATCGCCGGCGCCGGCTCCGTCGGCCTGGCCGCCGTCATGGGCGCCGTCGTGCAGGGCTGCACCACCATCATCGCCGTCGAACCCCACCGGTCCCGGCGCGAACTCGCCCTCGAACTGGGCGCCACCCACGTCGTCGACCCGGCCGCCGGCCCACTCGTCGAGCAGGTCCGCGCCATCGTCCCCGCCGGTGTCGACTACGCGATCGACACCTCCGGCGTCCCGGCAGTAATCGAGTCGCTCGTCGGCGCCATGACCTTCCACGGCACGATCGGCCTCATCGGCGTGCCCGCCGACCCGGCAGCATCCGTGCCACTGAACATCATCAGCTCCCTCGCCATGGGACTCACGATCACCGGAATCATCGAGGGCGACAGTGTCCCCGACGAATTCATCCCCGAACTGGTGGAGCTCTACAAGGCGGGCAGGTTCCCGCTCGACAAGCTCGTCACCACCTTCCCCTTCGCGAAGATCAACGACGCAATCGAGGCCCAGCACCGGGGCGAGGTGCTCAAGCCCGTGCTCGTGCAGGACTGACCACTCCACCCGACACACTTTCCGAGAAGGACACCCCGATGACGATCGACTACACCGATCTCTACATCCGCGGCGGATGGGTACGGCCGTCCGGCGATTCGACGATTCCGGTCATCTCGCCGAGCACCGAACAGCGGATCGGCTCGGTGCCGGACGGTACCGAGTCCGACATCGACGATGCGGTCGAGGCCGCCCGCGCGGCCTTCACCGGCCCGGACGGCTGGGCGTCGTGGAGCGCCGCCCGGCGCGCCGAGGTCCTGGGCCGCTTCGCCGACGAACTCGAATCCCGCGCCGAGGACACCGCGACCCGGGTGAGCAGCCAGAACGGCATGCCCATCAGCCTCGCCCGACAATTCGAGGGTGGCTTCCCACCTCTCCTGCTGCGTTACTACGCCGAGATGACGGCCAAGCAGGAGGACGAGATCCGACCCGGCATGCTCGGCGGATCGACCCTCGTCACCCGCTCTCCCATCGGCGTCGTCGGCGCCATCGTGCCGTGGAACGTCCCCCAGGCCATCACGTTCCTCAAGATCGCTCCGGCGCTCGCCGCCGGCTGCACCGTCGTTCTCAAGCCGTCTCCGGAGACCGTGCTCGACGCCTTCCTGATGGCCGAAGCGGCGATCGCGGCGGGCCTTCCTGCGGGTGTGCTCAACATCGTCCCGGGCGGACGCGAACTCGGCGCCTACCTCGTCGCCCACCCGGGCATCGACAAGGTCTCGTTCACCGGTTCCACCGCAGCCGGCCGCACCATTGCCCGCACCTGCGGTGAACTGCTGCGTCCGGTCACTCTCGAACTCGGCGGCAAGTCCGCCGCGGTCGTCCTCGACGATGCCGACCTCGCAGCCAACATCGAATCCTTCTATGCCGCAACGCTTCTCAACAACGGCCAGATCTGCTGGCTCGGCACCCGGGTACTCGCGCCGCGTTCACGCTACGACGAGATCGTCGACACTATTACGGATCTCGCGAAGGGTGTGTCCGTCGGCGACCCGCTCTCGGAAGCGACGCAGATGGGACCGCTGGTCTCGGCCCGTCAACGCGATCGCGTCGAAGGCTACATCGAGAAGGGTAAGTCGGACGGTGGGCGGATCACCACCGGCGGCAAGCGTCCTGCCGGGGCAGATCACGGCTGGTTCGTCGAACCCACGGTATTCGCCGACGTCGAGACGGGGCACACCATCGCGCAGGAGGAGATCTTCGGCCCGGTGCTGTCGGTCATCCCCTACACCGATGAAGCCGAGGCAATCGCCATCGCCAACCACTCGGACTACGGCCTCGGTGGTTCGGTCTGGACCGCCGACCCCGAACGCGGTGCACGCTTCGCCCGCAACATCGCCAGCGGAACGGTCGGCATCAACGGCTACGCCAACGATCCGACCGCCCCCTTCGGCGGCATCAAGAACAGCGGACTCGGGCGGGAACTCGGGCCCGAAGGACTGGCGGGCTACCAACAGCTCAAGAGCATCTACCTCGACGTGCGCTGACACGGTGGGCGGGGCTGCATATACAGGTAGCCCCGCCCACGGTGGTGAATTTCAGGAAAGGAGCACAGTGACGAAAGATGAAGTCGCGCTGCTCGACTTCGCCGTGCGGTGGGCACCCTACGGTGGCGGTGACGAGCACATCCTGCCCGAGTTCGGACTCCTACCCATCGACTTCTACCACCGCCTGCAGAGTCTCCTCGACGAACATCCGAGTATCGACGTCCAGGTCCGGCGCCGTCTGAAAGCTCTCTGCGCACACAAACTCGGCTATCCACCGGCCGGTCGCAGACGTCGTCACGCCCCAGCGGACTCGATCATGAGGTTCGAACCGCTGTGACAAGACGAGTGAACATCTCGCTCGCACTTCGCGCGTAGTCCTGACAGCGTGTGAAGGGCTCCGAACCACCCGGATACCGGCCCGGCGCAGCGCGTCCCGACACCCACCTATGCGCCCTGCCCCAATTTCACTCCTTCAGCAGATGGTCATCCAGAACGGTGGGTGCACCTTCGGAGTCGCCCGTGATCGGGCTTGCGCAGTGTGCCCACTACAACGCTGCCTCTTCCGATCGGGACGCGGGGTTCGTGCGGTCGGCCGCGCACGCAGCGGTGCGCCTGGAGAAGAAGTTGCTATCGTCCCTGGGTCGCGTACTGATGGTTCGATGACATCGAACGCCACGCCCGGCTCAGCCTCTAGATTCGGATCATGGACCTGCGCCAGCTCGAGTACTTCCTCGCCGTCGTCGACAGCGGCGGGGTGACACGAGCCGCGGCACAGCTGCGGGTGGCGCAGCCGTCCCTGTCGCAAGCGGTGCGCAAGCTCGAGAAGGATCTTGGCGTCGAGTTGTTCCATCGGGTCGGACGGGGGTTGGTACTGGCCCCCGCCGGCGAGGCCCTTGTCGGCCCGGCCCGCACAATCCTGCGCGATGTGGGCGCTGCGGAGAATGCGGTCCGAGATGTCGGTGCGATGCGCGCCGGCCGAATCGACGTGGCGTCCCTGTCGGATCTGTCCTCGGACCCCCTGTCGGTGTGGGTGGCCAAGTTCCGCCATCAGTACCCGGACATCCGTTTCCACATCGAGGAACGCGACGAGACCACCGATGTCGTGTCCCTGGTCAAGTCCGGAGCGTGTGAGCTGGGCATCCTCGCACTGCCGCTGCCCACCGAGGACCTGGTGGGCGAGGAACTGATCGATCAGCAGCTGGTGCTGGTGTGTCCGCCGGGAACCGATGCGCGGTGGCCGGACCCGGTGCCGATCGAGCAGTTGTCCGGGGTCCCTTTCGTGATGAGTGGGCGCGGTACGGCAACCCGCGATTTCATCGAACGCTCGTTGCGTCTGCACGGAGTCGAGCCGGATGTCGCGGTGGAGGTGCGCCAGCGCGGCGCGGTGCTGCCGATCGTCCTCGCCGGCGGTGGGGTGTCGATCGTTGCGCTGCGTAGTGGGCTCGACGCGATCCTCCGCGGTGGAGTCGTACGGGAACTCTCGCCGCGCCTGACCCGCAAGATGGGCGTCGTCCACCGACCCGGACGGATCACGGAGGCATCGACCGAGTTCCTGGCCTGCGCCCGGGCCTCCTTCGAGGAGTTCGCCCAGTCCGTCGCGGGGTACATGGCAGACGGACTGTCCCTGGTCGAAGCCGGAAGGCTGACGCGCGAGGAAGGCGACCGCCGGCTACGGGAAGACAATGCCCGAGTCTCCCATGATTCATAGGCAATTGCAGTAGATCTTCTACTTTTTTGGTCTTTGACCCGATCGATTGCCGCGCTTTGAATGGTGTGTACCAACTCACGTCATCGCGGCGCGCCCGGGTCCACCACCTGGATGATCCTCCCTTCGGAGTGGACATTGCCCTGCTCGTCGGTGCGCCACTGCCGCTTGTTCTCGGAGGGATCCCACGATGCATACAACAGGGTCGACGAATACGTCGGTACGGTCACGTCCGCCACGGCCGACGCAGATGCGACGTGCCTGGCTCGTCGTCGGCCTTCTCGTCCTGTTCATGCTCATCAACCACGCCGACAAATCCGTCATCGCGTTCGCCGGGGTACAGATTCAGCACGACCTGGGGCTGAGCTCCCAGCAGTTCGGACTCCTGCAGAGCAGCTTCTTCTGGTTATTCGCTGCCGGCGCACTGTTTTTCGGCTGGCTCTCGTCTCGGGTAAGCCTTCGCTGGCTGCTCGCCGGTCTGATGCTGACCTGGGTCGCGACAATGATCCCGCTGCTCGGCACCGTCAGCTTCGGCGTCCTCATCGCCTGCCGAGTGATCCTCGGATTCGCCGAAGGCCCCGCATTCGCGTTGGCCAACCACGCCGCACACTCGTGGTTCCCGCCGGAGAAGCGAGCGATGGCAGGCGGATTCGTCTCCGCGGGCGCCTCGATCGGCACCCTGCTCGCCGCACCCATACTCACCTGGATCATCTTCCACTGGGATTGGCACGCCGCGTTCTACGTACTCATCGCGATCGGCACCCTGTGGGCCGGAGCCTGGCTGATCCTCGGCCGCAGCGCCGACGAAGGCGAAACAACTCCGGTGTCGACGGTGGTCGTCGAGACTGTCGACGCACCCTACAAAACGATCCTGAAGACCGGCACCGTCATCGGCATCGCGGTCCTGATGTTCAGCTCGTACTGGTCGACCACCCTGAAGATCGCATGGCTGCCCGTCTATCTCCAGGAAGGCCTGGGTTACGACACCGCCACCGCCGGTCAGCTCATGATGCTGCCCTACGGACTCGCCGCCGGCGGCGCCATCACCGCGGGCTGGTTCTCCGGCCGGCTCATCTCACGGGGCGTCTCCCGCCGAGTCGCCCGCGGCTACTTCAGCGCAGCGCTCGTCGCCGGCGCCGGCATCTCGATGGCCGGGTTCACGCTGCTCCCCCAGGGCGGACTGCAACTGGTCCTGATCGCCCTCGCGTTCTCGCTGAACACCGCAGCCTTCGGCGTCGCACTCTCCGCGATCGCCGACGTTGTCCAGGCGAAGAAGCGCGGAATGGTCCTGGGCATGCTCTCGGCGATCGCAAGCATCTCCGGCATGATGGCGCCGCTCGTACTCGGCTTCACCGTCGGCTCGTCCGTCGACAAGATCACCGGCTACGCGATCGGCTTCCAATCCAGCGGCGCCCTGATGATCGTCGGCGCAGTCATCGCAATCTTCCTGGTCAACCCCGAACGCGACATCACCCTCATCCGCCGTCGAGTCGAGGAGACAGCATGAACATCAACAGCCCCCTGGACGGCGTCCGCGTCATCGACTTCGGGCAATTCATCGCAGCCCCCGCCGCCACCCAGATCCTCGTGGACCTCGGGGCGGACGTGATCAAGGTCGAGCCGGTGCACGGCGAGTCCGCCCGCGGGATCGGACCAGCCGGCGAGGCCATGCTGCAGAACTACAACCGCGGCAAGCGGTCCATCGCACTGGACCTGAAAGACCCTCAGGCACAGGAGATCGCCCGGAAACTGATCGCCGGCGCCGACATCGTCGTACAGAACCTGCGCCCCGGAGTCATGGAGTCGTTCGGACTCGGCGCCGACCAGATCCTCGCCGCCCACCCCCGGATCGTCTACGCGACCGTCAGCGGCTTCGGGCTGCACGGACCGTCGAAGTACCGACCCGGCCTCGACATCGCAGCACAGGCCGAAAGCGGGATGATGTGGGTCACCGGAGAAGCCGACCGTGAGCCGCAGAAGGTGGGGGCCCAGATCGTCGACGTCGCCTCCGGTTACGTGTGCGCCCAGGCGATCCTCGCGGCCTATGTGCGCCGCCTCCGCACCGGCGAAGGCGACACCGTCGAGGTCTCGCTCCTCGAAGTCGCGCTCCACCTGCAGGGCACGAACTGGGGCCAATACCTGATCACCGGCGAGGAACCCATCCGCAAGGGCAACGGACAACCCAGTATCGCCCCAGCCGCGGACGTAATGACAACCAAGGACGGAAACCTGGTCCTGTCCGCCTACTCCGACGTGCACTTCCACCGACTGTGTCGCCTCATCGGGCGCCTCGACCTGGCCGAGGACCCCCGCTTTGCAAGCAACACCCTGCGGGTGGCGAACCGGCAGGCAATGCTGATCGAGCTGCGCAGCGCATTTTCGACGATGACGAGCGACGAAGCCATGGAATTGCTGACCACCAACGGAGTTGTGGCGGGCAGGATCAACACCTACCCCGAGGCCATGCGCAGTGCCGACGTCGAAGCGTCCGGGTTGTTCATCGAGGTCAGCGACACCGACGGGGCATCGCACACCGCCCTCGGCTCACCCTGGCATCTGGGCAGCATTCCCAAGCCCGGCAGCGAAGGTGACCCGGACCTGGGTCAGCACACCGCCGAGCTGCTCACCGAACTCGGTTACCCCGCCGCCGCGGTCGACGCCCTCGTCGCCTCCGACATCGTCCGCCTCCGCTAGGCACCGGAACCCCGCCGACGAACCCGCCTTCTCAAAGGAATCACCATGCAACGCACCATCTTCACCGAAGACCACGACGCTTTCCGCGACACCGTCCGCCAGTTCATCGCCAAGGAAATCACCCCCAACCTGCCCGACTGGGAAGCCCAGGGCTGCATCCCCCGCGACTTCTACAAGAAGACCGCAGAGATCGGAATCAACGGTCTGCAGGTACCCGAACAGTACGGCGGCGGCGGCATCGACAGCTTCCTGTTCAACACCGTCGTCTACGAGGAGATCGGCTACGCCGCAGCCTCTCTCGGCGGATTCCAGGTGCATCTGAACACCGTGCTGCCGTACTTTCTCGAGTACGCCAACGAGGAACAGCGCGACCGTTGGTTCCAGGGCTTCGCCGACGGCAACCTGGTCAGCGCGATCGCCATGACCGAACCCGGCATCGGCTCGGATCTCGCGGGGGTCGCCACCACCGCCGTCCGGGACGGCGACGACTACATCCTCAACGGCAACAAGACCTTCATCACCGGCGGCATCAACGCCGAACTGGTGATCGTGGTGGCACGCACCTCCAAGGATCCGGACAACCGCCGCAAAGGGCTGTCACTGCTCGTCGTCGAGGGGGACATGCCCGGATTCATCCGGGGCCGCAACCTGCACAAGATCGGTATGAAGTCGTCCGACACCGCCGAGTTGACGTTCGACAACGTCCGCGTGCCGGCCAGGAACCTCCTCGGCAAGGAGGGCGGCGCATTCGCGATGCTGGCACACAACCTGCCGCAGGAGCGGCTGTCGATCGCCATCACCGGCCTCGCCACCGCCACCGCGGCAGTCGATCTCGCCCTCGAATACGCTCGGGAACGCCAGGTGTTCGGCACGCCGCTGGCCAACTTCCAGAACACCAAATTCGTACTCGCCGAATGCGCGACCGACCTGCAGGCCGGACAGTCGATGGTCGACCAGGCGCTCATCGCCCTCGACAACGGCACACTCACCCCGGCGGATGCAGCGAAGGTGAAGCTGTTCTGCACCGAACTGCAGGCCCGGGTGATCGACAAGTGCCTGCAGCTGCACGGCGGCTACGGCTACATGACCGAATACCCCATCGCCCGGCTGTACGCCGACGCCCGGGTCACCCGGATCTTCGGCGGCACCAGTGAGGTCATGAAGAGCGTCATCTCGAAGTCCATGGGGCTCTGAGCCTCTCACCGCTCCCGTTCCGGTCGCTGTGCGTCCGGACCGCATCGAAGGACCGTAGAAGTGCAGATCAAGAACATCAACGCCGTCGTCACCGGCGGTGCATCCGGACTCGGACTGGCGACTGCCACCCGTCTGGTCGAGTCCGGCGCCACCGTCACCCTGCTCGACCTTCCCGGCTCCCCCGGCGCCGAGCAGGCCGCCGCGCTGGGCCCGGCTGCGCAGTTCGTGCCCACCGACGTCACCGACCCGGACGCCGTCGCCGCGGCATTCGCCGAAGCCGCCGAGCAGGGCCCGGTACGCGCAGTCGTGCACTGCGCGGGCCGCGGCAAACCCATGCGTATCCTCTCCAAGGATGGGAAGGCCGCCGACCTCGAGCCGTTCGAGTCGGTCATACGCCTCAACGTCATCGGCACCTTCAACGTGCTCCGCTACGCGGCCGAATCGATGGCTGCCAACGAGCCGCTCGACGCCGACCGCGGCGTGTGCGTGCTGACCGCGTCCGTCGCCGCCTTCGAGGGCCAGATCGGGCAGATCAACTACGCGACGTCCAAGGCCGGGGTGGTCGGGATGACCCTGCCGGCGGCCCGCGACCTTGCCAGCGTCGGGATCCGGGTCTGCACAATCGCGCCCGGTGTCTTCGCCACCCCACTTCTGCTGAACGCCCGCAGCGACATCCGCGAAGCCCTGGCCGCCTCGGTCCCCCACCCTCAGCGCCTCGGCGAACCGTCCGAATTCGCCTCACTGGCCGCACACATCATCGAAAACGGCATGCTCAACGGCGAGACGATCCGCCTCGACGGCGCTATCCGGATGGCCCCCCGATGACCGACCGGACTCCCGAGCACGTGGTGCTGACCGAACGACGGGGCCGGATCCTGGTGGTCACGCTCAACCGTCCGGACGCCCGCAACGCCGTCGACCGGGCGATGGCGAGTGCCCTCGCATCGGCGATGGATCGTCTCGACAACGACCCGGGTCTGAGTGTCGGTGTCATCACCGGCGCCGGTGGGTACTTCTGCGCAGGAATGGATCTCAAGGCCTTCCTCCGCGGAGAGAGCCCCCGCGTAGAGGATCGCGGATTCGCCGGGCTGGTCGAGGCGCCACCCGCCAAGCCGCTGATCGCCGCTGTCGACGGCCCGGCACTCGCCGGCGGATTCGAGATCGTACTGGCCGCCGATCTCGTGGTGGCCGCACCGACCGCCACGTTCGGTCTTCCCGAAGTGCGGCGCGGCCTGGTCGCCGCCGCCGGTGGACTGACCAGGCTGCCGACCCGATTGCCACGTGCGGTGGCACTCGAGATGATTCTCACCGGCGCTCCCATGACCGCGGCTCAGCTGCACCCCCTCGGCCTGGTCAACCGTCTCGCCACCGAATCCGAGATACTGTCCGAAGCTCTCGCTATCGCCGAAACGATTGCCGCGAATGGCCCACTTGCGGTACAGGCCAGCAAAAAGGTGGTCGTCGAATCACCCGGTTGGCCGCCGGCCGAGGCCTTCGAGCGAACCAGGCGCATTGTGATGCCGGTGTTCGGCTCGAACGACGCGCGCGAGGGTGCGGCCGCCTTCACCGAACGACGCACCCCGGTCTGGACCGGGTCGTGACCATCGAGAACGAGAGAACAGGAACACACCATGCGTGACGCAGTCATCGTCGAAGCCGTCCGGAGCCCCATCGGGCGGCGCAAGGGCGGATTGGCGGAGGTCCACCCGGTCGATCTGTCCGCGACGGTCCTGACCGCGCTGCTCGATCGCGCCGGCATCGAGCCCGCAGCTGTGGACGACGTCGTGTGGGGGTGTGTCGGCCAAGTCGGCGAGCAAGCCGGCAACATCGCCCGCAACGCCGTTCTCGCCTCGGGCTGGCCCGAGTCGGTGCCCGGCACCACCATCGAGCGCCAGTGCGGATCCAGCCAGCAGGCACTGCATTTCGCCGCCGCCGGGATCATCTCCGGTCAATACGACGTCGCCGTTGCGGGCGGTGTCGAATCGATGACCCGGATCCCGATGGGATCGGCGCGGCGCGTCGGTCTCGGAGACCCGAACAGTGACGCGATCCGACAGCGATACGAGGGCATCGAATTCAATCAGATTCGCGGCGCCGAGATTCTCGCCGAGCGGTACGAGTTGAGCCGCACCTGGCTCGACGAGTACAGCCTGCGCTCACACCAGCGAGCAGCCCAGGCAGTCGACGACGGTCGCTTCGCCGGCGAGATCGTGCCGGTGACCCTGCCGGACGGGACGAAGCTCGAATTCGACGAAGGAATTCGCAGGGCCACAACGCTCGACAAGCTCGGCCAGCTGGATCCGGTCCTTGGCGAGGACGGGCGGATCACCGCAGGTAACGCATCTCAGATCTCGGACGGCGCAGCCGCGTTGCTGATGATGTCCGGAGAACGCGCCCGGCACCTGGGACTGACACCACTGGCGCGGGTGCACACCGCAACAGTGGTCGGCGACGATCCCATCACCATGCTGGCCGGGCCGATCCCCGCGACGGCACGGGCGCTCGAACGGGCAGGCCTGACTCTCGACGACATCGGTGCCTTCGAGGTCAACGAGGCATTCGCCAGTGTCGTCGGCGCCTGGCTCCGGGCAACCGGGGCCTCGGAGGATCGCGTGAATTCGCTGGGCGGGGCAATCGCACTGGGTCATCCGCTCGGTGGCTCGGGTGCACGCCTGACCACTACGCTCGTCCATCACATGCGCGCAGAAAACATCCGGTTCGGGCTGCAGACGATGTGTGAGGGCGGCGGCATGGCCAATGCCACCGTCTTCGAGAACGTCGTGGATCGTTGAACCCACGTGCTACGACGACTCGGAAGCAGCAACGAAACTCTGGTACAGATCGCCGATTCCGCTGATCCAACTGGTCAGTCGCTCATCTGGCTGCAGGAACCGCGGCGGTTTTGTCCCACTCCACGCTGCGGGGTGCCGGTGAAGATGACATCACCGAGGTAGAGGGTAACCGTCTCGGAGGGAGGCGATCACCGACGGCACGGCGAAGATGTTGATCCACTGCGAAATCGCCCGGGTGAGGGCACGCGGCTGGCACGGATCGCCGCGCTGTCGAGGTCGACGACGCCGTGCCGAATTGCGTGGGCATGGAAGGTGGTCCGCAGGGTTGCCACCGAATCGGCATCACCGGGCACGACAAACTACCCGCTGATCGCACCACTGCCGGCGGCCCGAGTCGACATCCACAGCGGCGAGCTGCGCGCGCCTCGGCGGCCTCCGCGTCTGCGACCTCGTGTCGGCGTAGCGAACTCAGGGCGTGGCCAGTTCTGGTCTGAGTCCAGCGCTCCCGTAGCGCTCCCGCGTGCCACACCGCCCCGAGCAGGTGGCTCGCTCCACCCGCTCCCCAGACGGGTGGGCGTTCCTGGGCTCAGATCTGGGCTGCGCGCGGCGGCCTCAGTTGACACCAGTTGTGCCGAGTGGCATCAGCCGTGGCCCACTCTGGCTGTACCGATGGACGACCCCCACTTCCCCGCGGAATCGCCGGGGCTTGCTCCATCGGGGCGTCCACATCGTGTCGCCGGTCAGCCCACGTAGATCGGCCCGACCCGAGTCCGGGTGGCTTGACGTGAACGGCGGGAAGTATTTGCGGAGAACCCACCCACGCCCCGACTTCAACGACAACCTTCCGATCGGCGGGTCGATCGCCTACCGGCCGCGCCATTCGAGCCAGTGGCTACGGATCCACTTCCGTTGCTTGGGGGTGAGGACTACCTGAAGCACCTTGCCATGCAGATCTCCGTACGTTGGGTAGGTCCGGATCTCCTCGGCCACGTCGACGGCACCGGACTCGTCAACCGCAATAAGCCCCTGGTCGAACAGGCGGTGGATATCTCGACGCAGGAGCAGACCTCCCTGATCCGCATGCTTGCCGACTTCGGCGTAGCTATAGAGATGGCACGCTTCGAGAACCGATTTCGGAGCCGCGCCGGTCACTGCGCACTGCGCCCCGTACTCGGCAAGCAGTTTGGCTCTGAACCCGGCCTGACCGACTCT
This sequence comes from Rhodococcus sp. HM1, assembly GCF_023218075.1. Classification (GTDB taxonomy): domain Bacteria; phylum Actinomycetota; class Actinomycetes; order Mycobacteriales; family Mycobacteriaceae; genus Rhodococcus. The sequence continues at coordinate 28,271 of NZ_JALPTB010000014.1, read as the reverse complement.
CACCCGAACAGGTCGAACGACATGGCCCTCCGGTCCACCGGTCATCTGCTTCGACGTTTCGTCGAGAATGTGCAGGAGGTTGCCGTCGGTTGCGTCCTCGAGTGCCTCACGGAAGTCGTCGAGGCGGAGCCGCCGGAAACTGTTCTGCTCTTTCGGGTGCACGCAGAGTGACCGCAAGGCTTTGCCGTCGAGGACGCCTTCGAGGTCGATCCAGGCCTGAGCGTGACTGCTGCGGTAGGTCGTGACCTCCTTTTCACCGAAGATCGGCTCATCGAATTCTTCGTGGCAGTCGTCGCAGCGATACGGGGGACGCTTGCGCTTGCGCCGCACCACATTCGCGCGATTGCACACGGGGCAGGTCGTCGTAGTCTTGATGCCGTCGCCGACCTCGATGTGCTCGATGACGGAAACCCCGATCAGGAACTCGTCCCAGATGGCGATGATGTCGCCCGGTTGTACCTCGTCATGGTGCACCACCGAGCTATCCCAGCTGTAGTGAGATGCCGCGTTGTCGTCGTACTTGGCACTGCCGACGATGCGTCGATAATCCGCTTGCTTGGATTGCGCCAGCCATGCCGTGCTGGCCTTCTCTAGAGACAACTTCTACTCCTGTCACGCTCCGAACAGGAGACAACTCTGGTACATGACAGGTGGGCGCCTTCGGCTGGGGGCTTCCTCGTAGGAAGAACGTGTTTTCCATGACCGACACCTATGGGGCCCAGCGTGATGTGGCTCATCGAAGGTGGATACGTCCCGCTTTCCGGTAAGCCTCTGCCATGCTTCACTATTCGAGGTGAACGATACGTTTGCGCAGCAAGTCGAGGTTGGCTCGCCCGCGCGTCTGCCGCTTGAGCATATTGATCCGGTTCACGTGTCTTTCAACCTGCCCAGAGTTGTGTTCGCTGGTCAGTCCGGCGGTGACGGCATCGGCTGTTCAAGCAACTGCGGCTGCTACGGATCTCCTCTAACGCCGTCAGCGGGGCCGTGCAGGACTTCCCGCCACAGATCCCGACTGCTGAACAGGAGATTTTTACCCGTCTCGGATTCGAATCGGGACACTAAGCGAAATGTCCTAACTCAGGCGGAATGACGCCGCCTCCGGTTCAGTACGACAACCACTCGGGCAACTCCAGGCGCGTCCGCGCCTTCGATGCCGGAACCCGCCCGTGCAACCGCAAGTCCGACCCTAAGCCGACGAGTCGCGGTCTGGTCCGGCACCCCATTGGAATCTGGATGTCACGGCAATGCAGCTCTCGCCTGCGCATACTCGGCACTGAGACGTTCGATGATCCTTGCAGCCGGCAGTACGGCGTCGACAACGCCGATGCCCTGGCCTGCGCCCCAGATATCGCGCCATGGCTTCGGCTGCGGCTTCGGATCCGGCCCGGTGTCCTCGTTGATCCCGAAGTTGGGTACAGCCGGCTGCGAGTCGGAGAGGGCGTCGAGCTCAAGCCCGGCCGCTTCGATGCTTCCTCGCAGGTAGTTGCCGTGGATACCGGTGAACCGGTTCGAGTAGACGATGTCGCCGGCGGTCGAGTCGACAATCATCTGTTTGTACCTGAGGTCGGCATTGGCTTCGGTGCTGGCGATGAAGGCGGATCCGATGTAGGCGAGGTCGGCTCCGGCGGCCTGCGCTGCGAGGACGGCGCGGCCGTGAGCGATGGCTCCGGACAGCACCAGTGGGCCGTCGAACCACGCACGTATCTCCTGGATCAACGCGAACGGGGACTGTGTTCCCGCGTGGCCACCGGCTCCAGCGGCCACAGCGATCAGACCGTCGGCGCCTTTGGCGACAGCCTTGCGGGCGAAGGTGTTGTCGATGACGTCGTGAAGGACGATGCCGCCGTACGAGTGGACGGCGTCGTTGACGTCGGTGCGGGCACCGAGCGAGGTAATCACGATCGGCACCTCGAACTCGACGAGGGTGTCGAGGTCCTCCTCGAGCCGTGCGTTGGAATTGTGGACGATGAGGTTGACCGCGTACGGAGCGGACGGGGTCTCCGGGTTGTTCGCGTCGTGTTTCGCCAGCCTGGCGGTGATGTCGGTGAGCCACTCACGTAGCACCGGCTGGGGCCGGGCGTTGAGTGAGGGGAACGATCCGATGACACCGGCGGTGCATTGTGCAACAACCAGATCAGGGCCGGAAACGATGAACAAGGGTGAAGCGACCACAGGAAGACGAAGCCGGTCATGGAGAACGGGCGGAAAACTCAATGTCTGATCCTTCTCGACTGCAAGGTGACTGCAGCACTTTCTAGTGCGGAGTGTGCGTTCCGAACCGCCGTCCGTGGTAGGTCAGTGGTGCGGCGGCCGGGTCGGCGTCGACGCCGGTGACGGCTCCGATGAGGATGGCGTGGTCGCCGCCCGGGAGGATCTGGTCGACCTGGCAGGAGAGCCAAACTGCGGACCCGTCGAGTCGCGGTATCGAATCATGCTGGTGCCAAATGGTTCCCGTGAACTTGTCTTCACCCTTGGTGGCAAACCCTGTGGCGACGGAGTGTTGCTGCGCCGCGAGGACGTTGACTCCGAATTTTCCGGCGCGTGTGATGGCGGACAGGCATTCCGATGTCGTCGCCATCGCCACTGCGATCAGCAGTGGTTCGAACGATAAGGACATCACGGCGCTGACAGTCGTGCCGTGCGGTCGATCGCCGTCCATTGTCGTGACGACGGTGACCGGTGCGCACATGTGCGCCATCGCCTCTTTGAAGTCGGCCCGTAGGTCGACTTCGGCATGGGTGGTCGAGTTGGGGATGCTCATGGACGGTCGGCCTCCCAGGAACGTCGAGTGCGGTGGGTAATGCCGTTCATGCAACGGCTGGATGACTGCTGGCGATCGATGCCCGCAGGTCCGAGTAACGAATCGTGGGCAGGTCCCAGTGCCGAGCTTCGTCGATGCCAGCATCGCGGCACGGATCGACGCGAGACACCAGGGAGGTGAATGCCACCGGACAGCCCTGCCCCGCCGGCGCTGCCGCAGTGCAGAGGTTCCCAGCCTGCGCAATCACGCGCGGTCTGCTGAGGACATTCTCGTCCGATGCCAAGACAGGGATCACATGGCCCGGGCGGGTGAATGACGCGGGAGTCGATCGCCGGTCGCCCAGGGTACGAAGAGTAACCGCACGGTCCTGTGCGGAGATGCCGGTCGTCACGCCCTCTACCGCATCGACCGCCACGCACATCCGTCCGCTGAACGATGTTCCGGTGTCCCAGGTCATCGGTGGTAGGCACAGGCGATGAGCATCGGACGGACTCACGGTGACGCAGATGAATCCGCTTCCTTCACGAATCATTTCGGCCACGGTGGATGTCGACGCCCGGTCGGCCAGGATCATCATGTCGATGCCGGTGCCGTTCAGATCATCCACTGCCAACACCCGGCTACCGGCCTGTAGTGCTTCGAGGGCGGCGTCGAGAGCCGTAGTGCGAGTGCGGTGCTGTGCGATGCTCATCGCCTTCCCCTGTCAGCCGGCGAGTCCGGTCGCGGACCAGAACGCTTCGAACGAGGAGGGAACGAGATCGTTGCCACGCACGACTTTGCCGTCGACGAAACGGTGGCCCATGACCATGGTGATGTCCAGTTCGTGATCGCCGAGTTTGCGGTACGCCCGGATCTTGGCAACCACGAGTTCGTCATCGATCACGTCACAGCTGAGTACTTCGTTCGCCGAGGCGTCGAGCTTGGCCAGCACACCGAGCCCTTCCAGAAACTCCGCCTTGGTGTAGATCCGCTGCGAGCCGTCGAAGGTGAATCCGGCCCACGTCATCGAGTCGTCGTACAGATCCAGTAGCGGCGTGGGATCGCCCTGATCAGCTGCGGCGAAAGCCTTGGTAAGTGCGTCGGCGTTCTGCTGGGTCATCGGTCTACCTCCGTGGGTGGCGAATGTGGTCCACACCCACCTTTGCAATGACGGAAGCCTCCGGTAACCGTCCGACCACGTGACCGGGTACGGGGGTGGTGGTCCCCCTGGCCCGATCGCCGTTCTTGCTGCTCACATGGCTTCTATCCCGAAATATCGGGTAATGGACACCCTGCGTAGAGTCGTTGATGACACATCTTGACCCCCCTTGTTGCGGCGCATCACCTCCGCCCAGCAGAGTGATGTACGTCTCATAGGAGGTGCGGTGAACACCGACGAATGGTCCGAAATCCACCGATGCCGCGGCGAAGGCGAATCGATCAAGGGCATCGCCCAGCGCTTGGGCATCTCCCGGAACACGGTGCGCCGAGCTCTCGCCATGCCCGAACCGCCGAACGACCACCGAAGGTTGAAGGGCTCGGTTGCCGATGAAGCGGATGCACGCATCCGAGACCTCCTCCACCGGACTCCGGACATCTCGACCGCAGAGATCGGCAGATGCATCGAGTGGGGCCACTCCCGCACACTTCTCGTACGCAAGGTGAACCAGATCAAGACCGAGATGACCACCCCCGCTTTCGAAAATCCTTCGACCGGGACCGGGCTTCCGCAGCAACCCACCAGTTTCATCGGACGACACCACGAGCTGCGTGAAGTCCGTCGGCTCCTCGGAGATCACCGACTGGTGTCCGTGGTCGGACCCGGAGGAATCGGAAAGACCCGACTCGCCATACGCGCCGCAGAAGAATACCGACGGGCATTTCCTGACGGTGTACGCTTCGTCGAATTCGCTTCCCTGCGAAGCGAAAACTTGTTGAGCCAGGCGATCGCCGATCGACTCGGACTCGAAACCCGCGACGGGCCGGAAAACTCCGCCGACGACATCCTCATCGAGTACTTACGCAATCGGAGGATGCTGCTGATCCTCGACAACTGCGAACATCTCGTCGAAGGGGTCGCAGCCCTCGCGAGCCGCCTGATCGAAGAAACCAGCAACCTTCGGATCCTCACCACTTCACGCGAATACCTGGCCATTCCCGGCGAGTACGTCTTCCATCTCCCTCCCCTGCCGACGTACGGAAGCACAGGATCGGGAGCCGTCGAACTGTTCGCGAACCGCGCCGAGTCGGTGCTTTCGGGCTTCGCACTCAACGACTCGAATGTGGACGCCGTCAGACGGATTTGTCAGCGACTCGACGGACTACCCCTGGCCATCGAACTGGCATGCACCCGCCTCAACGTCCTATCCGTCGAAGACCTGGCAGAGCGACTGGATCGGCGCCTGTCGATGCTGACCTTTTCCGCACGCGGACGCACACCGCGACATCGCAGCCTGCAGGCCACGATCGACTGGAGTTACGAACTGTGCTCGGAAACCGAACGCACCCTGTGGTGCAGAGCCTCCGTCTTCGCCGACAGTTTCGACCTTGCCACAGCAGTAGCAGTGTGCTCCGACGACGTCCTGTCCGAGGACGAGATCATGGAAGCAGCCGCGGCCCTCGTCGCCAAGTCCGTGGTTGTGCGTGAGACATCGGAGGACGGTGTTCGCTTCCGACTGCTCGAATCGATACGCGAGTACGGATGGGGCAAACTGACCATCCCGGAACGCCGAAACATGCACACGAAACTACTCGAGTACTGCGCACGCATTATCGAAGAATCGACAGCGTCCTGGTACGGGCCCGAACAGTTGGCGAGCGCAACCGCGGTGTCGATCAACCGCGGAAACATCCGCGCAGCGCTGCATTCGGTGATGAACGACCCCACCGATCCCGCACTCGTTCAACGGGCCGCCGACACCCTGGGATCCTCGAGATTCCTATGGGCATGCGGAATCTCCGTACGTGAACACCGAATGTGGTTGACACAGGCACTCGACCTGCCCGGCATCTCGAGGACCGCACGAGGACGCATCCTCACCGTGCTCGCACTGGTCCAAACACTGCAAGGCGATCGAGACGCCGCCGACTTCACCCTACGCAGAGCACGTGAGCTCGCCGGCGACCGCGAAGATCCGGTCACCAGGTCGTTCGCGGTCCATATCGCCGGACTGAGGGACTTCTTCGCCGGCCGACCCGATTCCGGGATGGCATACCTCGACGAAGCAGAACGCGGTTACCAACTGTACGGCTGTGAGCCGGAACTGGTATCGATGCTGCAGATCCATCGAGGCATGCTTCTCTGCTCCATACAGGACGTAGCCGGCGCCGCGGACGCGTTCAGCTGCGTGTTCATCAAGACGGACGAGATCGGCGAGCTGTGGTTCCACTCCTACGCGACCTACGGACTCGGCCACGTTGCACTGCTCGAGAACGCCCCCGACACCGCTGTCCGGCGAGCCCTCGAAGCACTGCGATACCAGCGAGAGTTCGCCGACCCCATCGGCAAGACCGTGATGGCGGACCTGCTCGGATGGGCACTCGCCGAGCAGGGCCACGGTGCGCGTGCCGCCGTCGTGCTGGGCGCCGCCTCGTCCATGTGGGGTTCGATCGGTCAACAACTCTACGGTGCAGACCACTGGAATACGTTGCGCGAACGCGCAGTCGACACGGCACGAAGCCATATCGGCACTTCTGCGTTCGATGCCGCGTGGGCCCGAGGACAAGCCATGACCGCCCCCGAACTACTTGCCTACATCTTCGACGAGGACCGCACCGAGGACGACCATCCGGCCCCCGACCGCAGTCTCATCACCCGCGCCACCGCTACCGCCGACACCTCGCAACTCGAGCTTCTCTCACCCCGCGAACGAGAGGTCGCCGAATTGGTTGCGCAGGGCCTGACGAACAAACAGATCGCCGAGAAGCTGGTGCTCTCACCTCGGACAGTGGAGGGACATGTTGAGCACCTCCTACGCAAGCTGTGTCTGTCTCGACGAACCGAAGTACCTCGAGCACTCTCCTCGAACTGAACGGGCCTGTTCGCCCGGGTCGCCGCAACGACCCGGGCGAACACCCGAGGAAAACCGCCGATCAGCTCTGCTGGTAGCCGGGCAGGATCGCCCCGGCAGCGTCGCTCAACGTCATGCGGTCGATCAAGGCGTGCTGAGTGGCGACAGCCGCATCACGGACACACCGCCCAAGAACGCTCGGGGTACGCACCGTCGCGCTACCCGCCCAACGATGCGCGAACATCACAACATCGCCGGCAACCTCCTGCACCCAGGTCGCAGCCTGCCGCAGCCGCGCATGCTGCTCCTCCGAGATGGGCAATCCCGCCGCCGCCGTGTCCTCCGCGTCCCCGAACACCTCGTAGACGTACGCACACGCAGCCTTGTACAGGGCCTCGTGACGCGCGAACTCGATCCGGAAGACATCGGAGTCACCGACGAAACCGTCGTATCCGGGCCGGACCTTCCCCGACACGATCCGGGCGATCTCCTCCAAGGCGCGCTCGGCGAGTCCCAGCGCCACCGGTGCGTGGCCACCCACGCCGATGCCCAGGAGCCCGAGCTTGTAGACCGGTTCGGGACGGACCGGGGCGGTCGAAAAGGTATCCATGGTGAACCGCTCCGGCACGAACTCGTCGGTCACCTGGTAGTCGAACGAACCGGTGCCGACCATGCCCATGACATTCCAGTTGCCGAGGAACTCGACCCTCTCCTTGGGAATCCACGCGATCCGCGCCTCGGGCTGACCGTCCGCATCGACGACAGGATTGCCTCGGTCGTCGTGGACGACGAAACCGGCACCGATCCAGGATGCATGCGCCGAGCCGCTGGCGAACTGAAAGCGGCCGGTGACACGATATCCACCCTCGACTCGGACCCCCTTACCCGTGGGGACGATCATTCCCGCTGTGATGCCCTTGTCGCCGCCGGCGAACATCTCGCGAGCGCCCTCAGGATTCGTGTAACCCACCGCCACACCGGTGCTGCACGAGTTGGCCATGAACGCCCAACCTGTGGAACCGTCGGCGCGCGTGAGCTCCTGGATAACCTTGAAGGCACTGACGATGTCGAGGCCGGCGCCACCGTACTCCTCAGGCACCAGGATCCAGAACAAGCCCGCCTCGGCCAGCGCCTCGTAGACAGGCCGCGTGATCGTCGCCTCGGCTTCGATAGCGTTTGCTTCGGTGTCGATGACCTTGGCTACTTCACGGGCACGATCGAGATACTCCGCTCCGCGAGCACGCTGCTGGTCCGTCGAGAGAACAAGTGCGGTGAGTGTCATCCGAGGATTCCTTCCATGTGGGTACGACGAGTACCTGCATATGACTGGAATCACAATGGCTCGCTGCGCATATCTCGACAGCGGGGCAACTACGTGGTCAACTACGGGATCGCAAAATCCGCGTACGCAGCCACGACCGCAACGGTGCCTGGCCTGCCGAACGTCGACCTGCACGACGGGTGCACCTACCTCTCCGATACGCGGCCGTCGGGGTCGAGATGTGTCAGCGGCACGGGACAACCGCACCATCGCGCAGAAGTCCCGCCGGGTGGCGCACACCTGGGGCCCCGACATGCAGGCGACAGCTACTGCGTAGCGGTGCAATCGGTAGTTCCCCCAAAGGATTTTCATGTGAATCTTCGTGAAATATTCGCTTACCGCAGATAGAATGAGCACACTCCTGAATTGATCGACGTCGAAGACGTGCAACCTCGAACAGTTTCGCTTGCAAGACATTTCCGCGTCCGCAGGCGACACGCGGCATGACGACAGCGAGGTAAGCGATGACCCGCAACACTCAGCCCGATAAGCTCCTCGGACATCCGGCGCATTCGATCCTCCATGTCGTGGCAGAACTCGAAAGCCTTGCTCTCGACATGGCTTACGAAGAACGGAACCATGTCGCGAATACATGCCGGAAGCGTGACGAACCGCCGTCATGACAGCCCCCGACCATAGCGTGGCCGTCCGTGAAAGCGAGCGACCCTTCGACCATGCTCGGTCGAAGGGTCGCTCGCCTCCAGAAAGAACTCACACCCGATCGTGAACGAGGCGGTTCTCCAGTTCATCCAGTGCCGCACGGTAGATCTCCGAGATCGACTGAGCCAGAGCGATATCCTCCTCAGCAGAAGCACACCTGAATTCCGCGTCCCAGGTGATCCGAGCACCATCAGGATGATCGACCACCGCGAAGACCGACCGGTACGACTCGAGAGCCAAGGGACCCGAGACATAGTCGTACACGTACCGTCTCTTCCGATCGTCGTGCTCGACGATCCGCTCGACGGCCTCACCGCCTCCACCGGCGAACGTCGTGTACCGCACATCCCCACGCTGATACGAGCTTTCCAGCGCGGGAATCCAATCCGCGACATTCGCGGTGTCGCCACCGACCTTCCACACCTTCGCCGGGTCTGCCGCGATGACTCGACTTTCATTCACCTGCATCGTCTTCCTCCGTTTCGGTGACGTCATAGGTAACGAGAAGCTTCGACAACCTCTCGACCGCATCACGCCCTACCCCATGTCGCTGAAGCAACGCCGACACTCCGCCGTGCTCCTGATCAACGCAGTCGAGAAAGCGTTCCATCGCATCCGGCGGAGCAGTCCACGCTTCCAGCGGATAGAGATCGGCCGCGGATCCGTACGAGGCCATCTCGCGCAATCTGCGCATCGACGCGACCACGTCGTCGGTAGCGGCCGCGTAATCGGCGACGATGTCTCGACGCCGCACGCCGATCGCAGATAGCACCAGCGCGATCGCGACTCCGGTTCGGTCCTTGCCGACGGTGCAGTGCACCAGCACCGGAAGCGTGGCCGGCTCGAGCAGACGGGACAGCACCGCCACAACCCCTGCTGCGTCTGCATCCAGGTACGAAAGGTATCTCGTGACGAGAGGATCGTCGCCGACCATAGGAGCCACAGCCGAGTCCGACGCGACCGTGTCAGGAATGCTGAACGGGTTCGGAAAATGGGCCACCCGCAACTCGTCGAGCGGACCACGTCCTTCCGCCGCGATCTCATGGGGCAGACGTAGATCGATCGTGGCTTGTATCCCGGTCGCGGCTATCAACTCGCGGGCTGTGTGCAGATCCAAGAATTGGGGTGTTCCACTGCGGTAGAGCATGCCGTATCGAACGCGGCCACCGTCGTTCGTTCGTAACCCGCCCAGGTCCCGAAACCCCAGCAGTCCCGCATACGAGGACGTCATGATTGGGTCGAGAGGATCGTGATCACACAGGCATTGCCGTCCATTCCGGCCGCCCCTCCCCCCATGGTCTCCACCAGACCGACCCGATGCCGCGCGACCTGACGGGCGCCGGCACGTCCACGCAGCTGCCACGAAATCTCGGCGAGCTGCGCCATCCCGGTGGCGCCGAGGGGGTGACCACGAGACAACAATCCCCCACTCGGATTGACCGGCTGGACCCCGTCACGCGTGGTGTACCCGGAGGGTGCAAGTTCGGCACCCTTACCACGCGGAGCAAGCCCCAAGGCCTCCAAGGTGATGATCTCGCCGATCGTGAAGGCATCGTGCACTTCGAGTACGTCGATCTCCTGCGAAGTACGGCCGGCCTCTGCGAACGCCTTCTCGGCAGCACGCGCCACGCTCGCGTACCCCCACACCTCCTCGCTACGGTGATCCCACAACGCACCGGAGACCAGGACCGACGATTCGATACGCAGATCGTTCGGGTTGCCCCGGTCACCCCCGACGATCGCAGCCCCCGCACCATCGCTCGTGGGGCAGCACTGCAGGAACGTCAGAGGTTCCGCGATCATGCGAGAGTCCAAAACCTCCTGCACTGTCGGTACTGCGTCCCGCAGTTGGGCACGCGGATTGTCCGAACCGTTGCGCTTGTTCTTCACGGCGACGGCAGCGAGCTGGTCGGGGGTTACGCCGAACTCCCCCACATAACGTTGTGCCTGAAGTGCATACAGACCGGGCAGCGGCAACGACGACGCCCCTTCGGGATCGGTGGCCTCGGGGACGATTGCCCCGGAGAAGAGCGTCGACATCTGGTCCACGCCGAGTACCAGCACACAACCGAACCTACCCAGACGGACCGCTTCTACTGCCTCGTGGTAGGCACTCGTTCCACTGGCACACGCGTTCTCGACCGTCCACATCGGAACAGCCGGAATTCCGAGACCTCGCTGGACCCGGGTGGCTACCCCCGGCGGACCGAACACCGAACCGACGATGATCGCATCGATCTCCCCCGGCTCGATACCTGCATCCCGGACCGCCTCGGCCACTGCCGTCCAGGCGAGCGACTCCACTCTTCGGTCCGGGAACCGGCCGTAGGCGGAGGTTCCCACGCCCCACAACATCGCCTGTTCCATCACTGCACCTCTCTGGACGCAACAAGGTTGCCGTCATCTGTTCCGGTGATCTCGAGACGAGCGCCGAGTTCGAGCACGGCCGGTTCCGCAAGATGGACGAGCACCCGGGGTCCATCGTCGAGATCGAGATAGGCCAAACCGAACGGGGGTCGATGCGTACCGACCGGGATCGCCACCACCGTGGACGACCAGACTTGTCCGGTCCGAGCGAAACGCGCATCGTCCATGACCCCGTAACACACCGGACACCACGGAAGTCCTTGCTGAGCAGTCGAATACCTGCACTTGGCGCACCGCGTTCCGAGTACGGCCCCACCGTCGAACGTCGGCCGCGGATCGGCCACCGGAAGACCTCCGACTGCCGAACCGGCCCGCCGCTTGGTGGGCCGACCCACTCCGAGGTCGCTCATCAGTGGTCACCTTCCAAAGTCAGCGAGAAGTCGCCGGCCTCGATGTGCAAGTAGGCACCGACCGCCGTCTCGACCAGGTCCTGGATATAACGCGTCTGCCTGCTCGTCGGGGAGAAGTCACGTTGGCGTCGAGGAGTTGCGCGCATGACGTCGATATCGCTTTCCGGTACCAGAAGCCGCAGAATGAGTTCGTCGTCGCTGATCGATCCACCGAACTTTGCACGCAGGTCCGCAAGGCTGGGCTGCGGAGGCTCCCAGTTCTCGAAGCTCTTCGCCTTGGGCGAGCTCATGATCTTGTCGAGGACATTGGGATCGAGAGGAGCGACGGGTTTGCCGTAGAAGCCGTTCGCGTAGATCATCACCTCGTCCGGTACGACCGAATAGCGCGATCCGGTCACCACGTTGAGTACCGCCTGCGTGCCGACCAGCTGCGAGAACGGCGTCGCCATCACCGGATAACCCAGTTCCTCACGTACCACCGACATTTCGTCGAGTACCTCTTCGAAGCGGTCCTCCATGCCACGATCACGCAGCTGCGCTTTGAACGTGCCGGCCATCCCACCAGGCAGCTGATGCCGATACTGGAACAAGGAGTATTCCGCGGGCTGACCCACCGGCAGCTCCTCGTAGTCGGCCACCCGAAGCAGGTGCTCCTCGACGGCAGCGAAGTACGAGTCGTCGAGATCGACGTCGAATCCGGCATAGCGCAGGTTCGCCACCGTGTTCTCGGTGGACGGTAGAGACACACCAGCGGCCAGTGGACGACTGGCGGTGTGCACGCGATCAGCGCCGGCGAGCACACCCTCGAGATAGTTCACCGGCGCCATGGCATTGTTGCTGTGGAAGTGAATCTCCACAGGCAGATCGCCGGCTGCACCCTTGATCGCGGCGACCAAAGACCGTGTGCGGTCAGGGGTGAGCAGACCGGCAGCGTCCTCGAGCTCGATCCCATCCGCACCGGTCGCGACGAGCTCACGAGTGCGAGCAGCGTAGTACTCATCGGTGTGATAGGGCGTGTCCGCATAGAGGATGCACGGAATCGCTTGGGCGCCTTCGGCCTGCACCGTCTTGACCAGCCGACCGATCTTGTCCATGTTGAACAGTCCGTCGTAGATCCAGAAGCTGCCGATGCCGTGTGCGCACAACCGCTGCACCCACAGATCCATCACGCTGTCCGCCGTGAGCCCGAAGGTCACGATGCCGTTGCTCCGGGTGCCGGCCCGCACCGTGGTTCTCGGCATGGCCTTCGACAGTGAGATCAGTTGGTCCCAGGGATCCTCTTTGCAGTGCCGCACCAGCACCTCGAAGATGGAGCTTCCGACGAGATCGATGGTGTGGAAGCCGGTGCGGTCCAGATCCGTGGCCATGGGTAGGCCCATGTCCTTGCGCAGGCGCATGCCCCACCAACTCTGCGGACCGTCGCGCAACGTCTGGTCCACGATGTCGATCGTGCGGCGGCTGCCGTCGGTATTGCGCGGGGCGCAGTCCAGATAGCTCATGAGATCTTCTCCAAGTAGTGGGGTAGGCCCCGAGAGGCGATCCAGTCGGTGGTCACGGTGCCCGCCCGGAAGTCCGGATGGTCGAGCGCCACCCGGGCGAATCCCGCGGTGGTGGGGACACCGGAGACGCCCAGGTCTTCCAGGGCGGTCACCATACGGTCTGCGGCCGTGTCCCGGTCCGGTCCGTGCGCCACGATCTTGGCCAGGAGGGAGTCGTAGTAGGGAGTGACGACATACCCGGATTCGCAGTGGCTGTCGACGCGGATCCCCTCGCCCGTCGGCGGCTCCCATCGTGTGACCGTGCCCGGATGGGGGAGGAATCCCCGCGCGGGATCCTCGGTGGTGATTCTGACTTCGACCGCGTGTCCGGTGAGGTGGATGTCGTCCTGGGTGAACCGCAGTGGGATGCCCGCGGCCGAGCGCAGTTGTTCGGCGACCAGGTCCACGCCGGTGACCATCTCGGTGACGGGGTGTTCGACCTGGATCCGGGCGTTGAACTCGAGGAAGGCGAATTCGTCGGTGTCGGCGTCGTAGATGAACTCCACGGTGCCGGCGCTGTCGAGTCCCAGGGCCTGGGCGAAGGCGACGCCGCTGCGCCGGATAGCCTGGCGCACCTCCTCCGGCAGGTTCGGTGCAGGAGACTCTTCGATTACCTTCTGATGGCGGCGCTGGAGCGTGCAGTCCCGTTCACCGAGATGGATCACCGAGCCGTGCTTGTCGCCGAGGACCTGTACCTCGATGTGTCGGGCGTTCCGGATGAACCGTTCGATATAGGTGCGGCCGTCACCGAACGCCGACTGCGCTTCGGCGGCCGCCGACGACCAGCGTGCGCGAAGTTCGGCTTCATTCTCGACGACCGACATCCCGCGTCCGCCACCTCCGGCAGCAGCTTTGACCAGAACCGGATATCCCAGCTCGGCGGCCGCCGCGACTGCAGCCTCGGTCGAGTCGAGCACCGGGGATCCCGACAGCACCGGTATCCCCGCCGAGCGCGCCAGTTCCCGCGCTCGCGCCTTGTCACCGGCCTCGGCCACCGCGTCCGGCCGAGGACCGACGAACACCAGCCCTTCGGCAACACACGCCGCAGCGAACTCGGGATTCTCGGAGAGAAATCCGTATCCCGGATGTACAGCATCACAACCGGTTCCGAGCGCTGCGGTAAGCACCGCAGGAATGGACAGGTAACTGTCCCCGGCAGGCGGTGGTCCGATGCATACCGCACGGTCCGCCATCCGGGCCGCGAGCCCGTCCCTGTCCACCGTCGAGGTGATGGCCACCGTTTCGATACCGAGTTCTCGGCACGCCCGGATGACACGCACCGCGATCTCACCGCGATTGGCGATCAGGACTCGCCGCAGCGCAATGTCCTCGGACACCGTGACCGCCAGGCTCGACGGGCTAGCCATCGCTCGGCCTGATCAAGAACAGCACCTGGTCGAACTCGACGAGATCGGCGTTCTTGGCGCAGATCTGTACGATCTCGCCGCTCTGCGGTGCGACGATCGGATTCATCAGCTTCATCACCTCGACGATCGCGAGTTGCTCGCCGGCCTCGACCTTCTGTCCGACCTGCACGAACGGCGGTTCACCCGGGCTCGGCGCCACCCAGAACGCACCGACCGTCGGTGATGTGACCTCGATGCAGCCGGTGGTGTCCGCCGGTGCCGTCGGTACCGCACCTTGTGCGGCAGGTACGGTGTCGGCGCCCTTCCCGGCGTCGGCAGCGGTCCCGGTGTCGGCTGTGTCGAGCGGCGGTGTGTGTGTCATCGCCGGGACGGTGGTCGATGCCGCCTGTGGCACGGGTGCGGGTGCCTCGGCGAGGGAACGTTCCCGGGCCGTCGGCGGACCGTCCTTACCCACGGTGATCCGCATACCATCCATTTCCAGCGTCATGGCAGCCCAGCCGGAGTCGCGGAAGGTACGCAGAATCTCCCGCACTTCGCGGTAGGTGACACGCTCCGGTGTGGTCATGAAATTCTCCTGTGATGTGCGACGGCAGCGAGCAGCACCGGAAGCCGACGGGCGGTGACGATTTCCTCGACGCCCGCATCCATCGCGGCACGCACACCATCGAGGGTGCAGAAAATCCCTCCGCGAACAGATCTGGTTCCGGCAGGAATGTCGGGCAGCTTGCCGCCGAGGTCCTCGACCGCCGCATCTGCATCGAACACCGGCTCGAGCACGGCAGTCGTGCTCACCGTCAACGGCGCGGCGCGTTCGGCCCAATCGGTGAGGCGACATAGATCGTGATCCGCACTTTCATCCGCAGCCGAGGTCGGCAGCTCACCGGCGTAGACGCGACCGGTCGTCGCATCGACCGTGACGGTACGGCCCACCAGAGCCGCAACCGTACCGGCGCCACATCCAACGACGCACGGTGTGTCCAGCGCTCGACTGACAACCGCAGCATGCGAGGTCGACCCACCTTGCTCGGTAATCACCGCAGAAGCGGCGATCATGCCGTGCACGTCGTCGGGACTGGTCGACTTACGAACCAGGATGGAACCGGGGGTGGCCTGGGCGGCCTCCGGAGTATCCACCACCGGTCCCGTCGCCACTCCAGGACTGGCAGGCACACCGCTGGCAAGCACCTCGGCATCGTCGGCGTCCCCGGCGGCGATCTCGGGCCGCAACAGGGTCCGGATCTGATCGGCGGTCACCCGCGACAGAGCTTCCTCCGGTTCGAGAACGCCCTCGTCGACGAGCGCGACCGCGATACGCACCGCTGCTCGGGCGGTCCGCTTCGCCGGTCGCGACTGGAGCAGGAACAGTTCGCCACTCTGGACAGTGAACTCGATGTCCTGCGCATCGCGACCTTCACGGTCGAGACACTCCGCAGCCTCCAGTAGTTCGGCGTGCACCGAAGGCCAGCGAGCGGCGAGATAGGACAACGGTTCCGGCGTGATCCGTCCGGACACCACGTCCTCCCCCTGCCCTCCGGCCAGATACTCGCCGTAGGGCTCTCGGGTGCCGTCGACGGGGTTACGGGTGAAGAGCACACCGGTACCGGAATCGTCGTCGAGGTTGCCGAACACCATCGCCTGGATGGTGACCGCCGTTCCGAGGTCGTCGGGAATGCCGTAGTGCTTGCGGTAGGCCAACGCACGTCGCGAGCGACTCGACTCGAACACCGCCGCCACAGCGGCGCGGAGTTGTTCCCACGGGTCTGCCGGTACGGTCGCATCGACATCCTCGGCGATGGCCGCACGTACGGCGGCGGTGTCGGGCAATTCGTCGAGTTCTTCGGTGCACCCCAGCACCAGCCGGCCGTAGAACCCTGTGAATCGGCGGTGCACCTCGGCAGCGAACTCCGGATCGCCGCTCTCGGCGGCCAGGGCAGCCTCGACGGAGTCGTTGCATCCCAGGTCGAGGATCGTGTCCATCATGCCCGGCATGCTCACGGCAGCGCCCGATCGCACCGAGACGAGCAATGGACGTTCGCTACCACCGAAAGTGCGACCCAGTTTCTGTTCCAGGAAACGGATTCCCGCGACCAGCTCCTCGGCGAGACCGTCGGGCATGTGACCGTCCGCGAAATACGCCCTGCATGCCTCGGTGGTGACGACGAAGGCAGGAGGAACCCGCAGTCCGAGAGACCGCATGCGCCACAGACTCCATGCCTTTCCCCCCACCAGATCCCGACTCGGCTCGGCCGCAATCTCTTCCGGTACGACCAGCCACTGCAAACTCGTTGTGGTACTCATTCCGGACGTTCCCTTCCGGTCAGCCGAAGAATGTGTTCATGCATCTGGAACCAGACGGTGTGCACCGAGTCGACCCGGACCCCACTGACGTAGTCGGTTTCGCCGCCTTCCGCTCGGACGAGAGCGTCGCCGATCCGGTCGAGGAATCGATCGACAAGCGGGTCGGCGTCGGCCAGCGGGCGCAGGACCTTGTAGGTCTTCTCGTGCACCCGAGCGAGTTTGGTGATGATCTTGGAGTCGTACTCGGGGTCGCCGTGATCGTTGGGAACCCGGTCGCCGTCGATCTCGATGGTCTGCCAGTCGGTGGTCAGGGCGAGAATCTGTTTGTTCACGCCGGTTTCGAAGGCATCCATCGCTGCCGTGACGGCAGCGTCGGCGCGCAGCGCAGCAAACGTGCGCGGGTACACGCCGTCGAGGAATTCACGGCCGGCGGGGGTGATCATGTGGTTTCCGCGCGCGGCCATGACGGTGCCTTCGACGACGGCCTTTTCCAGCGCCGTTTCGACGTCGTCGACCGGAAGACCGTTGATGTTGCTGAGATCCTCGGCGGAGCCGAGCTGGCGCAGGGTCAGGGTATGCACGGTGAGCTCATAGGGATCGAGCATGATTGATGGGGTCCTTTCGGTGCTGGTCCGCGGGTCACTGTCGGGCCGCGGCCATCCGGTCGCGTACTTCGCGGCGCAGCGACTTGCCGACGGGGCTGGTAGGGATTGCGGGCCAGATCTCGATGGCACGCGGGCGTTTGAATCCGGCCAACCGGTCCGCGCAGAACTCGAGGATCTCTTCGGGACGCGTGTCGCTGCGGGTGACCACGGCAGCCGCGACCCGTTCACCCCACTTTTCGTCGGGAAGGCCCACGACCGCGGCTTCGACCACAGCGGGATGAGTCAGGAGGGCGTCTTCGACTTCACGCGGGTACACGTTGAAACCGCCCGAGATGATCACGTCGTGCCGACGGTCGAGCAGATGCAGGTAGCCGTCGTCGTCCCACCGTCCGATGTCGCCGGTGTGCAGCCAACCGTCCGGTTCGATGGTCTCGGCGGTTGCCTCGGGACGTCGCCAGTACCGGCTCATGGTGTGCGGTCCTCTGGTGAGGACCTCCCCCACCCCGCCGGGACCGAGGACGTTGCCGTCGGTGTCACGGATCTGGACTTCGACGAAGGTGTAGGGCTTGCCGGCGGAGGTGAGCCGCTCCGGTGTGTGTTCCCACGGTTGCAGGCACGTGATCGCCAGTGGAGCCTCGGCTTGCCCGTACAGCTGTGCGAACACCGGTCCGAGCACATCGAGGCCGCGCTGCAGCACGCTGGTGGCGATCGGAGCCCCGCCGTAGCACAGGCGCTCGAGGGCGAGATCGGCTGTCGCCGTGTCCGGATCCTCAAGAAGCAGCGCGATCATCGTCGGCACCATGAATGTCGTTGTGGCTCCGCACTTTCTTGCTGCATCGAGGAATGCTGCGGAGGTGAACTTCGGCAGGATCACGTTCGGAGCGCCCTTGACCAGATGCGGCAGGAAGAACGCGCCGCTGCCGTGAGTGATGGGGGCTGCATGCAACATCACCGAATCCGGTCGGAGGTTGGGAAGCAGGTCGACCAGGAAGTTGGCGACCTCCGCGAGTTCGCTCCGCGTGGTCAGGACCACCGCTTTGGGTTTTCCGGTTGTCCCACCGGTGTAGGCCAGACGGAATGGTGCATCCTGCTCACGCCGTACGTCGCACGGGTCGGACGAGGCGCCCGCGATGAGACCGGGCAGTTCGTCGGCGGTGATCATCACCTCGACCGATGCGGGCGGGTCTCCTGCATGGATCAGGGCGCGGGCCTGCGAATCATCGATCTTGTACGCGTGCTCGGAGGCGGTCTCGCGAACGTTCAACGGAACTCGCACCAATCCCGCTTTCGCAATCGCATAGTAGGCGACGACGCCGTCGATGCCATTGGGCATGAGCACTGCAACCCGGTCACCGGCGGTGAGACCGGCGGCCAGCAGGGCATTGCCGAGTCGGTCGGTGAGTTCGTCGAACTCGGCGAAACTCACCACCCGGTCCTCGTGGATCAACGCCGGGGCCGAACCGAACTGCGCGCCGGCGCGGCGGATCAGGTCACCGATCTGCATGATCGTCGCCCTTCGTGTCACCGGGACTCGGCAGGTCGGCACGCCTCAGCGCGGAACCGCGTCCTTCGAGATTGCGCGAGCCACGCTGGGTGAGGCGGTACAGTTCGTCGGCCTGCTCGCTACCGTGGTGCCATTTCACCCACTCCTCGTCGCGGTAGCGGTGCGCGCCGTCGAGGACTGCCGGAGTGAACCCGCGCGCGCGTGCGTTGTAGTCGTCGATGTCGATCCGGCCGGCGCTGGTTGTCCACAGCCCGGTCTTGACGGGCAGGCTGCTCGAGCCGGAGAAGTGGTCGCCTACGGTCGGGGCGTAGTCGTCATCGGTGAGTACCGAATAGGGTATGCCGTTGATCATGTTCCGGCTCTGCGACGAGTAGCGCGCCATCGTGTATTCGTTGGCGGACTGGTGCGGCAGCCCGAGCAGACCCACCATCTCGCCGAGGTGGTCGCGGCCGTACTCGTCGTTCATCAGGGGCTTGAAGCGTTGGACCCGCTCGTCGAGTTGGAGCCAGTCGTCCTGGCGGTAGGTTCCGGCCAGGTGCGCGAAATCCTTGCCTACCGAGGAGTAGACGAGGGCGCCGGCGTCGATCATCTGTTCCCGCGACCAGGACGCGATGCGCTTCCACAGGTCGGTGGTCGCTTCGTTGAGGATCTCGCGGTACTGCTCCATGGTGTCGGCCAAGGTGTCGGCATTGTCCATTCCGACCGGCACGTAGCCGTCGGTCAGTGCATCCGAGCTGTACATGCCGATGGCCACGATGTTGGAGGCGTTGTAACTCGGCTCGGCTTCGAACGATGCCCAGTCATCCATCAGGTGGAAGTTCGTGTCCTTGAAGACAATTGGGATCGTCAGATTGTTGAACGGCAGTTGCGTCGCGATGCCATCCAGCCAGGGGTAGTCGCCTTCGGTGAGATCGAAGAAGTCCCGGACGATCATCTGCCGGTCATTGCCCAAGTTGTACGGACCGCTGTTGTGCAGGCCGATGCGACACTCGCAGTGCGCGAGGAACGCGAACTGCGACAACTGGGCGATGAGCTTGGTGGCTGCAGTGTGCAGACGGTCACCGGGGGTGACCCCGTGCAGATCGGCTTCGAAGACCTGCAGGGTGCGCTCGGGAAGAAACTGGCTGCGGTCGCCGAATTCCTTGTTGGTGAGATGACCGTCGTTGCGGTGGTACGCGAGATTGAACCGTCGCGAGAAGTCGAGCACGTCCACGACATCGTCGACTGCGTCCGTAGGCCGGATCAAACCCCAGTTCATCAGCATTTCCCGGCCGAGGAGGTAGAAGGTGGGCATGCCCCAGGCACCGTTGACGGTGTTGACCTTGAGACTGACCTCGCGCGCACGGTCGCCGAGTTCTTCTGCGGGGGTGATCGCGTCGATCTCCCTCAGCTGAGTGGGCAGCCGATAGAAGCTGTTGAGATAGCTCAGCAGCATGTATGGGCTCATCGGGAAGAGCTTCGATTCCTGCACTGTGCGGGTGATGCACAGCCAGTAGGTGGTGTCGGACAGATTCCGTACGTAGTTGTTGGTCTCGAGCAGGGACCGGTAGTTCAGCTTCGCCATGGTTCAGCCCTCGTTTTCGATCAGCCAGATTCGGGCGTGCCCGATGTCGCCGGTTTCGTATGCATCCGAGGCTGGAGGTGTCGCGGTCACCTCCAGCTCGACCAGATCTCCGTCCCGGAGCTCGTCGATCTTGCAGTTCATCAGGGTGGGAACGTCGTACTCCCGAGCGAGGATCCCCAGGTGAGAGCGGACCGTGCCGCCGAGGCAGATGACTCCCGCGAATCCCTCTATGATCGGGGCGGTCAGGGTGCCGCCCGAATCGTCGATCACTGCGATGGTCCCGGCCGGCACCCCGTCGGTCAGGTAGTCCATCACCTGTTCGATCGTGGAGATCAGGGCTACAGGGCCGACGACCGTCTGCGGTTTGCTGATGACGTTGTCACCGACACCAACCTGCCGGCGGCCGTCTGCCGACCGCTCCTCGGTGAATCCTGAGGTTTCACGTTCGGGTCGCCGGTACTTCTCCGGTTCGGATTCGAGTGACACCGTTGCCGAGAAGTCGAAGCGGTAGCCGGAGTCGAGGACTTCCTTCTCTATCGCGTCGGCGTCTGCGCGCGAGAACAATTCGAATTGACGCTCGAAGACGATGTCCTTCCACTGCGCTCCGGTTGCGGCGGTACGGTCCGCCGCCAACGTCCGCACCATGGAGTTGAAGCGGCCGGGCAACGGAAGCACTTCCGTTGCTCCCCATTTGGGAGTGGTCCATTCAGAATCAGACATTGTTCCTCACTCGAATCGTGTAGTGACCGAGGCGTAGTGCACCGACCGGCACCTACCGTCGGGTACGCAGGTGAACCTCTTACTCTGTGACCGAAATTAGCTACTATTTCGACTGTGACCCAGTCCACTATGGGGGACAGTTCGACAGGCCTTCGGAACACCCGTTCCGCACCCCCGTCGACCAGGTCCCCAATACGCAAAGTCCTGGAACCGCGTGACTACGAGCTCGCGTTCGACGTGCTCGAACGCTGCGCCGATGCGGCATCCGTTCCCGACTTCAAAGAGCGCACTGTCCAAGCACTACAAGAGCAATTCGGTCTGCAACACGTGTCCTTCTTCGCCGGAGCGACGTTCCACACCGTCTTCGAGGACGCCGCCCCGCTCACCGAAGGGGCAACAGCAAAGATGCTGCCCGAATACCAGGAGCGTTGGGCCCGCCACGATGTGTTCGGTTGCACCTCCGCAGTGCAACAACTGATGACGAGTGGGGTCGCCTCACTGGCGGAGCTACAGGCGTTCGCCCCCCTACCGCCGGCTGCAGCTGCCTACGTCCGACACTTCCTGGGTTCGACATGGCGAATGGAGACTGCCGCTGCGATGCGACTCGAACTCGGTGGCGGCCATACTGCATTGGTGGGCATGTTCGATCCTCAGCCCAACAAGCTCGGAGTGCACGAAATGGCGACCCTTCGGTTGCTCAGCCGCCAATTGTCCGCCATCGCACGTGGATTGCCCACCACGCGGCCGCTCGCCACCTTGACCCGACTTCCCGAGCGGCAACAACAGGTGGTCTATCTCGTAGCCGAAGGTCTGTCCAACGCGCAGATCGCGGAAACGCTGTCGCTGGCCGAAGACAGTGTCAAGAAGTACATCTCTCGCATCCTCACGGCCACCGGTTGTCAGTCCAGGATGGAGTTGGCGCTCCTCGCGCGCTCACAACGGCAATGACGAGGCACCATCGGGGCCGGCTACCCGCAGCGTCCACAATGCTGCGGGTAGCTGGACCTTGCGTGTCGAGAGTGTCAAATCGACTGCTGGAAACCACATTCCGTAGAAATCAACGTTGTCAACTCGGTGACGGAGACCCGAAGACGCGTCGACCGCCGCACCCCCTGCGTTCGTGAAGGGTACGGCGGCCGACTCGGACAGACAGCGTCACGGGTCCGTCAGAGGAACGAGTCCTCACCCCGGAGACCGTAGCGAGGATGGTCGCCGATGACCATCGACTCGAAGATCCCGAATCCTGTTGCGTCACCCTCCCGGGTGGTGATCACACAGTCTCGCAACTGGTGAGCTTCGAGCAGTGTTTGGCGGTCGGTCATGTCCTTGTACCGCTCGCCGTCGAGATGGTCGATGCCCTTCCACCCGCCGTGCCGCTCTCCCTTGTAACCGAAGTAGAGTGCGGTGCCGAGGTGGAATCCGATGTCGGACACGGGCGCAATCTCCACTGTTCGCGTCTTACCCCAGCCGGAGTCGAAGGTCATCGTGCCGCCGAGCAGACGTCGTGTGGCGGGGTCGTATTTCAGATCGTCCACCATGCCGTGCAGAGGTTCCTGACGGCCATCCGCGTAGTTGACGAATCCGGAGAAGTAGTGGACCTCGCCATCGACCCACTGGAGATAATGGTGAATCTCGTACGGGGCGCTACCATCTGCCGGCTGGAAGTACATGGGACTCCAGGTGAGCAGAAAGTCCTGATCCATGCGGTTCGGTGAGTGGACGTCCGGGGCCGGTTCACCGACGTCCATGCGGACCCCCCACGAGCGGTCCCGGTATCCGAGCCAGGTCTCGTCGGTGATCTCCGTGCGGTCGCCGTCGATCTCGACCCACCCGGAGACGGTGCACAGCTGATGGAACCGCCGCAGGTCCGAGGAGATCCGTAGGCCGTCCATTCCACGCTGCGCATCCTTTCGTTCGAGGAAAGGAGGCAGGACCGCGGTGAGCGTGACGTCGAAAGACAGTGGTTGGACGTCGTTCTCACGCAGGATGCACCGGACCTTACGCATCGGCTCGATGATCTCGTAGTCGATCGGTCCGACGCCCGTCCGCTCGGGGTGCTGGTCGAGCTCGGTACTGGCTCGTACAGTGATCTGCTCTATGCCTCGGGAGATACCGCCGAAACCTTCGACGACATTGCGGTTGTGGTACTTGCCCAGGCCGAAGTCGATCTGGAGCGAGCCGTCGCGAGCGAACAGTGAGCACCAGACTCGTTCCGTCCAGGACACGTCCGAGTCGGAGACGATCGAGAACGTATCGGGTGTCTGATGGATCAGGTATTCGTCTGCAGGTGTCACGAGCTGCATTGACTGACGCATGATGTTTACCTTTCGAGCCACCTGCCGGCGGCCACTTCTCGTGATGCGTTGTGCGGTAGTTCCGCTGCGGTGGTCTAGTTGAAACCTGTGAAGGCGCTGGGGCGATCGTGGGCAACGAGTGCTCCGCCGAAGATCGCGGCTGCCTGATCGTCATCTGCGAGCGGTTCGGGAAAGAGAGCCATCGTACGGTTCGAGAACGACCAGTCGATGGCGTCTTCGACACCGGCAAGACGCGCGAACGGCCGTAGTCCCCAGCTGTACATTCGCGTGGCTGCGAGGATGCGGCTTTCCCGATCCATGTCGCTGAAGGTCCGATACAACCCGAGGTGTTCGGAGCCCAGACGTTTCGCGAGCTCCGACCACTGTTCCGGCGGGAGTACGGTGGTGGTTCCGTCGGCATATCGAGCTACGACCGAAGCACTGACGACCGCGGACAGGAAGTGGTCGGGTTCGGTGAAGGTGGTACCCCAATCGTTGATCTCGAAGTCGTGGAACGCCGCTGGCGAGTATTCGAGCGTCAACGTCACGCCGCTGACTCCGGGATTGCAGGTCTTAGCCCATGGGTAGGCGAAGGGGCCACTGTCCAGGCTCAGGAAGTCCCGTACCAGGACCGCAGTGCCCCGGGTCTCGTCCGGGTAGGGTCCGTTGTCGCAGATACCGACCCTCGAGTCGGTGAAGTACATGAAGCAGTATCCGGACAGCGCAGCGTTGAGCTGCTTCAGCTCTTTGCTCGTCGCGGCGTCCAAGGGGTGCAGTGTCCGGCGCAGGCAGTCCACTTCCTGCTGCGGCAGGTACTTGTTGGTGAAGCCGGCGTCCTTGTAGTCGAGCGTTCCGTCTCCTCGATGGGAGAGCGTGAGTCGTCTCCAGAAGTCGACGACGGTCCGCACGTCATCGAGGGCATCGTTCGGACCGAGTTTTCCGAGACCGATGAGAAGCTCGCGTCCGCAAAGGTAGTGATACCCGACCATCCAGATCCACAGGGGACTGATCTGTCCCGACTGCATACGCAAGCGCGCACCGATTTCTTCGGCCGGCATCGCGGCATCGATCACGCGGATCCGTTCGGGATAGCTGTAGAAGTCTTCGATCACCGACATGGACATGTACGGCATCATCGGAAAGATCTCGGAAGTGAAGCCGGACCGTCGTGTCATCTCGGGCTTGAAAGACCGACCCATGTGCAGGATGAGTTGTTCCAATTGGCTGTCGGTCATCTTCTCTCGACACAGCTGGCTCACGGTGTCGACCGTGACGGATGCCGGAAAGGGTTTGCGCCCGATCTCGTCTCCGACGGTGGCGACGTAGTTCCACCAGTCGGTTACAGGACAGCCGGTCGTTTCGGATGTGTACCGGCGGGTCGGTCCTGTGTGGTCGGTGACTCCGGATGTGGGGGCCGCGGTGGGAAGGATGTCCGCGGTGCTGGCCCCTGACACGTCGGTGTCTGTAGCCGGCATCAGCCAGCCTTCGTTGTCGGATGACGATTCCATACGCACCGCATCACCGTCGGCGGGCATCCAGTCGGTGAGGTCGACGGCCAGGAGGCACGGCACTTCGTATTCGCGCGACACGATGGCCAGATGCGACCGGGAAGTGCCGGACGTGCAGATAATTCCACCCAATCGACCGAGGATGGGCGAGAGGAAGGTAGTGCCGCCGGACTCCACCAGCGCGATGACACCACCGAGGTCGTCACCGAAGACGTCGATGACGTCCTGCGGTGTATGGAAAGCGCGGATCGTGCCGTGCGCAGATCCGAAGTTGTACGAGCTCACTCCTTTGTATCGCGCTGGTGTCGCGGCAGTAGGCATGCGGGGTCCTTCTCCAGTAGGGCAGATCAGCAGTTCTCCGGCCGGCCGGCGCGGATGCGCTCGGCAACGATTCCCACCGACGATGTCGGGAGGCCTGTGACGGCGGGTGCTCAGCTGTTGGTCGGCTCTTACATGAGCCGGGACGGCAGCTGTCGGAAGCACGACGCGAAAGTCGGTTGTCAACCTCCCAGCGGGCGGAAGCACCCGTCACGGTCGCCGGGCACGAAGACGCCGCCGATCAGATTCAGTGCCACCTCCGGGTCACTGAACTTCTGGAAGGAGTCGGCGATGCGGGGTGTCACGTTCCAGTCGATGTCGTCGTAGCAGTCGGCAAGACGGGCCCATGCCTTGAGCTTCCATGCGTACATCTGTGTCGCGTACAGGTTGCGCTGTTGCGGATCGGTATTTGCCAGTCGTTCGTACAGAGTTCGGTGTGCCTTGCGGATCGCCTTGGTCGCCATCTCGATGTCGTCCAGATCGAGTGGTCTGAGGGTGCCGTCGTCCGTAGTGAACACACGGGTTTCGAGGATGTCTCCCTGATAGTCGCTCGGCGTGAACCAGGCTGTGCCCCAGACATTGTTGTCCATCTGCACGGTACTCGGAAGGCGGTAGGCAATGACGAAATGGTGGTAGGGCAGCGATTCCCTGATTCCGTCGAGCCAGGGGAAGTCGCCGTCACCGTCAGCGCAGGTTTCGCGGAGAGCGAGAAACGATCCGTCCTCGAGGACGTACGGTCCTGTGTCACATACAGCCATCCGTGCGTCGCAGTTCTCGAGGAATGCGTATGCGGTCAGGCGTGCTCCGAACTTGCGGATCGCTGTCTTGGTCGCATCGTCGGCAGGGACCAGAGCCGCGCGAATCTCGGACAGCAGTTCGTCGTCGACGACGTGAGAGCTGTTTGCAGGATCGGCATCCATGTTGAACAGCACACCGTCCGTACGCATCGCGATAGTCGCCTCGCGCCAGAATCTCAGGACTTCCAGCTGGTCCTCGAGGCCGTCGGCGAGCGTGTTCTCGCCGAGGTCCACGAAGAGTTCGCGGCCGGTCAGATAGTGCAGCGGAGTAGCTGTCAGGTTGATGAAGCTTCGCTTGGTGCCGATGGGCAGGGCCTTGCGGACCAGTTCGGTCGGCGTAGCGTGCTGCCGGATCGTGCGGATGCGTTCGGGTACGCGCAGATAGTCCTCCATCATCGACATGATGATGTAGGTGTTCATTCCGAACAGTTCGGATTCGAATACCGTGCGCGCGGCCAGTTCGGACTTGTATGCGGTACCGGCCTTGTGTACCAGCCAGTTCCACTCGTCGAGTGTCGGCTCGTAGGTGGGGTCCGTGTAGAGGAGGTCGAGGTTCGCGGGAGAGGTCAGCTGCGCAGTCATGCCGATACCTCCGCGGTCGTAGCGATATATGCCGTCTCGGAGTCGGATAGATCGAGGACGACGATGTCGCCGTCGGAGACGGACTCGACGAGGTCTGCCGCCAGCACGCATGGCACGTCGGATTCGCGACACAAGATCGCGAGGTGGGATTCCCGGCTGCCCGCGGTACAGACGATGCCCCGCAGGTCCGGGAGGATCGGCGAGAGGAAGGTCATGCCTCCCTTGTTGACGAACGCGATCGTATTCTCGAGGTCGTCATCGTCGATCGACAGGACGTCGGACGTGTCGTTGAACCACCGGGCCACTCCTCTGACCTTTCCTGTGGAGAAGAGATTGGTGCCGGTTCCGACGTTGGCGAGATTTTCGTTCATTGCTGCTCCGTTCCGCCCTCGGAGGGCGTGGGTGAATCAGGTACGCAGATGCAGGCGATGACGGGAACCATACGAACGGGACCCGACTGTGATCCAGTCCACTTAGGGGGACACTGTCGCTCCACATCACACTGCAGGGCAAGTGGTGGGGTCAGGATGTGTCGGTAGCCGGGGACAGAATGCGTAGTCGCAGTGACGGTTTCGGATGAAGAGCGTGCGAGCTGGACCTTTCACTCCGCCATCGAGGCCTGGACCCGATCCGTAGTGATCACGTAGTTGGACGGTATCGGCTCACCGAACTGCGCGGGCACAGTTCACCTACGAGTCGCGCCGCGAGACGGGGCCACGACCGACTCCGACTCGCACCCGAGCAGAGAGGTCCACACATGCAGTTCGACAGCGCCTGCTCCACCCTCGTGTCCCAGGCACGCGGGCAATCCATCGGCGACCTTCCGCGCCGATCCGCGGCACGCTTCCCGGACAAATTCGCGATCGTGCACGGTGACAGGTTCACATGTGAAAGGCGTCGGCGTGGTGGGAAATCGCGGTGACCTCGACCGTGCCGTTCGCGTCGTTGATCAGATACAGCACCCTGTACGTGCCCCGGCGGGCACTGTACGCCGGCGCAAGTGGCGACTCCAGAGGTTTTCCAACCCCTCTCGGATTCTCCAGAAGCGGACGCGTGACGAACTCGTACACCGCAGTAGCGACCTTCTCCGGCAACGACTTCGTCAGCGTCTGCGCAGCGGACCGCGCCATCACCAACCGATACCGGTCACCCGGCTCGCTCACTCCTCCGCCGACCGAGGATCGCGCATCAGCCGGGCCAGCTCCTTCGCCTCGACGACATCCCCGCCCTCGACCTCGGCCCGTCCGGCGAGATGGACCGTCAGCAAATCCGTATCCGACAACACCGCGATCGTCTCCCGCAGCGCGTCGTAGTCGTCTGCGCCCAGCAGGACCGCGGCGCGGTGCCCGTTGCGGGTGATCTCGAACCGCTCATGCGTGCGTTCGGCCTCATCCACCAGCCTCGACAGCTGCGCCCGGGCATCGGCAACAGGAAGAGTCGTCATGTACATAATTCTAGCTAAAATGGAGCGGGTGGAACCACCTCTGGTCACGCACGGCAGCTCCACCTTCGCGGAGATTCGACCGCGCGAAACCGTGATCGCCAGGTGATCGCCGAGTCGACGGTCTCGGCGAGCAGGCGCGTGGACGGTGGACCCGGCCACCGTGGTCGCGACCTTGCCGCTGACCGTCCCCGCGAACGCACCCGCTACCTCCCCCGACGCCGGAC
>NZ_JALPTB010000149.1 GCF_023218075.1 Rhodococcus sp. HM1 | reverse complement strand
GGTAGACGGTGCGCAGGCTCTCGTGCCGGCCGAGCACGTCGTGCAGCGCCGCCCCGAGCGCGGCGACCGACAGGTGCCCGCTCAGCCGGATCCCGAGCGGAATGTTGTAGGCCGCCGAGGCGGTGTCGAACTGGTTGATGAACCACATGCGCTGCTGCGCCGGGGACAGCGGGATGCGGGCCGGGCGCGGCTGCGGCACCAGCGCCCCGACGGCCGGGGCGGCGCCGATGTCGGCCAGGTGCGCGGCCAGGGCCCGCACGGTCGGGTTCTCGAACAGGGCGCGCACCGGGATGTCGGTGCCGAGGGTGGCGCCGAGGCGCGCGACCGCGCGGGTCGCGATCAGCGAGTTGCCGCCGATGTCGAAGAAGCTGTCGGTCACCGAGATCCGGTCGGTGCCGAGCACCCCGGCCAGTTCCGCGGCGACGATCGTCTCCAGGTCGGTGGCCGGCGCCTGGTAGGAGCCGTCGGTCGCGGTCAGGTCCGGCACCGGCAGGGCGCGGCGGTCGAGCTTGCCGACCGGGGTCAGCGGCAGCTCGTCCAGGGCGACCACCCCGGCGGGCACCATGTGCGCGGGCAACAGTTCCGCCACATGGGTTTTCAGGGTGTCGGCGTCGACGGTGCGGCCGGGTTCGGGCAGCACGTAGGCGACCAGGACGGTGTCGCCGGACGCGGCGGTGTGCCCGAGGGTCACCGCGAAGGACACATCCGGGTGGGCGGTCAGCGCCGCGTCGATCTCGCCGAGTTCGATGCGGAACCCGCGGACCTTCACCTGGAAGTCGGAGCGGCCCACGTACTCCAGTTCCCGCGCCGCGGTCCAGCGGGCGATGTCGCCGGTGCGGTACATCCGCTCACCCGGCTGCCCGTAGGGGTCGGCGACGAACCGGGCGGCGGTCAGGTCCGGGCGGGTGTGATAGCCGCGGGCCAGGCCCAACCCGGCCAGATACAGCTCGCCGGGCACCCCGAGCGGCACCGGGCGCAGCGCCCGGTCGAGGATCACCGCGTGCACCCCGGGCAGCGGGCCGCCGAGGGTGAGGGGGCTGTCGACGCTCATCGGGTCGCTGATCGCCGCCATGATCGTCGTCTCGGTCGGCCCGTACGCGTTGACCAGCCGCCGGCCCGGCGCCCACGCGTCGCGCAGCTCGGGCTGCCAGGCCTCGCCGCCGACGGCGAGATCGACGAAGTCGGGGATGTCGGCGGGCCGCAGCGACGCCAGCGCCGCCGGGGTGATGAACCCGTGGGTGACCTGCTGCTCGCGCAGCACCCGGGCCAGTTCGTCGCCGCCGTACACGGTCGGGGGCACCACCACCAGGGTGGCGCCGGACCCGAACGCGCCCAGGTACTCGAAGATCGACGCGTCGAAGCTCGGCGACGAGAAGTGCATGACCCGCGAGCCCGGGCCGGTCGCGAAGCGGCGCCGCTGGTCGATCGCGAAGTTCTCCAGGCTGCGGTGGGTGGTCACCACGCCCTTGGGTCGGCCGGTGGAGCCGGAGGTGTAGATCAGGTAGGCGGGATGGTCGAGCCGCAGCGTCGCCGGCCGGTCGGCGTCGGTGACCGGGTCGGCGGGGGCGGTGGCGATCCGCGCGGCGAGCGCGGGATCGTCGAGCATCAGCCACGGCACCGCCTCGGGCAGCCGGTCGCGGTGCGCGGTGGTGGTCACCCCGACGGTGGCGCCGCAGTCGTCGAGCACGAACGCGATGCGCTCCGGCGGATAGTTCGGGTCGACCGGCACGAACGCCGCGCCCGTCTTGGTGATCGCCCACATCGCGGCCACCGACTCGAGGGACCGGGCGATGCCCAGGGCCACGAACGTTTCCGGGCCCACCCCGTGATCGAGCAGCACCCGCGCGGCGCGGGTCGACCATTCGTCGAGGTCCCGGTAGGTCAGCTGCCGGTCCCCGGCGGTGACCGCGATCGCGTCCGGGTGCGCCGCCGCGGTCGCGGCGAACAACTCCGGCAGGGTGCGGGTGGTGCCGCCGGCGGGGCCGCGGACCGGGGCCAGCGCGGCGTGTTCGGCGGCGGTGAGCACCCGCACCGCCGCGACCCGGGTGTCCGGATCGCCGGCGAGGATCTCGAGGACCCGTTCGATGCGGTGCGCGATGGTGGTGACCGCGTCCCGGTCGAACAGTTCCGGCAGGTACTTCATCTTCAGGTGCAGCGTCGCGTCGCTGTGCGCGACGATGCTCAGCGGATAATGCGCCGCGTCGTGGCCGGTGATGCCGGCGACCCGCATCCCGGCGATGTCGGTGTCGGAGGTCAGCCCGGCGGAGTCGACCGGGTAGGACTCGAACACCGTCAGCGTGTCGAAGCGGGCGGCGGCCCCGACCCGCTGCTCGAGGGTGCTCAGCCGCACGTGGTGGTGGTCGAACAGGGCGGCCTGCTCGGCCTGCACCCGGTCCAGCAGCGCCCCGATCGTCTCGCCCGGCGCCGCGGTGATGCGCACCGGCACCGTGTTGATGAACAGCCCCACCATCGTTTCGACGCCGGGCACCTGCGGGGGCCGGCCGGAGACGGTCGCGCCGAACACCACGTCGGTGCGGCCGGTCAACGCGCCGAGCACCAGACCCCACGCGGTCTGCACCAGGGTGTTGAGGGTGATGCCGCGGCGCGCGGCGACCGTCTCGAGCCGGTCCGACAGGTCCGCGGTCAGGTCGACGAGCAGGTCCTCGGAGACGGCGTCGGTGGCGCCGGTGCGGTGCTCGGGGGCCAGCAGCGTCGCGTCCTCCACCCCGGCCAGGGCCCGGGTCCAGGCCTCGAGCGAGCCCTCGACGTCGCGGCCGGCGAGCCAGGCGAGGTAGTCGCCGTAGCTGTGCGGCCGGTCCAGCGCGGTGGTGTCGCCGGCGGTGGCGTACAGCACCAGCAGCTCCCGCACCAGCAGCGGGGTGGACCAGCCGTCGAGCAGGATGTGGTGATTCGTCAACGCCAGCCGGTACCGGTCGGCGCCGGTGCGGATCACGGTGCCGCGCAGCAGCGGCGCAGTGGCGGTGTCGAAGCGGGTGCGCCGGTCGGTGGCGAGGATCCGGTCGGCGTCGCCGTCGGGATCGTCGTGCCCGGACACGTCCAGCACCGTCCACGGCAGCTCGACGTGCGCCGGGATCACCTGCACGAACCCGCCGGTGCCGTCGCCGGTGAACGCGGCCCGCAGATTCGGGTGCCGCTCGAGCAGCCGGGTGGCGGCGCGGCGCAACCGGTCCGGGTCGACGGCGCCGCGCAACTCGAAGCACAGTTGCACCATGTACGCGTCGGCGGCGGCCTCGGGGCCCTGCCCGGCGAGCAGCGCGTGGAACAGCAGCCCGGTCTGCAGCGGCGCCGGCGGCCACACCGTCTCGAGCGGGCCGTAGCGCCGCTCGAGCCGTTCGACGGTGTCCTGGTCCAGCCGCACCAGCGGCAGATCCGACGGGGTCAGCCCGCCGGCGTGCGGGTCGCGCACATGATCGGCCAGCGCGGTCGCCGCCCGGGTCCACGCCACGGTCAGGGCGGTGACGGTCGCGGTGTCGAGCAGCCCGGCCGGGAACGACCAGTGGGCGCGCAGCACCGGGCCGTCGGGGGTGTCGACGGTGACCGCGTTGATGTCCACGACGGCGGGGGCGGGCATGTCCGGGCTCTGCGCCCCGGCACGATCGAAGCCGGTGACCGGCAGCCACGGGGCGTCGCCGCCGGTGTCGACGCCGGCGGTGACCCGGCCCAGGT
>NZ_JALPTB010000148.1 GCF_023218075.1 Rhodococcus sp. HM1 | reverse complement strand
CCGACTCAAGGACAGCGGAGTCGACACGTTACCGTCCGCCCGGGCCGAGAACGCGGCACAATAGCCATCACCATGTGGCCGGATTTTCGACCGTCGCCACCGGCCTACTTTTCGACCGTCCCCGACACTTCATCGGTTCGGTCCGATCCAGAGCGCTGGACGGTTGTAGATGCCACCTCGGCGATCCACGTCGTGTTCGTGCGCTGCCGCCTGGTTCGTTTCGCGCACGTCGACCGCATCACCGATGCTCGTGCTCGCCTTGTCTACGGCGAAACCTGTGCGAAGACAATGCTCTCCGATCCATCATTGCCCTATCGACGGAGTCGACGTTCACCGGGCTCGGGGCAGCGAGCCCAGCCAAACCGATGCTTGGGCTACATGGGACTCAGTAGCCCAAGCGCGTCCGTTCTCGTCAGTCGGTCTCGTAGGTGTCGTAACCGTTGGACTTGATCTCTTCCCAACGAGCAAAGTACTGAGGGACTCCCCCTGAGTAGTTGAGCATCTGCGCCGGCTTACCGGGTACGTTTGCACCCCAGTACCAGGAACGCGCCTTCGTGAACATCGAGTTCACGAAGAGCTCGTCGACGTGTGCGCGCCACTGCTTCTCGGACTCTTCGGTGTTTTCGAACCGAGTCGCCCCTTTTTCACGCAGGTACTGGAGGAACTCGACGACGATTTCACCTTGATACTCGGCAGATGTCGGGCCGTTACAGAACCCGGACGGGCTCTGAGGTCCGTACAGGAACATCATGTTCGGGAATCCGCGGGTTGACAGGCCCAGACAAGTGTCGACACCGGACTTCCACTTGTCCTGAATCGTCAAGCCGTCGACGCCGGTGATCTCGATGGCCATGATCCCACCCCGGTTGTTGTCGAATCCTGTTGCCAGTACGAGGAGGTCGCACTCGATGACACCATCGTCGGTTTCAACGCCATGGGGCACCACCCGTCGAATCGGTGTGGCGTTGGAGTCGATGACATCGACGTTGTCCTGATTGATGACATCGAAGTAATCTTGTTCGAGGGAGGGACGCTTGACGCCGTAGGGGTGCGGAGGCGTCTCCGGTGCGACGATTGCTGCTTTCTTGGGGTCGGTGACCCGCTCGAGAACCTTGCCGCGCCAGAAGTCGTAGAACGTACGGTTGGCCTCCTCATCTACGAGGATGTCCTGGAAGTTTCCGAGCCAGAGCTCGAAACCACCCTCCGCCCACATCTTCTCGTAGATCGCGTCGCGCTCTTCCTTACTCAGGCCGGTTGCGTTCTGCGGAATGAAATCGAAGTCGAATCCGGCAAAAGCCTTGTAGCGCGCGGCAAACCGCTCGGGCAGTCCCTTCCGGAAGTACTCGTTGTCGTCATGGGTAAGTTTGCGTTGTTGCATCGGAAGTGCCAGATTCGGGGTGCGTTGGAACACGGTGACGTGTTCGGCTACATGACCTGCTTCCTGGACGACCTGTACGCCGCTGGCGCCGGTGCCGATGACGACAACTTTGCGGCCACTCATGTCCACGCCCTCTTGGGGCCACCGCGCAGTGTGGTAGCACTCACCGACGAAGGAGTCGAGTCCTTCGAGATTCGGGTACAGCGGCTTGGCGCCGAAGCCTGTGGCGACAATGACTTGCCGTGCCTTCTGGATCTTGCCGTCGACGGACCGTACGGTCCACTGACGGGTTTCCTCGTCCCACGTGCATGATTCGGCGAATGTGGCGAACACGACGTCGCGGGTGAGGTCGAGCTGCGAGTCGACGTAGTTGAAGTACTCACGAACCCCCTGGTGGCCCGGATACAGTTCGGTGAAGTCGTACTTCTTCCAAAGGTCCTTGTGCGAGAACTGGTAGATCTGTCCAGTGCTGTCGGTACGGGCTCCGGGATAGCAGTTCCACCACCAAATTCCGCCCAGTCCACCCGCGGCGTCCCAGACTTTGACGGTGAAACCGAGATCGCGCAGTCGGTCCAGCGCGTACAGACCGGAGAATCCTCCCCCGATGATCAGAACATCGAGTACGTCGTTGTTCGGGTGTGAGCCGGTGCGGATCGCTGTGGCGACCTGGGATTCGGTCATGTGGTCCTCCTGGAGATTCCCCGGGACGGTTGTTTCCGCCCGGACATCTACGACGGTAGAAGCGAGCATGTGATGTGGAGTGTCCGAAATCGAGTCAAGACCATTTGATCGAACACTCGTATTCGTAAGCAGCACAAACTAATTCGATGACATTGCCAAATTCGAACCTGTTGTGCTCACGGCAGGGCGATCGATGCTGGACGTCGGGCTCAGAAGCCCAGTTCGCGACCGATCAGTTCTTTCATGATTTCGTTCGATCCCGCCCAGATCTTCGTGACCCGGGCATCCCGCCAGGCTCGTGCCACTCGGTACTCGTTCATGTAGCCGTATCCCCCGTGCAATTGCACGCAGTGATCGAGGATCCGGTTCTGGATGTCTGCAGTCCACCATTTCGCTTTGGCTGCATCGACAGGTGTCAACTTCCCGTCCGCGTGGGCTTCGATGCAGCGGTCGACATATGCCTGCGTGACGTCGATCTGTGTCACCAGCTCGGCAAGCAAGAACTTGTTGTGCTGAAACGTTCCGATGGACTGCCCGAATGCCTTGCGTTCTCGGCAGTAGTCGATCGTCTCGAGCAGGATCTGCGCAGCGTGCGCGAGATTGGCGATGGCGCATCCGAGTCGTTCCTGGGGCAGGAACGACATCATGTGGACGAATCCTCGATCGAGTTCCCCGATCACGTCGGCATCGGTGACGCGCACCCGGTCGAGGAAGAGTTCAGCGGTGTCCGCTTCGTCCTGGCCGACCTTGTCGAGTTTGCGACCACGCTCGAAGCCGGGCAAGGAGGTGTCCACGCCGAAGAGGGTAATTCCCTTGGCCTTCTTCGATGGAGAGGTACGTGCAGGAATGATGACCAGGTCCGCCGAGTAGCCATTGGTGATGAATGTCTTTGCACCCGAGAGCAGCCAGCCGTTGCCGTCCCGTACTGCGGTGGTCTTGAGTGCGGCCAGATCCGATCCCCCACCGGGTTCGGTCATTCCGATGGCAGTGAGCACATCACCGGTACACAGTCCTGGAAGCCACCTGGCCTTTTGTTCGTCGGTGGTCAGACGCACCAGATACGGTGCCACAACATCACAGTGAATACTCACACTCGACGCCAACGCGGCGTTGACCTTGGCCAGTTCCTCGATGAGGACCGCATTGAAGCGATAGTCACCTGCCTCGACACCTGAATATCGTTCGGGTACTTCGAGTCCGAGCAGATCATGCTTGCCGGCGGCGAGCCAGAAATCTCGCGGCAATGCCCTGTGGGCACGAACTTCGGCGGCCAGTGGCTCGAACCATCGAGCGAGAAACTCGCGGACAGAGTGGCGGTAAGCCTCGTGATCGTCACCGTACACCGTTCGCTTCATGGTGGGTCATCCTTCGGATCGGGTGGACGTCACCGTCCAGACGGACGGTGCGCGGACGGGGATCGTGGTTGCCTGCCCCGGCTCATCGTCTCCTCCGTCGTGTCGTCGAGGATGTCCCGATATGCGACAGACCCTTTCGGGGTCAGGACCCGAACTTCTCGTTCTCGAGGCCCAGTGCTCGGATCTTGCGGTAGAGCGTGGATCGGGCGACGCCGAGCCGCTCGGCGGCGAGGGATTTGTTGCCGTCGGACTCGTCGAGTGCGCGGACGATCGCTTCGCGTTCGGTGCGTTCGAGGGAGGTCAACTGGCGGCCGGCACCGAGGGTGCGGTAGTCGGCGGGCAGGTGTTCGAGCTTGATGTCGAATCCCATCGACCGCGCTGCCGCAGTGGTCAGCACCGAGCCGAGTTCGCGCAGGTTGCCGGGCCAGTGATGGGCGATCAAGGCCCGATGGGCCGCCGGTTGCAGGTGCGGTGTCGGGCGGGAGGGGAATTCGGCGGCGAGCAGTTCGCGCGCGAGATCGGTGAGATCTTCGATGCGCTGACGCAGCGGCGGCACGCACACACTGCGCCGCACATGGGTCTGCACCTGATGACGAAGATCGTCGGGGGTGCTCGAGGTGGCCGTGGCGATCAACGGCGCGGACAGCTCGACGGCGGCGTCGAGCAGCCGCCGGGTGGGGGCGAGGGCCTCGTCGGGGACCTCGTCGAGGTGCTCGATGATGTACGCGAGGCTGCCGGACAGGCGCGCGCGCAGCTCAGCCACGTCCGACGGTGTCAACGTCGACGCGTCCACGGTGAGGGTCTGTCCCTCGTGGCCCCATCGGTGCTGGATCTGCCGGGCCAGGTGGGTTTTGCCGACGCCGGACTCGCCGACGATCAGCACCGGTGCCACGGTGCGCACGATCTCGTCGACCCGGTCCTGGAGCCGGTGCGCGGCCAGGCTGCGGCCGGCGATGCGTGCCGCCGGCGCCACAC
>NZ_JALPTB010000147.1 GCF_023218075.1 Rhodococcus sp. HM1 | reverse complement strand
GCGCTGCACCGGGGTGGGGCGGCAGTCGACGTCCTCGAGGTCGAAGTGTTTGCCGTGGTATGAGAACGGTTGTCCCGCAGGCTTGCTCCACAGCCCGCGCACGATCTCGAGGGCTTCGGTGAACATGTCCCGGCTCGCGCCCTGCAGGTCGCCGACACCCATGTTGCGGAACTCCTGGGGTTGGTAGCCGCGGCCGACGCCGAAGTCGAGGCGCCCGTCGGAGAGCACGTCGACCATCGCGTAGTCCTCGGCGATGCGCACCGGCCAGTCGAAGGTCAGGTTGCTCACCGCGATCCCGATGCGCATGCGCTGCGTGCGTTGCGCGATGGCGGCCGCCGCCACCTGCGGGGAGGGCATGGAACCGTAGTCGCTGCCGTGGTGTTCGGCCAGCCACACCTCGTCGAAGCCCAGTTTCTCGGCGTATTCGACCTGTTCGAGCATCTCGCGGTAGGCGCGCGGGAAGTCGTGGTCGGGGCATTCGAGGACGTAGAAGATGCCGAACTTCACGAGAGCTCCTCCTGGCGACGACGAACGCCCCTTCTTCTTCGGCGGGGCCGGTGTGGCACCGACGCTAGAACGTGAGCCGCGTCACGTGGACGAGGTCGCCGAGGCCGTCTTGTGGGGATCCACAAACAACCCGTCGCCGGCCCGGCTGCGCAGGGTCTTCTTGTCGAGCTTGCCGACGCTGGTGCGCGGCAAGGAGTCCACGACCACGACCTGTTCGGGCAGCCACCAGCGCGGCACCCGCTCGGCCAGCGCCGCGCGGACCTGCTCCGGATCGAGGTGCGCGCCGTCCGCGGGCACGACGAACGCCAGCGGGCGTTCCTGCCAGCGTTCGTGCGGCACCGCGATCACCGCGGCTTCGGCGACCTGCGGGATTGTCGTCAGAGCCTGTTCGAGGGCGACGGAGCTGATCCACTCGCCGCCGCTCTTGATCAGGTCCTTGGCCCGGTCCACGATCGTCAGATAGCCCTCGGGGTCGATGGTGGCGATGTCGCCGGTGCGTAGCCAGCCGTCGACGAACGCCTCGGGGTGTTCGTCGCGGTAGTAGCGTTCGGCGACCCAGGGTCCGCGCATGAGCAGTTCCCCGCGGTCGATGCCGTTGTGGGGAACTACAGCGCCGTCGTCGTCGACGAGCTTCCAGTGCAGGCCGGGCAGCAACCGGCCCTGCCGGCGGACGTACTCGTAGCGGCGCTGCGGGTCGTCGTCGGCCGAGCGTGGGGGCCGCGCGAAGGTGCCCATCGGTGACAGCTCGGTCATGCCCCAGCCCTGGTAGGCGCGCACGCCGAGGTCTTCCTCGATGCTGCGGATCAGCTCTGGGATGGGGGTGGAGCCGCCGAGTACCAGTGCCCGCAGACAGGTCAGGTCGATCTGTTCGGCGAGGGCGTGGTGCACCAGGTCCACCGCGACGGTGGGGACCATGCCGGTGTACGTGACCTGCTCGGCCGCCAGGATCGCCGCGAGGTCGGGCACCGCCGGGTGCGGTCCGGGCAGCACCTGGTTCGCGCCGGTCATCAACGCGGCGAAGGGGATGCCCCAGGCGTTGGCGTGGAACATCGGCACGATGTGGCAGACGGTGTCGCGTTCGCTGATCGCGTGCCCGTCGGCCAGGCACGCGGTGAAGGTGTGCAGGTACAGGGCGCGATGCGAATAGCCCACGCCCTTGGGGGATCCGGTGGTGCCCGAGGTGTAGCACAGTGCGGCCAGGTCGTTCTCGTCGCGCGGCACCGGTTCCGGCAGCGGGGATGCGGCGGCGATCAGTTCGTCCTGCGAGCACAGGCCCGGGATGTCGCCGTCGGTGGTGAGCACGGGCATGCCGGGGCGGCGCGTCCGGGCGGTGTCGAGCAGGGGCAGCAGCGACGAGTCGGCGAAGACCACCCGGTCGTCGGCGTGGTCGACGATGTAGGCGATCTCGTCGGCTTCGAGCCGCAGGTTGAGCGTGTGCAGCACCGCCCCGGCCAGCGGTGCGGCCATGTACAGCTCGAGGTGACGGTGGTGGTTCCACGCCAGCGTGGCGATCCGGTCGCCGGGCTGCACCCCGAGGTCGATCAACGCCTGCGCCAGGCGCAGCACCCGGTCGGCGTACTCGCCGTAGGTGTATTCGTGGACCTTCTCGCCGTCCCGGTACTCGGTGATCGTCTTCGCGGCGAAAAGATCACAGGCGCGGTAGAGGAAGTCGGTGATGAGCAGCGGAGAGGTGGAGCCGGTGGCCGGCGGCGGGGTCATGCGGTCACCTCCTGCCGGGCGGCGGCGACCGCCGCACGTACCTGCGGGATCACTTTCGCGGTGAGCAGTTCGATGCGGGCCGAACCGCTTTCGACCGATTCGCCGGGCAGCTGCGCCCAGAAGTGCACGTCCTTGATCTGCGGGCGCTCGCACAGCAGGCTGGTCAGTTCCTTCACGGCGGTGTCGGCGTCCCACAGCACGAACGAGCCGGCGTCGAGTAGATCCTGGGAGGTCGCGAAGGTCGGGGTGGACTCGGGCGGGCCGAAGGCGCCCATCTCGATGTAGCCGTTGATCTGGTAGAGCGCGTGCTCGCCGATGCGGGCCCACTCGCGTTCGGGATCCTCGGCGACGATCGCCCACTGACCGGCGTAGATGCGGCCCTCCTCCCGGGAGCGTCCCGTACGTTCGAGCGCGTCGAGATAGGCTTCGTGGTGCACGTTCTGGGTGCTGAGGAACCCGTCGGCGATGCGTGCCACCCGTTCGATCGCGGGTTCGGCCATCGCGCCGACGAGCAGCTGCGGGGTGGATTCTGGGCGTGGGGTGACCGGCAGGGCCGGGAAGTCGTAACGCTTGCCGTGGAATTCGGCGGACGCCCCCGACCACGCCCGCCGAATCAGGTCGACGCCTTCCTCGAGGAGACTGGGGCGGTGTCGCAGTGACCGTCCGAAGGCGTCGAATTCCGGCTGCCAATAGCCCTGGCCCACCCCGAGATCGAAACGTCCACTGGTGAGCAGCGACAGGGTCGCGGCGTCCTCGGCGAGGCGGATCGGGTTGTGCAGCGGGGAGACAATGAGGTTGGTGCCGATGCGCAACGAGCGGGTGCGGGCCCCGATTGCGCCGGCGAGCACGAACGGCGACGGGGTGTACCCGTCGGCCATGAAGTGGTGTTCGGTGAGCCAGACCGAGTCGATGCCGCGGCTTTCGGCCCAGACGATCTGCTCGAGGGTCTCCTCGTAGAAGCGAGTGAAGGTGCGCGGCCACCGCGCGGGATTCCGGAAGTCGTACCACAGGCCGAAGGAGCAGGATTGATCGGTCACGGAGGCTCTCCTCGATCGTCGTTGC
The DNA here is from genome assembly GCF_023218075.1 of Rhodococcus sp. HM1. Taxonomy (GTDB): domain Bacteria; phylum Actinomycetota; class Actinomycetes; order Mycobacteriales; family Mycobacteriaceae; genus Rhodococcus. The sequence goes on along the minus strand of NZ_JALPTB010000147.1, from coordinate 1,227 downwards.
ATCAGGCCGAACTATGTCGTGGGTCACAGAATGAGATGTCGGTCCCGGCGTGGGAAGGCACCGGGACCGACGGGATTGTCGAAGGATCCAAAAGGGAGGTCGAAAATCCGGGGCGGTCAGAAATTGCCCTTGGCGGCCCAGCCGCCGTCGACCGGGTAGATCTCGCCGGTGAGGAAGCTGCCCTCACGCATGAGATAGGCGACCATCGAGGCGATCTCCTCCGGCAGACCCAGGCGCCGCACGATGTGCGCGTTCGCGTTGGCCTCGCGCATCTCGTCGGTGATGTCCGCCAGGATCGGGGTGTCGATGGTGCCCGGGCAGATCGCGTTGATGAGGATGTTGTGCGGGCCGTACTCGAAGGCGGCCTGCTTGGTCAGCGACACCACCCCGCCCTTCGCCGCCGAGTAGGAGGCGAGATTGGGCAGGCCCCGCAGCGCGGCCATCGAGGAGATGTTCACGATGCGGCCGCCACCGCGCTCGATCATGTGGGGGATGACGGCCCGCATGCCGAGCCAGACACCCTTGAGGTCGGTGTTGATGACGTTGTCCCAGGCCTCCTCGGTGAGCCCGACGACGCTGTCCTCGCTGAGCATGTTGACCACCCCGGCAACGTTGGCGAGCAGGTCGACGCGCCCGTGCCCGTCGATCACCTCGCGGACGGTATCGGCCCAGCTGTTCATGACCCGGACATCGAGTTCATAGGCATGGGCCTTGCCGCCGAGTTGCGCGATGGCGTCGACGGTGGCGGAGGCGTCCTGGATGTCCGCGGCGATGACGGTGGCGCCCTCGGAGGCGAGACGTTTGGCGGTGGCCTGCCCGATGCCCCGGGCGGCGCCGGTGACGATGGCGATCTTTCCGTTCAACGACATGATGTGCTCTCTTCTCGTGTGAATGCGGGAGAGTGGTGGACCATCGGAGTGCAGAACCGTTCGCGCACAAAAGGCTCGACGGTTGGCGGAGGTTGGCGGTTCTGCGGATCCACACGATACGAAGTCGAGCCGGTAGACCGCACGTTCTTGTCGATGGCTGTTTGGAGGCCGGTACAAGATGCTGGTCTGCGTGGGCGTGCACGTCGGTGGTACAGAGTGGTCGCAGCATGCGCTAGTGGCTCGTCACGCAACCTTGGCCGGATAATACGGGTACTCGGTCCACGATCGGATCGGCGAGTCCGGGGCGAATCGGGTTTTCGGTTCGGCACGGGCATTGCGCCACCGCATATACGCCGCG
>NZ_JALPTB010000146.1 GCF_023218075.1 Rhodococcus sp. HM1 | reverse complement strand
TCCTCGATCCGACCCCGCCACCGGACGACGACACCGCGCTGGCCACGGACATCACCGCCCCCATCGCCCGCGCCGCCACCGCGCTGCGCGCGGCCTCCACCGTGGTGCTGGCCGTCCCCGAACCGGTGGCGCTCGCGGCGATCCCGGTCCTGGGCGGGTTGCTCGCCCCGGGCACGTTGCTCGTCGAAACCCTGTCGGTGAAATCCACGGTGCCCGCCGTGCTGCACACCCACGCCCCGCAGGTGCAGGCGGTCGGCATCAACCCGATGTTCGCGCCGTCGCTCGAACCGGCGGGCCGGCCGGTCGTGGCCGTCGCGCACCAGCGCGGACCGGCGGTGACCGGGTTCCTCGCCGATCTCACCCGCTGGGGCGCGCACGTGGTGGAACTGTCCGCCGACGAACACGACCGGGTCACCGCCGCCACCCAGGCCCTCACCCACGCCGCGATCCTCGCGTTCGGCCTGGCCCTGGATCGGCTGCGGGTCCCCGACATCGCCGCCGCGACCGCGCCGCCGCCGCACGTGCTGATGCGCTCGTTGCTCGCCCGCGTGTCCACCGGCGTGCCGGAGGTGTACCGGGACGTGCAGACCGGCAACCCCTACGCCGACGCGGCCCGGCGGGCGCTGCGGGCCGGGCTCGACGAACTCGACGCGGCCGTCGACACCGACCCGGCCGGGTTCGCGGACCTCATGGAACACGCGCGGCGGCCCCTCGGCGACCGACTCGAGCGGTACCGTGAAACCTGCGCGCAGATCTTCGCCGACCTACCACAGACGACGGACCGTCCGCCGCCCGGGGAGACAGGGGTGCCGTGATGGCTGAACCCGACATCACCTCGCTACGCGCTCAACTGCGCCCACCGTCGTTGCCCCGGCACGACCCCACCGAGCCCGTCGAGAGCAGCGTGATCCGGGCCCTGACCCGGTCCTGGGGCATCCGGGCCACCGTCAAGAAACGCGAACCCGACCTCGACGACCTGTTCGATCCGGACCGCCTCGATTTCCCCGAGGTGCTGATCCCGTTCCACACCCATCGGCGGTACCGCGAGCTCGACGAGCGGCGTCGTGCCCGGCTGCGCGCCTGGGCCTGGATCGCCTACAACAAGAACGTCGTCGACATCGAGCAGTACGTCGTGAATCCCGGATTCGCCTCCGTCACCGGCGACGCCCTGGGCATCGGACCGCACGACACCCTCGTGCTCGGGGTGATGCAGGCGATGGTCGACGAGCAGTACCACACGCTGATGCACCACAACGCGAGCGCGCTGACCCGGCGGCGGCGGGGATGGATGCTGCCGGAGTCGGTGCTGCCCCCGTCCCGGACCGTGCGCGCGCACCGGGACGCGGTCGCCCGCGCCGGTTCCCCCCGCGCCGAGGCGCTGGTGCGTCTCGCGTTCACCACCGTCGCGGAAACCTCGATCAGCGCCTACCTCGGGCTGCTCACCGAGGACGACGCGCTGCAACCGGTCAACCGGGCTACGGTGGCCCTGCACCGACGGGACGAACTGTGTCACTCGTCGCTGGCTGCTGAACTGCTCAAGATCGTCTTCGCCGAACTGGGGCGGACCGATCGGCGCGTGCTGCTCGACGCGCTGGCCGACGGCATCGTCGCGTTCACCGGCGGTGACGCCGCGACCTGGGCGGCGATCGTCGAGCACGAACGCATCCCCGGCGGCAAGGAACTGATCGCCGAAGCCGTCGCCGCCGCCGAGTCGGGGCGGGTGGTCCAGGACTGCAGCGCGATCCGGTCGCTGTGCACGGAACTCGGTGTCGCGGAGGAGCTGCACATCGACTGGTGATCTTCCGGACGGGTGTCCGCCGGCGCCGGCCGGGCGTACGGACAGTCGCTCGACCGGCGCCGGCGGGTGACCGTCAGGCGCGGCCGACGAGGCCGCGCAGCTTGCCCCACCGGTTGCGCAGACCCCACACGGTGACCTTGAGCAGCGCCTCCTGCACGATGTTGCCGCTCATCTTCGAGTCGCCGATGACGCGTTCGGTGAAGGTGATCGGCACCTCGGCGACGGTGAACCCGGCCTGCAGGGTGCGCCAGGCGAGGTCGACCTGGAAGCAGTAGCCGTGCGATTCGATCGCGTCCAGATCGAGGGTCTCGAGCACCTCGCGCCGGTAGGCGCGGTAGCCGCCGGTGATGTCGGCGATCTTCACTCCGAGGGCGAGCCGCGAGTAGAGGTTGCCGCCGCGGGAGAGCACCTCGCGGTGCCACGGCCAGTTCACGACGGTGCCGCCGGGCACGTACCGGGAGCCGAGGACCAGATCGGCGCCGGCGTCGACCTTTTCGAGCAGCAGGTGCAGCTGTTCCGGGGCGTGGCTGCCGTCGGCGTCCATCTCCACCAGCACCGTGTAGTCCCGTTCGAGACCCCACCGGAAGCCGGCGATGTAGGCGGCGCCGAGACCGTTCTTCTCGGTGCGGTGCAGCACGTGGATGCGGCCCTCGCTCGCGGCGGCCAGCTCGTCGGCGACCGCGCCGGTGCCGTCCGGGCTGCCGTCGTCGGCGATGAGCACGTGCACGTCCGGCAGCGCCGCATGCAGCCGGCCGACGATCAGGCGGATGTTCTCCCGCTCGTTGTACGTCGGAATGATGACCAGGGTCCGTGCGCTCGGCGCGCTGTGATCCCCGGCCGGCGTCGCCGCTGCCATCAATGGTCCTCCCTGTCGAAACCGGCCTGGGCCGGTGATCCTGCGGTGCCGGCGTCGGCCGGCTCGGTGCCGTGTCCGGGCTGTGGACGCGACCCCGCGGTGTTGTGTCGCCGGGCCCGCACGAGGGCGGCACCGGCGGCGGCGACGGCGCCGACGCACAGAACGAGTTCCGGGATCGGGCCGAGCCGACTAGCCAGCGTAGTCGTCGTGCGCAGCGGCACTTGCGCCACCAACACCGCGGGCTCGAACAACGGGGTCTGTTCCAGGACCGATCCGTCGGCGGCAACGATCGCGCTGACCCCGCTGGTGGCGGCCACCACGACGGTGCGGCCGTGTTCGACGGCCCGCAGCCGGGACATCGCCAGCTGCTGATAGGTCATCTCGGTGTCGCCGAAGGTGGCGTTGTTGGTGGGTACCGCCAGCAGTTGCGCGCCGGCGTCGACGGCCTCCCGCAGCGCCCGGTCGAACGCCACCTCGTAGCAGGTCGCGACCCCGATGGGGATGCCGGCCGCGTGCACGACCCCGTCGCCGTGGCCGGGCACGAAATGCCCGGCGCGGTCCGCGTATTCGGAGAACAACCGGAAGAAGGACCGGTACGGCAGGTACTCGCCGAACGGCTGGATGATCTTCTTGTCGTGCCGCTCCCCCGGCCCGGTCGCCGCGTCCCACACGATCACCGAGTTGGTGGTGGTGCCGTCGCCGTTGACGAGGACCGCACCGACGGAGATGGGCGCACCGATCGCGGCGGCCGCGGCGGTGATGTCGGCGGCGGCGTCCGGGTTGCGCAGCGGATCGATGTCCGAGGCGTTCTCCGGCCAGATCACCACGTCCGGGCGCGGTGTGGTCCCGGCGCGCACCTCGGCGGCCAGTTCCAGGGTGCGGGCGACGTGGTTGTCGAGGACCGCCTTGCGTTGCGCGTTGAAGTCCAGGCCCAGGCGCGGCACGCTGCCCTGGATCGCGGCGACCGTGATCGTGCGGTCCCCGGCGTCGGGGGCGGGCAGCAACGGCCACACCGCCGCCGCGCACAGCGGGGCCGCCACGGTCACCGCGGCGGCCCGCAGCAGCGGTCCGCGCCGCGGCGCGCGGGACCGGACGACGAGGGCGGCCACCCCGGCACCGGTGAGGGCGACCGCGAAGGACACCAGCGGGGCGCCGCCGGCCGCGGCCAGGGCGACCAGCAGCCCGTCGGGTTGCCCGAACGCCAGCCGCCCCCACGGGAATCCGCCGAACGGCACGCTCGCGCGCAGGAACTCGGTCAGCGACCAGCACGCCGCGATCCACAGCGGCGCCGCGGGCAGCGACCGCACGTGCACGACCAGCGCTCCGAACAACCCCACGAACAGGGCCTCGACCGCGGCCAGCGCCAGCCACGGCAACGGCCCGACGTACACCCCGATCCACGGCAGCAGCGGTACCAGAAAGCCCAGGCCGGCGAGGTATCCATAGCAGAACCCGGCACGTCGATGCAGCGGTTGTGCAATCAATACAGTGATCAGCAAACCGATGCCGAGCGGGGCGAGGAACCACAACGGGCGCGGCGGGAAACTCGCGAACAGCAACAGCCCGGCGAGCACCGACAGCACGGCCCGCACGGCCACCGCCCGCACCGCCCGCGCGGCCGGCCCGGTCACCGCTCGTACACGATCCGGCCGCGGTGCACGCTGCGCACCAGCACCGGATCGTCCGTGCCCGGTGCGAGATCCGGCAGCGGCGCCACCCGCGACCGCGGATCCGTCGACCACCGCTGCACGCTGTCCTTCGGGGCGCTGATCACCAACTCCCCCGCCTCCCACACCGCATACGAGGCCGGCGCCCCCGGATCGAGGGTGCCGGCCAGCCCGTCGCGGACCCCACCGGCCCGCCACGCGCCGCGGGTCGCGGCGGCGAACGCGGCGCGCGGTGAGATGCCGCTGCCCGGTGTGTGATGGTGCACGGCGGCGCGCAGCATCGGCCACGGCCGCGCCGCGGTCACCGGCGCGTCGGAGCCGAACGCGAGCGACATCCCGGTCGAGGCGATCCCGGCGAAGTTGTTCAGTCCGGCCGCCCGGTCGG
>NZ_JALPTB010000145.1 GCF_023218075.1 Rhodococcus sp. HM1 | reverse complement strand
TGGGTGGCCAATCCTCCTTGGCCATCGACGGGGGCAGCAGAGCGATGAAAGCCATGTCCGACGTCCCTGGGTGGTTCGAAGCCTACGGCCGTCGCCCAGTTCGAACCCCCTGAAAGAAAGGTAAGGACAATCGATGACCAGTACCAAAATCGAGGAAGTCAAGCTCTTTTCGCCGCTCACACTTCGCGGGCTGACTATTGCGAACCGGTTGTGGCTGGCGCCGATGTGCCAATACTCAGCGACAGACGGCGTTCCGAACGACTGGCACTTGGTCCACCTCGGATCGTTCGCCAAGGGCGGAGCCGGCCTACTGCTGACCGAGGCGACGTCGGTCACTCCGGAGGGCCGGATCAGCCCTGGTGACACTGGGCTGTGGAATGATGCACAGGTCGATGCCTTCGCGCGAATCAACCGATTCGTGTCGGAGCAGGGCGCGGTACCCGGTGTTCAGCTCGCCCATGCCGGGCGCAAGGCGTCGACTGCCATCCCTTGGGAGGGTCGAGGACTGCTCGAGCCGAGCGAGGGGGGGTGGCCGGTGATCGGACCCTCTGCGATAGCCGCGGGAGAGCTCGGTACGCCGTCCGAGATGTCGCTCAGTGAGATCGGCGATGTGGTCGCAGCTTTCGCCGACGCCGCCGGTCGCGCACACCGCGCCGGGTTTGAGGTGGTGGAGATCCACGCGGCCCATGGTTATCTCATTCACCAGTTCCTGTCGCCCCTGTCGAACCTGCGTACCGATACGTACGGCGGCGACTTCGCCGGCAGGACTCGGCTGCTACGTGAGATCGTGGCCGCTGTCCGCGACAGCTGGCCGCAGGAGCTGCCCGTCTTCGTGCGCATCTCGGCGACCGATTGGGCAGACGGTGGCTGGACCGTCGAGGAAAGCGCCGAACTGGCCGCGTCCCTCGTCGGATCGGGAGTTGACCTCATCGATGTGTCCAGCGGCGGTCTGACGCCGGAACAGAGGATCTCCGTCGGCCCCGGCTACCAAGTGCCGTTCGCGCGGACGGTGCGAGCCGCCTCCCCGATACCGGTCGCAGCAGTCGGACTCATCACCGATGCGGCCCAGGCAGAGCAGGTGCTGGTCGACGGCTCTGCCGATGCCGTGTTCGTGGGGCGTGCGCTCCTACGAGAGCCGCAGTGGCCATTGCGGGCGGCGAAAGAACTCGGCGCGGAGATTCGGTGGCCGCGGCCGTACCGGTCAGCGAAGTTTCGAGGCAGCATCCCCTGACTGAAACGGCCTTTGCGGGCGTCGAGCACAAGTCGTGCTGCTCAGCGTGATACCAAAGAAGCCGGTCCCCTCACACAAGTGGGGACCGGCTTCTTCGCGCGGGCAGTATCAGCCGACCGAAACAGAGGAGTGAACCCGTACGGAGTTGCGGAGTGTGCCCAATCCGTCGATCGAGGTGACGAGGACGGATCCATCGCTGAGGTAGGTGTCGTTGGCGTGCCCCACTCCGCCCGGCGTCCCCGTCAAGATGACGTCACCGGCCTGGAGCGTGACGATGTGGGAGACGTACTCGACGAGTGCCGACGGACCGAAGACCAAGTCACCGGTCGAGTCGAGTTGTTTCGTCTCGCCGTCCACAGTGGTAGTCAAAGTCGCCCCGACCACGAACTCGTCAGCTGTCACGAGAACCGGTCCGATCGGGCAGGTCCGCTCGAAAGTCTTGCCCTGCAACCACTGCAGTGTTCGATTCTGGTAGTCGCGCATGGAGACGTCGTTGGCGACAGTGTATCCGGCGATGTGGTCGGCCGCGTCGCTCTCGGACACCTGCCGCGCGGTCCGGCCGATGACAATGGCCAGTTCGCCTTCCCAATCGACCTCCTGGTCGGCGTAGGAGGGCACCTCGACGTCGTCGTTGGCCCCGATCAGCGCCTCGGGAAACTTCGCAAACAATGTCGGGTATTCCGGCAGTGCGCGCCCCATCTCCTTGATGTGGTTCGCGTAGTTCAAGCCGACGCAGATGATCTTCGTCGGCGCCGGCACGACCGGCGCGTAGTCGGCATTGTGGACCTCGATCGCCGGTCCTTCGGCGCCTGCTGCGATCGTCTGCCACTGAGGATTGCGCAGCAGTTCGGACACGCTGCTGTACGGGCTGATCACCACGGCGGCATCGCCGTCGATGCGGGCCGCCACGGTGCTGTCCTGATGGCGCAGAGTCGCGAGCTTCATGATGCAGTGACCTCGGCGGGCTTCTTCAACATGAGACCGGAACGCTGTACCTTGCATACCAGCTTGCCGCTCTGGTTGATGCCGCGATGTTCGAACCGGACGATTCCGGTGTCCGGGCGCGACTTCGACTCCCGGCGGGAGAGGATCTCGGTCTCCACTCGCAAGGTGTCACCGATCAGCACCGGCGCCGGGAAGGCGATCTCCTCGAAGCCGAGGTTGCCCAGTGTGGTGCCGAGGGTGGTCTCCTGCACCGGGATGCCGACGACCACGCCGAGGGTGAAGACGCTGTTGACGATGCGTTCGCCGTACATGCTCTCCTTCGCGAACTCGGCATCGAGATGCAAGGGCTGCACATTTAGCGTCAGAGTGGTAAACAGCAAATTGTCGGTTTCGGTCACCGTCCGGGTGACACCGTGCTTAATGGTGAGCCCGGGCTCGAGTTCTTCAAAATACAAACCAGCCATGATAATTCGTCCTTGTCGTGGGATGGTGAATCAGGAGTTGGAGATGGATTCGGCCAGCGCGACCACGCCGCGAGCGGTTTTCACGTGCGCGATGTCGACATGCTCGCCCTCGAACAGGGCGGCAGCCTGCCCGTTTGCCTGCGCCCGCTCGAAGGCGTCGATCATGCGACGAAAGCGATCGACCACCTTCGGATTAGGCGCATAGACCTCGTTGACGGTTTTGATATGTGAAGGGTGGATAAGCACCTGTCCGGCGAACCCGAGTCGGCGATTGGCTTCCGCAAACGTCCGCAGTCCGTCCAGGTCCGCGATTTCCTGCCACAGCCCGACTATGGGGTGGGCCAGACCGGCGGCTCGACAGGCAAGCACGGCCTTGCTGCGGTAGTGCAGCGTCTCGAAGCCTTCCGGTGTCCACTCGAAACCAACCTCGCGAGAGACATCTGCGTCACGAGCCGCTGCTACCATCAACGACGCAACACGCGGGTGGGCGGCTGCGATCTCCTCGCAGTTCACCAGTGACTTCGCTGTTTCGAGGGTCGGCACGACCTCGGTCACACCACGAGTGAGGCCGGCCTCGATCTCGAAATGGTCGAGTAGCGCCGCAAAATCGAGAACCTCACGAGCCCCGTACACCTTCGGCAGCAGCAGCCCATCCAAGCCCGGTCGCACCACGGCCGCAAGATCCTTGCCGAAGTGCTCGGTGTCCAGAGCATTGGGGCGAACCAGGACCGTGACGCCCGGGGCCGACTCACGCAACAAGTCGATCGTCGCGGCGGCGATATCGCGAGCCTGCGTCTTGAGAGGGGCCGGGACGGAGTCCTCGAGGTCGAGGATGACCGCGTCGGTACCTGCACGAACGGCCTTGTCGGCCCACCCCTCGCGATGGGCGGGAACGAACAACAGGGAACGTAGGGGTCGCATCGAAACCTCACTCGATATTCGGCCCGGCAGCGCTGTCGCCGGGGTGTCATGACTCACTCGCTCAGAGCCTGCGCATCCGGTGTGCGCGGCTCGCGCCCTTCCTACGGGTCTCGGGCGGCAGGGGGAGTGCGCCACGAACAAAGTCCGAGGTACGTGGCCTGCACCACATCTGCCCCTCCTGTGCGGTAAGCGAAAATGTTTGACCTGCGAGTTCATCGCCCGTAGTGTTAAACGAACAATCGCTCGTACGTTAACACGGCCGGTGTGCCCGGCGCTATGAGGAGTTTTGATGGCAACGAATTCGATCGGCGTCGCGCCCCGGGTGCTCGGGCAGCCTGAACGTTGGTGGGAAGACCTGGAGGTCGGCGACATCGTGCAAGGCCCCGGAATGACGGTGACCGATGCACACCTGGTCAGCTGGGCCGGCCTCACCGGCGACATCGTCTCGCTTCACCTCGACGAGGAATACGCGTCCACCACGCAGTTCGGCCAGCGCATCGCCCACGGACCCTTCACCCTGTCGTTGGTGTTGGGCCTGATCACCCAGACCGGGTACTTCACCAACGTCGTCGCGTGGCTGGGGCTCGACGAGGTGCGCGCGCAGCGGCCGGTGGTCATCGGCGACACGCTCCGTCCTGAAGCGGAGCTGGTCACCGCGCGGCCGACGAAGAAGGACGATCAGGGAATCTGGACGCTGTCGTACCGAGCTGTCAATCAGAAGGGGGAAATCGTCATGACCTTCCAGAGTTCCTTCATGGTGCGCCGAAGGGCCAACCCAGACGCTTGATCGACGTCCGGTGCCGTTGCCGGGTACAGACAAACGACAAGAAGAGCCCGACGTCGGCGGCGCCGAGTGATTCGTTCGGCGTCGACGCGCGAACACGAAGGCAGGAGCAGCAGTGGCGGAGCACGACAAGCCAGTGGTCACTCGCAAGGGTGAAGAAGTGCGCAACACGGGTCAGTCCGGAGGTGCGGTGCGTGTTTCTGGGGTCAGTGTGCAACACACACCCGCCACCAAGATCTGGTTCGGGAAGGGGTTGCGTCCATCAGGATGGTGTACGAGCCGGAACCAAACGAACTGATCGGCGTGTCGTAACCGGACGAAAGACGGTCATCGCGTGATTCTTCGAGAGAGCTACCAACTCGACTCGACGAAAGAGCA
>NZ_JALPTB010000144.1 GCF_023218075.1 Rhodococcus sp. HM1 | reverse complement strand
GGTGGGTGCCGCAGCGGCAGCGGACGAGTACACGGGCATGGCGTCGAATCTAACGGTCGCGGGAGCGGTGCGCGTGCGCGTACGTGGCGCGTCGTCGGCCGAACCCGGCGCGGGCGCTGGCAGAATCGTGGGGTGAGTACCGCAGCCCGCCGATCCCGGCCGAACCCGCCGCCCGCCTCGCAGCGTCGCGGCGTCGGTGCGGGTTTCGCACGGTGGACCCGGCGGATCGTGGTCGGCGTGATCCTTGCCGCGATCGCGGTCGTCGCCGGCACCGCGGTGCGGGTCTGGCAGGTCGCCCGGATCGACGACTGGAGCCACGCCGACGCGATCGTCGTCCTCGGTGCCGCCCAGTACTCGGGGACACCGTCGTCGGTGTTCGAAGCCCGGCTCGAACAGGCCGTGCAGCTGTACGAGAACGGGGTGTCCGACACGGTCGTGACCGTCGGCGGCAAGCAGGAAGGCGACCTCTACACCGAGGCCGCGGCCGGCAAGAACTATCTGATGTCGCGCGGGGTGCCGGGCGAGGCGATCCTCGCGGTCGAGGAAGGCACCGACACGCTGCTCAGCGTCGAGGCGGTCAGCCGGGAGATGCACGAGCGGGGCATGTCGTCGGCGGTGCTGGTCAGCGATCCGTGGCATTCGCTGCGGACCCGCACCATGGCGCGCGACGCCGGGCTCGAGGCGTGGACCGCCCCGACCCGGACGGGACCGGCGGTGTTCACCCGCGAATCGCAGATCCACGGCATCGCCCGGGAAACCGGAGCTCTGGTCTGGTACCAGTTGACGCACGGCTCGGCGGACTTTCCCTACACCGCCGCGCAGTGAGTTCCGGCGCAGCTGAGGAGGGTGGATGCAGGGCTACACCGAACACGAACTCGAGCGCCGCGTCGTCGAGGCCCCCAAACGGTCGGGAATCGCCGGTGCGGAGGCCGCGGCCGCCGAGCGCACCCCGTTCGCGCGGGACCGCGCGCGTGTCCAGCACTGCGCCGCGCTGCGCCGGCTGGCCGACAAGACGCAGGTCGTCGGGCCCCGCGACGGCGACACCCCGCGCACACGGCTGACCCACTCGATGGAGGTCGCGCAGATCGGCCGGAGCATCGCGGAGGGACTCGGTGCCGACCCCGACCTGGTCGATCTCGCCGGTCTCGCCCACGACATCGGGCACCCGCCGTACGGGCACAACGGTGAACGGGCCCTCGACGAGGTCGCGGCGAGCTGCGGCGGCTTCGAAGGGAACGCGCAGAACCTGCGCATCCTGACCAGCCTGGAACCGAAGATCCTGTACCCGGACGGGCACAGCGCCGGGCTGAACCTCACCCGCGCGACCCTCGACGCGACCCTGAAGTATCCGTGGACCCGCCCCCGGCCCGGCGCGAAGTTCGGTGCGTACGACGACGACGCCGAGGTCCTCGCGTGGATCCGGAAGGGCGCACCGGACCGGAAGAAGTGCCTCGAGGCGCAGATCATGGACTGGTCCGACGACGTCGCCTATTCGGTGCACGACGTCGAGGACGGTGTCATCGACGGCCGCATCGACCTGCGGGTGCTGTCCGACCCGGCGTCCGTGCAGGGACTCGTCGACGTCGGCATGCGCGAGTTCTCCGACCTGGTCCCGGACGAGCTGGTCGAGGCCGCCGAGCGGTTGTCCCGGATGCCGGTGATCCTCGGCGTCGGCGTCTACGACGGCACTCTCGCCAGTTCGGTTGCGCTGAAGAGACTCACCAGCGAACTCGTCGGCCGCTACGCCACCGCCGCGATCAGCGGCACCCGCGAGGTCACGGGCGGGGAACCGGTCAGCCGCTACGCCGCGGACCTCGTGGTGCCGCCGCTCGTCGCCGCCGAGGTCGCGCTGCTCAAGACCATGGCACTGCAGTTCGTCATGTCCGACGGGGCGCACCGCAAGCGGCAGGAACGCCAGCGTGAACGCATCCACCGGGTCGCCGAATGGTTGCTGCGCACCGCTCCCGTCGGCCTCGATCCGCTGTTCGTCCCGGCATGGGAGGACGCGAAGGACGACGCGGCGCGCGTGCGGGTCGTCGTCGACCAGATCGCCTCGTGCACCGAGTCCCGGCTGGAGCGGATCGACAAGGACAGTCTGGCCGCGCAGGCGGGCTGGGGGTAGCGGTCGGCGAGCGCTTAGACTCGTCCCGTGGCCGGCCGAATTTCCGACAGAGACATCGCGGCCATCCGCGACCGCATTCGCATCGAGGACGTCGTCGGCGACTATGTCGCGCTCAAACGCGGCGGTGCCGACTCGATGAAGGGCCTGTGCCCGTTCCACGACGAGAAGTCCCCGTCGTTCCACGTCCGGCCCAACCACGGCCATTTCCACTGCTTCGGTTGCGGTGAGGGCGGCGACGTCTACTCGTTCCTGCAGAAGATCGAGCACATCAGCTTCGTCGAAGCGGTCGAGCAGTGCGCCGAACGGGTCGGCTACACCATCAACTACGAGGGCGGTGGCCCGTCCGTCCAGCGCGACCGCGGTACCCGTGCCCGTCTGATCGCCGCGAACGCTGCCGCACAGGCCTTCTACGCCGAACAGTTGCGCACCCCGGACGCGCAGGCGGCGCGCGACTACCTGACCGAACGCAACTTCGACGCTGCCGCCGCGCAGATGTTCGGCTGCGGCTACGCGCCCGCCGGGTGGGATGCGCTCACCAAGCACCTGCTGTCGAAGGGTTTCGAGTTCGCCGAACTCGAGGCGGCAGGATTGTCGAAGCAGGGCCGCCGCGGTCCCATCGACCGCTTCCACCGCCGCCTGCTGTGGCCCATCCGCAATCTCGCCGGCGACGTCATCGGCTTCGGCGCGCGGCGGCTGTTCGACGACGACACCCTCGCAGCGAAGTACGTCAACACCCCGGAAACGGTGTTGTACAAGAAGTCCCAGGTGCTCTTCGGTCTCGATCTCGCGAAACGGGAGATCGCCAAATCGCATCAGGCGGTGATCGTCGAGGGCTACACCGACGTGATGGCGATGCATTTGGCCGGCGTGAAAACCGCTGTGGCGTCCTGTGGTACGGCCTTCGGCGACGAACACCTGTCGATGCTGCGACGACTGCTCATGGACGACAGCTACTTCCGCGGCGAGATCATCTACACCTTCGACGGTGACGCGGCCGGGCAGGCCGCGGCGATGAAGGCGTTCGAGGGCGATCAGAAGACCGCAGCCAAGACGTTCGTGGCGATCGCGCCGAAGGGCATGGACCCGTGCGAACTGCGCCAGGCCAGCGGCGACAGGGCCGTACGGGATCTGGTCGCCCGCCGCACCCCGATGTTCGAGTTCGTCGTCCGGTCGATTCTCGCCGAGCACGACCTCGACACCGCGGAAGGTCGCGTGGAGGCGCTGCGCCGCTGCGTGCCGGTCGTCGCCCGCATCAAGGACCGCTCGCTGCGCGACAACTACTCGGTGCAGCTCGCGCACTGGGTGGGCTGGGACGACATCCCGACCGTGCGTCGTCGCGTGCAGGAGGAAGCGCGGCGCGGTAGTCGAGCGCCGGAGGCGAGGACCCGTGCGGCTGCGGCATCGACTTCCGAGCCGCCGGCGTCGGTGCTGCGTCGCCCGCGGCCGAACGATCCGTCGCTGTGGCCGCAACGCGACGCGTTGAAGGCGGCGCTGCAGTATCCGGGGATCGCCGGCACCGTGTTCGACTCACTGCCGGGGGAGACGTTCACCGATCCCGCCTATGCCGCCGTGCGTGAGGCCGTTGCCGCCGCCGGGGGCACCGGAGCCGGGCTCGGGGGCGCCGAATGGGTCGACGCCGTGAGCCGGTCCGCGACCGACCCGGTCGCGCATTCACTGGTCAGCGAGCTCGCCGTCGAGCCGCTGCCCGCCGACGACGAGCGGATGCCGCGCTACATCGGTGGGGTGCTCGCGCGGCTGCAGGAAGTCTGGGTGGGCGAGCAGGTCGCCGAACTCAAGTCCAAGCTGCAGCGCATCTCGCCGGCCACCGAGTCCGACGAATTCCACGCCCTGCTCGGCGATCTCGTGGCGCTCGAGCAGTACCGCCGTAGCCTGCTGGACCAGGCCATCGGCGATGCCACCGGCGAGGGGCTGGCCGGCTGAGCTGCTATCGCTTCAGCTGATCACGCGGAATCATGATCGTCGTCTGCTCGTCGATCGGCTTCATCGGTTCGAGCTTCGGTTGCGGATTGATGGAGTCGGCGAGCTTCTGACGGCCCACCTCGATGGCCTTCTTGGTGACGGGGCTTGCCGCCACGGCCCTGGCGGTCTTGCTGATCTGTTCGTACCGGGCTCGGCCGGCTCGTGTTCCGAGCACATATCCCGCCGCCACCCCGACCAACAATCCGATCAATGTGAGAGTCCTTTCCACCCGTGTCTGCGCGTCGCGTACATCCTGCCCGATCGGGCGCCGCATGCCCACATGCAGGCGATTTGGTACCGCGGAGGGTGAAACGCTACAGTTCTTCTCGCACCGAGGGAAACCGCGGAGCACCGCAGGACAATCCCCTGTAGCTCAATTGGCAGAGCATTCGACTGTTAATCGAACGGTTGCTGGTTCGAGTCCAGCCGGGGGAGCAGAGAAGACCCCCACCCGATCCGGGTGGGGGTCTTTTTCTTTTCAGGGCTCGCGCGACTCTCAGCGCAGAACGGTGGGTTATAGGCCAAAATGTGTGTACAGCCCTCGGTGTGTCGCCCTGGTTCACCGGCGTGATCTGCCCGCCCAACCATGTTGGAGACCGTTGCCGTCCTCCCAGCTGAAGTCGGTGCCCATGGTCGGG
>NZ_JALPTB010000143.1 GCF_023218075.1 Rhodococcus sp. HM1 | reverse complement strand
GGTGTGCCCAAGGGTGTGACCGTCACGCACGCGGGCCTGGTGAACCTGGTCGCCGAACAGCGTGCTCGGTTCGGGCTCGGTCCGGATTCTCGGGTGCTGCACGCAGCGTCGCCGAGTTTCGACGCGGCGGTGCTGGAAATGTTGTGGGCCTTCGGATCCGGTGCTTGTCTGGTGATCTCCCCGCCCGGGGTGTTCGGCGGGTGTGAGCTCGCAGACGTGCTGGTGCGTGAGCAGGTCACGCACGCGGCACTGACTCCCGCGGCGCTGGGCACGGTGGATCCGATCGGACTCGACCGGTTGGGCACGGTGATCGTCGGCGGCGAGGCCTGCCCGCCGGAGCTGGTGGCACGGTGGGCGCCGGGCCGGACCATGGTGAACACCTACGGCCCGGCGGAGACGACGATCCAGTCCAACGCCGGCCGGCCGCTCACTGCGGGAGAACCCGTCACGATCGGCCGCCCGATCCGCGGCTTCGCCGAGCTCGTCCTCGACGACCGGCTGCGGCCGGTGCCCGTCGGGGTGGTGGGGGAGCTGTATCTGTCCGGTCCGGGGCTGGCCCGCGGCTACCGCAATCGTCCCGGATTGTCGGCGGCACGGTTCGTCGCCGCACCGGACGGGCAGCGCATGTACCGCACCGGCGATCTGGCGCGGTGGCGTCGCCGCGACGACGGGACGCTCGAACTCGACTACGTCGGCCGCTCCGACCAGCAGGTGAAGGTCCGCGGCTTCCGCATCGAACTCGGCGAGATCGAATCCGCGCTGCGGGCGTGCGACGGTGTCGAGCAGGCGGTGGCGAGTGTCCATCGCGGTGCGGTGGATCGGCTCGTCGGATACGTGGTGCCCGAATCCGGCGCCGAGCTGGATCCGGTGGCGGTGCTGGCGCAGGTAGGGACGCGGCTGGCGCCGCACATGGTGCCGGCGACGGTGTCGATCCTCGATGCGGTGCCGGTGACGGCGAACGGGAAGGTGGATCGGGCGGCGTTGCCGGAACCGGACTTCCGTTCGGGTGCGGCGGAGTTCCGGGCACCGGCCTCGGAGACGGAGGCGGTGCTGGCGGAGTTGTTCGCCGAGGTGCTGGGCGTCGAGACGGTCGGGGCGCAGGATTCGTTCTTCGCGCTCGGCGGGGACAGCATCATGTCGATCCAGCTGGTGGTGCGGGCGAAGGCGCGGGGGTTGGTGTTCTCGCCGCGGGATGTGTTCGAGTGCCGGACGGTGGCGGCGCTGGCGCAGGTGGCCGCGTCCGGTGGTGCGGGTGCGGTGGTGCTCGAGGAGCTGCCCGGTGGTGGTGTCGGCGACCTGCCGCTCACCCCGATCATGCACTGGCAGAGCGGACGAGGCGACGCGGGATTCCACCGGTTCTCCCAGGTCGTCGTCCTGGCGCTCCCCACCACCGTCGACGAGGAGACCCTCGCGGGCACGCTCCAGGCCGTGCTCGATCGGCACGACATGCTGCGCAGCCGACTGCAGCGCGACCCCGCAGCGCCGAACCGCTGGAATTGGGAAGCATTGCCGGTCGGCGCGATTCGCGCACGCGACGTGCTCCACCGGGTCGTCGTCGACTCGGCGCCGGGCACCGCCGGATTCCACGCGACCGCGGCCGCCGAGGCGGACGCCGCCGCGGACCGACTCGACCCGGCCTCGGGAATCGTGGTGCAGGCGGTGTGGTTCGACCCCGACGACACCGAAATCCCGGGCAGGCTGCTGGTCATGATTCATCATTCGGCAGTCGACGGCGTGTCGTGGCGGATCCTCGTCCCGGATCTCGCGACCGCGTGGTCGCAGATCGCGGCGGGACAGGACCCGCAACTCGAGGCGGTCGGTACGTCGATGCGCCGCTGGGCGCACGGTCTGGTCGAGGCCGCGCAGCAACCCGAACGGCTCGCCGAACTCGACTTCTGGCGCGCGACCGCGGCCGCGGACGACCCGACGATCGGGTCCAGGCCGCTGGATCCGGCGACGGACACCGCCGCCACGACCGGCAGCGTCGAGGTCGAACTGTCGGCGGAGGTCACCGAGGCGCTGCTGACCACCGTCCCGGACGCGTTCCACGGCAGCGTGTCCGACGGGCTCGTCGCCGCTCTCGCCGTCGCCCTCACCACGTGGCGGCGCGACCACGGTCATCCCGCACTGACGGACGCGGTGATCGGACTCGAGGGCCACGGTCGTGAGGAAAGCGTCGTTCCCGGCGCCGATCTGAGTCGCACCGTCGGCTGGTTCTCGACGAGCTATCCGATGCGCCTGGACCTTTCGGGCTTCGATCTCGCCGACGCGTGCGAGGGCGGACCGAATCTCGGGGCTGTCGTCAAGTCGGTCAAGGAACAGCTTCTCGCGGTCCCCGACCACGGCATCGGCTTCGGATTGCTGCGTCACCTCGGTGGGGAGGCCGGACGCGTCCTCGCCGAGTGCACACCACCGCAGGTCGCATTCAACTATCTGGGACGCGTGACCACAGGATCGACCGAGACAACTCAGGACGTGCCCTGGATGCCCGTCGACGACGCCGGCGATCTCTCCGTCGCACAGAATCCGGATCTCCCGGTGCCGGCGGTCCTCGACGTCAACGCGCTCACCCTCGACGACGGAGGCCGCTCACGCCTGCGGGCGATCTGGTCGTTCCCGACCGGGATGCTCACCACCACCGAGGTCGACGCAGTCGCCCGGCTGTGGGTCGACGTCCTCGAGCGCATCGCCGCCCTCGCGACCGTGGCCGGCGGCCTCACGCCGTCGGATCTGGGTCTGGTCACGCTGGAGCAGGCACAGATCGAGGAGCTCGAGCGGCGGTATCCGGATCTGACCGACGTGTGGCCGCTGTCGCCGCTGCAGGAGGGCCTGCTGTTCCACGCGCTGGTGTCGGAGGATTCGGTCGACGCGTACCTGGTGCAACTGGTACTCGAACTGCGCGGAACGGTCGACCCGCAGCGGTTGCGGCGCGCCGGAAAGGTGCTGCTCGAACGCCACGCCAACCTGCGAACCGCGTTCGTACGGTCGCCGGGCGCACCGAGCGTCCAGGTGATCCACGACCACCTCGACGTCCCGTTCGACACGCTGGACCTGTCCGGATCCGACGAGACCACCCTCGACCGCGAGTTCGCCGCGGTGATGGCCGCGGATCGCGCCACCCGGTTCGACCCGGCGCAGGCGCCGCTGATCCGGTGGCTGCTGGTCACCACCGGACCGGACAGCCATCGGCTGGTGATGACCAACCACCACCTGCTGCTCGACGGCTGGTCGACACCGTTGCTGCTGAAGGAACTGCTCGTGCTCTATGCCACCGACGGCGACGACACGATGCTGCCGCGCTCCCGGTCCTACCGCGACTTCCTGGCCTGGATCGGCGAGCAGGACATCGAGACATCGCTCGACGCATGGGCCCGTGCATTCGACGGCGCGACCGAACCCACCCTCGTCTCCGACCTCGACTCCGCCCGCCGATACCGCGAATCACGGGACGTGTGTGCCGATTTCGGTGTGGAGGAGACGGCGGCATTGTCGGCGTGGGTGCGTGATCGCGGGGCGACGTTGAACACGGTGGTGCAGGTGGCGTGGGGGCTGGTGCTGGGGTCGTTGACGTCGCGGGAGGACGTGGCGTTCGGTGCGACGGTGTCGGGGCGGCCGCCGCAGATCGACGGGGTGGAGTCGATGGTGGGGTTGTTCGTGAACACGGTGCCGGTGCGGGTGCGGTGGGGCGCCGGGGTGTCGTTGGGGGAGTTGGTCGATCGCGTGCAGGCGGAGCAGGCGGGGTTGCTCGATCATCACTATGTCGGGTTGTCGGATGTGCAGCGGGTGGCGGGGCCGGGTGCGGTGTTCGACACGATGACGGTGTTCGAGTCGTATCCGGTCGATCGTGGGGGGTTGACGGCGGAGACGGACATCGCGGGGATGCGGGTGGTGGATGTCTCGGGCGTGGATGCGGCGCATTATCCGATGGGTTTGGTTGCGCACGTGGACGATCGGCTGCACCTGAAGATCAAGTATCTCCCTGATCTCTTCGGCCACGGTGAGGTCGCCGCGATCCTCGACCGCGTACGTCACATCATCGAATCGCTTGTCGTGCAGTCCAATACACCCATCGACCGGTTCTCACTGCTCGACGACGCCGAGCGCGCCGAACTGGTACCGGTCGCGGGTGGATCGCCGATTCTCGGCGTGACGTTGCCCGACATCCTGGTCGCGTCGGCCGCAGCGGATCCGGACGCGGTCGCGGTAGTCGCGGGGGAGCATCGGCTGACCTACCGTGAGCTCGACGAGCAATCGAATCGTATGGCGCGGAAGCTGATCCGATACGGTATCGGACCGGAGGCGGCGGTCGCGATCGCGGTACCGCGGTCGGTGGAGTCGGTGCTGGCGGTGTGGGCGGTCGCGAAGACCGGAGCGGCCTTCCTTCCCGTCGACCCGAACTATCCCGCATCGCGGATCGAGCACATGATCACGGATTCGGCTGTGACGGTCGGGTTCACGACTGCCGATGCGCGCGATTCGTTGCCGGCAACAGTCATGTGGCTGAACCTGGACGACCCGTACGAACAGGCGTCGCCCGATCGCGTGACCGATGCGGATCGCGTGTGCCCACTGCGGATGGAGAATCCCGCGTACGTGATCTACACGTCCGGGTCGACGGGTGTGCCCAAGGGTGTGACCGTCACGCACGCGGGCCTGGTGAACCTGGTCGCCGAACAGCGTGCTCGGTTCGGGCTCGGTCCGGATTCTCGGGTGCTGCACGCAGCGTCGCCGAGTTTCGACGCGG
>NZ_JALPTB010000142.1 GCF_023218075.1 Rhodococcus sp. HM1 | reverse complement strand
GAACTGCACCCCCCACAAGGGTCGGGTGCGGTGGGCCACCCCCATGAGCAGACCGTCCTCGGTCCAGGCGACCGCTTCGAGTGCGTCGGGGACCTGCTCGACGATCAGCGAGTGGTAGCGCACCGCGGCGAAGCGTGGGGGCAGACCGGCGAACAGCCCGGTGCCGGTGTGCACGATCCGGGCCAGGCGTCCGTGCACCGGTTCGGGGGCCCGCACGACCGGCGCGCCGAACAGGTGGCACAAGCCCTGGTGACCGAGGCAGACACCGAGCACGGGCAGTCCGCCGTCGAGCAGTGCCCGCGCGCTGATCCCGAAGTCGCGGGGGCGGTCGGGACGGCCGGGTCCGGGCGAGACGACGATGTTGTCGAACCGGGCCGGATCGATGTGGTCCCACGGGGTGTCGTTGGTGACCACGGTCGGCGGCACGCCGTTGACCTCGGCGAGCAGGCTGTAGAGGTTGTAGGTGAACGAATCGTAGTTGTCGACGAGCAGGGTGCGGGTGGGCCGTGCGTCGATGGGCATGGCGGCCTCAGCTCCGGTTCTCGCCGACATCGGCGAGGCGCTGGCGGGCAGGGGGGTCGCCGTCGACGAGCAGGTCCTCGACCCGGCAGGCCTCGTCGATCAGCAACGCGTAGAGGTCGTGCAGAAATTCGATGGACAGACCGTGGCGGTGGGCGTAGTTCGCGGCGCGCTCGTGGACCTGCTGCATCCGTGCCGGTTGCAGCACGGGGATGGCGTGGCGCTGTTTGAGATCGGCGATCCGCGCGATGATGTTCAGCCGGTCGCGGACGTCGTCGAGCAATCTGCCGTCCACGTGGTCCAATTCGGCGCGCAGCCTGGCGAGTTCCACTTCCGGATCCGGTGCGTGGTTGTCGTTCATGGCCGTCACTCCCTGGTGCAGCAAACACGGAATTCCCTGCGGAATTTCCGATTCGCACGTACGAGTCGTCGCTTTCGAATATCGATCGGAGTGCGCTCATGATTACACGCGAAACGATCATGATGCCTTCGATTGACCGTTTTGTGGCGTGCCCGCGTCGCGGCCTTCACACACCGTCGGGAAAGACGACGAATGCCGCCGCGTGGACGGTGCCACGGGGCGGCATTCGGCGGAGTTTCGGTCGTCCGGGATCAGGCTCCGCGACGCTTGGTCTTGAGCAGTTCGAGGCGCTCCTTGAGCAGCTCGTCGAGTTCCTCGATCGAGCGGCGCTCGAGCAGCATGTCCCAGTGGGTCCGCGGCGGCTTGACCTTCTTCGGCTCCGGTGCGGCGCCTTCGACGAGCGTGCCTTCGAGGCCGTTCTTGCAGATCCAGGTGCCGGGGATCTCGGCGTCGTCGGCGAACGGTACGTCGAATTCCTCGCCGTTGTCGCAGCGGTATCGCGCGATGCGGCGTGGCGCCAGATCGTGGTCCCGATCGGTTTCGTAGCTCACCGCTCCGAGCCGGCTGCCTCGCAGTACACGATCTGCCATGGTGGTGTCCTCTCTTGTGTGCTCCGCCCGGGGGCCGCCGTCGGACGGCGAGCAACGACCGGGCGTCGATGCGTCCTGTATGCACAACGTCGACGCGGGCGAATCCGTTCCCGCAGCCCGCGGCGCAGCGGGGATGCATCATTTTACCGGCCGCGTGCCCGGCCCCGGTAAGGTGTCGGCCCATGACCGGACGTGAGCGCAAACCGGAGACCTGCCTCTGGTGCGGGCGACCGGTCCCCGATGCCGGGGTGGGCCGTCGGCGCCGGTACTGCCGCCGCTCGTGCCGGCAACGCGCCTACGAGCAGCGGTCCCTGACCCGGGAGGCCGGTCTGCCCGACGGCGCGGTGGTGCTCTCGGCGGAGGAAGCGGTCGCGCTCGCCGACCGGGCGTTCGAGGTGCGGTGCGCCGCCGAGGACGTCGCGACCGCGGTCGCCGAGGGCGCGGACACTACAGAGCTGACCGAACTGTGTGCCGAGCTGCTGCGGGTGGCCCGCGCCGCCGAGCGGATCCGCTGACCCGCCCCGTCCTTCTCGGACGCGGAAGCCACCCGCTGTCGCCGTCGGGCGGAGAAGCCGCCCCCCTCGCCGTCAGGCGAAGAAGCCGCCCATCGTGTACACGACCTGGCAGAAGGTGCCGTTGACGTATTCCACGGACCCGAACAGGGCGGACAGGACCGGTCCGGTTCCGGTGTTCACGGTTTTCGACAGCTGGGGGACGCCGTTGACTGTGTCGTCGAGCGTTTCGATGCCGCCGCGGAAGTTGTCCATGTTCAGCCACACGAACTTCAGGTCGGCGCGGGCGGGCTGCACCGGGATGGTGGGGGCGACGAAGATCTTCAGCTGCCCGATCGCGACGTCCGGGTTGACGTTCGGGCCGGGCTGCGCCCACCCGGTGGTCATGGCGTAGGGGATGAACCCGCCGCCGCAGCCGATGCCGAAGGTCGGCGCCGGTTCCATGAACGGCTGGGGTGTGTTGCGCGGCGGGTAGAGGAGGTCCTCGATCAGGCCGGCGGGGTTCTTCGCGGCGTCGAGCAGGGCGTCGACGGCCGCGGCGGCGTCGGGGGAGTCGGCGGTGGCGGCGGTGGCGGCGACGCGCAGGTCGTCGGGGGTGAGTCCGGGTGGCGCCGGCTGCGCGCTCGCGTGCGCGGGCAGGGCGACGGCCGCGGTCGCGGCGAACAGGGTGCAGAGCGATCGAACGGTCCAGCGACGCGGCATCTCGTGCTCCTTCGGGTCGCGCGGGCGTGCGTGGGGATTGTCCGGTGCGCCCGAGAATAACGGGGTGGGGACCGGCCACTCGGTGAATTCGCGTTACATCCAGTAACAGAACCGACAATTCGTATCCGGAGATCGTGCAGTGATCGAATCGCTATCGAATGGTGACATCAAACCGCTGACATGACGGTAAATGCACTCGGTATGTCGGATTCGGATATCGGTTTTGTTTCGGGCTCCGTGAGGGTCCGGAATTCCCGTGCCGGTTTTGCGTCGTGTGGTTCGGCAATGGTCTAGCTTGAGGAGCGTCCACGCCGGATTTCCGCCTTGACACGATCACCGGCGAGCGGACGATCGAAACGAGAGAGAGCAACACCACCGTCGATTCGACGAGGTCGGACCTGCCATTGGTCGGGGGACGAGCAGGCCCGTACCGGAATCGCTTTCTTGAGGGGAGATTTCTGTTGCGAGACGCTCAGCAGACGCCGTCGGAAGCCTTCCCCCTATCTTCCGCGCAACGCTCGATCTGGTTCGCTCAGCAACTGGAACCCGACGTCCCGATCTGCATCGCCCAATACGTCGATCTGCACGGCGACCTCGACATCGATCTGCTGCGGCGTGCCGGCCGCACCGCCGGCGCCGAATTCCAGTCCGCCTTCCTGCGGGTGATCGACGTCGACGGCGAACCCCACCAGTTCGTCGACCCCGCCCTGGAAAACCAGGACATCCCGGTGCTCGACTTCCGCGACGAACCCGATCCGCTCGCCGCGGCCCGGACCTGGATGGACGCCGACTACGCCACCCCGGTGGATCTGGCCCGCGACACGCTCGTGAACATGACCATCCTGCAGGTCGCCGACCGGCACTACCTGTGGTACAGCAGGATTCACCACGTCGCCCTCGACGGCTACGCGGCCATGACGGTGGTCAACCGCATCGCCGAGTTGTACACCGCGGCGTTCGAAGGCCGCGATCCCGAACCCGCCCGCGCCGCGGACCTGCGCACCCTCTACGACTGGGACCGCGACTACCGCGAGTCCAGCCGCTTCGTCGCCGACCGCGACTACTGGGTGGGCCGGGTCGCCGGCATGGACGCCGGTACCACCCTGGCCCGGCGCACCGGACCGGTCGCGGCGCACAGCGCCCTGACCGGCACCGCGCTGCCGGAGGAGCTGGTGCGGGATCTGACCGCCACCGAAACCAGCACCGTGTCCTCCTCCAGCGCGGTGCTGGTCGCCGCGTTCGCCACCTACCTTTCGCGCCTGACCGGCCACGACGACGTGGTCGTCAACCTGCCGGTGTCGGCGCGCACCACCGCGCTGGTGCGGCGGTCCGGCGGCATGCTCGTCAACACGGTGCCGTTGCACATCCGCGTCGACCCCGACGACACCCGCGAAGCCCTCGTCGGCCGGGCGCAGCTCGAACTGACCGGGGCGCTGCGGCACCAGCGGTGCAGCCTCGAGGACGTGCGCCGCGAAACCGGGGCGGCGGGGGACAGCAGCCGGTACGCCGGGCCGCAGATCAACATCATGCTGTTCGATCAGCGGATCCAGCTCGGCCCGCTGCGCGGCGACTTCCACATCATGACCTCCGGTCCCGTCGAGGACCTGCTGGTGAACATCTACCAGTCCGGCACCCCGGCCCGCACGTTCGTCGATTTCCGCGGCAACCCGAACCGGTACGACGAGGACGAGCTGCGGATCCACCACGAGCGGTTCGTGACGCTGCTCGACGACTTCGTGCGGGCCGCCGCTGGCACCGCGGTGGACCGGATCCACCCGGAGTCCGCCGCGATCGGCCGGCGGGTCCGCCGCACCGCCGCCACCGCCGCGTTCTGGGAACGCACCCTCGCCGGCGCCCCGGAACGGCTGGAACTGCCCGCGTTGCGGCGCCGTCCCGCCCAGCCGTCCGGCACCGCCGAACTCGACGTGACGATCCCCGCCGACCTGCCCGCCCTCACCGACCTCGCCGGGGGCGGCGCGAATCTGCCCCGGGTGCTGCACGCCGCGCTGGCGGTGCTCGTCGCCCGCCTGACCGTCAGCGAGGACACCGTCGTCGGGATGCCGGCCGGCGCCACGGTGCTGCCGCTGCGGATCCCGGTCTTCGGCGCCGAGTCGTTCGGCACCGTCCTCGCGCGGGTGCACGACGTCGTCGCCGGTGCCCTCTCTCACGCCGACGTGAGCGCGGAAACCCTGGAGCGGGCCGCCGATCTCATGCTGCCGGTGGTGC
>NZ_JALPTB010000141.1 GCF_023218075.1 Rhodococcus sp. HM1 | reverse complement strand
GGGATCAGGAACTGTTGGTCGCGATCGACGGGTCGATATCCTTTGGCCACCAACAGATTCTACACAAAGCCGCAGGTCGGCCCCGCCGCGTCACGGCGAGACCGACCCGCGATTCTGCAACAGCCCGCTGAAGGAGCGGAACGTACCGTTCGCTCGGCGGGCAGGGCAGACTCGGGTCATGACCGACGATCCGACGTGGCAGACGACCGACGCATATCTCACCGATACCCTCATCGGCCCGGACGACGCGCTCGACAGGGCCCTCGCCACGAACGCCGACCAGGGACTGCCGCCGATCGACGTGTCGGCGCCGCAGGGCAAGTTCCTGCACCTGCTCGCCAGGGCGATCGGCGCACGGAAGATCCTCGAGATCGGCACGCTCGGTGGGTACAGCACCATCTGGTTCGCGCGCGCAGTCGGCGAGGCAGGCCGCGTTGTCACTCTCGAATACGAACCGCACCACGCCGAGGTGGCGCGGGGGAATCTGGACCGCGCCGGGGTCGGTGACATCGTCGACATCCGGGTCGGTGCCGCGCTGGATTCACTGCCGGACCTCGGGTCCGAGGCCCCGTTCGACCTGGTGTTCATCGACGCCGACAAGGAGAACAACCCGCGCTACGTGCGTGCGGCTCTGGAACTGTCGCGCCCGGGCACCGTCATCGTCGTCGACAACGTGGTGCGCGGCGGATCGATCACGAACGCCGAACTCGACGACGAGCGCGTGCGGGCGAGCCGTGAGGTGCTCGAACTCATCGCCGCCGAACCGCGGCTCGACGGGACCGCCCTGCAGACGGTCGGCAGCAAGGGGTGGGACGGTTTCGCGCTGGCGCTCGTGACCGGCTGACGCCGCCCCGCCGGCCCCTGATCCGAGCGAATGTACCGCCCGTCTCCTCAGACCGACCGGATGTACCGCTCGCTCGGGAGAAGGCGGGCCGATCAGAACAGCGGGCCGCCCCCGAACACGCTGCGGTGCGACGGCGGCCGGCGGCCGTCGAGGTCGGTCAGGTCGTAGTCGCGGGCGAGTTCGGCGGTGACGAAGGTGTGCCCGCTGCGCTCGGCGAGTTCGGGGTCGTCGGTCAGCGCCGCGACGACGGAGCCGACGAACTCGGGCGACTCGGCGTCCGCGACCGGGAACCCCGCGATGTCGGTGAGGCCGCTCGCGACGATCTTCTCGGTGCGCACGATGCCCGGCCACAGCGACACCGCGTGCACATCGTGTTCGCGCAGTTCGTCGGCCATGTCGAAGGCCATCTTGTCGAGGCCGGCCTTGGAGATCCCGTACAGCACCGAATGCAGGCGGCTGCGGGTGCCGAACGACGAGATGTTGACGATCAGGCCGGTGCGTCGCGGCACCATCATGCGGGCCGCGGCGACCGATGCGACGTAGTGCGCGCGCAATCCGAGCCCGATCAGGCTGTCCCAGTCGTCGAGCGGTCGTTTCCAGAACGGGGTGTCGAACCCGCCGAATCCGCGTGGACCGGCCCACACGTTGTTGACCAGCAGGTCGAGCCGGCCCTCCTGGTCGTCGGCGACCTGCGCGAACACCTTCTCGATCGCCGCGTCGTCGCAGTGGTCGCACGTCAGCGCGTGCCCGCGACCGCCGCGGGCGGTGATCTCCGCTGCAGTCCCGGCCAGGGGAGCGTCGCCGGTGGCGGGTCCCCGTCCGGTCACGTAGACGGTCCACCCGGCACTTCCCAGGGCCAGGGCGATGCCCTTACCGACCCCGCGGGACGCGCCGGTGACCAGCGCGACGCGGGTCACGCCCCGGCCTCGCGGCGTCGATCGGTGGTCGGATGAACGGTCTGTTCCGGTCGTGTCGTCGGCACGCTCACGACGGTAGAACACGTTTCTGTTCTTCGGCGGCGAATTCCGAACGACGGGACGATCAGGGCTGACCGGGCAGGGCGACGGTCGGGGGAGCGACACCCAGGTTCGCCCGCCACCGCGCGCCGCGCAGGGCCGTTTCGGTCAGCGCGTCGATCGCGAATCCGCGGGTGGACTCGGAGGTCGCCCGTTCGACGACGGACCGCCACGCGACCGCGACGTCCGTCTCGATCTGCACGGCGAGCTGCGCGGCACTGATCGGGTCGGTCACCGGGAACGGGACGGTGTAGCCGGGCGCGGCGACCGGGGGAGTGACGCTCGCGGCGGTGAGCGCGTCGATCGTGGCGTCGCGGCGCGCCCGATGTGCGGCGGTGTCCTCCGCCACCTCACCGCCGCGGGCCGGATTGGAGAACGCCGCGACGAGGCCGTACCCGAACACGGCGGCGTGTTCGGCGTTCACGGCGTCGACGAGGGCCTGCTGCTCGGCTCCGAGCTGGGGGGAACTCACGGCAGCAGCACCGCCGTCTCGGTCGCGCAGGCGGCACTGACGGACGCGAGCAGGCCCGCGCGGTAACCGCGCAGGGTACGGGCCAGATCCGCGGCGTCGCGCTGGGAACGGGTCAGCCGTTCGCGCAGCAGTTCCACGGTCGGAGTCTCGGCGGGCAGCGTCACGGTCGTCGAGGTGGCCGGGGACGTCGATGTGGCCCCCACCAGTCGTGCGACCTCCGCGTCGAGTGCGTCGGCGTGCGTCGTGCGTTCGGTGCCGATCGTCGCGAGCGCATCGGCCCGCTCGGGTGCCACGGCGACGAGGGCGCCGGCGAGAGCGGCGTCGGTGCGTGCGCGCTGGGCCTGGGCGATCAGCGGATCGGGCTCGCCGTCCTCGTCGGAGGGGGCTCCGCATCCCGTGACGGTGAACACGCCCGCGGTGCCGAGCGCGGCACCGGACCATCGCAGCAGTGTTCGTCGGGACACGGGTGGCAGGTGTGGTGACGTCGGCACCGGACCATGGTGCCAGTCCCGGCGAACCGATCCGGACGCCGGCCTGGTCACGGCACCCCGAAATGCGCGATACCCTTGATACCTGCCGGATCGATCCCCGCACCGGCCGCCTACCGCTGCGACCACAACTGAACGAGGAGCTTGCCGCCATGCCTGTGCCGCCACCGGAGAGGATTGTCGAGCTCGTCTCGGATCTGATCGAGCGTGAGGGTTACGACCTCGAGGACGTCGTCGTCACGGCGGCGGGCAAGCACAGCACGGTCCGGCTCATGGTCGACAGCGACGCAGGTCTCGGCCTCGACGAGGCGGCGCGCCTGAGTCATCTCGTGTCGGAGGCGTTCGACGCGGTGTCGGATTTCGGTGAGTCGCCGTACATGCTCGAGGTGACCAGTCCCGGTATCGGCCGCCCGCTGACGCAGGACCGGCACTGGCGGCGCGCGCAGGGCCGGAAGGCCCGGCTGGATCTGGGGACCGAGACGCTCGTCGGCCGTATCGGCGAACTCGTCGGCGACGAGATCCGCATCGTGGTCCCGGACCGCAACGGCCCGGCCGTCCGCGCGATCCCGCTGGCACAGGTGCGGTCGGCGACGGTCGAGGTGGAGTTCAACCCTCCCAACGCCCGGGAGCTCGAGCTCGCCGGTGGCCTGCCCGACGGTCGGGTGCGCGCGGGGGAACTCGACGAGAACGCGGTCGGGGCGGACGAAGACGGTAGTGACGAAGACGAAGTGAACGAGACGAAGGTGGACAAGTGAATATCGACATCACGGCGCTGAAGGCGCTCGAATCCGAGAAGAACATCCCGTTCGAGGCGCTGATCGAGACGATTTCGACCGCTCTGCTCACCGCCTACCGGCACGTGGACGGTCACCAGCCGCATGCCCGGATCGATCTGGACCGCAAGACCGGCATCGTGCGCGTGATGGCCGAGGAGTTCGACGCCGACGGCAACCTCGTCTCCGAATGGGACGACACTCCGGCGGACTTCGGCCGGATCGCCGCCACGACCGCGCGGCAGGTCATCATGCAGCGCATCCGTGACGCCGAGCACGAGCAGCGTTTCGGCGAGTTCGTCACCCACGAGGGCGAGATCGTCGGCGGTGTCGTCCAGCGCGACACCCGCGCGAACGCGCGCGGCATGGTGGTCGTGCGGATCGGCGGCGACAACGGCGCCGAGGGCCTGATCCCGCCGGCCGAGCAGGTGCCGGGCGAAACGTACGAGCACGGCGATCGCATCAAGTGCTACGTCGTGGGCGTGGCGCGCGGCCAGCGTGGACCGCAGATCACCCTGTCGCGGACCCATCCGAACCTCGTCCGTCGGCTGTTCGCGCTCGAGGTCCCGGAGATCGCGGACGGATCCGTCGAGATCGTCGCGGTCGCCCGCGAGGCGGGGCACCGCTCGAAGATCGCGGTGCACTCTCGGGTACCCGGGCTGAACGCGAAGGGTGCGTGCATCGGCCCGATGGGTCAGCGCGTGCGCAACGTGATGCGCGAACTCGGCGAGGAGAAGATCGACATCATCGACTACGACGAGGATCCGGCGCGGTTCGTCGGCAACGCGCTGTCGCCGTCGAAGGTGGTTTCGGTCACGGTCGTCGACCCGGACGCGCGGGCCGCGCGTGTCGTCGTCCCCGACTTCCAGTTGTCCCTCGCGATCGGCAAGGAAGGGCAGAACGCCCGCCTGGCCGCGCGTCTGACCGGATGGCGGATCGACATCCGCAGCGACGCCGCAGCGGGTGATGATGGTCACTCGGGTGCCGCTTCGACAGGCAGGTAGAGGTGGAATGCGGGCTTCCGGACGAATCGGCGGTAGAGTGGTCGATGGTTCAGCATGAGCTGTCTTCGTCACGCGGCGAGCGCACCGGTCCGGTGCGTACCTGTCTCGGGTGTCGGCAGCGATCGCTGACTGCCGATCTGCTGAGGGTCGTGGCACGAGAAGTGGAGCCGAAACGCTTCGTTCTGGTCCCTGATCCCGGGCGCAGACTTCCCGGGCGGGGCGCGTGGTTGCATCCCGTTTCGGAGTGTCTGGGTCAGGCGGAGCGGCGTCGAGCATTCGGCAGAGCGCTGAGGGTGCCCGGAAATCCGGACACGTCGGCGCTCGATCAGCTGGTCGGGTCCGGCGACGGAATATCACTCGGCGTGGCACCGTTGTGAGATCGACAGCAGGGACACCAACGCAGTGACATCGAACTCTGAGAAGAACAGGCACGAACACTCATGAGCACACCGTGAAGCACCAGCGATGAACGTCCATCGGAGATAACCCGAGGTCGTGCGGGCAACCAGCCGCTCGACCTCATCAGTGAGGAGAGCAGTGGCAGGCAAGCCCCGCGTGCACGAGTTGGCGAAAGAACTCGATGTCACAAGCAAGGTCGTACTCGAAAGGCTCAAGGAGCTCGGCGAG
This sequence comes from Rhodococcus sp. HM1, assembly GCF_023218075.1. Classification (GTDB taxonomy): domain Bacteria; phylum Actinomycetota; class Actinomycetes; order Mycobacteriales; family Mycobacteriaceae; genus Rhodococcus. The sequence goes on along the minus strand of NZ_JALPTB010000141.1, from coordinate 109 downwards.
TTCGTGAAGTCCGCGTCGTCGACGGTCGAAGCCCCCGTCGCACGTCGTCTGCGTGAATCGTTCGGCAAGACCACGGGCGAAGGCTCGTCGGCTGCCCCGACCCCCGGTC
>NZ_JALPTB010000140.1 GCF_023218075.1 Rhodococcus sp. HM1 | reverse complement strand
CCTCCCGGATCCCGTATGTGCACCGGCGCCTGGCCGAACTCGGCCCGATCGCCACCCTCGACGACCCGAAAACCGTCGTCGCCAAGGGCGCGGCCGGGTTCGTCGCCGGCGGACGCGCCACCGACCCGATTCCGCTGCGCGACACCGAGGTGATCGAGCGTGGCCCGGCCCGACCGGGTGGTCCCGCGCGGACGTCGCCCGGAATTCCCGGCGCTTCCTTCGCTCCGTCGTCCGCTGCCGCCGCCGCGCCGCGGAAGTCGCGCACGACGCCGGCGATCGCGGGTGCGGCGGTCGCCGCGGTACTCGTCGCTGCCGGTGCGTTCTTCTTCATCACCCGCCCGGATACGGGCTCCACAGCCGCGGCCGCGCCGCAGTCCGGTGCCGCCGTGGCGATCAACAGCACCGATCCGCTGGACGGCTCCGCTCCGGCCGCCACCGCGGATTCGACGTTCATCAGTGAATCCACCGACGACGTGACCACTCTGCTGCCGGCGAAACTGATCACGTCGTCGACGGCGTGTGAGAAGTCCGGCTTCGCACCCGACAGCTCGGCACTGCAGGTGCGTTGCCTGATCAACGTGAACTCGAACCTCGGCAAGACGATCGGCATGAAGGCCAACGAGTATCTCGGTGTCACCGCGTGGCGGGACGACCGGTACGCGCGTTCGCACCTGATCGAGTTGCGGGACAACAAGACCGGCACGTACACCACGATCGGGTCGCCGGACGGGAACCGCATCGTCGGCTACATCCCGAACAGCTCCACCGTGATATTCGAGGTGGTCGACAAGTCACGCGGGCTGCTCATGCAGTTCTCCACCAAGACGGCCGATCAGGGCTTGGCCCTGCTGAAGGAACTCGGCTACGTCGGCTGAGGTGCGGCTCCGCCGCCGGTGTGCCTTTGTGGCGGTCAGGACCGCCACAAGTACACACCGGTGAAGCACCGGTCAGAAGTACACGTAGATCGGACGGATCGGGTTGGGAATCAACCGAAGTTCGTGCGCGACATTGTTCGTGTCGTACTGAACGCACTCGTGGATCTGGACGTAGTGCCCGTCGCCGCGACACTCGATCTTCCGCGTAGCGCCGTAGGGGCTCAGGATGATCGGCTTGTAGCTGTTCTCACCGAACAGTGCACCGGGGTCGAGGGGTGCGACGAAGTAGTCGGTCCGATCGCGAACTGCGTTGAAGCCGTATGGGTCGTCATCCGGGGCAGCCGACGCACCCGTCGCCGCCATCAGAGCACTGCCGACGACCATCGCAGCAACAGCCAGGGTTCGAGTGAGCATGAGAAGTCCTCGTCTTTCGTCGAGCCGGCACCCCTGCGTACCGACAATCGAGAGTACAGACCGACCGTTACGTTCCGAGGCGGGTTGAGACGGGACAGGTCGCAGACTCCCCGATGGGTCGCGGCGCCGACGGCTACCGTGGAGATCATCGAGCTGTTCCCGTTTCACCGAAGCCGGACGTCGAGGCAGTACTCGTGACAACACTGCAACCGACCGCCTCGTGGGCGGAGAGGACAGCCCAGCACACCGGGCTGGGCGTCTATCTGCTCGGGATCGTCGCGTTCGGCGTCTCGGCATTCCGAGCGGAGACCGGGACCGGATGGGTGGTCGCCGTGGTCATCGCGGTGGGACTCACCGCACGTGGGACGACTCTGCACCGCCCGCTGACTCCGACGCACGTGACCGCCGCGATCGTGTGTCTGCTCCTGGCAGGCTTCGGCTGTGCCGAGGGGCGTCCACAGCTGGGGTTCGTCCTGGTCGTGGTGTCCGGGTGGGTGCTCGTGTGGCCGGTCCCCAGCGTCCCGCAACCCGAGGAACACCCCCGCATCGAGGCTCTCGTACAACGGACCGCGGGTGATCCGCTGGCACCGTTCGCGCTGAACTCCGCCAAGTCCTACTTCTTCGACCCCTCCGGTACCGCAGCGATCGCCTATCGAGCCCGCGCGGGCGTCGCCGTGGTTTCCGGGGATCCGATCGGTGATGCGCGGGCATTCGGCAACCTGGCGACGCGATTCACCACCTTCGCCGAGGCTCGAGGCTGGCGGGTGGCGGTTCTCGCGGCGAGCGAGCACACGGCTCGGTTGTGGCAGAACCGGGACGGACGCTCGCCGCTACGTGCGGTGGACATCGGGTGCGATGTCGTCTTGGATGTGTCCCGATTCTCGCTCGACGGACGGCGATTCCGGAATCTGCGGCAGGCGGTGCAGAGGAGCCGGAACGCTGGGGTGAGTACCGAGATCCTCTCCGAGCGAGACGTTTCCGCGGCACTGCGCCGGCAGTTGCTCGCGATCGTCGCCGAGACCCGCGGCGGACATCAGCGTCGGGGATTCTCGATGATTCTCGACCACCTGCTCGACGGTGTGCTTCCGGGGATGATGATCGTCGTTGCGCGTGACCGGCACGGTCGCCCGGTCGGGTTCCAGCGATACGGCACCGCGCACCACGGAAACGAGTGGAGCCTGGACGTACCGTGGCGCAGCACCCGGGCTCCCAACGGCACCGACGAACGCATGATCGTCGATGTCGTCGAGCATGTCCGCCGCCGCGGTGGAACGTCGGTGTCGTTGGCCTTCGCCCCGTTTCCCCGACTGTTCGCCGGCACCGGGACCGGCGTGCGACAGCGGACGCTGCGGACCGCGCTGCGGCTGGGCAGCTCGGTGATCGCTCTCGAATCGCTGTACCGATACCTGCACAAGTTCCATGCCGCCGCAGGTCGTCGCTACGTCCTGTTCGAACCCCGGTACGTCGTACCCGCGGCGTACGCCATGTTGACGTCGGAGTTCGTCCCCCACCGCGAGCACAGTCCTCGTCGCACCTCGCATCGCAGTGGCCGCAACCGGTACGGTTCGACGCCGGCAGGCCGGCGGAGGCTTTCATAGAGCGGGAGCGATCCTCTCGGGCCGGAGCACGCGGGCGAGGAAGTCGAGCTGATCGGCCAGCACCCGCCGGTGCCATTCGCCCTGGTAGAAGTCGAAGTGATCGACGGGGTACTCGCGCAGCTGCGCCCACCTGCCGGCCTTGCGTGCGGTGCGGCGCGCGGCGTCGGGCGGGGCGACACGATCGTCGGTGCCGACCTGCACCAGCAACGGGCACGTCAGCCGGGAGGCGTAGGTGGTCGGACGGTTCAGCCCGACTTCCAGGCCCGTGCGTGCGCAGACCTCGTTGCGCCAAGTGGGCCCGGCCATCGAGAGATAGGCCTCCTCGGCGCCCGGCGTGCTGATGATCGCTGACGACCCGGGCTGCGCGACGACGGGCACGTGATAGGGCGACCGGCCGGTGAGGGCGCGCGCCACATCGCGCAATCCGTACGCTGTGGCACGGACGAGCCGGCCCACCCCGGCGTAGCGCGCGATCTGTACGAGGGCGGCGAGTCCGTCGGTGGCCGGATTCATGGACACCACCGCCGCGACGCGCTGGTCCTGGGCGGCGACCGCGACGACGTGTCCGCCCGAGTAGGACGTGCCCCACAACACGATTCGGCCGGGATCGACCCCGGGCAGGTGGCGGGCAGTGTCGACGGCCGCGTGGTAGTCCTGCCGCTGCCGGCGGAACGCGACATCCTGACGAGGTTCCCCGGCGGAGTCGCCGAAGCCGCGGTAGTCGAACACGAAGGCGTCGATGCCGGCGGCTGCGAAAGCCTCGGCGAAGGCGAGCAGACCGGTGTCGCGGGTGCCGCCGAAGCCGTGCCCCAGGACGATGCAGGGCCGGCCCGCCTCACCGGCAAGAACGTCGGTGCTCGCCGGTAGGTGCCAGGCGGCACAGGTGATTCCGTGGCTCGTGAACGTCAGCTCGTGTCTCATCGTCCTTCTCCCTACCCTGCGAGCACGCTCGAGCGAGTGGAGGTGAATTTCAACGCGGGATCCTCGACCGGGCCCACGCGCAGTCGTTCGACGTCGGATTCGTAGGCCATCTCCGCCGTCCACGGGCCACGGGTACCTGCCCGCGGAAACGCGGCGACTCCGCGCTGGATGTAGCCCGAACTCAGGTCGAGAAGGGGGACCCGCTCCATGTCGGGATCGTCGAGTACGGGTTCGACGACGGTGTGTCCCTGTGCATCCATGTGGTCGAGCAGTCGGCAGAAGTGCTCGCAGACCAGATCGACCTTGAGCGTCCAGGCGATGTTCGTGTACCCCATGGCGAACGCGAAGTTGGGCACCCCGGAGAGCATCATGGCCTTGTAGACGGTGGTGTCCGGCAGATGTACCGGCTTTCCGTCGACGACGAGCGCGATCTTACCCAAGGGCGACATGGTCAGCCCGGTGGCCGTGACGATGATGTCGGCGGCCAATTCCCGGCCCGATTCCAGCCGGATTCCGGTCTCGGTGAATCGTTCGATCCGGTCGGTGACCACCGATGCCTGCCCCGACGAAATCGCCTTGAACAGATCACCGTTGGGAACCATGCACAATCGCTGCTCCCACGGGTTGTACCGCGGGGTGAAGTGGGTGTCGACATCGAAGTGCCGGGGCAACTGTCGACGCACGTTGGCGATCAACAGCTTGCGCATCAGCTTCGGGGCGCGCATGCATGCCTTGTAGATCCCACGGTTGAGCATGATGTTCTTGCGCCGGACGATTCGATACGCACGCTCGGGCCCGAGCACCGTGTTCAACGTGTTCGCGATCGCGTCCTCGGCGGGGAGCGAGAGCACATAGCTCGGTGAGCGTTGCAGCATGGTGATGTGGCCCGCTTCGGCCGCCATCGAGGGAATCAAGGTCACAGCCGTTGCGCCGCTTCCGATCACGACCACGCGCTTGCCCGCGTAGTCCAAGTCCTCGGGCCAGTGCTGCGGATGGACCACTGTCCCGGCGAAGTCCTCGACACCGGCGAACTCCGGGGTGAACCCGGATTCGTTGTCGTAGTATCCGGTTCCCGAGAACAGGAACCGCGCGGTGAATTCGGTCAGCGCTCCGGTGCCGGAATGCCGTGCCGTCACCGTCCACAGTCCCTCCGTGGAGGAGAACTCCGCCTCCAGTACCCGGTAGCCGAATCGGATGTGTTCCGCCACACCGTTTTCGGCGACCGCATCCTGCAGGTAGTCCATGATGATGTGGCCGTCGGCGATCGACTTGCGGTGCGTCCAGGGCTTGAAGCCGAAACCGAAACTGGGCATGTCCGAATCGGAACGGATGCCCGGATACCGGAACAGACTCCAGGTTCCACCGATCGTGTCGCGGCCTTCCAGAATCGCGAACGTAGTATCCGGGCGGCGCATCTTCAGATGGCAGGCAGCGCCGATGCCTGAGATTCCGGCCCCGATGATCAATACGTCGAAGTGGGTGCTCGCCGTCGCTGCGGGAGTGCTCCTCATCGATCCTTACCTTTCTTTCAGGGGGTTCGAACTGGGCGACGGCCGTAGGCTTCGAACCACCCAGGGACGTCGGACATGGCTTTCATCGCTCTGCTGCCCCCGTCGATGGCCAAGGAGGATTGGCCACCCA
>NZ_JALPTB010000013.1 GCF_023218075.1 Rhodococcus sp. HM1 | reverse complement strand
CCCCCGGTGGGCTCGCGCCCGTCATCGACGTCACCGAGGCCACGTTCGAGGCCGAGGTGCTGCAGCGTTCCATGCAGGTCCCGGTCATCGTGGATCTGTGGGCGACCTGGTGTCAGCCGTGCAAGCAGCTGTCCCCGGTCCTCGAGAAGCTCGCGCACGAGGGCGGCGGCACCTGGGTGCTCGCGAAGGTGGACGTCGACGCCAACCCGCGCATCGCCCAGGCGTTCGGCGTCCAATCGGTGCCGACGGTCGTCGCGATCGCCGCCGGCCAGCCGCTCGCCGACTTCCAGGGGGTGCAGCCCGAGTCGGCGCTGCGTGAATGGATCGGCGCGATCCAGAACGCGGTTGCCGGGAAGCTGTCGGGTCCGCCGACGGGCGAACCGCAGGAGACCCCGCCCGACCCGCGGTTCGTCGCGGCGGAGCAGGCGCTCGAGGCCGGCGACCTGGCCGGTGCCGAAGCCGCCTACAACCTGATCCTCAATTCCGAGCCCAACAACACCGAGGCGCTCGCCGCGGTGCGCCAGGTGCGGTTCCTCGCGCGCGCCCAGGAGGTGCCCGCCGACGCGATCGAGCGTGCCGACGCCGCGCCGGCCGACCTGGACGCCCAGCTCGCCGCCGCCGACGCCGAGCTGTTCGCGCAGGACCCGGAGAAGGCCTTCGCCCGGCTGATCGCATTCGTCGCCCGCAGCGCCGGGGACGAGAAGACGGCCGCGCGCACCCGGCTGCTGGAGCTGTTCGAGCTCTTCGATCCCGCCGAGCCGTTCGTCGTCGCCGCGCGACGGAAGCTGGCGTCCGCGCTGTACTGAACACCGGCACTCAGGCGAACGGCCTGGCCACGGCACTGCCGTGGCCAGGCCGTTCGCCTGTTGTCACTGCCGTCAGTGGTAGCGGCCGGTGCAGCCCGCCTCACCGCGGAGCACACCGGTGCGGAAGGCGTCGACGCGGGCGAAGCCGCTGGGAATGGTGTTGCCGTTGACGTCGCTCGCGGCGAGACCGTCGCTGAGCAGACCGGACACGGCCTCGTCGAGATCCCCGGGTGACAACCACACCAGGTCCTCGTCCGGGTTGTTCGTCAGGTCGGTGTTCGTCGGGCTCAGCGCGGCACTGATCGCGCCGGCCAGGCACGCCGTCCGCAGCGCGGTCTGCGGGTCGGTCAACGAGGCCCCGGCCTCCCGCTGCACCGCGAGCGCGTATCGCGAGGCGAGCAGCACATAGGCGTTGTAGTCGCCGCGGACGTCCGCCTCGAACGGACCCGACCCGGATTCGGGAGCAGCCCCGCGTTCGGCGAGCTCCTCCAGATCGACGCCGATCGTGTTCGTCGCCGGGCAGTAGGACACCGGTGCGGTCGCCTTTGCGTCGGGGCAGCCGAGATCGGAACCGGACAGATCCAGCTCGGGCGGCGACGACAAATCGAACACGTAGTCGAACGAGCGCAGAATCTGCTGGACGGAGTCGGCGGTGACGGGAAGCTCCCCGTCGTCGCTGCTGTCGAAGAACTGCGGAAGATCGGCGCGGCGGGACTCGATCTCGGCGGCGTCGATGCGGGTGCAGGAGCGGGCGCCGTCGGAGAACCCGATCTGCATGGCGGTGACGCGCTCGAACGCCGAACCGTGAACGGCATCGGGATCGTTGGGATCGATGTCGCGGAACAGCACCATCGACGCGAGCACCGAGTTGAGCCCGTCCGAGGTGTTGAGCTGGAAGTGCTCCGCGTTGCCCTCGGCGACGTGGCGGATGAACGCGCCGGCGAAACAGTCCGCCTGCTGCTCGAACACGATGCCCGGGTCGTCGTCGGAGACGATGCCGGACTTGTACTGGATGGCGTGCCCGTACTCGTGGGCCAGCACCATCACCACCGACATCGGACCGAACGTGTCGATCAGTTCGGGCAGCAGGAACTCCCGGTCCCAGCCGATCACGTCGTCGCCGGCGCAGTACGCGGCATTGATGAAGTCGAAGGTGGATTCGCCACAGAAATCGGGTCCGCGCCGTTCGGACGGATCCCAGGACAGCAGCGTCGAGACGGGTTCGAACGACCCCTTCGCGATCGACCCGAAGGTGCGTTCCCAGTACGCCTCGATGTCGGTGATCGCGTTGCCCACCAGGGCGTCGACCTCGCCGCCGTCGCCGTTAACGATGGTGACCTCCGCGTCCGGAACCCCACCTCGGGGACCGGACGGGCCGGACGACACGGGCAGACCGGCGACGGTGAAGGGGTTGTCGTAGATCGAGACGGCAGTGCCCTCGACCTTGCCCGCACACCCCGCCAGCAGGGCAGTCGCCAGCGCTCCGAGCGCCAACCGCGCAGCCCAGCCCGTCCTTGTCACGATCGCTCCTGTCGTCGGAGGACCGCGGTCACCGGTGCAGTGCCAGCCAGATCGCACCGTGGGCGGGCAGGGTCACCCGAGCCGATGCCGGGCGCCCGTGCCAGGAGTGCGCCGTCGCCGTCACGGCACCGAGATTTCCGGTCCCGTTGCCGCAGTAGGCGGTCGCATCCGTGTTGAGGATTTCCACCCACCGACCCGTTTCGGGTAATCCGACACGATAGTCGGCGTGAGTGCTCCCGGAAAAGTTGTACAGGCACGCGACGATCGAGCCGTCGCTGCCGTACCGGAGGAAACTGAGCACGTTGTTCACCGCGTCGTTCGCGTCGATCCACGAGTACCCGCCGGGGGAGGTGTCCAGCGTCCACAGCGCGGGATGGTCGCGATAGGTGCGGTTGAGGTCGCCGACCAGTTGCCGGATCCCGCCGTGCAGAGCACCGGTGTGTTCGTCGTCGAGCTGCCACCAGTCCAGGCCCCGTTCCTCCGACCACTCCGCGACCTGCCCGAATTCCTGCCCCATGAACAGCAACTGCTTGCCTGGGTGCGCCCACATGTACGCCAGCAGGGTGCGCAGTCCCGCTGCCTTCGTGAAGTCGTCGCCGGGTAGCCGGGTCCACAGCGTGCCCTTGCCGTGTACGACCTCGTCGTGGCTGATCGGCAGCATGAAGTTCTCGCTCCACGCGTACATCAGCGAGAAGGTGATCTCGTGATGGTGGTAGGTGCGGTGCACGGGATCGCGGGAGACGAAGCCGAGCGTGTCGTGCATCCAGCCCATGTTCCACTTCATGTCGAACCCGAGCCCGCCCACGTTGGTCGGGCGCGTCACCCCGGGCCACGCCGTGGACTCCTCGGCGATGGTGACCACACCCGGATGCAGCTTGTGCACGGTGCCGTTGAGTTCCTGCAGGAATGCCACCGCCTCCAGGTTCTCGCGACCGCCGTGGATGTTCGGGGTCCAGCCACCGTGCGGCCGCGAGTAGTCCAGGTACAGCATCGACGCGACCGCGTCGACCCGCAGGCCGTCGATGTGGAACTCCTCGACCCAGTAGAGGGCATTGGCCACCAGGAAGTTGCGGACCTCGCGCCGGCCGTAGTCGAACACGTAGGTGCCCCAGTCGAGCTGCTCGCCGCGCGTGGGATCGGGATGCTCGTACAGCGGGCTCCCGTCGAACCGGGCGAGCGCCCAGTCGTCCTTCGGGAAATGGGCGGGAACCCAGTCCATGATCACGCCGATCCCGGCCCGGTGCAGCCGGTCGACGAACTCGCGGAACTCGTCCGGCGTGCCGAACCGGGAGGTCGGGGCGTAGTACGACGTGACCTGGTAACCCCAGGAGCCACCGAAGGGATGCTCGGCGACGGGGAGCAGCTCGACGTGGGTGAACCCCGTCTCGGTCACGTACTCGGCGAGCTGGTCGGCCAGTTCGAGGTAGCCCAGGCCCGGCCGCCAGGATCCGAGATGCACCTCGTAGACGCTCATCGGTTCCTGCCACGGCTGGGAGCCTGCCCGCGCTTCGAGCCACTCGTCGTCTTGCCAGGTGTGCCGCGACGTCGTCACCACCGACGCGGTCGCGGGCGGGACCTCGGCCGCGTAGGCCATCGGATCCGCCTTCTCGCGCACCGAGCCGTCGCGACCGTGCACCCGGAACTTGTACAGGGCGCCGGGGTGGACGTCGGGGACGAACAGTTCCCACACGCCGCTCGACCCGAGCACCCGCATCGGTGCGGTCCGTCCGCCCCACATGTCGAAGTCGCCGGTCACCGTCACCCCGCGCGCCCCGGGCGCCCACACCGCGAACGACGTGCCGGTGACCGTGCCGTCCGGGGTGTCGTACGAGCGGGGGTGCGCGCCGAGGATCTCCCACAGCCGTTCGTGGCGGCCCTCCGCGAACAGGTGCAGATCGAGTTCGCCGAGCGTCGGGAGAAACCGGTAACCGTCGGCGACGACGACGGTGTGGTCGAACGGATAGGTCACCACCAGCCGGTAGTCGGCCGGATCGTGCACCGGAACGAGCGCGCTGAACACGTCGGACCCGACCGGCTCGAGCGGGTGGTCGACGCCGCCGATGCGGACCGCGACCTTCTCCGCGCCGGGACGCAGCGTGCGGATCAAGGTGCCCTCCGCGTGCGGGTGCGCCCCGAGAATCGAATGCGGGTCGTGATGTTCACCGGCGGCGAGGCGCGCCAGATCCTCGGGTGCCGGTGCGTGCCGGCGGGTCGAGACGGCGGGGGAGTCCGCTCGGTTCGGGGTGGAACCTTTCTCCGGGGTCACGGCTACCTCCTGTAGGCGAGGGTGGTGCGCGCAGGCACCCCGATCGGGGGCAACACGAGAATGTGGGCGACGGCCCGCCACGGCTCGAGTCGCACGAAATTCGCCTGGCCCCAGTGGTATTCCTCCCCGCTGACCTCGTCGTGGACGGTGAGGTGTTCGTGCCAGTCCCGTCCGATCGCCGGCATGTCCAGCCACAGAGTGCCCTGTTCGGCGGCGTACGGATCGAGGTTGACGACGGTGAGCACCGCGTCTCCCGTCGTCGGATCGAACTTCGAGTAGGCGATCAGCGCGTCGTTGTCGATGTGGTGGAAATGAATGTTGCGCAGCTGCTGCAGCGCCGGATGCGCTCGGCGGATCCGGTTCAGCGCCGCGATCCACGGTTCCAGCGATTCACCGCGGCGGCGTGCCTCCTCGAACCGTCGGGGCCGCAGCTGGTACTTCTCCGAATCCAGGTACTCCTCGCTGCCCGGTCGCAGCGCGACGTGCTCGTACAGCTCGTACCCGGAGTACATCCCCCACGTCGGGGCGAGGGTCGCGGCCAGGGCCGCGCGCAGCGCGAACATCCCGGGGCCGCCGCGCTGCAGCGTCTCGTGCAGGATGTCCGGGGTGTTCACGAACAGGTTCGGCCGGGCCTCGTCCGCCTTCGCGGCCAGTTCCTGCCCGAACTCGGTGAGTTCCCACTTGGTTTCCCGCCACGTGAAGTACGTGTAGGACTGGGTGAATCCGCGGCGGGCCAGCCCGTACATGCGGGCGGGCCGGGTGAATGCCTCGGACAGGAACAGTACGTCGGGATCGGTGCGCTTGACCTCGGCGATCAGCCATTCCCAGAAGTCCGGGGGCTTGGTGTGCGGGTTGTCGACCCGGAAGATCTTCACCCCGCGGTCGACCCAGTGCCGCACCACGCGCAGCACCTCCGCATAGATGCCGTCGCGGTCGTTGTCGAAGTTGACCGGGTAGATGTCCTGGTACTTCTTCGGCGGGTTCTCCGCGTAGGCGATGGTGCCGTCCGGCAGCACCGTGAACCACTCGGGATGCTCCGCCGCCCACGGATGGTCGGGCGCGCACTGCAAAGCCAGGTCCAATGCCACTTCGAGGCCGAGTTCGGCTGCGCGGGAGACGAAGTCGCGGAAGTCCCGATCGGTGCCCAGTTCCGGGTGGATCGCGTCGTGGCCACCCTCGTCGGATCCGATGGCCCACGGCGAACCCACGTCCCCGGGGCCGGCGACGAGGCTGTTGTTCGGTCCCTTGCGGTTGATCTTGCCGATCGGATGGATCGGAGGCAGATATACCACGTCGAAGCCCATCGCCGCGATCCGCGGCAGATCCGCGGCGGCGGTCGCGAACGTGCCGTGCCGCGGGGTGCCGTCCTCGTTCCAGCCGCCCGTCGACCGCGGGAAGAACTCGTACCAGGAGCCGAACAGGGCGCGTCGGCGGTCCGCGAGCGCGGTGTACGCCCGCCCGCGGGTGACCAGCTCGCGCAGCGGATGCGCGCGCAGGATCTCGGTGATGTCCGCGGCGAAGGCCGGCGCCACCCGTTCCGCGAGCGCCCGCGGCGACCGGAGCGCCGCGGCGACGGCGAGCAGCGTGGGCCGGTTGCCGCGCGGCACCGTCTTCGCGGCCTTCTCGAACAACGCGGCGCCGATCTCGAGGTCGTTCGCGAGGTCCTCGGCGCCCTGACCGGCGGAGATCTTCGCATCCACCGCGTGCCGCCAGGTCGTCACCGGATCGCTCCACGCCTCCACGCGGTAGTTCCACGTACCCGGGCTGGTCGGGGTGAACGTCGCGTGGAAGGTGTCGGGCATCGTCCCGGGCACCATCGGGATGCGGACGAGCCTGCCCTCGGTCTCCGGATCGGTCCCCGGTCCGCGCACGGCGAGTGTCGCGGCGACCGCGTCGTGCCCCTCCCGCCACACCACCGCGGACACCGGCACGACTTCGCCGACGACGGCCTTGACCGGATAGCGTCCACCCGCGATCTGGGGCTGGACGTCGTCGATGGCGAGACGACCTGTCACATGTACTCCGTTCCGTGTCGGGCCGGTGGGGAACCGGACGCGAACCGCGCGGTGGGTTCGCACTCAACCGTAATCGAGGTGCGGATTCAGGGCCGACCATGCGGCCGGTTTGCCTGTCCCGCGCGGGAATCCGCGGGGCGCTCACCGGCCCGCCCGGCGGCGGTTCGGCACCCGGACGGACGTCACAGCCCGTTGCCTCGCGAAACGCCGGAAACTCGGTAGTCTTCGCGGGGTGAAAGCCTTGCGTCGGTTCACCGTACGAGCCCACCTTCCTGAGCGGCTGGCCGCGCTCGAAAGACTGTCCGCCAACCTGCGGTGGTCCTGGCATCCGCCGACCCAGGACCTGTTCGCCACCGTCGGCCCGGCCCTGTGGGAACTCGTGGGGCACGACCCGGTCCGGCTGCTCGGCGAGGTGCCGCCGTCGCGGCTCGACGAACTCGCCGCCGACCCCGACTTCGTGCAGCGGCTCGATGCCGCCGCCGCGGACCTCGACGAGTACCTGGCCCGGCCGCGCTGGTACCAGCAACAGCAGGCCCGCGGCAAGGACATGCCGACGGGGATCGCCTACTTCTCCATGGAATTCGGTGTCAGCGAGGTCCTGCCCAACTATTCCGGTGGCCTCGGCATCCTCGCCGGTGACCACCTCAAGGCGGCCTCCGACCTCGGGCTGCCGCTCGTCGGTATCGGACTGCTGTACCGCTCCGGCTACTTCCGGCAGTCCCTGACCGCCGACGGCTGGCAGAGCGAGCACTACCCGGCCTACGACCCGCAGGGTCTGCCGCTGCGGCTGCTCACCGAATCCGACGGCAGTCCCGCACTGGTCACCGTCACCGTGCCCGGGAACCGCGAGCTGGCCGCGCGCGTGTGGATCGCACAGATCGGGCGGGTGCCGCTGCTGCTGCTCGACTCCGACATCGCCGCCAACGACGAGGAACTGCGCGGTGTCACCGACCGCCTCTACGGCGGCGACCAGGACCACCGCATCAAGCAGGAGATCCTCGCCGGCATCGGCGGCGTGCGGGCCGTGCGCGCCTACACCCGCATCCACGGGCTGCCCGACCCCGAGGTCTTCCATATGAACGAGGGCCACGCCGGTTTCTCGGGCGCCGAGCGCATCCGCGAACTGGTCACCACCACGGGCCTCGACTTCGACGAAGCACTCTCGGCCGTGCGCGCCGGAACCGTCTTCACCACCCACACCCCGGTCCCCGCCGGCATCGACCGGTTCCCGATCGACCTGGTGCGGCACTACTTCTCCGGACCGAACGGGGAGAACGAGTCGTCGCTGCTGCCCGGCCTGACCGTCGACCGGATCCTCGCGCTCGGCCGTGAATCCGACCCGCACGTGTTCAACATGGCGCACCTGGGTCTGCGGCTCGGTCAGCGCAGCAACGGCGTCTCCGCGCTGCACGGCCGCGTCAGCCGCGGCATGTTCGACGGGCTGTGGCCCGGCTTCGACGCCGACGAGGTGCCGATCGGCTCGGTCACCAACGGTGTGCACGCCCCCACCTGGGCCGCCCGCGAATGGATCGCCCTGGCGAACCGGCTCGCCGGTCCCGACCGGGTCGAGGAGGCCCGCGGCTGGGAACTGCTGCAGACCGTTCCGTCGCAGGAACTGTGGGACACCCGCAACACGCTGCGCGGGCAGCTCGTCGCGGAGGTGCGGCGACGGCTGCGCGCGTCCTGGATCGAACGCGGCGCCACCGCCGCCGAACTCGGCTGGGTCGACGAAGTGTTCGACCCGAACGTGCTCACCGTGGGCTTCGCGCGGCGCGTGCCGACCTACAAGCGGCTCACGCTCATGCTGCGCGACGAGAACCGGCTGCGGTCGCTGCTCCTCGACGAGGACCGGCCCCTGCAACTCGTCGTCGCCGGCAAGAGCCATCCCGCCGACGACGGCGGCAAGGCGCTGATCCAGCAGGTCGTGCGGTTCGCGGACCGGCACGACGTGCGGCACCGCATCGTGTTCCTGCCCGACTACGACATGTCGATGGCCCGCTTCCTCTACTGGGGCTGCGACGTGTGGCTCAACAACCCGCTGCGTCCGCTCGAGGCGTGCGGCACCTCCGGGATGAAGTCCGCGCTCAACGGCGGCCTCAACCTGTCCATCCTCGACGGCTGGTGGGACGAGATGTACGACGGGGAGAACGGCTGGGCCATCCCGACCGCAGACGGGGTCGTCGACGAACACCGGCGCGACGACCTCGAGGCCAGCGCCCTGTACGAGCTGCTCGAACGGTCCGTGCTGCCGCGGTTCTACGACCGGGACACCGACGGGGTGCCGACCCGCTGGATCGCGATGGTGCGCCACACCCTCGAGAACCTCGGGCCGAAGGTGCTCGCGTCGCGCATGGTCCGCGACTACGCGGTGCAGTACTACGCCCCGGCCGCCGAGGCGGCCCGCGCGGTCGTCGCCGACGGGTTCACCGGCGCGAAGGCGCTGGCGGACTACCGGCACCGGATCGAGGCGGCGTGGCCGTCGGTGCGGGTCGCACAGGTCGACAGCGACGGGCTGCCCGACAGCGCCGAGATCGGCGCGCGGCTGTCGCTCACCGCGCACGTGCACCTCGGCGGGCTGAACCCCGCGGACGTGCTGGTGCAGGTGGTGATCGGCCGGGTGGGTGTCGACGACACCCTCAGCGACATCACGACCACGCCGATGCGGCACAGCGGCACCGACGGTGCCGGCGACGTCTTCGAGGCGGAGGTCGCGCTGCCGCTCGCCGGCGCCGTCGGATACACCGTGCGGGTGCTGCCGCAGCACGAACTGCTCGCCACGCCCGCCGAACTCGGGCTGGTCGTGCTGCCGTAGGCCGGGTGCGGCCCGGCACCGGCAGGCCGACCCGATGCGGTCAGTCCCGGAGCCGGGTCAGGGCCTTGCGCACGATCTCCGGGTCGGTGGTCTCCCAGAACGACGGCAGCGACGCCCGCAGGTAACCGCCGTAGCGGGCCGTCGCGAGCCGCGGATCGAGGACTGCGACGACCCCGCGGTCGCTGGTGCTGCGCAGCAGCCGGCCGACGCCCTGGGCGAGCAGCAGCGCCGCGTGGTTCCCGGCGACCGCGAGAAACCCGTTGCCGCCGCGGGATTCGACGGCGCGCTGCCGCGCCACGAGCAGCGGGTCGTCGGGCCGCGGAAACGGGATGCGGTCGATGATCACCAGCGACAGGGACGGCCCCGGCACGTCGACGCCCTGCCACAGCGACAGCGTGCCGAACAGCGATGTCGCCTCGTCGGCCGCGAACCGTTCGACGAGGGCACCGGTCGCGTCGTCGCCCTGGCACAGCACCGGGGTGGCGAGCCGCTCCCGCACCGCCTCGGTGGCGGCCTTCGCCGCGCGCATCGACGAGAACAACCCGAGCGTGCGGCCACCGGCCGCGGTGATCAGCTCGGTGATCTCGTCGAGGTAGGCGGGGGACAGGCCGTCGCGTCCCGGGGTCGGCAGGTGCTTGGCGATGTACATGATGCCGGCCTTGGCGTGGTCGAACGGCGACCCGACGTCCAGGGCGTTCCACTTCAGGTCGCCGTCGTCGGACGGGGGTTCGATGCCGGAGGCCGCGCCGGTGTCGCTGCGCGTCGGCGCCTGCGCGGGCAGTCCCCAGTTCACGGCCAGGCCGTCGAACGAGCCGCCGACCGTCAACGTCGCCGAGGTGAGCACGACCGTCGCCTCACCGAACAACCGGGACCGCAGCAGCCCGCCGACGGACAGCGGAGCCATCCGCACCGTGCGGCGCACCGCACCGCGGAACTCGTCGGCGGCCAGCCACACCACGTCCTGCCGTTTCGCCGGGTCCGGTTCGTCGAACGCGGTGAGCACGCGCACCGCGCCGTCGTGCACCTCGTCGACCTCGGCGACCGCCTGGGTGCGTGCCGCGGCGGCCTCGGCGTCCATCCCCGGCTTGGCCGGACCGACGGCCGTGCGCAGCGACCACGCGGCGTCCCGCACCGCCGCGAGCGCGGCGGCGGCCCCGTCCGGCAACACGTCCCACCGGCCGGGCGGAAGTTCCTCGAGCAGCATCTCCCAGTTCTCGGCGGCGCTCTCGAGCTTGTCGACGTCCTCGTCCTCGGCGAGCTTGGTGCAGCGGCGCGCGGCCGCGGAGATCGTGCCGCCGGACAGTTCCGCGGTCGCGACCCCGGTCACCCGGTCGACGAGTTCGTGTGCCTCGTCGATGATCACCGCATCGTGCTCGGGCAGGATCGCGATGCCGGTGATCGCGTCGATCGCGAGCAGCGCGTGGTTGGTGACGACGATGTCGACCTGGGAGGCCTCGGCGCGCGCGATCTCCGCGAAGCAGTCCTCGCCGACGGGACACCGTGCCTTGCCGAGGCATTCGCGGGCGGTGACGCTGACCTGCCGCCACGCCTGATCGGACACGCCCGGGGTCAGGTCGTCGCGGTCGCCGGTCTCGGTGCTCGACGACCATTCGGTGACGCGCCGCACCTCCCGGCCGATCCGGGAGAGCGCGAACGCGTCGAACAGTTGCTCGCCGACCGGCGGCTCCTCGGCCAGCCCGGTGTGGATCTTGTTGAGGCACAGGTAGTTTCCGCGACCCTTGAGGATCGCGAAGCGTGGGCGTCGCCCGAGCGACTCGTGCAGGGCGTCGGCCAGGCGCGGCAGGTCGCGGTCCACCAGCTGCCGCTGCAGCGCGATCGTCGCCGTCGAGACGATCACCGTGCGCCCGGTGCGCACGGCATAGCGGATGCTCGGCACCAGGTAGGCCAGCGACTTACCGGTACCGGTGCCGGCCTGCACGGCCAGGTGCTCCCCGGTGTCGAGGCAGTGCGCGACCGCCGACGCCATCGTCAGCTGGTTGCGCCGCTCCGTGCCCCCCAACGCGTGTACCGCGGTCCGGAGGAGTTCGGGGACGTCGGGGAGTTCGGGCACCGGGTCAGGGTATCGGTCCCCACCGTCAGGTTCGTGCGCCGACCTGACCGACCAGTTCCACGCCCGCCGCGCGCAGCCGCTCCAACGCCGCCTCGACCGTCACATCGGACACACCCGCGGTGTAGCGCAACAGGACGCGGGTGGTGAAACCCGCTTCGACGGCATCGAGTGCGGTCGCGCGCACACAGTGATCGGTGGCGATGCCCACCACGTCGACCGCGGTGACCCCGCTCTCGCGCAGCCAGTCGGCGAGCGACTCGCCGACCTCACCGGTGCCCTCGAACCCCGAATAGGCGGCCTCGAACGCACCCTTGGAGAACACAGCCTCGACCCGCGTGAGGTCCAGGTTCGGGTGGAACTCGGCGCCTGCCGTCCCGACCCGGCAGTGCGGCGGCCACGAATCGACGAAATCGGGTTCCTCGGAGAAATGGTCGCCCGGATCGATGTGATGGTCGCGGGTCGCAACCACGTGGGCGTAGAGGCCGGAGTTCTCGGCAACGTAGTTGCTGATGTCCGCCGAGACCGCGGCACCGCCCGCGACCGCGAGCGCACCGCCCTCGCAGAAGTCGTTCTGTACGTCGACGATGATCAGAGCGCGTGTCATCGTCCTCACCCCTGACCGACGAAACGGGTGGGAACTGCCGGGTCGCCCTCGGACAACATCAGGCCCTCCCACGGCAGGCTCACCAAGCCGGCCGCCAGGAACGCCCGGCTCTCTTCCAGGGTAGGAAGCCCTTCGACGAGTTCGCCACCGCGCACCAGCGGCACCATCAGCTCGCGCGCGGTGCCCTCACCGGTCGGTGCCGGCAAGTGCGCCGAGTAGATCACTTCCTCGGTGAGGGTGCCCGTCGGCCGCGCGAACCGCACCGCGCGCTTGGCGCCGCCCCGCGACTGCTTGTGCGCGCTGCGCTTCTCGACGGGGATGCCGTCGACCTCGACCAGCTTGTAGACCATGCCCGCGGTCGGGGCGCCGGAACCGGTCACCACCGACGTCCCGACGCCGTACACGTCGCACGGTTCGGCGCGCAGTCCCGCGATCGCGTACTCGTCGAGGTCACCGGACATGACGATCTTCGTGCCGGTCGCACCCAGCGAATCGAGCTGCTCGCGGACCTGCCGGGCCAGCACACCGAGATCACCGGAGTCGATGCGGACCCCGCCGAGCTGCGGACCGGCGACCTCGACCGCGGTGCGCACCGCCGCCGTGATGTCGTAGGTGTCGACGAGCAGCGTGGTGTCGACGCCGAGCGATTCGATCTGGCTGCGGAACGCGGACTCCTCGTTGCGGCCGGCCGTCGTCGTGTGCAACAGCGTGAACGCGTGCGCCGCGGTGCCCGCGGCCGGAATCCCGTAGCGCCGTGCCGCTTCCAGGTTCGACGTCGAGTCGAACCCGGCCAGGTAGGCGGCGCGTGCCGCGGCGACCGCGGACTCCTCGTGGGTGCGGCGCGAGCCCATCTCGATCATGGTGCGCCCGTCCGCGGCGCTGACCATGCGGGCCGCAGCCGACGCGATCGCGCTGTCGTGATTGAGGATCGACAGGGCCAGGGTTTCGAGGAGCACGCACTCGGCGAACGAGCCGCGCACCGACAGGATCGGCGAGCCGGGGAAGTAGAAGTCACCCTCGGCGTAACCGTCGATGTCTCCGGAGAAGCGGTAGGCGCGCAGCCACTCGACCGTCGACGGCGACAGGAACCGGGAGACGACGTCGAGCTCGGCGTCACCGAACCGGAAGGAGGCGAGGGCGTCGAGCAGACGGGCCGTCCCGGCGACGACACCGTACCGACGGCCCGCGGGCAGTCGCCGCGCGAACACCTCGAACGCGCACGGCCGATGCCCGGTACCGTCCGCGAGCGCGGCCTCGAGCATCGTCAGCTCGTACATGTCGGTGAACAGCGCGGTGCTCACGGGGCCAGTGGTGTTGGAGTCGATACGGTCTGCAGCCACCCGATCACCTTAGATTGCGGATGCCGAGGCGGGTTTTTCACCGCGCGGGAACGCCGTACCCTGGAAACATGGCGCCGTGTTCCACGACAAAACCGTTCGACGTCCCGGTGATGGCGGCAGGTCAGGCGATGCCGGCGGAAGCCGAGATCGTCGAGGAAATCGAGGCGGTGGATCGGCCCTGGGTCACCGTGGTCTGGGACGATCCGGTCAACCTGATGCACTACGTCACGTTCATCTTCCAGAAGCTCTTCGGGTACAGCAAGGCCAAGGCCACCGAGCTCATGCTCAAAGTGCACAACGAGGGCAAAGCGGTCGTCTCCAGTGGGTCGCGTGACAAGATGGAGCACGATGTCCAGCGCCTGCATGCGGCGGGCCTGTGGGCCACCATGCAGCGCGACGAATGAGCACCGACAGGAGGAGCCGGGCGACGTGCGTCAGTGGAGCAGGAAGAACTCGCTCAGCGGAGTGAAACTGCGGTCCGAGATGGACGCGCACGAAGCGTCGGTCCTGCGATCCCTGGTCGCCTCGGTGCTCGGCATGCTCGAGGAACGCGCCGCCGAGACCCCGCAGGACGACCTCGCCGTGATCACCGGGTTGCGCACCGGTAATTCCACTCCGCCCGACGTGCCCGCCCTCGCGCGGCTGCTGCCGGATTTCCACCGGGCCGACGCCGACAGCACCAGGCATCCCGACGACGAAGCCGCCGACCTCAACGGTGCCCTGCGCAGCCTCCACGAACCGGACATCATCGACGCGAAACTCGCCGCCGGCGCGGTGATCCTGCGGACCGTCCCGGAAACCGGCGGCAAGGTCGTGCTCAACCCCGAGCAGGCCGAAGCCTGGCTGTACGGGCTCAACGACGTGCGCCTCGCGCTCGGCACCACCCTCGGCATCGACGCCGACACCCCCGACACCCTCGACGAGGACGATCCCCGCGCGCCGCACCTCGACGTCTATCACTGGCTGACCTGGATGCAGGACTCGCTGGTGCAGGCGTTGCTGCCGTGAGCCCGACGCTGTCACCGGGCCCCACCGATTCCCTCGCCGACATCGCGGGCCTGCGCGTCGGACACCACCACCTCCTCGACGACACCGTCACCGTGGCCGCGCCCGGCGTGCCCGGTTCCGGCGCCGCCACCGGGTGCACCGTCGTTCTCGCCGACCGGGCCGCGGTCGGGGCCGTGGACGTCCGCGGCGGCGGACCCGGCACCCGCGAAACCGACCTCCTCGACCCCAGCCACTCCGTGCAACGCGTCGACGCGGTGCTGCTCACGGGAGGCAGCGCCTACGGCCTCGCCGCCGCGGACGGGGTAATGCGGTGGCTCGAGGAACACGGTCGCGGCATCGTGATGGGCCTCGACGGCGAGACACCGCTCGTGGTGCCGATCGTCCCGGGAGCCGTCATCTTCGACCTGCCGGTGGGGGACTGGTCGACCCGGCCCACCGCGGACAGCGGATACGCCGCGACCGCGGCCGCGCACGCAGCGACGAGCGTCCCGCGCGGCTGCGTCGGCGCCGGCGTCGGTGCACGCGCGGGAAGCCTCAAAGGCGGGGTCGGGACCGCGAGCGTCCGCATCGGCGACGGCGCCGCGGCCGGGGCGACCGTCGCGGCCCTGGTCGTCGCGAACCCCGTCGGGTCCGTCGTCGACCCCGAGACCGGCCTGCCCTGGGGACTGGGACCCGGCCGGGCGGCAGCGCTCGGACTGACCGCACCGACCGCCGCAGACCTCGAGACCGGCCGCCTGCTCGGGGCCAAGGGCACCGTCCTGAACACCACGATCGGGGTCGTCGCGACCGACGCGACGCTGAGCACGGCCGCGTGCCGCCGCGTCGCGGTCGCCGGGCACGACGGCCTGGCCCGCGCGATCCGTCCGGCCCACTCACCACTGGACGGGGACACCCTGTTCGCCTTGTCCACCGGCACCGCCGATCTTCCCGCGCCCGGACTGCTGCCCGACGCGTTCGCGTCGGAGCTGCCGGTGCTCGCCGCGGTGTGCGAGGCCGCGGCCGAGGTGGTGCAACGGGCGATCGTCGACGCGCTGCTCAGCGCGACCGGGCTCGCCGGCATCCCCTCCTATCGCGACGTGTACGGCACCGCGTTCGACGCGCGGTGACCGTCGCACCGCGGCGCGCGGCCGCCGCGCACAGCACAATGGACCCATGACCGAACCGACCGGAACCGGCGCCGTGACCCGGCCGATGTGGCAACGTGCCGCCCTGTGGATCGGTGGCTTCGTCGGACTGCTCTACGGGATCGAAGGCGTCGACTCCGTCACCTCCGCGGACCTGGACGCGGCCGGGATCGCACCGCGCTCCATCGACGGCCTGTCGGGAGTGCTGTTCGCGCCGCTGCTGCACGACGGCTGGGCGCACCTGTCGGCGAACACCGTGCCGCTGCTCGTCCTCGGATTCCTCGTGCTGCTGTCGGGGATCGCCCGGGGCCTCGCCGCGACCGCGATCATCTGGATCGTCGGGGGAGTGGGAACCTGGCTGTTCGCCGGTCCCGGCTACATCCACATCGGTGCGTCGATACTGGTGTTCGGCTGGCTGACCTACCTGATCGTCCGCGGCTGGTTCACTCGGCACACCGGACAGATCGTCATCGGTGTCGTCGTGCTGCTCGTCTACGGCAGCATGCTGTGGGGAGTGCTGCCCAGCGACCCCCACGTGTCCTGGCAGGGTCATCTGTTCGGGGCGATCGGCGGTGTCCTCGCCGCGTGGGTCCTCTCCGCCGACGCCCGCCGGGCCCGCCGGGCAGCGATCCCGCCCGGCACGCTGCCGCGCTGAGGAGCGGCGGACCCTCCGGATCGGAGACGTAGACGATCCGTTCACCTCCCCGACCTCCACGTCACATTGTTCGTGTAACTGTGAGTTGCCGGGTCGTAATCGGGCTCTGCTTCAACGAGGACGTGCGACGTGGCAGCATGACCTCTATGCGCATGACCGTTCTGGGCTGCTCGGGCAGTGTCGCCGGGCCCGATTCTCCGGCGTCGGGCTACCTGCTTACCGCCCCGGACACCCCGCCGCTCGTGATCGACTTCGGTCCCGGCGTCCTCGGCGCACTCCAGCGGCATGCCGATCCCGGCGAGGTCTCCATCCTGCTCTCGCACCTGCACGCCGACCACTGTCTCGACATCCCCGGTCTGCTCGTGTGGCGTCGCTATTCCCCGAACCGACCCGAAGGCCGCGTCTCGCTGTACGGGCCCGGCGACGCCGCACACCGGCTGGGCGTCGCCTCCGCCGAATGCGCCGGCGAGGTCGACGACGTGTCGGACACCCTCGACGTCCACGCCCTCACCGACGGCGGCGACTTCCGCTTCGGGGCACTGTCCGTTTGCTCCCGTCGCGTCAACCATCCGCCCGAGGCATACGGGTTCCGCATCACCAGCGACTCCGGCCGCACCTTCGTGTACACCGGCGACACCGGCATGTGCGACGAGGTCGTCGACCTCGCGCGCGGCGCCGACGTGCTGCTCGCCGAGGCGTCGTGGACCCACGACCCCGCGGCACGACCGGAGAACATGCACCTGTCCGGCACCGAAGCGGGCCAGGTCGCCGCGCGGGCCGGGGTCGGGGAGCTGCTGCTCACCCACATTCCGCCGTGGACGTCGCGCGAGGACGTCATCGCCGAAGCGAAAGCGGAGTACTCGGGCCCGGTGCACGCCGTCTCCGCCGGGGACGTCTACCGCATCTGACCGATCGCCTACGCTCGTCGGGTGACCACACGAGAAGACGGCAGGGCGGACGATCAGCTCCGCGACATCCGGATCACCCGAGGATTCACCAATCACCCCGCGGGCTCGGTGCTCGTCGAATTCGGGCAGACCCGCGTCATGTGCACGGCCAGCGTCGAGGAAGGCGTGCCGCGCTGGCGCAAGGGATCGGGCCTGGGCTGGCTCACCGCGGAATACGCGATGCTGCCGGCTGCCACCCACACCCGCAGCGGTCGCGAATCGGTGAAGGGCAAGATCGGCGGACGCACCCAGGAGATCAGCCGACTCGTCGGCCGCTCGTTGCGCGCCTGCATCGACCTGGCGGCGATCGGGGAGAACACCATCGCGCTCGACTGCGATGTCCTGCAGGCCGACGGCGGCACCCGCACCGCCGCGATCACCGGTGCCTACGTCGCGCTGTGCGACGCGGTGACCTGGCTGCGCGCCGCGGGCCGCCTCACCGATCCGCAGCCCATCTCGTGCCAGATCGCGGCGGTCAGCGTCGGCGTCGTCGACGGCCGTATCCGCCTCGACCTGCCGTACGAGGAGGACTCGCGCGCGGAGGTCGACATGAACGTCATCGCCACCGACACCGGCACCCTCGTCGAGATCCAGGGCACCGGTGAAGGCGCGACCTTCGCGCGCTCGACGCTCGACGGGCTGCTCGACTCGGCGCTCGCCGGCATCGAGGAACTGTGCCGCATCCAGCGTGAGGTGCTCGCGCAGCCGTACCCGGGGGTGCTTCCCGAGCCGGAGATCGTCGAACCCGTGAAGAAGAAGTTCGGGGCCTGACATGACGGTGAAGGTGCTCGTCGCGAGCCGGAACGCGAAGAAACTGCGGGAACTGCAGCGCGTCCTGGATCGCGCCGGGATCGACGGTATCGAGCTGGTCGGTCTCGACGAGGTTCCGCCCTTCCCGGAGGCCCCGGAGACCGGCGCGACCTTCGAGGAGAACGCCGCGGCGAAGGCCCGCGACGGTGCGCTCGCCACCGGCCTGCCGTGCGTCGCCGACGACTCCGGGCTCGAGGTCGACGCCCTCAACGGCATGCCGGGTGTGCTGTCGGCGCGCTGGTCCGGCGCGCACGGCAACGACGAGGCGAACACCGCGCTCGTGCTCGCCCAGCTCGCGGACGTTCCCGACGAACGGCGCGGCGCCGCGTTCGTGTCGGCGTGCGCGCTGGCGGTTCCCGCCGGGAACGACGCGGCGGTCACCGTGGTGCGCGGCGAATGGCGCGGCTCGATCGAACGCGCGCCGCGCGGCACCAACGGCTTCGGATACGACCCGGTGTTCCGGCCGGAAGGTGAGGAACGCACCTCCGCCGAACTCAGCGCGGAGGAGAAGGACGCGGCGTCGCATCGCGGGCGCGCCCTCGCGCTGCTGGTGCCGGCGCTCGAGGCATTGACCAGGGGCTGAGCCCGGGACCGAACGTGGCCGCTTCCTGCCCGAATGTGCGGGCGGGGAGCGGCTTCCGGTTCGTCAGGTCTGCGCCAGGGCGGTGGGATGCGCCGGGGTGTCGATGCCCGGGATGCCGCGTCCGCGCAGCGACGCGCCCGCCGTCTCGGCCACGAAGCACAGTGCGACCAGGCCGACCGCACACGCACCCATCATGTAGAAGGCGGGCACGAGATCGTTGCCGGTCCGCTCGACCAGCCACTCGTTGATCGCGGGGGCGGTCCCGCCGAACAGCGACGTCGCGACGTTGTAGGAGATCGCGAATCCGGCGAACCGCACGTGCGTGGGGAACATCGCGGGGAACGTCGCCGAAATGGTCGACAACTGCAGGACGTACAACAGGCCGAGGGTGGTGAACGCGACGATCGCCCAGCCGAAGTTCACCGACATCAGCAGATACATCGGGATCGCGAGAACCAGCAGGCCACCCATCGAGACCGCCCACAGCGGTTTGCGGCCGACCCGGTCCGACAACGCGCCCGAGAACGGGATCACCGCCATCATCGCGAGCTGGCCGATCACCACCAGGACCAGCGACGCCGTGCTCGTCAGCCCGATCCGGTTCTCCAGGTAGGTCGGCATGTAACTCAGCAGCGTGTAGTTGCACACGTTCAGGGCGACGACCAGGCCCATGAGCTTGACGATCGGTCGCCAATACCGGGCGATGAGGTCCTTGAACTCGGCACCGACGCTGCTCTCCTCCTCGTGCGCCTCCTCGAGTTCCCGGAACACCGGCGTCTCGTCGAGCTTGGAACGCAGATACAGGCCGACCAGCGCGAGCGGACCGGCGACG
Source organism: Rhodococcus sp. HM1 (assembly GCF_023218075.1). GTDB lineage: Bacteria > Actinomycetota > Actinomycetes > Mycobacteriales > Mycobacteriaceae > Rhodococcus. Next base: position 95,759 of record NZ_JALPTB010000013.1, on the reverse strand, counting down.
AAGAACGGAAGGCGCCAGCCCCACGTCGCCATGAATGCGTCCGTCGAGAGAAGGTCGATCATCAGGACGAGGATCGCGCCGACCGAGAATCCGCCCAGCGTGCCGAACTCGAGGAAGCTGCCGTAGAAGCCGCGCTTGCGGTCGGGGGAGTACTCGGCCATGAACGTCGCCGCGCCGCCGTATTCGCCGCCGGTCGAGAAGCCCTGGATCATGCGGAGCAGGACGAGTAGCACCGGCGACCAGAACCCGATCGACGTGTACGAGGGCACGGCGCCGAGCAGCACCGTCGCACTACCCATCAGCAGGATGGTGAGGGCGAGGATCTGCCTCCGGCCCAGCCGGTCTCCGAGCGGGCCCCACACGAAGCCGCCGAGCGGTCGCACGAGGAACGAGACGGCGAAGACACCCAGCGTGAGCAGTGTGGCGGACTCGAGGTCGCCGGGAAAGAACGAGTCGGCGATGTAGGTGGCGGTGTAGGCGTAGACGCCGTAGTCGAACCACTCGGTGAAATTGCCCATCGCGGACGCGCCGATGGCCCGCCGCACCTGGCGCGGGGATTCTCGACGAGGCTCCCGGGCTGTGTCTGCCGAACCGGTCTTCACGAATAGTCCCCTCGGTGCAAAGTGATATTTCGGGCAAGTACCCGAGGGGGAGGGGAATGAAACCCCCGGTGTGCCTTTCTGGCGGTCGGAGCCGCCACTACTGCACACGGGCGGCGGAGCCGCCCTGCAGCACCGTCTGCACGTAGGTCGTCACCATCGCGGTCATCTCGTCCGCGACCGTCTCGCGATCGATGTCGGGCTGCTCCAGGACGTACGCGATCGCGACGTTCTCGACGGTCCGCACCAGCATCCACGCGATCGTGTCGAGAGGCCGGCCCGAACGATGCGCGCGGTTGGAACGCAGCCACACCGCGAACAGCGTCTCGATGCGCTGCTCGAACTCCGAGAGGCGGCTGCCCGAGGTACGGGGGAGTTGCTCGATCATCACCCGCAGCAGCCGCGGGTTCTCGCCGAGCGCGTCGAGCAGTTCGAGCATCGTGGCCCGTACCGACGACGACCAGGTGGGTCCCTCCAGTGCCGTCGTGAACACGCGCGAAATGCGAGCATGCAGTTCCGTCGTCCACCGATCGACGACCTCCGCGACGATCGCGTCCTTGTTCGGGAAGTACTGGTACAGCGACCCCGGACTGATGCGCGCGTGGGCGGCGATCCGATTCGTCGACGCGCCTTCGTAGCCGTGTTCCAGCAGAACTGCCCGGCCCGCGTCGACGATGCGCTCGACCATCGCACGGGAGCGGTCCTGTCGCGGTGTACGCCGCATCTGCCGGCGGTCGGGCGTCGTCACAGGTGCCCCCGAAATGCGAATTGAACGCGAGTAAACGCTCGTGTGAACATGACCCGCATGATGACACGGGAGCTGTCGACGGACGCCGAAGCCGGTCCGTACCCTGCGCGGTTCGCCGGAATTCGCCCGCGCAACGAGCGCATCGGCCGGCCCCTGAAGCACTTCGCGCGGATCGACACCGTCGACGAGGAACTGCTCGATCGGATCGGCCGGCGCATGTTCGCGCGCGACGAGCTCGGGGCGTCCCTCGTGCACGCGATGCGCCGCGACCGCACCGACCCGCAACGCGTCACCATGCGGCAGTTCCATCAGGCCCTCGAACACGGAATCGACACCGTCCCTGATGCTCCCGAGGCGCTGCGCGAGTTCTTCGCCGTCGTCGACACGGTGCCCGACTGGGTCGACTTCGACCTGCTCGAGAAGGGCGCGCGGGCGTTCCGACGCATGGGCCGCAGCCGCAACGACGTGCTGCTCCAGCTCTCGCTGATCGGCGGCTACCGCTTCGGTGGCCCGCCGGACCTGCTGGTCGCGACCGGAGGTCTGACCGGCTCCACCGCCATGCGACGACTCGGCGAAACCCAGAAGTGGGGCACCGCGGTCGGCGAGCCGGGCGGAATGCGTCGCGGCGGTGAAGGATTCAAATTGACCGTGCACGTGCGTGCCATGCACGCCTTGGTCAATCACCGATTCGAGACCAACGGCCGCTGGGACGTCCAGCGCTGGGGCCTGCCCATCAACCAGACCGATCAGGCCGCGACCCTCGGACTGTTCAACGGCACACTGCTGCTCGGCGTCCGCGCCCTCGGTTACCGGGTTTCGCGCGACGAATCCCGCGCGGTCATGCACCTGTGGAAGTACGTGGGCTGGCTCATGGGCATCGACGAGGAGTGGCTGTTCGACAGCGAACGTCAGCAGCACCGTTTCAACTACCACGTCGTGCTCGTGCAGGACGACGTCACGCCCGCCGGTGCCGATCTGTCCCGCGCCCTCGTCGACGGCCAGCGAGATCTGAACTACCGCCGGTTCCCGACACTGCGTGGACACTACGAGCGACTGCGCCTGCTGAGCATGCTCCGCTTCTTCCTCGGCGCCGAGGGCCTGCGTGATCTGGGGTTGCCCTCCGTTCCGCCGCTGGCCGTCGCGCCCGTCATCGCGGGGAACGTCGTCAAGTCGACGCTGATCAACCGCACCCCGGCGGGCCGGCGATTCCTCGAGCGGGTGGGGGATCGCGCCGCGCGGCGCGAACTGAGCCTGAAGTTCGGTGCCGCGGAGCCTACCGTCGGCAAGCTGAACGTCTAGCGGAAGCGAGTGACATACCTTCGCTGCCAAGGTGTTTCGACGGCGCGCGGCGAGTAGTGCTGGCGGACGAACGTGACCGCTTCGTCGCGTGGCACGCCGTCGAGGACGGCGAGGCAGGCGAGGACGGTGCCGGTGCGTCCGAGTCCGCCGGAACACGCGATCTCCACCCGTTCGCCGGCGGCGCGTTCCCATGCCTCGTGGATCGCGGCCGCGGCGTCGACGCGGTCGGTCGGGAGCCGGAAATCGGGCCAGCGCACCCAGCGGGACGGCCACGGTGTCGGCGGGGGCTCGCGACGTTGCAGGTAGAGCGCGAACGTCGGGAGCGGACCGTCGGGCAACGGATGGCGCAGGCCGCGGCCCCGGACGAGCCGGCCCGACGGCAGGCGCAGGACTCCCGCCGCCGCGGGGTCCCAAGGTTCGCGTGTCACAGGTCGGGTGCCACAGGGGCGGGTGTCAGACCCCGAAGTCGGCCTTCACCTGCCGGGTGCGCTTGTGCTCGACGAAGAACGACAGGAAGGGGATGGTGCCAGCGATGAGCGTTCCGATCGTGCGGGCCAGCGGCCAGCGGACCTTGATCGACAGGTCGAACGTGAGCACCAGGTACACCGCGTACACCCAGCCGTGCACGATCGCGATCCACGACGGGACGTTCTCGATGCCGATGACGTATTTGGCGATCATCTCGCCGACCAGCACCAGCAGCCAGATACCGGTGGCGTAGGCGAGGACGCGGTATCGCAGGAGCGCCGAGGAGATCTTCTTCCGGTCGGCGTCGCTGAGGGTCCGCGGCGCTGTGCCGGTCTTCTCGGGGGTGGTGCTCACTGACCGCTCCTTCCGGACCTGCGCGCGAGCTGCGCGAGGTATTCGTTGTACTCCAGTGTCTGCCGGGCCTCGGGGTCGTCGAGGTCGGCGTCGTCGGCCGGTTCGAGATTCCGGCCGGGCCGCGGGGGCAGCAGGTGTTCCGGAATCTCGGTGGGCTCGGACGACGCGGACGGCCGCGGATCCCCGGTCTCCTCGGCCTCCGACTCCTCGGCTTCGAGGCGCACGAACCGTCGGTACGCGTAGACGCAGAAGAACGCGAACGCCGGCCACTGGAAGGCGTATCCCAGGTTCTGGGCGGTACCGCCGACTGCCTCGAAACGGGTCCACTGCCAGTACCCGAGGGCGAGGCATCCTGTCGCCGCGACGACGACCAGGACGATCAGCGCGACCCGGCGGGGCGGACGACGAGTTTCGGACACGACATCGACGGTACCCGAATGCGCCGCCGACCTGCCAAGACCGGTCGGTTGCCGTGCGCCAGGTCACGCTGGATTTTCCGGGTGAGCGATGGGTCGGAAACCCGCGCGAGTCGGTATTCGACAGTTGTGAACGAAACGAGGTCTCGAACCCGGGAGTTCGTGACCTCGTTTCCGCAGTTCACGGTACTGCTACGTGTGCGCGAGGGGGGACTCGAACCCCCACGCCCTTAAGGGCACCAGGTTCTAAGCCTGGAGCGTCTGCCATTCCGCCACTCGCGCGCCACGGACACAATACGTCACGAACCCGACTGCTCCGATTCGAAGCTGAACCTGCGTCGTCCCGCCCACGTGGGGGTCTGGCTGTGGCAGTTGGGGCACAGGAATCGCACGTTGTGCGGTCGGGAGTCGAAATGGTTTCCGTCGATGTGATCGACGTGAAATACCAACGGCTCGTCGCACCACACCGGTCCGATTCCGCACCCCTCGCACTTGTGGGGTCGTCCCGACTCGATGAGAGCCCTCCGTAACCGCTTCGGAGCCTGGCGGTTCGAAGCGACGGGTTTGAGCGTCAGAATCTCGTCCCAGCGGAGGCGATTCTTCGGTGGACGACCTTTCTGCGGGTTCTCTCCGGTGAAGTGCGAGGTGTCGATTCCGAGTCGTTTGCCCCTTCTTGAGATGTGCGCGTGCGTGCCGCCGTCGGGTCTTCCGCCCATCAGTCGTATCGCAGCGGAGAGGTTGGCTGACAACCGAACGGCCTCCTCGAGCATCTCTTTCGTGTACTTGACCGGTCTCACCATTGCGCCCCTCGAATCGAAAGTGTGTTCGAACGAAGTGAAGGTAACGCTCGGGTCCGACAAGTTTCGCTGCTCGAGCACGCCGCCGCTCGCTCGTCAAGATAGTAACGATTAGATAACAATAAACGTGAGGGTTTCCTCGGGTTCGTGGACGTCCTCGCACCGGCCCAGCCAGCGCGGACGACACCTACTCGCGGGTTACCTTCGCCGTTACTGTGAGACAAATCACTGGTCAGGGCACCGCGCGACACTCTTCGCGAAACAAAACATGAGGAATTCCTCATGATTCTGTGTCAATCTGGGCCACGCACGTAAGAGCAGATGAGAGCCCATGCAACACGCCAACGACGGCGAGTGCTTCCAAAGGATTCACGCCTCGACCGCAGGGGTGTTCAGGAGAGGAACAACACGCGTGACGATCGACGAGACCACACCAGCCGACAACGGACGGAACTCGAAGGCATCACGACGCACAAACGAACGGGGGGTCACCACTTCGCGGTCCGGCGCACTGGTCGACAAGATTCTCGCCGGTGAGCCCTACGCTCTCGCGTTCGGTGGTCAGGGTGCTCCCTGGCTCAGCTCGCTCGACGAACTCAGCCGTGACAACGGCCTCGAGCCGGTCCTGACGGACCTGGTCAACGCCGCCGCAGCAGCCCTCGCTCCGGTCGCCCACGACCTGGTGGTCGTGCGCCCCGCCGGTTTCGACCCCGTCGCATGGATCCTCGAGCAGGACGTCGCTGACGAGGACGAGCAGCCGGCCGCGGGCCCGTCCGCCGCCACACTGACTTCCGCCGCGGTGTCCCTCCCCGGCGTGTTCCTCACCCAGGTCGCCGCCCTGCGCGCCCTGGCCAACCAGGGTCTCGACGTGTCCGCGCACGCGCCGACCGCCGCGATCGGCCACTCCCAGGGTGTGCTGTCGGTCGAGGCCGTCGCAGCCGGTGGTCGCAAGGACGCCGAGATCCTCGCGATCGCGCAGCTCATCGGTGCTGCCGCGACCCTCGTCGGCCGCCGCCGCGGCCTCATCTCCGGTGCCGAGCGTTTCCCGATGCTCGCCGTCGCCGGCGTCGATCCCGAGCGTCTGCGCGCCATCGTCGCCGACGTGTTCGAGGGCCAGGACCCCGAGCGCAGCGCTGTCGTCGCGATCCGCAACGGCCGCCGTCGCGTCGTGCTGTCCGGCCCGCCGGCCGCGCTCGCACGCGTCCAGCAGCGCTGCGAGGAGATCTCCGCCGCGGAGACCCGCGAGCGCGAGTCGAAGAAGCGCGGCGGTGCCGTGTTCGACCCGACCTTCGAGCCGGTTTCCGCCGAGGTCGGCTTCCATCACCCGGCCCTCGCGGACGCGGTCGAGCAGGTCGCCGACTGGGCGTCGCGCTGCGACCTCGACGTCGAGCTCGCCCGTTCCCTCGCGCAGGCGATCCTCGTCGACCCGGTCGACTGGGTCGACCTCGTCGACGGTGCCGTCGCCTCCGGTGCCTCGTGGATCCTCGACCTCGGCCCCGGTGAGCTCCTCACCCGCATGACCTCCGCCGGTCTGCGCGGCCAGGGCGTCGGCATCATCGCCGCCGCAACCCGCGGTGGCCAGCGCAACCTGCTGACCCCGGGCGCCGAGCCCGAGGTGCCGCGTGCGTGGACCGAGTTCGCGCCCAAGCCTGTCGCTCTGCCCGACGGCCGCCTCGGTGTCGAGACCGCGTTCACCCGCCTGACCGGCCGTTCGCCGATCCTGCTCGCGGGCATGACCCCGACGACGGTGGATCCGAAGATCGTCGCTGCCGCCGCGAACGCCGGCCACTGGGCCGAGCTCGCCGGTGGTGGCCAGGTCACCGAGCAGATCTTCGCCGACCACGTCGAGGAGCTGAAGGAGCTGCTCGAGCCGGGTCGCGCCGTGCAGTTCAACTCGATGTTCCTCGACCCGTACCTGTGGAAGCTCCACGTGGGCGGCAAGCGTCTCGTGCCGAAGGCCCGCGCTGCGGGCGCGCCGTTCGACGGCGTCGTCGTCACCGCCGGTATCCCGGAGCTCGAGGAAGCGGTCTCGATCATCGAGGAGCTCACCGAGGCCGGCATCAGCCACGTCGCGTTCAAGCCGGGCACCGTCGCGCAGATCCGCTCGGTGATCCGCATCGCGAACGAGGTCCCCGACTACCCGGTCATCGTCCACATCGAGGGCGGCCGCGCCGGTGGTCACCACTCGTGGGAGGACCTCGACGACCTGCTGCTCGACACCTACGCCGAGCTGCGCACCCGCCCGAACCTGGTGCTGTGCGTCGGCGGTGGCATCGGCACCCCGGAGCGGGCCGCCGACTACCTGACCGGCCGCTGGTCCACCGAGTACGGCTTCCCGGCGATGCCGCTCGACGGCATCCTCGTCGGCACCGCCGCGATGGCGACCCTCGAGGCGACCACCGCTCCCGAGGTCAAGCAGCTGCTCGTCGACACCCCCGGCACCCCCGACTGGGTCGGTGCGGGCACCGCGTCCGGCGGAATGGCATCGGGCCGCAGCCAGCTCGGCGCCGACATCCACGAGATCGACAACGCCGCATCGCGCACCGGCCGCCTGCTCGACGAGGTCGCCGGTGACGCCGACGCCGTCGCCGCGCGCCGGGACGAGATCATCGCCGCGCTGGACGTCACCGCGAAGCCGTACTTCGGTGACGTCGCCGAGATGACCTACCTGCAGTGGCTCACCCGCTACCTCGAGCTCGCGGTCGGCACCGATTCCGCGTGCGAGTTCGACTGCGGCACCGACCTGGGCGACGCCGTCGCCGAGGCCCACACCAGCCCGTGGCTGGACGTGTCGTGGCGTGAGCGTTTCCGCGAGATGCTGCAGCGTGCCGAGGCCCGCTTGCATCCGGTCGACCGCGGCCCGATCCCGACGCTGTTCGCGGACGACGCCGTGCTCGAGCGTCCCTACGCGGCGCTCAAGGCGCTGACCGGGCAGTACCCGGACGCCGGTGACGTCGTGCTGCACCCGGCGGACGTGCCGTTCTTCATCTCCCTGTGCCGCACCCCCGGCAAGCCGGTGAACTTCGTGCCGGTCGTCGACCAGGACGTGCGTCGCTGGTGGCGGTCCGACTCGCTGTGGCAGGCGCACGACCCGCGCTACACCGCCGACCAGGTCTGCGTCATCCCGGGCACCGTCGCCGTCGCGGGCATCACCCGCGCCGACGAGCCCGTCGGTGAGCTGCTCGACCGCTTCGAGAAGGCCACCGTCGACGAGCTGCTCGCCGCCGGCGCCGAGCCGGTGCAGGTCGTCGCGCGTCGTCACCAGGACCGCGCCGCCGGGCTGCTCGACGCCGTGCTGTCCGCTCCGGACGTCGCGTGGGCCGGCCGTCAGACCCTCAACCCGGTCCACCGTCTCGGTGACGTCGCCGAGTGGACCGTCGAGGCCGACGGCGCCGCCGTTCACGCCCCGACCGGTGCGACCCTGAGCGTCCTCGACGACGAGCACGTCGGCCTGCGCGTGCCGCTGCTGCGCGACAAGGCCGTCGAGATCCGCATCACCGTCCCGGCCTCCGTCCGCACCGGCGGTGCGCCGGTCGTCACCGAGGAGGACGCCGCCGCGTCGATGTCCGCGCTGCTCGGTGTCGCCGCCGGGCAGGAACTGCCCGCCGTGAAGAAGGGCGCCGCCCGCATCACCCTCGGCTGGCTGCCCGAGAAGATCGCCGACCACGCCGGTGTCACCGGCGCCGGCCTGCCCGCCAACCTGACCACCGGCCCGAACGGTGTGCCCGACGTGCTTGTCGGTGCGTGCTGGCCCGCGGTGTTCGCGGCGCTCGGCGCGTCCAAGACCGACGACAACCTCTCGGTCATCGAGGGCATGCTCGATCTGGTCCACCTCGACCACGCCATCGACGTCAAGAACGGTCTGCCGACCGATCCGGCGTTCCTGGGTGTGAAGGCCGAGGTCACCGGGGTGTCCGACACCGACCTGGGTCGTGTCGTCGAGGTGCACGTGGTCATCACCGCCGACAGCGGTGACGGCTCCGGCCACAATGTCGTCGCGCAGCTGATCGAGCGGTTCGCGATCCGCGGCCGCGCCGGCACCGTCGAGCTCGCCGACCCGGTCCGTGCCGGTGGGTCGCTGTCGGAGAACGCCGCGGACACCCCGCGTCGTCGCCGCCGCGATGCCGTGATCGTCGCCCCGACCGACATGAGCGCGTTCGCTCGCGTCTCGGGCGACCACAACCCGATCCACACCTCGGACAACGCCGCGCTGCTCGCCGGCCTGGGCTCGCCGATCGTGCACGGCATGTGGCTGTCGGCCGCCGCCCAGCAGGTGGTGACCGCGGTCGAGGCCGACGCGAAGCTGCCGGTCCGCCGCCTGACCGCGTGGACCGCCCGGTTCCTCGGCATGGTCCGTCCGGGCGCGGAGATCGACGTCCGCGTCGACCGCGTCGGCACCGACAACGGCGCCGAGATCATCGAGGTCGGCTGCCGCGTCGACGGCGACCTGGTGATGGTCGCGACCGGCCGCACCGCCGCCCCGAAGACCGTCTACGCGTTCCCCGGCCAGGGCATCCAGCGTCCCGGCATGGGCCTCGACGCCCGCGCCCGCAGCAAGGCCGCCCGCGAGATCTGGGACCGCGCCGACAAGCACACCCGCAAGGCGCTGGGCTTCTCCATCCTGGCCGTCGTGCGCGACAACCCGACCGTGCTCAAGGCCCGCGGCGTCACCCACAAGCACCCGGACGGCGTGCTGCACCTGACGCAGTTCACCCAGGTCGCCATGGCGACCCTCGGTGTCGCGCAGATCGCCGAACTCCGCGAGGCCGGTGCGTTCGTCGAGGGCTCGTTCCTCGCGGGCCACTCGGTCGGTGAGTACAACGCGCTCGCCGCTGTCGCCGGTGTGCTGCCGCTCGAGGCGGTGCTCGAGGTCGTGTTCCAGCGCGGCTCGGCGATGCACGCCCTCGTCCCGCGTGACGAGCACGGCCGCTCGAACTACCGCATGGCCGCGATCCGGCCGTCGCAGTTCGGTGTCGCCGACGAGGACCTGCAGGACTTCGTGGCCGGTGTCGCCGCGGAGGCCGGCGAGTTCCTGGAGATCGTGAACCTGAACCTGCGCGGCTCCCAGTACGCCATCGCGGGCACGGTCGCGGGTCTCGAGGCCCTGGAGTCCGTGATCGAGCGCAAGGTCGCCGAGTTCGGCGGCAAGCGCGCGTTCATCCTGGTCCCCGGCATCGACGTGCCGTTCCACTCGACCGTCCTGCGCGGCGGCGTGGACGACTTCCGTGAGCGTCTGCTGCACCTGCTCCCGGAGCAGATCGACCCGAACATCCTCATCGGCCGCTACATCCCGAACCTCGTGCCCAAGCCGTTCAACCTGGGCCGCGAGTTCATCCAGGAGATCGCCGATCTGGTTCCCTCGGAGCCCCTCGCCGAGGTCCTCGCGGACTTCGACACCTGGGCCGCGAAGCCGGTCGAGCTGACCCGCGTCGTGCTCGCCGAGCTCCTCGCGTGGCAGTTCGCGTCGCCGGTCCGCTGGATCGAGACGCAGGACCTGCTGTTCGCCCCCGAGGAGGACGGTGGCCTCGGCGTCGAGCGGTTCGTCGAGGTCGGCCTCGGTGCCGCCCCGACCGTCGCGAACCTGGCGTCGCAGACCCTGAAGCTGCCCGGCCGCTTCGGCGAGCCCGTCGAGGTGCTCAACATCGAGCGCGAGGCGTCGATCGTGTACTCGACCGACGTCGATCCGGCTCCGGTCGAGGACGACGAGCCCGCTGCTCCGGCAGCGGAGGCGGCCCCCGCGGCCGCCGCGGCTCCCGCCCCGGCAGCGGCTCCGGCCGCCGCCCCGGCCGGTGGACCGCGTCCCGACGACATCGCGTTCAAGGCCGCCGACGCCACCAAGGTGCTCATCGCGCTGTGGACGAAGCTGCGTCCGGACCAGATCGGCCCCGCAGACACCATCGAGGCGCTGTGCGACGGCGTGTCCTCGCGCCGCAACCAGCTGCTCGTCGACCTCGGCTCCGAGCTGTCGCTCGGCGCGATCGACGGTGCCGCGGACGCCGACATGGGCGCGCTGGCAGCCACCGTCGACCGTCTGGCCCGCACCTACCGCCCCTTCGGCCCGGTGCTGACCGACTCGATCAACGACCACCTGCGCAAGGTGTTCGGACCGTCCGGCAAGCGCCCGGCCTACATCGCCGAGCGCGTCACCAAGGTATGGGGCCTGGGCGAAGGCTGGACCCAGCACGTGACCGCCGAGGTCGCACTCGGCAGCCGTGACGGCGCCTCCATCCGTGGCGGCGACCTGGGCGGCCTGTCGCAGGGCGCCCTCTCCGACGCCGCCGCCGTCGACACCCTGATCGACGCCGCCGTGCAGTCCGTCGCCGGCCGCCGCGGTATCGCGGTGTCCATGCCGGCCGCTGGTGGCGGCGGGGGAGCGACCGTCGACGCCGCTGCTCTCGGCGAGTTCGCCGAGCAGATCACCGGCCGTGACGGTGTGCTCGCCAACGCCGCGCGCCTCGTGCTCGAGCAGCTCGGCCTGGCCGAGCAGACCTCGGGTCTGGCCGACAAGGCGGACAGCGAACTGGTCGATCTGGTCTCCGCGGAGCTCGGCTCCGACTGGCCGCGTCAGGTCGCCCCGGCGTTCGACGCCCGCAAGGCCGTGCTGATCGACGACCGCTGGGCCACCGCCCGCGAGGACCTGGCCCGCGTGTGGCTGGGTGCGGAGATCGAGGTCGAGCGGTTCGCCGGTGCCGGCGCGACCGTCGCCGCGCACGCCACCTTCTGGCAGCGCAAGGCCACCGAGGCCGGCCGCACCGTGCTCGCCGAGACCTTCGGCCGCATCGCGACCGTCGCCGCGGAGGTCACCGACGCCGAATACGCGAACGAGGTCGCGGTCGTGACCGGCGCCAGCAAGGGCGGCATCGGCGCAGCCGTCGCCGCGAAGCTGCTCGGTGGTGGTGCGACCGTGGTCGTGACCACGTCCAGCCTCAACGACAGCCGCCTCGGCTTCTACAAGGAGCTGTACGCGAAGAGCGCACGGGCCGGCGCGGCGCTGTGGGTGGTCCCGGCGAACATGGCGTCCTACGCGGACGTCGACGCCCTCATCGAGTGGATCGGTACCGAGACCGTGGAGAACGCGGGCGGCGCCAAGAAGCTGATCAAGGACGCGCTGACCCCGACGCTGCTGTTCCCGTTCGCCGCGCCGCGCGTGGCCGGTTCCCTCGCCGACGCGGGTGCCCGCGCCGAGATGGAGATGCGGGTGCTGCTGTGGTCGGTGGAGCGGCTCATCGCCGGTCTCGCCGCGATCGGCAACGACCGCGACGTCGACACCCACCTGCACGTGGTGCTGCCCGGTTCCCCGAACCGCGGCAAGTTCGGTGGCGACGGTGCCTACGGTGAGGCCAAGGCCGCGCTCGACGCGGTGGTCAACCGCTGGAACGCCGAGCGCACGTGGGCCGAGCGCGTCACCCTCGCGCACGCTCTCATCGGCTGGGTGCGCGGCACCGGCCTGATGGGCGGCAACGACCCGCTGGTCGAGGCTGTCGAGGCGGCCGGTGTGCGCACCTGGTCGACGCAGGAGATGGCCACCGAGCTGCTGAAGCTGGTCGGCCCGGAGGCCCGCCGCCTCGCCGCCGACAAGCCGCTGGTCGCGGACCTGACCGGTGGACTGTCCGAGGCGGACGTCGACCTGCCGGCCCTCGCGAAGCAGGCCCAGGACGCGGCCGAGGCCACCGAGACCGAGGACGAGGACGAGTCGGGCATCATCGCGGCCCTGCCGTCCGCGCCGCGACTCGACGTCGACCTGCCCGTCCCGGCTTGGGAGAAGCTCGACGTCGACCCGGCCGACCTGGTCGTGATCGTCGGCGCCGGCGAGCTCGGCCCGTACGGTTCGGCCCGCACCCGCTTCGAGATGGAGGTCGACGAGGAACTGTCGGCCGCCGGTGTGCTCGAGCTGGCCTGGGTGACCGGCCTGGTGGAGTGGGAGAACGACCCGAAGCCCGGCTTCTACGACACCGAGACCGGTGAACTGGTGCCGGAGGCGGAGATCGCCGACCGCTACCACGACGCGGTGGTCGAGCGCTGCGGCATCCGCCGCTACGCCGACGACGGCGCCATGGTCGACAACACCGCACCGCTGCTGACCTCGGTGTTCCTCGACAAGGACCTGTCCTTCGTCGTCGGTTCCGAGGCCGAGGCCCGCGCGTTCGTCGATGCCGACCCGGAGAACACGGTCGCGTCCGTGGACGCCGAGTCCGGCGACTGGACGGTCACCCGCAAGGCCGGCACCGAGATCCGCGTGCCGCGCAAGGCGAAGCTGACCCGCACGGTCGGCGGCCAGATCCCCACCGGATTCGACGTCACCAAGTGGGGCATTCCCGCGGACATGGCGGAGTCGGTGGACCGGGTCGGCCTGTGGAACATCGTCACCACCGTCGACGCGTTCCTCACCGGTGGCTTCACCCCGTCGGAACTGCTGCGCTGGGTGCACCCGTCGCTGGTGGCGAACACGCAGGGCACCGGCATGGGCGGCATGTCCTCGATGCGGTCGCTGTACATCGACACGCTGCTCGGCGAGTCCCGCGCGAACGACATCCTGCAGGAAGCCCTGCCGAACGTCATCGCCGCGCACGTCGTGCAGTCCTACGTCGGCGGCTACGGCGCGATGGTGCACCCGGTCGCGGCGTGCGCCACGGCTGCGGTGTCGGTCGAGGAGGGCGTCGACAAGATCAAGCTGGGCAAGGCGCAGCTGGTCGTGGCCGGCGGCTTCGACGACCTGGGCATCGAGGGCATCGTCGGCTTCGGTGACATGTCCGCGACCGCCAAGTCGGAGGACATGACCGCCAAGGGCATCAGCGACAACCGGTTCTCGCGGGCCAACGACCGCCGTCGCGGCGGGTTCGTCGAGTCGGCCGGTGGCGGCACGGTGCTGCTGGCGCGCGGTGACCTGGCGCTGGAGATGGGCCTGCCGGTTCTCGGTGTGGTCGCTTGGGCGGGATCCTTCGCCGACGGCGTGCACACCTCGATCCCGGCTCCGGGTATCGGTGCTCTCGGCGCCGGTCGCGGTGGGCTCGAGTCCGGCCTGGCCCGGGAGCTGCGCAAGCTCGGTGTCACCGCCGACGACATCGCCGTGATCTCCAAGCACGACACGTCGACCGCGGCGAACGACCCGAACGAGGCCGAGCTGCACGAACGCCTGGCCGGTGCGCTGGGCCGCAGCGAGGGCAACCCGCTGTTCGTGGTGTCCCAGAAGAGCCTGACCGGTCACGCCAAGGGTGGCGCGGCAGCGTTCCAGCTGATCGGCCTGTGCCAGGTCCTCAGCCAGGGCGTCGTCCCGCCGAACCGCAGCCTGGACTGCGTCGACGACAAGATGGCCCAGTTCGAGCACCTGGTGTGGGCGCGGACCCCGATCCGGTTCGGCGAGCAGTACGCGCTCAAGGCCGGTCTGCTGACCAGCCTCGGGTTCGGGCATGTGTCCGGCCTGATCGCGGTGGTGCACCCGCAGGCGTTCGTCGAGGCGATCCCCGCCGAGCGGCGCGAGGCCTACCTCGCGCAGGCGCAGCAGCGCACGGTCGCCGGCAAGCGCCGCCTGGCCGACGCGATGACCGGTGGTGCCGCGCTGTACCAGCGTCCGGCTGATCGTCGCCTCGGCGGCGACGGGGTTCCGGCGGCGGCGTCGCGTCAGCTCGAGGCGGACGTGCTGCTCAGCGCGGACGCGCGTCTCGGCGACGACGACGTGTACCGCTCGGGTCTGCCCGGCTGCAAGTAGGAAACGAGTAGCGCCGGATGGGAGTTGCGGGTGTCGGGTTCGACCTGGTCTCGGTGACGGAGTTCGAGGAGCAGCTGGGTCGTCCCGGCACCACGATGCTCACGAGCTTCACGCCGGGGGAGCGTCGCGACGCGAACACCCGCAGCTCCCGTCCGGGACGCCACTTCGCAGCCCGGTGGGCGGCCAAGGAAGCGCTGATCAAGGCATGGTCGGCGTCACTGTTCGGTCACCCACCGGTGCTGCCGGAGGGCATCCACCGCGACATCGAGGTGGTCTCGGATGCGTGGGGCAGGCCCGGTATCCGGTTGCACGGTGCCGTCGCCGAGCATCTGGCGGGCATGAGCATCCACGTCTCGCTCACCCACGACGGTGACATGGCCGGAGCGTTCGTCGTTCTCGAGGAGGCACCGGACGCGTAGATCCGGTCGACCGGTTCAAGCCGGGGAGGTTGCAGCCTCCTCGGCTTCACTCGTTTCCGGGGCCGTGCCCGATTCGGGGACCGTGTCCGCGTCCGCGGCCTCGCCCTTCTCGCGGCTGCCGTCCCCGTCGCCGGTTCCGGCTTCCTCCGCGCGGGCCTGCAGCCGCTTGCGCTTCTTCGCCCGGGCCCTCGAGTCCTGTTCGGCGACCTGCAGGTACGCGACCATCAGCCGTTTCAGTTCGACGACCGCGTCGGCGTGGGTCTGATCGTCCTGCACGGAGAAGTTCAGCATCGAGTAGACGACGTGGACGAGGACTTCGGCCATCAGCTTGCGGCGCGGCCTCGGTGTGTCGGGCGTGAGCGGTGCGAGCATCCGCTCGACCTGCTCGGCGAACTTGCGTTCGTGAATCGCCCCGGTCGCGCGGGTCGACGGGGTCGACTGCATCGCCAGCCACACCTCGCGGCGGGACGGATCGGTGGTCCACAGCCCGGCCATGTGGTCGACGAAGCTGTTGAGGAACCGCAGCCAGTCCACCGACGGAATCTTGCCGTTGAACTGGGCCAGTTCCTCCTGCACACCCACGAGGTCCTGGCGGTTCAGTTCACAGACGATGACGTACTTGTTCGCGAAGAACTGGTAGAGCGTGCCGATCGGCACGTCCGCGCGGGACGCGACCTCTTCGCAGGTGAACGACTCGAATCCGACCTCGGTGAGCAGTTCGCGGGACGCGGCGAGCAGGGCATCGAACTTGCGCCGGCTGCGTTCCTGCGTCGGTCGCCGCCGCGGCACGAGTTCTTGTGGCGCTGTTTGTACTTCCAACGCCGGATCGATCCGGCGCGGTGCTTTGCGCACGTTCGTTGCAGACTCCACGCGCCCCAGGCTAGCCGCAGTGCGCGGGAATGCCGAGAGATTGCCGTGAGGGCGAGTCGCAGCAAACACGGCCGAGCGTGCTCACGGTGCTCATGCGGCGAGGGTGAACTGCATGACGTCGATATGTCCGGTTCGGAAATGATCGGCCGCTCCGCGCAGGTATTTCATGAAGCGTTCGTACATTTCCTCGGAGGACAGCGCGACTGCTTCGGCGCGCCGGTCCGCCAGCGCCGCGGCCCAGTGCTCGAGGGTGCGGACGTAGTGCGGGCCGAGCGGATGGACGCGTTCGACGCGGAACCCGGCGCGTTCGGCGCCCGCCACGACCACCTCGGGCTGCGGAAGCTGCCCGCCGGGGAAGATCTCGCGCTTGATGAACAGGTGGAACAGGGCGTTCTCGCGGGTCACGGGGATGCCGCGGGACTTCAGCGTCGCGAGGGTGTGCCCGATGATGGTGTGCAGCAGCATCCGCCCACCCGGGGGCAGCATCCGGTGACACCGTTCGAAGAACTCGTCGTAGCGTTCCCGGCGGAAGTGCTCGAACGCTCCGATGCTCACGATGCGGTCGGCGGTGCCGGTGTACTCCTCCCAGCCCTGCAACAGGACCCGCGCGGTCCGCGGACCGGGCAGCCGGGCGGCCTCGGCCGCGACGTGCTCGTACTGGTTGCGGCTCAGGGTCAGGCCGACGACGTCGACGTCGTAGTGGGTGACCGCGCGGAACATCGTCGATCCCCAGCCGCAGCCGATGTCGAGCAGGGTCGCGCCGGGCTGCAGGTCGCATTTGCCGAGCGCCAGGTCGATCTTGGCGAGCTGGGCCTCCTCGAGCATCATGTCGTCCCGTTCGAAGTACGCGCAGCTGTAGGTCATCGACGGGTCGAGGAACAGGGCGAAGAACTCGTCGGACAGGTCGTAGTGGGATTGGACCTGCTTGTAGAAGGGTGACAGTTCGGTGGGCATCGCAGTGCCTTTCCGTCCACGGGCCGGAACTGGTTCGACGGTGGCCCGGATGTCGAGAAACAACGCTACGCGGTCGGCGCGCCGTGCGGCACCGGAACGGCAGAGGGCGGCACACGATCCTACGATTGCGAGGGGAACCGAACAGGACGAGCACCGGTGCCCGATCGTGAGACCTTCGTCCGACACATCGAGGAGGCGTGTGAGCGTGACCGACACCGACACCCTGCAGCGGATCCGCGACCGGATCCGGGCCGCGATGCCCACCGCCCGAACCGAACTCGCGACCCTGGTCGCCTTCCGTTCGGTCGCGGACCCGCGACAGTTCCCCGCGGAGGAGTGCCTCGCCGCCGCCCGCTGGGTACGGGACGCCTTCGCCGCCGCCGGTATCGAGCACATCGAACTCGTCGAGACGTCCGACGGTTGCCCCGCCGTCGTCGGACACAGTCCGGCCCCGGCCGGAGCTCCCACGGTTCTGCTCTACAGCCACTACGACATTCAGCCTCCGGGTAACGAAAGCCTGTGGCTCACGCCGCCTTTCGATCTCACCGAACGGGACGGTCGCTGGTACGGCCGGGGCGCTGCGGACTGCAAGGGCAACATCGTGATGCACCTGCTCGCGCTGCGCGCGGCCCTCGCCGACGGGCCCCTGCCGGTGGGTGTGCGGATCGTCGTCGAAGGGTCCGAGGAGATGGGCGGGGCCGGGCTCGAACACCTCGTCGCGGAGCGCCCCGACCTGTTCGCCGCTGACCTGATCGTGATCGGCGACTGCGGCAACGCGGAAGTCGGCCGGCCCACCGTCACGACGTCGCTGCGCGGTATCGCGAACGTCGTCGTCCATGTGGAAACCCTTGCCGGGGAAGTGCATTCCGGGCAGTACGGTGGCGCCGCCCCCGATGCGCTCGCCGCCCTCGTCCGGTTGCTGAACACCCTGCGCGACGAACACGGCAACACCGTCGTCGACGGCCTCGACACCCTCGGGCAGTGGGACGGGGTGCCCTATCCCGAAGACCGGTTCCGCGCCGACGCCGGTGTGCTCGACGGGGTGTCGCTGCTGTCGACCGGCACGGTCGCCGACGCCGTGTGGGCCCGGCCGGCGTTGACCGTCCTCGGCATCGACGCACCGCCCGTCGTCGGCTCGGTGGCGGCGATCGCGCCCCGCGCCTCGGCGCGGCTGAATCTGCGGGTGCCACCGGGTCTGGACCCGCTGGTCGCGCAGGACGCCCTCGTCGCCCACCTCGAAGCGCACGTGCCGTGGGGTGCGCACCTGCGCATCGAGCGCGAGGCCCTCGGCGAACCGTTCCGCGCGGCCACCGACGGCCCCGGATACGCCGCCCTGCGCGCGGCGCTCGCGGCCGCGTACGGGCGCGAGGTCGGAACCGCCGGCCAGGGCGGCTCGATCCCGCTGTGCACGGCCCTGCAGCGGGCCGTGCCGGGAGCGGAGATCGCGCTGATCGGTGTCGAGGAGCCGCGGTGCGTCATCCACGCTCCGAACGAGAGCGTGGATCCGACGGAGATCGAGAACCTCGCCGTCGCGGAGGCGCTGCTCCTGCGGTCCCTGGCCGAGCGGTCCGCGAGTTAGAACGACAGCCGAGCGGTCCGCGAGTTAGACCGACAGCCGAGCGGTCGGCGAGTTAGACCGACAGGTCGCGACGCAACTTCGCGACGTGCCCGGTGGCGCGCACGTTGTACTGCGCCACCTCGATCTTCCCCTCCTCGTCGACGAGGAAGGTCGAGCGGATCACGCCGGTCACGGTCTTGCCGTACATCTTCTTCTCGCCGAACGCGCCCCACGCCGTGAGCGTGGTCTTCTCCGGATCGGAGAGCAGCGGGAAGGTCAGCTCCTCCTTGTCGCGGAACTTCGCGAGCTTGGCGGGCTTGTCGGGGGAGATCCCGACGACGTCGAGCCCGGCGTCGTTCAGTTCGGCGAGGTTGTCGCGGAAGTCGCATGCCTGCTTCGTGCAGCCGGGCGTGCTCGCGGCGGGGTAGAAGTACACGATCACCTTGCGGCCGCGGTAGTCCGACAACGACACCTCGTTGCCGTCGGCGTCGAGGAGGGTGAGCTCGGGCGCGGGGTCGCCGGGGGCGAGTCTGCTGTTATCCGTCACGTCCGCCACGGTAGTGGACCGCGCGTCCACTACCGTGGTCGCAGCACACACAGCGACTCCTGGAGGATCACGTGCGTAGGGACACCGAGGCTATCGAGCGGGACATCGAGAACGCCCGCAACCAGCTCGCGAGCACGCTCGACGAATTGAGTGCGCGGACCAATCCGAAGACTCTTGTTGCCAACACCAAGCAGACGCTCGTCGCCAAGGTGAATCAGCCGAACGTCAAGTACGCCGTCATCGCGGTCGGCGTCGTCGTGGGCGCTCTGGTTCTGCGCAGACTGCTGCGCTGACGGCCGTCGATCCGAGGGCACCGTCGTCCGTTCGCGGACGGCGGTGCCCTCGTCTTTGCGTCGGTCGCTGTGACTTGTCACTTTCTTCCGACTTCGATCTTGGCGTGGTTCACATCTTGGCGTGGTTCACTGAGAAGACGTCGATCGTCTCGTCTTCGAAGGGGTGACGGTCATGCGGACTGCGCAGCATGTTGCACGACTCGTCCTGGTCGCGATCCTCGCCGCAAGCGTCGCGCTGGCGACGGGGTCCGCCGCCTCCGCCGGTCGCATCGGCATCGTGCCCCCGGGCGGGCCCCCGGTGGCCGCGCTGGCGCCCTCGGACGGAGCCGTGGTCGGTATCGCGCAGCCGGTGACCGTCCGCTTCGGCGCCCCGGTGACCGATCGGGCCGCCGCCGAACGATCCGTCGCGGTCATCCCGTCCGTGCCCGTCGCCGGCGCCTTCCGGTGGCGCGACGACCGTCACCTCGAGTGGGTTCCGGACCGATTCTGGCCGGGCCACACCGCTGTCACCGTACTGGCCGGCGGCACCCGGACGCAGTTCCGAACCGGCGACGAATTCGTCGCGGTCGCGAACCTGTCCACGCACCAGTTCACCGTGTCCCTGAACGGGGAGATCGTCCGGACCATGCCGGCGTCGATGGGCAAGCCCGGATACGAGACGCCGACCGGGACCTTCCCTGTGCTCGAGAAGTTCCGGAACCTGGTGATGGACTCGTCGACCTACGGTGTTCCGATCGACGACCCCGAGGGGTACCGGATCGACACCGAATACGCGGTCCGTCTCACGTGGGGCGGAATCTTCGTGCACGCCGCACCGTGGTCGGTGGATTCGCAGGGTTCCGCGAACGTCAGCCACGGCTGCATCAACCTGAGCACCGAGAACGCGCGGTGGTACTTCGAGAACGTGAAGATCGGGGATCCGGTCGTCATCGAATGGTGATTCCGCGCGCGGAACGCGAGGTCGACCTCACGCCGCCAGCGGCCGCCCGGAATCGGTTTTCCGGCCCGATTCACCTTCTCTCGAGGCCGGCGCGTTCGTCCCCCGATAGGTCATCAGATACCGCGCGGTCGCTTCCGGATCCTCGGCTGGGCGCATCGGATCCATGCTGAGTTCGACGTCGCCACGATTTCCCTGGGCGATCTGATGGGCGCGGATCCGGAAACACGCCACCATTCCGACGAAGAGTGCCGCGGTCGCGATCCCGATCACCGGTGCGAACGAGAACCCGCTCGCCAGTGCCCCGACGAATCCCCCGAGGAACAACAAACCGATGACGCCCAGCACGTATCCCAGAAAAGGAAACGGGATGGTGCGGGCCGCTCGGCGCACGCTCTGCATGTGAACTCCTTTCATCGCACAACACTACGATACGCGAAGCGTAGCGATACGTCCAACGTAGCGCGTGACAGAATCGAGCAGGTACGCCCCGGTGCGAAGGAGAGCAATGTCCCATCCCACGACCACCACCGTCGACGACCGGATTGTCGCCGCTGTGCTGGACCTGCTGCGGTCCAGAGGAGCAAGCGCGGTCACGATCGAGTCGGTGGCAACGTTGTCCGGCGTGGCGAAGACGACGATCTACCGGCGGTACGCAGATCGCCGCGAGATGTTGACGGCGGCACTGGCACCCCTGGCATCCCCGCCGCGGGCCGATGCAGCGCTCGGGGGTCGGCAGCGCCTGGAGTGGGTTCTCGAGCGGGCGGTCGCATCCGTCGAACAGGGCATCGGTTTCGGTGGCATGGCCGCCCTGCTCACCGGTGAGGACGACGAGTTCAGCGAGTTGTTCCGGTCGGTGCTCGTCGGCTATCGGCGACAAGTGTCCGAAGTGATCGACGAAGCGAAGAACGCCGGCGAGTTCCGCGGCGACCTCGACAACGAGGCGCTCATCGATGCCATCGTCGGGGCCTACGTCGCCGAATACGGGCGCCACGGACACGTACGCGAATGGAGGCAACGACTCTTCGAACTCTTTTGGCCGACGGTCGAGAACCGGTCGTCGATCTGACGGCGCTCTCCGGGACCGGAGTCGACGTTCTTCGCGTGCTGAGCAAGCGAACGAAGAAGGCCCGCACCGAATTCGGTGCGGGCCTTCTGTTGTGCGCCATCAGGGACTCGAACCCCGAACCCGCTGATTAAGAGTCAGCTGCTCTGCCAATTGAGCTAATGGCGCTTGGCGGTTTGTCTCCGGGCCGTTGTCCCGGCGACGAAGAGAAGATTACACACTCCGCTGTACGGCGCCAAATCGCCTGGTCAACGGCGATTTCCTCGATGTCTGCGGGTAACGCGAGTGGGTGGCGGGGCGATTGGTATTCGAACGTTATTCGTCGCCGAGGTTTCAGATTTGGTCTCGGTCTTCACCGGCTGGCATCATCGATGAGACACGCATTGACGTGCAGTTTTGCGGCCTGGGGGAGGTCCGGAATCGGAGGGTTGAGAGTGATCGAGAAGAGTGTGCGGACGCCGCGGCGCCGCTCCCGGCGTACGACCGTGGCGGTGTTGGGGGCGGTACTGGTCGGTGTCATGACCTTCGTCACTGCATGTGCCGGCGGCTCGGCCGGCGGTGCCGACGAGGTCCCCATCGATTCGAATCCCCTCGCCGCACTCATCAAGCCCACGGTGTCGTCCAGCGTCGTCGACGGCGGTGTCGGCTTCTCGCCGATCGATCCGGTGACCGTCTCGGTCGTCAACGGCAAGCTCGATTCCGTCACGCTCCGCAATCCCGACGGGGAGGCGGTCGCCGGCGTGCTCGCGCCGGACGGCACCACCTGGGCGAACTCCGAACCGCTGGGTTACAACCGCAAGTACACGCTCGAGACGGTCGCGTACGGGCTCGGCGGAGCGACCACGTCCGTCGCGACGTTCACCACGAGCGCCCCCGGCAACCTCACCCAGCCCTACGTGCTGCCCGGTGAAGGCTCGGTCGTCGGTATCGGCCAGCCCGTCGCTGTGCAGTTCGACGAGAACATCCCGGACCGGCGCGCGGCCGAGGCGGCCATCACCATCGTCACGAATCCGCCCGTCGAGGGTGCCTTCTACTGGCTCAGCAATCGTGAGGTGCGGTGGCGGCCGGAGAACTACTGGACGCCGGGCACGACCGTGACCGTGGACGTGAAGGCGTACGGCAAGGACCTCGGTGACGGACTGTTCGGCCAGTCGGACGTGCACTCGTCGTTCACCATCGGCGACGCGGTGATCATCGACGTCGACGACAACACGAAGACCGTCGTGGTCAACCGCAACGGCAGCGCGATCATGTCGATGCCGACGTCGATGGGCAAGGACAGCACGCCCACCCCCAACGGCGTCTACACGATCGGCGACCGCTTCGACCACATGATCATGGATTCGTCCACGTACGGAGTGGCGGCCGACTCGCCGCAGGGTTACCGCACGCCTGTGGACTGGGCGACGCGCATGTCCTACAGCGGCATCTTCTTCCATTCCGCGCCGTGGTCGCTGGGCGATCAGGGGGTGCGCAACGTCAGCCACGGCTGCCTGAACCTCAGCCCGGCGAACGCGAAGTGGATCTTCGACAACACCAAGCGCGGCGACATCGTCATCGTGCGCAACACGGTCGGCGGAGTCCTGGAGGGAACCGAAGGTCTCGGCGACTGGAACATCCCGTGGTCGACGTGGAAGGCGGGCAACGCCAACACCTGACCCGGGGCGCGGGCTGTGCACCGCGGAGACGAACGACGGAGGGTGACCGAATCCGGGTCACCCTCCGTCGTCGTAAAGGGGTCAGGGGCGGCCTGGGGCCACCTACATGCCGCTCCACGTCGGGGTCGCAGCCCTCGAGCCCGTGACGGTCGCGACGTCCTCGGGAGGTATTCGGACAGGATCTCGTCGAATACCCGGACGGCTGTGGCGCGGTCCTCGGCAGGCCGGCGCAGAAGGCGCAGAAAAGGAAAGGCCCCGACCGTGCGGTCGGGGCCTTTCCTGGGGGTGAGTGACGGGACTCGAACCCGCGACAGCCAGGATCACAACCTGGTGCTCTACCAACTGAACTACACTCACCATCGCATCCGCTATCGGCCGGAGCCGGTTGCGACTGCGATTGAAATACTAGCCTGCTCTACCCGAAAACGACGAATCGCCTGGTCAGGCCGGTCCAAGATCCTTTACGACGCTCGTGATGTCCGCAGACGACGGCCCGGGCGGGGCGACGAACGCGGTGCGCCGGTAGTAGCGCAACTCCCGGATGGACTCCTTGATGTCGGCCAGAGCGCGGTGCGACAGGCCCTTCGTGGGCTGGCCGAAGTAGATGCGGGGGTACCAGCGCCGGCACAGTTCCTTGATCGAGCTGACGTCGACCATGCGGTAGTGCAGGTAGTTGTCGAGTTCCGGCATGTCCCGGGAGATGAACTGCCGGTCGGTGCCGATGGAGTTTCCGGCCAGGGGAGCGGTACCGGCCTCCGGCACGTGCGCCCGCACGTAGTCGAGGACGAGCTTCTCGGCCTCGGCCAGCGTGACTGTCGAGCGGCGCACCTCTTCGGTCAGCCCCGACCGTTCGTGCATCTGCTGCACGACATCCGGCATCGCGGCCAGCGCGTCGTCGTCGGCGTGGATCACGATGTCCACGCCCTCGCCGAGCACGTTGAGGTCGCTGTCGGTGACCAGCGCGGCGATTTCGATGAGTTTGTCGCTGCCGATACGCAAACCGGTCATTTCACAATCGATCCAAACAAGTTTGTCCTGCACGAGAGTACAGACTAGTCAGCCGCGTGAGAGGGATAAGGTCTGCGGTGTAAACCGACGCCGGCCGTGCTGGTTCGAGGAGGGCTGAACATGACCGTGGATCCGATCCGGTCCGACGAAGCGTTGTCCGCTGCGGAGAAGGCGAAGGCAGCGAAGGCGGCCGCCGAGGAAGCGGCCCGCGTCGCCGCCGAAGCCGCCGCAGCAGCCGAACGGGCCCAACGCGAGGCCGAGGAGGCCGCCGCCGCGGCCGCGGCCGACGCTGCAGCGGGGAAGGCCGAAGCCGGGACCGAGAAGACTGAGGCCGGGGCCGAAGCGACCTCGGAGAGTGCGCCCGCCGAGGCAGCCGAACCCGCGGGCCCGGCCGCGGAGATCGCCGCCGGTTACGCCTTCTCCGGCGCCGCCCTCGAACTGGGCACCGTCGTGCACGACGGCGTCGTCGCTCCGAACGCCCGGGTCAGGATTCCGCTGGCCATGATGAACCGGCACGGTCTGATCGCCGGCGCGACCGGTACCGGCAAGACCAAGACCCTGCAGGGCATCGCAGAGCAGCTGTCCGCCGCGGGCGTGCCGGTGGTGATGGCCGACGTCAAGGGTGACCTGTCCGGTCTGTCCGCGCGCGGGGAGAGCAGCGACGCGCTCGTCACCCGCGCCGCCGAGACCGGCGATCCGTCGTGGACCCCTGCCGGATTCCCGACGCAGTTCTTCTCGCTCGGCACCGAGGGCATCGGCATCCCGGTGCGCGCGACCGTCACGGCGTTCGGTCCGATCCTGCTGAGCAAGGTGCTCGGCCTGAACACCACCCAGGAATCGACGCTCGGGCTGATCTTCCACTGGGCCGATCAGCGGGGCATGGCGCTGCTCGATCTCAAGGATCTGCGGCAGGTCATCGCGTACCTGACCAGCGACGAGGGCAAGGCCGACCTCAAAGGCATCGGGGGCGTCTCGGCCGCGACCGCGGGCGTCATCCTGCGCGCGATCGTCAACCTCGAGGCCGACGGCGGCGACACGTTCTTCGGTGAACCGGAGTTCGACACCGAGGATCTGCTGCGCGTCCTCGGCGGCAACGGGGTGATCAGCTTGTTCGAGCTGGGCGCCCAGGCCGCGCGTCCCGTGCTGTTCTCCACGTTCCTGATGTGGGTGCTCGCCGACCTGTTCCAGACGTTGCCCGAGGAAGGCGATCTGGACAAGCCCAAGCTCGTCTTCATCTTCGACGAGGCCCACCTGCTGTTCGCGGACGCGTCGAAGGCGTTCCTGCAGCAGGTCGAGCAGACCGTCAAGCTCATCCGGTCGAAGGGCGTCGGCGTGTTCTTCTGCACGCAGCTGCCCACCGACATCCCGAACGCGATCCTGTCCCAGCTGGGTGCGCGGGTGCAGCACGCGTTGCGCGCGTTCACGCCCGACGACCAGAAGGCGCTCACCAAGACGGTCCGCACGTACCCGAAGACGGCGTTCTACGACCTGGAGAAGTCGCTGACCTCGCTCGGGACCGGTGAAGCGATCGTCACCGTGCTGTCCGAGAAGGGCGCCCCGACGCCGGTCGCATGGACCCGGATCCGGCCGCCACGGTCGCTGATGGACACCGTCGGCGACGACGCGATCCGCACCGCCGCCCAGGGCCATCCGCTGTTCGCGAAGTACGGGCAGACCATCGATCGCGAATCCGCGTACGAGATGCTGACGGCGAAGGTCGCGGGCGCGCCGAACGTCGATCCGCCGCTGGACGTGCCGCCACTGCCGGACCTGTCCGAAACGATGCCGGCCCCCCGGGACGAGGGGCCGACGATCGTCGAACAGGTGCTGGGCAGCTCCGCGATGAAGAGTTTCCTGCGGTCGGCGGCCTCGGCTGCGGGCCGGGAGATCTCCCGCAGCATCTTCGGCACCGGCCGCAAGCGGCGTTAGCCGCCGAGCTTCTTGTAGAAGGTGCCGACGATCGGGGCGACGATCGCGCGCGGCGTGTAGTTGCCCGCGACCGACATCGCCTTGCTGATCAGGCCGGGCACGATGCGCATGCGGTTCTCGGCGAGCGCGTCGAGCGACACCTTCGCGGTGTGCTCGCTCGAGATCCACAGGAAGTCGGGGACGAGCTTGTCGACGATCGACGCGTCCGCCGGATCGGGGGTCTCGGTGCGCACCGGGCCGGGCGCGAGCAGGGTGACGTTCACGCCGGTGCCCTTGAGCTCACCGCGCAGCGACTCCGAGAAGGTGTTGACGAACGCCTTCGTCGCGGCGTACGTCGCGTTGTTCGGGATCGGCATGTTGCCCGCCGCCGATCCGACGTTGAGGATCGCACCGGACCGTCGCTCGACCATCTGGGGCAGCACGGCGAGGGTGAGGTCGTGCACGGCGACCGCGTTGAGTTCGACCTGCGCGCGCTCGTACGCCGGGTCCAGGCCGGATACGGGTCCGAACGTGGCGATACCCGCGTTGTTGCACAGGATGCTGACGTGACGGTCGGCCAGCTCCTCGACCAGCTCGGCGCGAGCGTCGCGGTCGGACAGGTCGCAGGCGCGCACCTCGACGGTGACGCCGTGCTTGTGTCGGAGTGTCGTGGCGAGCTCTTCCATCACTTCGCCGCGACGTGCGACGAGAATGAGCGAGTGGCCGCGCGCTGCGAGCTCGGTGGCGAGGGCCTCACCGATACCGGAGGAGGCGCCGGTCACGACCGCGCGGGCGTCTGGGGTGGGGTTCGGCAGAGTCACGGTGGGTCAGCCTAGTCGCCGCGGGCAGGAACTCATCGGCCGTGTCGTTCGAACCAATTCTCCTAAACGGGGAGGTTGGTCGGTATTGTTCGCAGGGCAGGTTGCGAAGCGCTGCCGAGGCCTACCCGGCTCGGTGCGGTCGAACGAAGTGAGGGATCGTGGTCACAACTGTCACGGACGGTCGAACAGCCCGCGCGGAACGCACTCGCAGGGCAGTGGTGGAGGCACACATCGAGCTGCTCCGGGCGGGCATGCTCAAGCCCACCGGCGCGCAGGTCGCGGAACAGGCCGGGGTCTCGCTGCGGGCACTGTGGGTCAACTTCAACGACCTCGACACCCTGATGGCATTCACCGGCGCGGAGATGCTGCGCCGCCAGGACGAAATGTTCGAGCCGGTGCCGGCGCACCTGCCGCTGTCCGAACGGATCGACGGGTTCTGCCGGCAGCGCGCGTGGCTGCTCGAGTTCATCGCTCCGTATGCGCGGGCGTCGCTCCTGCGCCAGCAGTTCTCCGAAGCGCTCAAGATTCATCGCGCGCGCTGCATCGCGCGGGTCACCGACGAGGTGAAGATCCTGTTCGCCCGAGAACTCGCAAACCTCGACCGGGACCGGCGCGACCGCCTGGTCTACGCGCTCGGAGCTGCCGCGACCTGGGGCTCGTGGGCCGTTCTGCGCGACGAGTTGCAGCTCGGGGTCGACGAGGCCACCGCCGTGATGCGGCAGTCGGTGGCAGGCCTACTCGCCGGCGCCACCGTCTAGACAGGTCGAGAACGACGGTTGGTGTACCGAAATACTGGTACACCACCCGCTGTTTCGGGCGCCGCAGTCCTCATCCGGAAGTTGTCCACAGGCAGCTGCTCCGTCCACAGGCGCGGCGGATTCGGTGGTCTCCGGGCGAATCGCCGACGGACGCTGCGGCACGATCACCCGCATGGGGGATCCACGAGTGCTCACGCGCGCACAACTACTCGCGGCCGGCGTCTCCGCCTTCGAGATCGCGCGCGACCTTCGACGCGGTGAACTGGTTCCGATCGCGCACGGCGTCCATCTGCGAAGGTGCGACCACGACGCGCTCGACAACACCGGCCGGCACCGCGTGCTCGCGCGGCATCTCGGCTCGACGCTGAGCCCGGGACACGTGATCAGCCACGTCTCCGCCGCGGTCCTGCACGGGGCGCCGGTATGGAATCTTCCGCTCACACGTGTGCACGTGTCGCGGCCACCGAGCGCGGGCGCACGACGGCGGGGACGATTGCATCTCCATGCGGCGCGGTTGTCGGAGGCAGACCTCGCGACCGTCGACGACGTGCCGGTGACGTCGGTGGCGCGGACGATCTCGGACGTCGCGCGGACCGCACCACGCCCGCAGGCGGTCGTCATCGGCGATGCGCTCCTGCGCAGCGACCCCGCAGCGGCAGCCGCGTTACCGCGCATCCTCGACTCCGCCTGCGGCCTCAACGGCATCGCGCGAGCCCGGACGGTCGCAGGGTTCCTGGACGCGCGCAGCGAGAGCGTCGGCGAGTCGTTGTCGCGGGTACGGATCGAGGACGCGGGTCTGCCCCGTCCACACCTCCAGCACGAGGTCGTCACACGCGACGGTCGCCGTTTCCGCCTCGACTTCTTCTGGGAGGAGTTCGGGATCGTCGGAGAGTTCGACGGGACAGGCAAGTACTCCGACCCGCGTGACCTCGTCGCCGAGAAGTTCCGGGAGGACGCCCTGCGCGACCTCGGGTTCGAGGTCATCCGGTGGAGTTGGGTGGAGCTGGACCACTTCGACGTCGTCGTACAGCGTTTCGAGCGTGCCCGCGCACGTACAAGACGGACATGACGGTTGGCGTAACGAAATATCGATACACCAACCGTCATATGGGGCGGTTCTCGAAGTGCCGGTTTAGGCTGCGGGCATGAGCGCACACACGGCCGCGCCGGCGGGAATCGGGACGGCGACGACGCGGCGGCAGGTCTTCGCGTGGGGCCTGTGGGACTGGGGATCGGCCGCGTTCAACGCGGTGATCCTCACCTTCGTGTTCTCCGTGTATCTCACCGACGCCGTCGGCGACGACCTGCCCGGAACCGTCTCGGCGAGTACGTGGTTGGGCTGGGCCCTGGGCATCGCGGGGTTCGTCATCGCGGTCACCGCGCCGATCTCCGGGCAACACTACGACGCGACCGGCCGTCGCAAACGCTCCCTCGCGGTGCTCACGTTCGTCACCGTCGCCGCGATGGCCGGGATGTACTTCGTGCGCGACGACTATCACTACCTGTGGCTGGGGCTGGTGCTGCTCGGTGTGGGATCGGTGATCGTCGAGCTCGCCCAGGTGCCGTACAACGCAATGCTGCGGCAGATCTCCACCGAGCAGAACATCGGACGGGTCTCCGGATTCGGTTGGTCCATGGGCTATTTCGGTGGAATAGTGCTGCTGTTGTTGTGCTACACGGGCTTCATCGCCGGTGACGGCGACACCCGCGGATTCCTCGGGTTGAGCACCGACGACGGCACCAACATCCGGTTGGTCGCGCTGCTCGCCGCCGCGTGGTTCGGGATCTTCGCGATCCCGGTGCTGCTCGCTGTTCCCGAACTGCCGCCGACCGGTGTCCACCCCGGTGCCGAAAAGGGCCGCATCACCGAGGCGTACCGGGTGCTGTGGCGCGATCTGCGGGACCTGTGGACCGCGGATCGCCGCACCGTCTGGTTTCTCGGCGCGTCGGCGCTGTTCCGCGACGGTCTCGCCGGGGTCTTCACGTTCGGGGCGGTACTGGCCGTGACCGTCTACGGCATCGGGACGGGTGACGTGCTGCTGTTCGGTGTCGCGGCCAATGTCGTGGCCGCGCTCGGTGCGCTCGTCGCGGGCCGCATCGACGACCGGGTCGGTCCCAAGGCGGTCATCGTCGTCTCGCTCGCCGCGATGATCGTCGTCGGCGTCGTCCTGCTCGCGGTGTCCGGACCATTGCTGTTCTGGATCTTCGGGCTGCTTTTGTGCCTGTTCGTCGGGCCCGCGCAGGCGTCGGCACGCACCTTCCTGGCGCGGATCACGCCGCCGGGCCGGGAAGGGCAGATGTTCGGGCTCTACGCCACCACAGGCCGGGCGGTGTCGTTCCTGGCGCCGACGTTGTTCGGGTTCTTCGCCTGGGGTTTCGGCACGGACCGCGCGGGCATCGCCGGGCTGCTCGTGGTGCTGGGCGCCGGCCTCGCGGCGCTGCTGGCCGTGCGGGCACCGGAGGCCGTGGGACAGCCACTGAAGGCCGGAGGCCGTGGTCAGCCTTTGAAGTAGACCAGCTGGTGAGTGGTGGCGAGCAGTTCGCCGTCGCTGCTCCACAGCTCGCCGGACTGATCGAAGTAGCCCTTGCCGAAGCGCTGCGCGCGCGCCGTCGCGAGGACGGACGCGTCGGCCTGGCGGGCCAGGGCGTGCTCGTCGGCGTGGAAGTACACGGTCAGCGACACGGTTCCGGCGGGCATGTACTGGCCGCGGCGCAGGAACACCCGCGGGTAGAACACGTCGGACAGCGCGGTCAGTGCCGCGAAGTCCAGCGGTCGCGGGGGAGTGTCCCGCACCCACAGCGTCGTCGTCGAATCCGGGTGCTCGCCGGTCTCCGGGTCTGGCACCGCGCCCTCGACGAAACGCATCTCGTAGTTGCGCGCCCAGGCGATGAATTCCGGCAGCGACTGCTGGGCAACGTCCTGCGCCGGGGGCGCGTCGGGTGCGACGGCCTCGGTCGACGACCAGGTCTCGCGTCGGGTGCCGAACACCGCGGTCGCGGTGGTCGTAACCGCCCCGTCCTGCGAGAGCTCGATCGACCAGTGCTGGGTGGAGCGGTTGGTGCGCACCGGACGAGCGACGATCTCGAAGTCGCCGTCCGCCAGCGCACCGCAGTAGTTGACGGTGAGCGAGAGGGGAACGCCGAGAACCTCGGGATGCTGCTGGACCGCGCGCAGCAGCGTCGCGGCCGTGATGCCGCCGAACGGTCCGACCATGTTCGCGTACGCCGGGTGCGTGCGGCCCGTGTAGCGGTGTGCGTCGGCGGCGACGAGGGCGACGGCGTCGTCGAAGACGTGGGTGCCGGTTCCGCAGACGTCGGTGTCGCGGGTGGTGTCGAGTTCGGTCACGGTGGACTCCTGACGTCCTGGAACTGGTCTTCTAAGTATGACAACATACATAATGCGAGAGGGCAATCCCCATCGGATCGAGGAGGGCGTCATGGCACGGCGACAGGACGGGGGACCGCGCGCGGCGATGACGGCCAGCGCCGTGGCCCTGATGCGGGAACGTGGGGTGGCCGCGACCTCGTTCGCCGATGTCCTGGCCCACAGCGGCGCCCCCCGAGGATCGATCTACCACCACTTTCCCGGCGGCAAGAGTCAGTTGATCGAGGAAGCCACGCGCTCGGCCGCGCACCAGCTGACCGACAGAATCCAGCGGATCCTGGACTCCGGCGACACCGTCACCGCGATCCGGTCCATCGTCGACCTGTGGCGACGCGTGCTCGAGGCCACCGACTACGTCGCAGGGTGCCCGATCGTGGCAGCGGCGCTCGGCACCGAAGCGTCGGCACGCGACATCGCCGGGGTCTCGTTCACCCGCTGGACCGAGATGATCGGCGCGCGGCTCGTCGGCGACGGAGTCGACCCGGCCCGCGCGGCGACCCTCGCGACGATGCTCGTCAGCGCGCTCGAGGGCGGGCTGATCCTGGCGCAGGCGCAGCGCAGTGCGGCACCGCTCGACGCGGTCGTCGGCGAACTCGAACTGCTGTGCCGGGCCGCGGGAGCGGTGACGCCGACCGAATGAGGGCGGCGGTCAGCCCGCGATGCGCGCCCGGATCGACTCGGCCAGTGCCGCCGGTTGCTCCTCGGGAATCCAGTGGCTCACGTCGTCGAGCACGACGAAGTCGTAGTCCGCTTCGGTGAACTCGCCGCACCGCTCGGCGCCGGCCCGGCCGACCGCGACGTCGGCGGTGCTCCACACGTAGGTGGTGGGCACCTTCACCGACGGAATGCTGCGGAAGTCCCTGGTCAACGCGCGGTACCAGTTCAGGGCGGCGGTCATCGCGCCGGGCACGGTGAGCACCCGCACGTACTCGTCCACGGCAGCGCGATCGGGCATCGGGTTGTACATCGCGCGCAGCCGCCGGGCGCCGTTGTCGAGCAGCGCCGACTCGGCCGTGCCCTCCATCCGGAACAGCTTGATGTACGCGGAGCGGGACTTCTGGTCGGCATCGTGCTGCAGCGCCCAGCTGTAGGCGCCGGGGTGCGGCACCGACACCGCGGTGAGTGTGCGAACGCGATCGGGATGATGCGCCGCGAGATGCCAGCCGACGACCGCGCCGAAGTCGTGCCCGGCTACGTGCGCCGCCTCGATACCGAAACTGTCGAGCAGGCCGAGGACGTCGCCGACCAGTTCACCGACCGTGTACGCGGACACCTCGGTGGGCCGGGCGCCGGGGGAGTACCCACGCTGGTCGGGGACGATCACCCGCAGGCCCGCGTCGGCGAGCAACCGGCCCGCCGGTTCCCAGCTGCGCCCGGTTTCGGGGAAGCCGTGCAGCAGCACTAGCGGAGGGCCGTCGTCGGGGCCGGCGACGCGGACGTCGAATGTGAGGTCTCCGAGCGCGACGCGGCTGATCTCGAACATGGCGCCACCGTACGGTGTAGCGGTCACTCGTGGGCCGGTTTCCAGGCCCCCATGCCGAGAATGATCAGGCGCATCTGCTTCTCACCGCGTGCGACCACCGCGGCCTCGTCCGGTCCGCCCGTTTCGACGGCGAGCAGGTCGACGGCCACCTCGAGCAGGGCGACGACGAGCAGGGCGGCGGCCATCTCCAGGTCGTCGTCGCTCCAGTCGCCGAGCCCCGCCATGCTGCCGAGGTCGACAGCGAGTTCCACTGTGAGCAAATGCAATTCGTCGTTGACGGCGCGGGATACCTCGGGCGGCCCGCCGTGCCGTTCGCGCGCGAGGAAGCGGAACGAGGCCTCGTGGGCGCGGATCTGTTCGACGAGGACGGCCAACGACGCCCGGGCGTTGTCGCCGGCGTTGCGGGCGCGGCGCGCGTCGCGCAGCACCTGCCGGAGCACGCGCATCGTGTCGGCGGCCAGGGTGACGCCGAGTTCGTCCATCGAGGCGAAATGCCGGTAGAACGCGGTGGGGACGATCCCCGCCCGGCGGGCGACCTCTCGCAGGCTCACCGTGGAGAAACTCCGATCCGCCGACAATTCGAGTGCGGCGTCGAGCAGCGCGCGGCGCGTGCGTTCCTTGCGGGCGGCCCGGGTAGCGGGTTCGGGGACGGGAACTACGGACACGGGTCCGAGTCTATGCAGAGCGTCATCCGCGAATCGAAAATCCGTGTAACGGGGGTCACTCACGTGTTGACAGGTGGCGGGTGGGTGCTGCAACACTGATTCAGTGTACAAGTGTGCACTAGAAATCCGATCGGTCGGGAGGTCCCGCCATGGTCGCTTCACCCCTCACTCGCACCATCGCTGCCCGCCGCACCACGAAGGCGGTCACCGGCGCGCTGCGGCTGATGTCCTGGCCGCACCACCCGGATCGCTACCTCGAGCTGCTGAATCCGCTCCTCACCACACAGGACACGCGGGCGCGGATCGTCGACATCGACCGCACCGTGCCCGGGATGGCCACGCTCACGCTGCGCCCGGCCCGCCGCTGCCGATTCGAAGCCGGCCAGCACATCCGGCTCGGCGTCGTCGTCGACGGGGTCCGGCACACCCGCTGCTACTCGCCCTCGAACTCGCAGTACGACGACCGGATCGTCCTCACTGTGCGGGCCCACCCGGACGGTCTGTTGTCCCGCTACCTGCACGACTGCGCCCGGCCGGGTGACGTTGTCGACCTCGGGGCGGCCGACGGCGACTTCGTTCTCCCGCCGGTCCGTCCGGATCGGTTGCTGCTGGTCAGCGGCGGTAGCGGCATCACGCCGGTGCTGTCGATGCTGCACACCCTCGCCGACGAGGGGCACACCGGCGCGATCACCTTCCTGCACTACGCACGCACCCCGGCGGACGTGCCGCAACGTGCGCGACTCGACGAACTCGCCGCACGCGCCAACGTCGAGGTCGTCCTGGCCTACACCCGCGGGGACGGTGGCCACCTGCGCGGTCGTTTCCGCCGCGAACACCTCGACGCCGTCGTCCCCTGGTTCGCCGGTACCCCCACCTATGCGTGCGGACCGGCGGGTCTGACCGCACGCGTCCGCGAGGTCTACCGCGAGGTCGGCGCCGAACATCGTTTGCGCACCGAAGAATTCACCCTTCCTGTCCTCGACACGAGCGACGCCACCGGCGAGGTCAGGTTCACCGCGTCCGGCGTGGTCGCGGACAACACCGGCGCCACCCTGCTGGAACAGGCCGAAGCCGCCGGTCTGAGACCCGATCACGGATGCCGCATGGGCATCTGCCACACCTGCACCTCGATCCGCCGATCCGGTTGCACCCGCGACGTCCGCACCGGTGAACTCGACGCCGAACCCGACACGCGCATCCGGATCTGCGTCAACGCCCCGGTCGGTGACGTCGCGGTCGAACTGTAGCCGCGGCCGATATCGATCGGCCCGAAACCATTGGAGGACACCATGTTCGGATTGTCCCTACCCGCGATACCCTTCCTGCCGTTCCTGTCCGGAAACCGTGACCCCGACCCGGATCCGGTGATCCTGAGCCGCGATCAGGTCGACGAGATCGGCCGTGAACTCGACGCCCTGCGGGAGCGCACCGTCGCCTCGCTCGGCTCCGAGGACCGCGAATACATCTACCGGGTCATCAAGGCGCAGAGGGGATTCGAGGTGGCCGGCCGTGGCCTGCTGTTCCTCGGATTCCTGCCCCCGGCGTGGATCGCCGGTGTCGCCGCGCTGAGCGTGTCGAAGATTCTCGACAACATGGAGATCGGGCACAACGTGATGCACGGCCAGTACGACTGGATGCGCGAGCCTTCCCTGAATTCTCTTGTCTTCGAATGGGATACGGTGTGCCCGTCGGATCAGTGGCGGCACTCGCACAATTTCGTGCACCACACCTACACCAACATCCTCGACATGGACCGCGACATCGGATACGGCATCCTGCGCATGGACCCGGCGCAACCGTGGAAGCCGTACTACCTGGGCAACCCGCTCTATGCGGCGGTCCTGATGTTGGTGTTCGAGTGGGGCGTGATGCTGCACGACGCCGAGGCCGACCGCGTGCTGGCAGGCAAACGCGACATCCGCGAACTCGGGCCGCTCGCGCGCGGGTGGTGGCACAAGGCCGGCCGGCAGGTGCTCAAGGACTACGTCGTGTTCCCGCTGCTCAGCGGCCCGCTGTTCGTTCCGACCCTGCTCGGCAACGCCACCGCGAACCTGGTGCGCAACGTGTGGGCGTTCTCCGTCATCTTCTGCGGGCACTTCCCGTCCGGCGTCCAGTCGTTCACTCAGGAGGAAACCGCCGGCGAATCCCGTGGCGAGTGGTACGTGCGCCAGTTGCTCGGCAGTGCGAACATCAGCGGATCGTCGCTGATGCACCTGATGACCGGCAACCTGTCCCACCAGATCGAACACCACCTGTTCCCGGATCTGCCGGCCCGCCGCTACCCGCAGATCGCACCGCAGGTGAGGGCTCTGTGCGAGAAGCACGGCCTGCCCTACAACACCGGGGGACTGCTCCGGCAGGTCGCGTCGGTGTGGGGCAAGATCTTCCGGCTGGCGCTTCCGCCCTCCTGGGTGTCCGACCAGCGTGAGACCGCGGTCGTGATCGAGCGCCGCCCACGTCCGGAACCGGCGGTTGTCGAGCCCGAGCCCGGCGAGGAGTTCGAGGAAGCGCGAGGGGCCCGTGCTGCGCGTACGCTCGTCCACGACACCGTCTGAGGGGGAGAGCGCATGGTTGGACGCTTCGAACGCAACAAGGACACGGTCCAGGAATTGACGGAATCCGCCGCGACGCACGTCGGGAACATCGCCGGCATCATCGCCGGTGCCGTGCGGGACGTCACCCGCGAGATCGGCAACTGGATCTCCGACGGTATCGAGATGCGCGAGGCTGCGCGCAAGGCGCAACTCGACCACGACGAGACCACCGGCTGACCTGCACCGACACGAAAGGCCCGCTCGAACGAGCGGGCCTTTCGTGTGGATCGGGGTGGATCAGATGACACCCAGTGCGAACATCGCGTCGGCGACCTTCACGAAGCCGGCGATGTTGGCGCCGTGGATGTAGTCACCCGGCTTGCCGTACTCGGCGGCCGTCTCGACACACGTGCTGTGGATGTCGCGCATGATGCCGGCCAGACGCTCGTCGGTGTAGTCGAAGTGCCACGAATCGCGCGAGGCGTTCTGCTGCATCTCCAGCGCGGAGGTGGCCACACCACCGGCGTTCGCGGCCTTGCCCGGCGCGAACGCGACACCGGCGTCGCGGAACACCGCGATGCCACCCGGCGTGGTCGGCATGTTCGCGCCCTCGGCGACGACCTTGACACCGTTGTTGACGAGCACCTTCGCGGACGCCTCGTCGAGCTCGTTCTGAGTGGCACACGGCAGCGCGATGTCGCACGGCACGTTCCAGATGTTGCCGCCCGAGTAGAACTCGGCGTCGCCGCGCTCGTCGACGTACTCGGAGATGCGGCCCCGTCGGACCTCCTTGATCTCCTTGAGCAGGTCCAGGTCGATGCCGGCCTTGTCGAGGACGTATCCCGACGAGTCCGAGCACGCGACGACCTTGCCGCCGAGCTGGTGGATCTTCTCGATGGCGTAGATGGCGACGTTGCCGGAGCCGGAGACGACGGCGGTGCGGCCCTCGAGGGTGCTGCCGGCCGCCTTGGCCATCTCGTTGACGAAGTAGGCCGCGCCGTAACCGGTCGCTTCCTTACGGACCTGCGAGCCGCCCCAGGTGAGGCCCTTGCCCGTGAGGACACCGGACTCGTAGGAGTTGGTGAGGCGCTTGTACTGGCCGAACAGGTAGCCGATCTCGCGGCCGCCGACGCCGATGTCACCGGCCGGAACGTCGGTGTACTCACCGATGTGGCGGTGCAGCTCGGTCATGAAGGACTGGCAGAAGCGCATGATCTCCTGCTCGGAGCGACCCTTCGGGTCGAAGTCCGAGCCGCCCTTGCCGCCGCCGATCGGCAGGCCGGTCAGTGCGTTCTTGAAGATCTGCTCGAAGCCGAGGAACTTGACGATGCCGAGGTTGACGCTCGGGTGGAAGCGCAGGCCGCCCTTGTAGGGGCCGAGCACGCTGTTGTACTGCACGCGGAAACCGCGGTTGACGTGCACGTTGCCCTGGTCGTCGATCCACGGCACGCGGAAGATGATCTGCCGCTCGGGCTCGCAGAGCCGCTCGATGAGTCCGGATTCGAAGTAACGGGGATGCCGGTCGAGCACGACGTGCAGAGATTCGAACACCTCGGCCGCCGCCTGATGGAACTCCGGTTCACCTGCGTTGCGAGCCTTGACCTGCTGGTAGATCTCTTCGATGCGGTCCGAGGTCGACACGCCCACCTGCCTGACTGTGAGAACACTGTTACATGACATTTACCTAACTCACTATAAGCCGTAACAACGGCAGATCCTTCATCAGGTTGCCCAGGTGGGAGAAAAGACACAGTGCCCACGACCCCGGAGGATCGCCGCAGGTGAGAGCCTCGAATCGGATTTTCGGCGCATTTTCCCGCCGCGGTTCGCTCGTCCGGGGTGAAGATTCGGATGGCGGCAACCACGGCGATCTGTTAGGGCAGCGGAACCGCATCGGACCCGGGCGCCAGCTCCCCGGCGGCCTCGAACCGTGTGCCCTTCTGGCGGTCCCAACCGCCACAACGGCACACCGGCGCGAAGCGCCTCAGCCCTGCCGTCCGGCCAGGAGTGCGGCGAGTTCCGCCCGGCTGCCCGCGCCCGTCTTCGCGTACACCGACTTGAGGTGATCCTGAGCGGTATTGGCACTGATACCCCGGCGACGTGCGATCTCGGCCGTCGACAAACCCGCCAGCACGTCGGTGCACACGTCCCGTTCGCGCGTGGTGAGCGCGTATGCCGCGAACAGGAGATCGGTGAACTCGTCCGCCGGGGCCGGTTCGAGGGTGACCACCGTGCGGCTGTCGTCGCCGTCGGAGTCGAGCGCGGTGGCGCGCACCAGGACCCAGTACCCGTGCCCGTCGCTGATATGCGTGCGGAAGACGCCGGAAGGACTCGATCGTGCCCCGAACGTCGCGGCGCGCAACAGCACCGCCAGCCGCACCGGGCCGGTCAGCCGGTCCTGCCAGAGACGGGCCGCCGCGGTGAGCCCGACGGGGTCGCCGGACGGGTCGGTCAGCACCACCGCGGGACCCGGATCGTCCCCGGGGTGCGGCCGCAGCGTGTGCACGGCGGCGGCGCGCGTCGCCGTAGCCAGGGCCGGGGCCACCATCGTCAGGAACTCGACCTCGCGGTCGCTGAAGTCCGTTCCGGAACGAACGAATCCTGCTGCACCCCAGCAGTATCCGTCGACGGTGAAAGCGACCCGCAGCTCGCGGTCGAGTCCGAGCGGTTTCCATACCGCGCCGTGCCGGAGACTGTGCGCGACGTCGGCACTCGGGAGATCGGACGCCCGGACGACCGTCCGCCCGCTGCGGGCGACCTCGGCGAAGGTCGCGGGATCGTGTCCGCCGCATTCGGATTCGGCGAGCAGCAGTTCGTACTCGCTGGGGATGCGGACGCGTCCGCTGGTCATCGAACCGAACGTCAGCGTCCGTGGATCCATCAGTGCCCAGCACGTCAGGTCGCTGCGCACGGTGCGATCGACCAGTTCGATGGCCCGTTCGTGTACTTCGGCGACGCCCGCGCCGGTGCCCGCCAACGCGAGGATGCCCCGGCGCAGTCGCTCAGCGCGCACTTCGAGCATGAGCCCAGTATGCGCCGGTCCCTGCTGCCGTCGACATCCCCGATTCCTGGGATGTCCCGGTCGGTTTCGCCGGATCTAACGTCACGGTATGTCAGGGTTTCATCTCGAACGGTCCGGTTCGGGCACGCGGCTGTCGCTCCCGGACGCCGATGTCACGGTCCTCTCGTCCCACGAGCACACCGGCGGTGCATACGAACTCATGCTGGTCGAGGCGCCACGTCTCGGCGAACCGCCCCCGCTGCACGCGGAGTCCTGGGCCAAGACCTACCACCTGCTGCGCGGACGGATCCGGGTCCACGTCGACGGCGCGAGCTGCGATCTCGCGCCGGGAGATTCCCTCGACATTGCCGCGGGGACGATGAACACCTTTTCGGTGCTCACCGCGAACGCGGTGTTCCTTCTCGTCAGTGCCGGTACGGCGATGAGCGGCTTCTTCTCCGACCTTGCCGGTGTGTTGCGCGAACAGCATGCCCAGGCCGAGCTGCCACCCTTGCTGGCCGGCCGGCACGACATCCGGTTCGGTGAAGGAAGTGGGTCGTCATGATCGTCGTCGCCCAGGTCGCCGCACTCGTCGCCGCCGCGGTGCATCTGCTGGCATTCGCGTGGGAGTCGATCCTGTTCCTC
Source organism: Rhodococcus sp. HM1 (assembly GCF_023218075.1). Lineage (GTDB taxonomy): Bacteria > Actinomycetota > Actinomycetes > Mycobacteriales > Mycobacteriaceae > Rhodococcus. The sequence goes on along the minus strand of NZ_JALPTB010000013.1, from coordinate 56,862 downwards.
CGGCCCGGCATCCACCGGGACCTGTTCCGCGTGCCCACCGCCGACGTCCCTCCGGTCCGGATGTGGGCCTTCAACGTGGGCTTCTACAACCTGTTTCTCGGATCGGGCGCGATCGTCGGTGTCGCCCTGTGGTGGGCCGGCCAGGACACCCCGGGCCGCACCCTCGTGATCTACACGTGCGCGTTCATGTTCCTGGCCGGGATCGCGCTGTTCGCCTCGGACCGGATGGCGATGAGCAGACCGCGCGGGTCGGGCGTGGTCGGTTCATTGTGTCAGTCCGTGCCGTCACTGGTAGCGCTCCTGGCGCTGGCTGTCGCGTAGGGCGCTGGGCTCATACCCGCGCGCGGATCGTCTCCACGAGGGTGACGAGCCGATCGTGGTGCGACCCTGCCCAGAACACCCGGCCGCAGCCGACGCAGCGCCGGAAGTCGTCGTAGTACCGGCGGGTGAGCGGCTCGAGCTGATCGAGAACCTCCGACTTGGGCACTTCCACGAGCGGGTCGTTGCAGCGCATGCAGCGGGTGAAGGGCGCGAGCCGGCACGTCAGATCGAGCCGCCGGACGACCTCGACGACCTGCTCGACCGGATCGACCGCGTGCACGAACAGACCGTGGGTGATCACCTTGCGGGCGAGCAGACCGCGGTCCCGGGTCAGGAGTATGCGCTGATCGTCGGTGCTGACCCGGGCGAGCGTCTCGTCGGCCGCGGTAGGGGACCATTGCACGTCGAACCCGAGCAGGCGCAGGTAGCGGGCCAGCTTGCCGACGTTGACGTCGGCGACGAACCGCGGGTCGCGCAGCGGCGCCGGCCGCAGCCGTTCGATCGGTTCGATGCCCAGTGCCTCGAAGACCGGATACACCGCGATGCGGGCGCCGGTGCGCGGCCGGTATCCGAAATCGACGGGCTCGCCGTCGACGACGATCAGGTCGATCTCCGTGTGCGGGATGCCCATCGCCTCGGCGACGTCCTTGACGGTCTGGTGGGGACGGAACGGCCGGCGCGAGGCGACGCCCCGGCATTCGGCGGCGACGAACGCGTTGAGTTCGGCGTACGGGCGGACCTCCACGAAACCGGTCACAGCTGTCATCGTCCGGCCGTGCCGTGCACCCGCGCAACCCGGACGGGTTCTCGACACACCCCACGTGTGAGGGGTACCGACGGCTATCTCGGCCTGCGCATACTGAGGTCATGGCCGAGAAGCGGGGCATGGCCGCATCTCGGACGGTCGGAGCACTTCGCTCGTCCATCCGAGATGCCGCGCTCGCCACCGACAGCCCGTCCGACTTCGGGCAGGCAGCGCTGAGCGTGATCCGCAGACGGATCCCGTTCGATCGGGGCATGGTCGGCACGGTTGATCCCGGGACGCTGATGATCACGTCCGCGACGATGGTCGACGTGACGGACCCGACCGGCCGCGCGGTCGAGATCGTCGCCGAACTGGAGTACGGCACTTCGCCCTACGCCAACACCTACAGCAGGCTCGCCCGGAAACCGGAGGGAGTCCAGACGATCCGGGACGCCATCGACGGTGATGTCCGGGATGCCTTGCCGTATCAGCAGATACTCGAACCGCTCGGGATGGACGACGAGGTCCGTCTGGTGTTCCGTGGGCGCGACAACCGGGTGTGGGGCGGCGGGACGCTCATGCGCGGACCCGGCGACCGCTTCTGCGATGCGGACGTGAAAGCGCTCGCCGAGATTGCCCGCGAGATCGGCGAAGGCCTGCGCCTGTCGCTGATCCGGCAGGCGCCACAGGTGGCGGCGGAGGTGTCCGACGGCCCCGCCGTGGTGATCGTCGGCGAGGACGACGAGGTGGAGTCGGCGACCCCGCGCGCATTGGAATTTCTCGATCGGATGGGCGGCGACTCGCGGATCCGGATGATGCCCGCGGTCGCGGCGGCCGTGCGTTTCCGGAATTCGGGCGACGCGGTGGTCACCCGGATGCGCACCGCCGACGGCGAATGGCTGGTGCTGCGCGCAGGGCGACTCGACGGCCGGGGAGCGGCAGGCCGGGTGGTCGTCACGCTGGAACCGGCCCATCCCGCGCAGATCGTCGCGCTGGTGACCGACCTGTACCGACTCACCACGCGGGAGGCGGAGGTACTCGGACATGTCCTCGCCTGCGAGACGCGGGCGGAGATCGGGCAACGAATGTTCATCAGCCCCTACACCGTCCAGGACCACCTGAAGAGCATCTACGCCAAGCTCGGCGTCAACAGCCGTCAGGAACTCGTCGCGCACCTGTTCTTCGCCCACCATCTGCCGCACTTCGGTGCGCCGGTCGGACCGGACGGCTCGTTCACCGGAACGGCACGAAGCGAACAGAACCCGTAGCTACCGGTCGGGGCGTCCTGGAGAGGGAGGGAACGTCGTGTCCGACATCCTGATCGTGACGTTCGAAGCCGGCGGCAATGTGCCGCCGGCGCTGGGTATCGGCAGGGAACTGCATCACCGCGGTCACCGCGTCCGGGTTCTCGGGCACGCGATGCAGCAGTCGCAGATCGAATCGGCCGGGCTCGAATTCCGCGCCTACCGGAACTCCCCGCCGTGGCGCCCCCACGACCAGTTGAGCACGTGGACGGTCCTGACAATGGGGATCACGATGGTCACCGAACCGGGAGTCGGGCAGGATCTCCGGGACGAGGTGCGCGCCGATCCGGCCGATCTGGTGGTCGTCGACTGCATGCTGTTCAACGCGCTCGATGCGGCCGCCCGTGAGGGACTGCGACACGTCGCGCTGTTCCACACCTTCTACGCGATGTTCTACGGATCGTTCCGGCGCGGCCCGTTCGGTATCGTCGCCCGAACGAAAGGGCTCGGTCCCCGGCGTGTGTGGCACAACTCCGATCTCGAACTGGTGTGCTCGGACCCGGAGTTCGATCCCGCGGCTCGCGACGGAGCCGGGCGGACGAACGGGCACGTGGTGTGGACCGGGGCCGTGCACGATGTCCTGGAGGCGGCGGTGGGGCGGACCCCACCGCGTGTGCTGGCCAGTCTCAGCACGGCCGGATTCGCGGGCCAGCGCAGGACCCTGCAGAACATCCTCGACGCCGTCGAGGGCACCGACGTCGAGCTGGTCGTCACGACCGGACCCTCGGTCGACCCCGCGGGATTCCGTGTACCGGCGAATGCAACGGTCCACCGGTACGTTCCGCACAACGAGTTGATGCCGGAATGCTCCGCGGTGATCGGGCACGGAGGGCACGCCACCACGTTCCGGGCTCTCGCGCACGGTCTTCCGATGCTGATCATGCCCATGTCGCCGCTCACCGACCAGCCGGGAGTCGGGAAGGCGGTGGCCGCCGCCGGTGCCGGAAAGGTGCTCCGCAGGACGGCGAGCCCCGGCAAGATCCGCGACGCGATCGACGAGCTGGTGCATTCGGAGCGCTATCGGACCGCGGCGGCCGCGCTCGGCACCCGGATCAGGGCCACCGACGGCGCTGCGGCCGCCGCTGATCGGCTTCTCGCGCTGGACGACTCACCGTGATAGGTATGTCCCTCACGGACCCGCTCGGCCGTCAGTCATCCGCCCCGAGGATCGTCAGAGCGGATGACCGAGCGCGCCGCGGATGGGTGCCACGGGTCTCAGGACCCGGTGCGGTACACCATCTCGGACAGGGTGATCTCGAACTCCTGAGCGCTGTCGTCGAATCGGACGGTGTAGACGGTGGGGTAGTACGCGGACTTCTGGTAGGCCTGAGGTTGTTTGATGCTCTCCTGCAAGGTCGGCTCCGTGAGCAGCCATGCGCGGGTGATCATCGGTTCCATGAACGTGAAGGTGCCGTCCCAGGATCCGTTGATGAACGTCTCGGTGAACTCGTAGACGCCCGGGATCATGCCTTCGGTCGCGTCGACCCAGTGCGTCCCCATGAACGGCACCGCCAGTTCGGACGCCAGCGCGCCGGGCGGGGCGACGTAGTCGCGCGGCATGTACCGGGTGTCGGGAAAGTGGGCGGCCTGCGTGGCGAAGCCGGGTGACGCCGGATCGATCCGCATGATCGAGGCCATGTCGTTCATGTAGAAGTGGAAGTCGAAATGCGGCTTACCGAAAAGGGTTTCGGGTTCGTGTCCGTGCGGGTTCCAGTTGAGCATCAGGTGGTCGAAGGCCGTCGCGGACGCCTCCGGCGGGAAATCGAGCATGAGCATGGCGGGTTCGGCGGGCAGGCCGTCGAGTGCAGCCGCCGAGACCCGGACACCGACCGCGGCCGGTGCACCGCCGGGGTCCACGGAGGCGAAGGTTCGAACCACTCCGTTGCCGAGGTTCCCCGAGGATCCGAAGGAGGTGCGGCTCCCGTCCGGAGCCGCTGTCGCGCTGTACCAGGACAACCCGCCTGCGACCAGGAACGCTGCAATCGCCGGTCCTGCGGATCGGAACAGCCGGTGATGCCGCATCGTCCGACCTCCTCGTCGAGATACGTTCTTCTACTACAGGATTCGCGCTCGATCGAGGCTCTTTCCTGTGCGCTCAGTATCGGACGACGCCGTGCCGCCGGACCATCCCTTGGACGGGGGGTGTTGCGGCCGTGCGCGCGTGGACCCTGTCCCGGTCACCGGAACGTGAGATTGACACCTTCGGCTCCGCGCAGTTCGAATCCGGCGACCGTGTCCCGACACCGCAGGAGCCCGCATGACCGACGTCATCAGCCTCTACATCAACGACGGCCTGTCCGAAGACGAGGTCGCGCACCAGGCGGCGCTCTACGGGCCGCTGGTCGAGGACATCCGCGCGCTCATTCCGCTCGGTATCGCCACTCAGGCCGACGACGACGAGATCCGCCGGGCTCGCGAACACCTCGCGGCGGCCGCGGCGATCCTCGGGAGGCGACGCGACCCCGGACCGTACGGGACACGGTTCAACGACGCCGGCCAATTCCGTTCCTGGGGCAACGCTGCATTAGGGCTGCGCAACGCGGTGGCTCCGCCGCTCGAGATGAACACCGACCCGGACGGCCGGGTCTGGACGGACTTCCACCTGCACATCGGCTACGAGGGGCCGGCCGGCCACACCCACGGGGGCGTCTCGGCGCTCGTTCTCGACCAGGTCCTCGGCGACGCCGCTCGTGTCGGGGGCTCACCCGGCATGACCGGCACCCTTACTCTCCGCTACCGCAAGCCCACGCCGCTCGGCGACCTGCACGCCGAGGCGAAGCTCGACCGCCGCGAGGGTCGCAAGGCGTTCGTCACCGGCCACATCGCCGGGCCCGACGGGATCTGCGTGGAAGCGGAAGGCATCTTCATCTCCCCACCGTGGATCGAGGACGCGCGGACCAAGATCGACGCGCAGGACTGAATCCGGGGGAGTCAGTCGTCGAGTCGCTCGGCCTTCGCAATCGCCGCCTGCAACTGTTCGAGCAGTGTCCGGGCCTGCGCGAGGTCGAGCGCGACGCCGAGGCCGTCGAGAAGATCGAGTACGACGGTCGGTCCGTTCGCGCGTGCAGTGACAGGGTGTTCGCCGGTCGTCTCGGTCACGAGCGGCTCCTCTCGTCAGGCGGAGTGCGGCTACCGGTCCAGTGTGCCGCGAAGAACTGGTGCCGGGAGGCGAGACGAAAGAGTGGTGATGGTGCCCCCGGCAGGATTCGAACCTGCGACCTAGAGATTAGAAGGCTCTTGCTCTATCCACCTGAGCTACGGAGGCGCGAGGAGCATCGTATCTGCTCTGCCCGTGATCGGGAATTTCGGGCAGGCGGTGAGTTGTCGATCCGGTCGGAATCGCCCGATTCTCCTGCAGGATCCTGCCGCGACGATACACTGCGCATGTAACCGGATGTGAGGTGTTTCACATGCAGGTACCAGGGCCATTCGAGTACGAACGCGCGACCGGCGTCGACCACGCGATCGCGCTGCTGGACAAGCTGGGGGACGAGGCGAGGGTCATCGCCGGCGGTCACAGCCTCCTGCCGATGATGAAGTTGCGGCTGGCGAACCCCGAGTTCTTGATCGACATCAACGACCTCGCCGGCGAGCTGGGCTACATCGACATCGGTGACGACGTGGTGCGGATCGGCGCGATGGTCCGCCACCGCGAACTGCTCGAGTCCGACGAACTCGCCGCGGTGTTCCCGATCTTCCGGGACGCGGAGAAAGTGATCGCCGACCCGGTCGTCCGCAACCGCGGCACCCTCGGCGGGTCCTTGTGCCAGGCCGATCCTGCCGAGGATCTGTCGACGGTGTGCACCGCGCTCGACGCCACGTGCGTGCTGCGCGGACCGTCCGGAACCCGGGAGCTTGCGCTCGCCGACTTCGAGCTCGGTCCCTACGAGACTGCCGCCGCGAGCAACGAACTGCTCGTCGAGGTGCGCCTGCCGCGCCACGGCAACGGATCCAGTGCATACGCGAAGGTCGAACGGCGTGCGGGGGACTGGGCCATCGCTGCCGCCGGGGCGGCAGTGTGGATGAACGGGAAGACGATCGAGCAGGCGCGGGTCGCGCTCACCGCGGTGCGTCCCGATCCCGACGCGCTCGCCGAACTCGGCGAATTCCTGCGCGGCGCCGAACCTTCCGAAGAACTGTTCCGCGAGGCCGGCGCGCGAGCCGCGGCCGCGTGCAACCCTGACGCCGATCAGCGCGGAACAGCCGACTACAAGCGTCATCTCGCGTCGGAACTGACCGTACGCACGCTGCGCCGCTCCGTCGAACGGCTCGCAGTTTCCGAAAGGGGCTGAACTCATGCAGGTTTCGATGACGGTGAACGGGGAGCCTGTTACCGCGGAGATCGAACCTCGGACGCTTCTCGTGCACTTCCTGCGAGACCACCTGGGGCTCACCGGAACCCACTGGGGATGCGACACCAGCAACTGCGGCACCTGCGTCGTCGCCGTCGACGGTGAACCCGTCAAGTCGTGCACGACGCTCGCCGCGATGGCAGGCGGGCACGACGTCCTCACCGTCGAAGGGCTCGAGAAGGACGGCGTGCTGGACCCGGTCCAGGAAGGGTTCATGCGGTGTCACGGCCTGCAGTGCGGGTTCTGCACGCCGGGCATGATGATCACCGCGCGCGCCCTGCTCGACCGCAATCCCGACCCCGACGAAGCCACCATCCGCGAGGCGATCTCCGGCCAGATCTGCCGCTGCACCGGCTACACGACCATCGTGCGTTCGGTGCGCTGGGCCGCCGAACACGCCCCCGCCGAACAGCTCACCGAATCCGAGGGAGCAGTGTCATGACCGCCGTCGAACCCGACCGGCAGGATCCCGAGACCGTCGACAACGACCGCACACCGTGCGGGCACGGCCGGATGCTCCGCAAGGAGGATCCCCGCTTCATCCGGGGGCGCGGCAACTACGTCGACGACGTCCAGTTGCCCGGGATGCTGCACCTGGCGATCCTGCGCGCCCCCGTCGCGCACGCGAAACTCGTCAGCATCGACACCACCGCCGCGCAGTCGCATCCCAAGGTCAAAGCCGTTGTCACCGGCGCCGACCTCGCCGCCAAGGGCCTGGCGTGGATGCCGACCCTGTCCAACGACGTGCAGGCTGTCCTCGTCACCGACAAGGTGCGGTTCTTCGGGCAGGAGGTCGCGTTCGTCGTCGCCGAGGACCGCTACTCCGCGCGCGACGCGCTCGAGCTCATCGACGTCGAATACGAGCAGCTCGACCCGGTGATCGATGTCCGCCGTGCACTCGCGGAGGACGCGCCGGTGATCCGCGACGACCTCGACGGCAAGACCGACAACCACTGCTTCGACTGGGAGACCGGCGATGCCGCCGCCACCGACGCCGCGTTCGCGAAGGCCGACGTGGTGAGCCGCCAGGAGATCGTCTACCCGCGCGTGCACCCGGCACCGATGGAGACCTGCGGGGCCGTCGCCGACCTGGACCGCGTCACCGGCAAGCTGACCTTGTGGTCCACTAGCCAGGCCCCACACGCGCACCGCACCCTGTATGCGCTGGTCGCAGGTCTGCCCGAGCACAAGATCCGGGTGATCTCCCCGGACATCGGCGGCGGTTTCGGCAACAAGGTTCCGATCTACCCGGGCTACGTGTGCGCGATCGTGGCGTCGCTGCTGACCGGCAAACCGGTCAAGTGGATGGAGGACCGCAGCGAGAACCTGGTCAGCACCGGATTCGCCCGCGACTACGTGATGGTCGGGGAGATCGCGGCCACCAAGGACGGCAAGATCCTGGCGATCCGCTCGCAGGTCCTCGCCGACCACGGCGCCTTCAACGGCACCGCGGCCCCGGTGAAGTACCCGGCCGGATTCTTCGGCGTGTTCACCGGCAGCTACGACATCGAAGCCGCCTACTGCCACATGACCGCCGTCTACACCAACAAGGCGCCCGGCGGCGTCGCGTACGCGTGCTCGTTCCGCATCACCGAGGCCGTGTACTTCGTCGAACGGCTCGTGGACTGCCTCGCCTACGACCTCGACATGGACCCGGCGCAGCTGCGGCTGAAGAATCTGCTGCGCCCGGACCAGTTCCCGTACATGAGCAAGACCGGGTGGAAGTACGACTCGGGCGACTATGCGACGACGATGCGCAAGGCCATGGACATGATCGGCTACGACGAGCTGCGCCGCGAACAGGCGGAGCGGCGCGAGCGCGGCGAGCTCATGGGCATCGGCATGTCGTTCTTCACCGAGGCCGTAGGCGCCGGGCCGCGCAAGGACATGGACATCCTCGGCCTGGGCATGGCCGATGGCTGCGAGCTGCGGGTGCACCCGACCGGCAAGGCCGTGGTCCGGCTGTCGGTGCAGTCGCAGGGGCAGGGCCACGAGACGACGTTCGCGCAGATCGTCGCGGAGGAACTGGGCATTCCACCCCAGGACATCGACGTCGTGCACGGCGACACCGACAACACCCCGTTCGGGCTCGGCACCTACGGCAGCCGCTCGACCCCGGTCTCGGGCGCCGCGGCCGCGCTGGTCGCCCGCAAGGTCCGCGACAAGGCGAAGATCATCGCCTCCGGGATGCTCGAGGTGTCCGTCGCCGACCTGGAATGGGAGAAGGGACGCTTCCACGTCGCGGGCGACCCCGACGCGGCCGTCACGATCCAGGACATCGCCATGCGCTCGTACGGCGCCGGCGACCTGCCGGAGGGGATCGAGGGCGGGCTCGAAGCCCAGATCTGTTACAACCCCGAGAATCTCACCTACCCGTACGGCGCGTACTTCTGCGTCGTCGACATCGACCCGGGTACCGCCCAGGTGAAGGTGCGGCGGTTCCTCGCCGTCGACGACTGCGGCACCCGCATCAACCCGATGATCATCGAGGGCCAGGTGCACGGCGGCATCGTCGACGGCATCGGGATGGCGCTGATGGAGATGATCGAATTCGACGAGAACGGAACGTGTCTCAGCGGTTCCTTCATGGACTACCTGATCCCGACTGCGCTCGAGGTGCCGCACCTCGAGACCGGATTCACCGTCACCCCGTCGCCGCACCACCCGATCGGCGCGAAGGGTATCGGCGAGTCCGCGACCGTCGGGTCCCCGCCTGCCGTCGTCAACGCCGTCGTCGACGCACTGAAACCGTTCGGGGTGCGGCACGCCGACATGCCGCTGACGCCGTCGCGGGTGTGGGAGGCGATGCAGGGCCGGGCGACACCACCGATCTGACGGGAGGGTGAAGAGAACCATGGACCTCACCGCGCGGGCCGCGCAGCTTTCCGCCGACCGCCGGCCGTTCGTCCGCGCCACCGTGGTGCGGGCACAGAAGCCGACGTCCGCGAGATCCGGGGACTGCGCGCTCGTGCTCGGCGACGGCACCATCGAGGGCTTCGTCGGTGGGCAGTGCACCGAGAATTCCGTGCGCGTCGCCGCTCGCGAGGCGCTCGATACCGGTGAGAGTGTGCTGCTGCGGGTGCTGCCGGGGGACGCGGGCGTCTTTCCCGAGGCGCCCGGCGCGACCGTCGCGGTCAATCCCTGCCAATCCGGAGGCGCCATGGAGATCTTCCTGGAACCGCAACTGCCGGCGCCGATCCTCGCGATCTTCGGGACGTCCCCGATAGCCGAGGCGGTCGCGGCGTTCGGGGAGCTCCTCGACCTCGCCGTGGTCCGGCTGCCCGGCACCCACGTGCCGGACGGGGCGACCGCCGTGATCGTCGCGAGCCTCGGCGGGGAGGAGGCCGCGGTGATCCGCTCCGGCCTCGACGCCGGTGCCCCGTACATCGGTCTGGTCGCGAGCCGCAAGCGCGGGCCCGAGGTCCTCGAGCAGCTCGACGCCACCGCCTCCGAACTTGCCCGCATCCACACCCCGGCGGGCCTGGACATCGGAGCCCGCACCGCCGCGGAGATCGGCCTGTCCATCGTCGCGGACGTGGTGCGCACGATCCGCAGCGGCAAGGTGGCACCGCCCGTGTCCGCGCCGCAGCCGATCACCGCCGTCGACCCGGTGTGCGGCATGACCGTGACCGTCACCGACTCCACCCCGCACCTGAACCTCGACGGCACCGATGTGTGGTTCTGCTGCCCCGGTTGCCGCCGCGCCTACGAGAAGGAGCACGCGGCGTGACGGTGCCCGGCCCGGCCCCGACGTTCACCGACGTCGACGACGTGATCCGCCGGTTCGACGCGCACGACTACCTGCTCGACGAGGGGACCGCCACGGCGTTGTTCCTCGCCGTCGAACTCGGCCGGCCGCTGCTGCTCGAAGGCGAACCGGGAGTGGGGAAGACCACCGCGGCCAAGGCACTCGCCCTGGCACTCGACGCGCCGCTCATCCGGCTGCAGTGCTACGAGGGGCTGACCGCGAGCGAAGCCCTCTACGACTGGAACCATCAGCGGCAACTGCTCGCCATCCGCCTCGCCGAATCCCGCGGCGACACCCTGCGCGAGGCCGACCTGTACTCGGAGGAATTCCTTCTCGAGCGGCCCGTCCTGCAGTGCGTGCGACACCGCGGCCCCACCGCACCGGTGCTGCTCGTCGACGAAATCGACCGTGCCGACGACGAATTCGAGGCGCTGTTGCTCGAATTCCTCGGCGAGTTCGCCGTCACCGTGCCGGAACTGGGCACCCTCGCCGCGACCCGGCGGCCGGTGGTGGTGCTCACCTCCAACCGCAGTCGCGACCTGCACGACGCACTGCGCCGCCGCTGCCTGTACCACTGGATCGACTATCCCGACCGGGAACGGGCGGTCGCGATCCTGCGCCGCACCGTGCCCGTCGCGAACGCGGCGCTGATCGCCCGCGCCGCGGAGTTCGTCGCGACCGTGCGCACCCTCGACCTGGACAAGGCCCCGGGAATCGCCGAGACCATCGACTGGGTGTCCGCGCTCGCTGCGCTCGGCGTCAGCGATCTCGTGCGGTCCGACGCGACCGGGCTGGCCGCCCTCGCCAAGACCCCCGACGACCTCGACACGATCCGCGGCGCCTACGGGGAGTTCGCGGGAACCCCGTGATGCCGCAGGAACCCGACGACGGAGGCGTGCTGCGCGGCGTCGACCGCGCCGCATTCGCGGTCGCGCTCGTCGACCGGCTGCGTGCCGGGGGTGTCACCGTGCCCGCCGACGCGTCCGCCACCCTCAGCCGCGCCCTGCACCTGCACCCGCCGCGCACCCGCAGCCGCCTGTACTGGGTGGCGCGGCTGTCCCTCGTCGGCAGCTACGACAACCTCGCCGGATTCGACGCCGCGTTCACCGCCGTGTTCGATCACGCTGCGCTGCAACTGGATCCGCACGCACGGCGCACCGGTCCCGACGACAGCGCCCGGCGCGGCGCCGATCCGATCGGAAAGCCGAACGTCGCGGACGCCCGCGCCTCCACCTCCCACGCCGCGGCCCCCGTTCCGTGGGTCACCCGTGCCGCGGTGGCGGACACCCGCGACGACACCAGGCCGGGGGAGAAGCTGGCCTCCGCGCTGGCGGGCTCCGCGGACCAGCGGTTCGGGGACATGGATCCGGCGGCGCTGCGCGATCTCGGCGCCGCGCTGGAGCAACTCGCGGTGCGGTGGCCGACCCGCCGGTCACGCCGTCGGGAACAGCGCACCAGCGGACGCATCGATCTGCGCGCGAGCATCGCGAGGTCCCGGCACACCGGCTACGAACTCGTCCGGCTGGTGCATTCGCAGCCCCGCAGGCGCCGCCGCCGGATCGTGGTGCTGTGCGACGTGAGCCGGTCCATGCGCGGCTACGCCGAGATCTACCTGCACCTGATGCGGGCGGCGGTCCGGTCCGGTGATGCGGAGGTCTTCGCATTCGCGACCGCGCCGACCCGTCTGACCGCGACCCTTGCCCACCGTTCCGTGGAGCGGGCCGTCGACGAGGCGAACGCGAAGGTCGCCGACCGGTTCGGCGGCACCCGCATCGCGGGCAGTCTCGCCGAGATCCTCGGATCGCACCGCGGGCACCTGTTGCGCGGCGCGATCGTCGTGATCGCCTCGGACGGCTGGGACAGCGACGAACCGGCCGCGTTGGCGCGGACGATGGCGCGGATCCGCCATCGCGCGCACCGCGTCGTGTGGCTCAATCCCCGCGCCGGAAGCCCGGGCTTCACGCCGAGTACCGGGGCGATGGCCGCGGCGCTGCCGTACTGCGATGCGCTGCTGCCCGCGGACACGTTCGGCGCCTTGCACGACGTGCTCGAAACCGTCGTCGCGGCGCGATGATCCGGTGCTGGAGGTGATCTCCGTGTCGAACGCGAACCCCGACACATCGAACCGGGTCCGGATCGAGCGTGCCGGTCCGGCGGACCTCACCGTGCTCGCGACCGATCGTGGACCGGTACCGATGAACATCGGTGCGATCCTCGAGTTCGACGCAGCGCCCGGGCCCGATCTGTCGACGCTGAGAACGCACCTTGCAGAGCGGATTCCCTCGATTCCGCGGCTGCGACAGCGACTGCAGCGAGTGCCGTTCGGCTGTGGCCGTCCGGTGTGGGTCGACGACCCGGGTTTCACCCTCGAACAGCATCTGGCCGAACAGGATTGGCCCGTACCGGCAGACGAACGCCGACTCTTCGACCTCGCAGCCGAATTCGTCTGCACCCCCCTTCCTCACGACCGTCCGTTGTGGCAGGCGCGACTGGTGACGGACCGATCGGGCGGACGAAGTGCCCTGATCGTGGTCCTGCACCATGTGCTCGCCGACGGCCTCGGCGGCTTGGCGGTGCTGGCGGCGCTGACCGACGGCGGACCGCTGGTCGCCGGCCCGGTCTTCCCGCAGCCACCGCCGAGCCGGAAGACGTTGGCGGCCGATGCCGCGCGAGCGAAGCTCGCCGCCGTGCGAGCGCTCCCGGTCGCGATGCGCCGAGGATTCGCGGGGTTGCGCGAACTCGGTTTCGGCCGAAGGTGGCCTCGCCTCGTCGAGCCGACCTCGCTGAACCGGCCGACGTCGAGCCGACGGCGTCTCACACGGATCACCGTTCCGCTGGCCGACGTCACATCCCTGGCGCACCGCCACCATGGCACCGTCAACGATGTCGTCGTGACGGCAGTGACCGGGGCCATGCTGGCTGTCCTGCGAGCTCGCGGGGAGCATCCCGACCGGTTGGTGGTGTCGGTGCCGATCTCGGGGCGCCGCAGCACGACCGCGGACCGTCTCGGCAACGCCACCGGTGTCCGCCCCGTCTCGGTACCGGCGATCGCGGACGACGAGACCCGGCTCGCGCGGATCGTCGCGGCGACGAGCGCTGCCCGCGAACATCTTCCGGATCGTGCGTCGTCCGGCGGGCCGCTCGGATCGGCGTTCCGGGCGCTCAGCCGGCTCGGATTGTTCCGGTTGTTCATCGATCACCAGCGGATGGTGCACACGTTCGTGACCAATCTGCGCGGCCCGGCCGAGCCCGTGGAACTGGCCGGGTTCCGGGTGCGGTCGCTGGTGCCGCTGGTGGTCACCCCCGGCAACGCGGGTGTGACCTTCGCGGTGCTGTCGTACGCGGGCGAGCTGGGGATCACCCTGGTGGCCGATCCCGCGATCGTCCCCGAGCAGGTCGAGCTGGCAAATCACCTGGCCGACATACTCGCCCGGCTGCAGCGCTGACCCCTGCGGTGTGCCTTTGTGGCGGCTCCAGCCGCCACAAAGGCACACCGGCGCGAAGCGCACCGCTACTTCAGGGTGCTGCCTGCATCCACCGTGAGCGTGAGCCCGGTGACGTAGCGGGATTCGTCGGAGGCCAGGAACAACACCGCGTTGCTGATGTCCTCCGGTTCCACCCAGCCGATCGGCAGGACGTGCATCATCTGGGTGACGACCTTCATGTCCTCCGGCCCCGGGTTCTCGAGGTCGGGGCGGAACATCTTCATCGTCTCCTCGTTCATGAACATCGGGGTGTTCACGTTGGTGGGGTGGACGGTGTTGACGCGGATGAAGTGCTGTCCCAGTTCGACGGCGAACGTGCGCATCAGCCCGACCACGCCGTGCTTCGCGGCGATGTACGGCCCCATGGTCGGGTAGGCCTTCAGCCCGCCCACCGAACTGGTCAGGATGATCGAACCACCGTTTCCTGCCGCAATCATGTGCGGCACAGCGGCTTTCACCGATTTCCACACACCGGACAGGTTGATGTCCATCATCTCCTGCCAGTCCACCTCGTCGGTCTGGTCGAGGCTGAAGCCGCCGGTTCCGATCCCCGCATTGGCCGCGACGATGTCGAGCCGGCCCAGCTGTGCGACGCCGTCGTCGACCGCGGCCTTCAGCGCGTCGAAGTCGCGGACGTCCACCTGGGCGCTCACGATGCGACGGTTCAGGCCCTTGACGAGCTCCACGGTCTCGGCCATGTCGTCCGGGGTGGACGGGGCGATCAGCGCGCCTTCCCGGATCGGACCGCAGATGTCGATCGCGATGATGTCGGCGCCTTCCTGCGCCAGCCGCACCGCGTGGCTGCGTCCCTGCCCACGGGCCGCGCCCGTGACGAACGCGACCTTGCCTTCTACTCTCCCTGCCATGGAATGCCTTTCGTGTTGCGCCTCGAGCGGCCGCTCGAAGCGATGCCGGGGGTTTGCCGCTAGTTCGACGGGGTGAACTCGATGTGGAGTTCGGTGAGTCCGCGCAGCAGGAACGTGGGTTCGTAGGTGTACCGGCGGTCGGTCGCCGGCCCGTGCTCGGTTTCGGAGAGCCGGATCTCGCTCATCCGATCGAGCAGGCGATTGAGGGTGATCTGGCCTTCGATGCGGGCCAGCGGTGCCCCCGCGCACGTGTGGAGTCCGCGGCCGAACGCGATGTGGTCGTGGGCGTTCGGCCGGTCGAAGCGGAACTCGTTCGGATCCTCGAACTTGCGCGGATCACGGTTCGCGGCCGCGAGACTCAGCATCACCACGGTCCCGGCCGGGATGTCGACATCACCGATCGTGGTGGTCTTGCGGGCGAGGCGGAAATCGACCTTCGTCGGGCTGTCGAAGCGGAGGGACTCCTCGATGAAGGGCCGGATGAGGCTGCGGTCCTCACGCAGGATCTTCTGGTATTCCGGTCGCTCGCCGAGGACCCGCAGTGCCGAGCTGAGCAGCTTCGTCACGGTCTCCTGACCGGCCGCGAACAGGAAGGTCGCGGGTCGTACGACCTCGATGATCTCGGGGATCGAGCCGTCCGGGTAGGTAGCGGTGGCGAGGCCGCTGAGGATGTCGCCCCGGGGCTCGCGTCGCCGCTCGGTGAGGTAGCCGCTGAAACGATCGTCCAGGTATTCGAGCGGATTGATACCGACCGGCTCGCCGTCGAGGGCGCCGACCCGCGCGCCGGGCCGTGCGTCCGCGCCCAGCGCCCGCCGGAACTCGTCGCGGTCCTCCTGTGGGACGCCGAGCAGATCGGCGATGGCCAGCGTTGCAAAGGGTTTGGCGTACTCGCCGAGGAATTCACAGCGACCGTTGTCCATGAATTCGTCGAGTTGCTCGTTCGCGAGTGTCCACAGGTACTCCTCGTTCTCCTTCAGGCGTTTCGGAGTGAGGAGCCGGCCCAGCAGCGCGCGGGCCTTCGTGTGATCGGGCGGATCCATCGTGACGAGGTGCTCGAAGATCGGGAACTGGTGACGGTGCGCTTCGATCTGCTCCGTGATGTCGTCGCCTTCGGGCACGAACGGCAGCGGGGGGAACGGCCCGCCGATCGAGTTGACCGCCGAGAGGGCGTCGCTGTTCTTGAAAGCCTCGACCACCTCCTGGTGGCCGGTGACGACCACGACGCCGTAGTGCGGTTCGCGGTAGACCGGGCTTCGGTCCCGGAGCTGATCGAAGTACTCGAAGGGGCTTTGTGCGACCTCTCCGTCGGAGAAGTAGTCGACTGATGCGAGATCGGTCATCGGAATGCCGGCCTTTCGGTTCGTGCGGGTGGCTACGTCTCGGTGATGCTGATGGCCTGGCGCGGGCAGGCGCTGGCGGCGGATTTCACCTTGGGCCACAACGCTTCCGGTGGTGATTCGTCGCAGTGGGCGAGGTCGTCGTCGCCGAGGTCGAAGACCTCCGGTGCGATCTCGGTGCACAGGGCGTGCGCCTCGCAGAGATCGTGATCGACGTGCAGTCGTATCGGTGGCATGGGTGCTCCACAGGGTGAGTGCGGGCTGGAACCGGCGGCGTGGGCGTTTCCGATCGGCCCGTCGCCGCGTCGGAGCCGAGTAACCTTGTTACTGGGCATACGATAACCGGGTTACCACTATGCGGCAAGGAAATTCACAAAATGGAGAATGCTGATGTGGAGGGCGGGGTCGACCGGACCTCGGACCGACTCCTCGACACCGTCGTCGAACTCCTCGAAAGCGGGGGATACGACGCGGTCCAGCTACGCGAGGTGGCGCGGCGCGCCCGCACTTCGCTGTCGACCATCTACAAGCGCTACCCGACGCGCGACGAGCTGATCCTGGCCGCGATCGAACGCTGGATGGCGGAGAACCACTCCGGCATCGTCAAGCAGAGCCGCGACCCGGGCGAGCCGTTGCACCCGGCGATGATGCGGGTGATGCGGGCGATCTTCGAACCGTGGGTGCAGCACCCGGCGATGCTCCTCGCCTACTTCCGGGTGCGGACCGCGCCCGGCGGCGAAAACCTCGCCCTGCGGGGTTTCGACGTCGTCGTGCCCGTCGGCCAGGCGGTCCTGTCGGACGTGGACCCCGACTTCGTCGCCGAACTGGAATCGATCCTGTCGAGCCTCGTCTACGGGCTGGTGGGGCGATACCACGACGGGCACATCGCGATCACCGACATCATCCCCACGATCGATCGCACCGTCTTCTGGCTCACGACCGGATACGAATCGACGCTCCGGAACGGGAACCCGGTGCCCACGCGAGCGGAATGACCGCCGGAGCGAACGGGGTCGTGACGGCGGACACTGTGCTCCGACGTCGTGTCGTAGGGGACTCCGGGCACGTCCTACCCTGGTAGCCATGGCAGCACCCGAGCTCGCGCAGCCCGAATCCGAACCCACCTCCGCCCCACGATCGGGCACGACTGCTCTGTATGTCGTGTTCGGCGTCATTTCGGCGATCGTCGCGGCGATCGTGGTCGGACTGTCCGCGTCGCAGGCGCTCGTGCTGCTCGGTATCCCCGATCCCGGCCCGCTCACCACCTACGGGCTGCCGGCGGTCCGGGGTGTCGCGGAGATCGCCGCGGTCGCCACGATCGGTTCGCTGTTCTTCGCGGCCTTCCTCGTGCCCCCGCAACGCAGCGGCGTGCTCGACGTCGACGGCTACCGGTCGGTGCGGACCGCCGGGGCGGCGGCGCTCGTATGGGCCCTGTGCTCGGCGCTGCTGGTGCCGCTGACCCTGTCGGACACCTCCGGGCAGCCGCTCGGGGAGGCGATCAAGCCGGTGAACATGTGGCGGGCCGTCGGGCAGGTCGAGGTCGCGTCGGCGTGGGCGTGGACGCTCGTCCTCACCGTCGTGCTGGCGATGCTGATCCGTTTCGCGGTGCGTTGGGCGTGGGTGCCCTACCTGCTGCTGCTGTCCTTGATCGCGCTCCTGCCGATCGCCCTGACCGGGCACTCCTCCTCGGGCGGCTCGCACGACATGGCCACCAACAGCCTCGTGCTGCACCTGGTGGCGGCCTCGGTGTGGGCCGGTGGGTTGTTCGCGTTGTTCGTGCATGCGCGCCGCGGCGGTGACCACACCGATCTCGCGGCCCGCCGGTTCTCGGTCGTCGCCGGCATCGCGTTCGTGGTGATGGCGCTGAGCGGCATCGTCAACTCCGCGGTGCGGGTGCCGTTCGACGACCTCCTCACCACCACCTACGGACGGCTCGTCGTCGCGAAGGCCGTCGCCCTGATCCTGATCGGCATCCTCGGCTGGGCGCAGCGCCGCCGCGCGCTGCCGGCCCTCGAGGCCGACCCCACCAGCCGCGGAGCCCTGGTCCGGTTCGCGGCGGTGGAAGCGATCCTGCTGGCGGCGACGATCGGCCTGGCCGTCGGACTGGGCCGCACCCCGCCGCCCGCCCCGACGACGTCGCCGAGCGTCCTCGAGGTGGAGCTCGGCTACAACCTCGACGGCCCGCCCACCTTCGCGAACCTGTTCTTCGGCCCGTGGCGTTTCGACCTGATCTTCGGCACCGCGGCCGTCGTGCTCGCCGCCGCGTACGCGCTCGGCATGTGGACGCTGCGCAAGCGCGGCGACTCGTGGCCGGTGGGCCGGGCGATCGCCTGGTTCAGCGGATGCTTCGTGCTGCTGGTCGCGACCTCCTCGGGTGTCGGGATGTACTCGCCGGCGATGTTCAGCGTCCACATGGGCGCGCACATGGCGATGTCGATGCTCGCTCCCGTGCTGCTCGCGCTCGGCGGTGCGATGACGCTCGCGCTGCGCGCGTTCAAGCCGGCCGGCCGCGACGGGGCGCCCGGCCCGCGCGAGTGGATCCTCGAATTCCTGCACAGCCCGCCGTCACGGTTCTTCACCCATCCGCTCGTGGCGTCGGTGATGTTCGTCGGCGGCTTCTACGCGCTGTACCTGGGCGGCATCTTCGAATCCTCCGTCGACAGTCACGCCGCGCACGTGCTGATGAACCTGCACTTCCTGATGAGCGGCTACCTGTTCTACTGGGTGGTGATCGGCGTCGACCCGTCTCCGCGGGACGTGCAGCCGGTGACGAAGCTGGCGATGGTGTTCGGTTCGCTGCCGTTCCACGCGTTCTTCGGCGTCACGCTCATGAGCATGGGCACGGTGATGGCCGAGACGTACTACCGCGGCCTGGCGCTTCCGTGGAACGAAGACCTGTTCTCCGATCAGAGGACAGGCGGCGGTATCGCCTGGTCGGCGGGGGAGATCCCGCTGGTGCTGGTGATGCTCGCACTGCTCGTGCAGTGGTCGCGCAGCGACGACCGCACCGCGCGGCGCATCGACCGGGCCGCGGAGCGGGACCACGACGCCGAACTCGCCGCGCACAACGCGATGTTCGCCGAACTCGCCCGCCGCGACCGCGAAGGCCGCTGAGAACCGGACACCGAAGCGGTCCGCGTCTGCCACGCTGAGAGCGGCAGATCGGCGGACACGGGGGTGGGCGATGGGTCGGGTGCGGGTCGGGATCGCGACGGTGCTGGGCGCGGCACTCGTCTGTGCGGCGTTGTCACCGACGGCCGGAGCCGACCCGGTCCCGGGATCGGTGATCGACGTGCGATCGCTGCCCGCCGAACTGTCGTTGCCGGGGGCCGCCGTCGCCGAGCGCATCGAATACCGCACGCAGTGGCGGTCCGGCGCCCCGGCCGTCGGCACCGGGGTGCTGTTCCTGCCGCCGGGCCCCGCACCCGCCGAGGGCCGCCCGGTGGTGGCGTGGGCGCACGGGACGTACGGCATCGCCGACGACTGCGCACCGTCGGTGCGGCCGCGCGGCCCCCGCGACACCGCCTACCTCGATCACTGGCTCGCGCAGGGATACGCGGTGGTCGCGGCCGACTATCCCGGTCTGGGCACCGAGGGCATCCACACCTACCTGGACGGTCCGAGCGCCGCGAACAGCATCGTCGACATCGTCCGCGCGGCCCGCGCGGTCGAACCCTCGCTGTCGGACCGCTGGGTGGTGATCGGCCAGTCCCAGGGCGGGCACGCGGCCCTGCACACCGCGCACGCGGCCACCGCCCGCGCCCCCGAACTGGACTTCCGGGGCATGGTCGCGACGGGCGCGCCGTCGAACCTCGAGCTGCTGTACCCGCTCGGTTTCCCCGGTTTTCCCGACCTCGGTCTCGAGGGGCTGACCGCCTACACCGGCTACCTGTTCGCGGGGCTCCGGGCGGCACGCCCCGACCTGGACGTGAACAGCTATCTCTCACCTCGCGGTGTCGAGCTGCTCGAGGCCGCCGAGACGCTCTGCTACGAGGAGTTCGACGAGCGGTACGGAGACGTGAAGGTGGGGGAGTTGCTCTCCCGGCCGCTCTGGGACGAACGGTTCCGGTCGGTGTTCGCCGACTACGTGGGGGTTCCGACCCGCGGCTACGACCGTCCCCTGTTCATCGGCCAGGGGGTGCGCGACACGATGGTGCCGCCGCCGCTGTCGGTGAAGCTGGCCGCCGACCTCACCGCGGGCGGCGCAGACCTGCGGTTCCGGCCGTATCCGGGGGATCACGACGACACGATGTTCGCGTCGCTGCCGGACACGACGCCGTTCGTGGCGGGGTTGTTCGCCGGATAGCTACTCCGGCCGTGCGTGCACTCGCGGGCCGGGGAGAAAGTCCAGGATGTGGGTTCCCACGCCCGGCCCGATACGCTGGTACGCATGGCGGAGTTTATCTACACGATGAAGAAGGTGCGCAAGGCGCACGGTGACAAGGTCATCCTCGACGATGTCACCATGAGCTTCTACCCGGGAGCCAAGATCGGTGTCGTCGGACCGAACGGCGCGGGCAAGTCGTCGATCCTGAAGATCATGGCCGGGCTGGATCAGCCCAGCAACGGCGAGGCATTCCTCGACCCGGAAGCGACCGTCGGCATCCTGCTGCAGGAACCTCCGCTCAATGAGGAGAAGACGGTCCGGGGCAACGTCGAGGAGGGCCTCGGCGAGATCAAGGTCAAGCTCGACCGGTTCAACGAGATCGCCGAGCTCATGGCCACCGACTACTCGGACGAGCTGATGGAGGAGATGGGCAAGCTCCAGGAGGAGCTCGACCACGCCAACGCGTGGGACATCGACTCGCAGCTCGAGCAGGCGATGGACGCGCTGCGCTGCCCGCCGCCGGACGAGCCGGTCACCCACCTCTCCGGTGGTGAGCGTCGCCGTGTCGCGCTGTGCAAGCTGCTGCTGAGCAAGCCGGACCTGCTGCTCCTCGACGAGCCCACCAACCACCTCGACGCCGAGTCCGTGCTGTGGCTCGAGCAGTTCCTCGCGTCCTACCCGGGCGCGGTGCTGGCCGTCACCCACGACCGGTACTTCCTCGACCACGTCGCGCAGTGGATCTGTGAGGTCGACCGCGGCAAGCTGCATCCCTACGAGGGCAACTACTCCACCTACCTCGAGAAGAAGGCCGAGCGCCTCGAGGTGCAGGGCAAGAAGGACCAGAAGCTCCAGAAGCGCCTCAAGGAGGAGCTGGAGTGGGTCCGCTCCGGCGCCAAGGCCCGGCAGACCAAGAACAAGGCGCGTCTGGCCCGCTACGAGGAGATGGCCGCCGAAGCCGAGAAGCACCGCAAGCTCGACTTCGAGGAGATCCAGATCCCGACGCCGCCGCGCCTGGGCAACGTCGTCGTCGAGGTCTCGCACCTGGACAAGGGCTTCGACGGCCGGGTCCTCATCAAGGACCTGTCGTTCACCCTGCCGCGCAACGGCATCGTCGGTGTGATCGGCCCCAACGGCGTCGGCAAGACCACCCTGTTCAAGACCATCGTCGGTCTCGAGCAGCCCGATTCGGGCACCGTCAAGGTCGGCGAGACCGTCAAGCTCAGCTACGTCGACCAGACCCGCGCGAACATCGACCCTAAGAAGACCGTGTGGGAGGTCGTCTCGGACGGGCTCGACTTCATCGAGGTCGGCCAGAACGAGATGCCGTCGCGCGCGTACGTGTCGGCGTTCGGGTTCAAGGGCCCGGATCAGCAGAAGCCGGCGGAGGTGCTCTCCGGTGGTGAGCGCAACCGCCTGAACCTCGCGCTGACCCTCAAGGAGGGCGGCAACCTGATCCTGCTCGACGAGCCGACCAACGACCTCGACGTCGAAACCCTCAGCTCGCTGGAGAACGCGCTGCAGCAGTTTCCGGGTTGCGCCGTCGTGATCTCCCACGACCGCTGGTTCCTGGACCGCACCTGCACCCACATCCTCGCGTGGGAGGGCAACGTCGAGGAGGGCCGCTGGTTCTGGTTCGAGGGCAACTTCGAGGCATACGAGGCCAACAAGATCGAGCGTCTCGGCGCCGAGGCCGCCCGCCCGCACCGGGTCACCCACCGGAAGCTGACGCGTGACTGACCCGCGCGTGGCCGACCAGGGCGGCAAGGAGTTCGCCTGCGAGCTCGAGGTGCGCTGGGCCGATTCCGATCGGCTCGGGCACGTGAACAACACCAAGTTCGTCGAGTACATGCAGGAGGCGCGGATCAAGTTCTTCCGATCCGCACCGTTCGAGCCCCTGCCGGTCGTCGTGCGCAAGACCGACGTGGAATTCCTGCGGCCGCTCAAGGACGAGTCGGGCCCGATCACCGTCACGGTGACGGTGCTGCGGCTCGGCACCACGTCCTACACGCTCCGGCACGTCGTCACCGACGTGCACGGCAACGTGTGCGGACTCGGTGACGCGGTGCTGGTCGGGTTCGACCCGGCCACCGACTCCGCCCGGACGCTCACCGACGACGAGCGCCGGATGCTCGGCGAATACCTGGCCGTACCCGTCGGCTGACGCTCGTTTCCCTCCTCGGACGCCACGCCGCGGATAGGCTCGACTTCGGGCCTGTCCGCGGCGTTCGCGTTTGCGCAGCAGATCCGAGTGAGGAGGGTCATCATGGCCGAGTCGCCTGCATCGCAGCATGTTTCGCCGGATATCGAGGTACTGGAACGGGCATATCGACAGGGCGGCG
Source organism: Rhodococcus sp. HM1 (assembly GCF_023218075.1). Taxonomy (GTDB): domain Bacteria; phylum Actinomycetota; class Actinomycetes; order Mycobacteriales; family Mycobacteriaceae; genus Rhodococcus. The sequence goes on along the minus strand of NZ_JALPTB010000013.1, from coordinate 34,038 downwards.
GCGAGCTCATCGATCTGCGCCGTGCGATTCAGGCGCATCTGGAACTGGGACGGCACCGCCCGTCGGGTACCGCCGTGACGCACGTGTACCGGGCCGGGCGCCGCGACGGGATCGGCCCGGCGGTGCAGATCGTCACCGACGACATGCCGCTGTTGGTGGAATCGGTGACGTCCCTGCTGGAGCGCCTCGGTGTCACCGTCGGCGAGGTCGTGCACCCGATCTTCGGGGCCCGGCGCGGACCGACGGGGGAGCTGGTCGCGCTGACCCCCGTCCCGGCGGGAGCCGACGACGCCACCGCCGAATCGTGGATCCACGTGCAGCTGCACCCCACCACGACCGATTCGGCGCTCGACGCCGTGGACGCCGAGCTTCCGGTGGTGCTCGCCGATGTCCGCCAGGTGGTGACGGACACCGACGCCATGCAGGATCGCAGCCGCGAACTCGAGGCGTACCTGGAGGCGCTCGCCACCGACCCGCCGGGCACACGCACCGCCGAGGAGCTGACCGAGACGGCAGCGCTGCTGCGCTGGCTGGGAGAGGGCAACTACGCTCTCCTCGGCTACCGCCAGTACAACCTCGGGGATCCGGACGAGCACGGTGCGCGCCCGATCCACCCGGTACCGGGCAGCGGCCTCGGTCTGCTCCGCGACCAGGTGACACACGATCCGATCGATCTGCCGGCCGTTGCGGAACCGGCGGACCGTCCGCTGCTGGTGCTCACCGAGGGCTCGCTGCCGGCGACCGTGCACCGGTCGGTGTACCCGTACTTCGTGGACGTGGCGAACCTCGACGACGACGGCCGCATCGTCGGCGAGCACCGGTTCCTCGGGGTGCTCACGGTCACCGCACTGCACGAGAACGTCCTCGACATCCCGATGCTGTCGCGCCGGGTACGCGGTGCCATCGCCCGGGCGGGCGTGCCGATGTCCTCGTTCACCGGGCAGGCGATGCTTGAGATCATCCAGTCGATGCCGCGGATCGAGCTGTTCTCGATGAACACCGACACCCTGTACCGGACCGTGTCCTCGGTCGTGGGGATGCGTCGTCAGGTCCGGCTGTTCGTGCGCGTCGATCCGTTCGGCCGGTACGTCTCGTGCCTGGTGTATCTGCCGCGCGACCGCTACACGACCCGCGTCCGCGTCGCGATGCAGCAGATACTGTTGCGCGAATTCGGCGGGGGGACACTCGATTACACGGCCCGCGTCACCGAGGGTGATCTTGCGCAGTTGCACGTGACGATCCGTTCGGCGGTCGGTGCACCCGACGTCCGGGTCGACACGACCGAGGCCGAACGGCTGCGCATCCAGGGTCTGCTCGCCGAGGCCAGCCGCAGCTGGGACGACCGGCTCGCCGAGATCGCCGCGGACGACCCGACCATCGATCCTGCACTCGTGAAGCGCTATTCGGACGTCTTTCCCGACGCGTACAAGGAGGACTTCGACCCGGCGCACGCCCTCGCCGACGTGGCCCGCCTCGAGGCGTTGCGGGCGGACTCGATCGACATGCTGCTGTACCGCCCCGACGACGCCGTGCCGCGCCGGTGGCGTTTCGCGCTGTACATCGGCAGCGAGGGCATCACGCTGAGTCGGGTGCTGCCGGCGCTGCAGAGCCTCGGTGTCGACGTCGTCGACGAGCGGCCGTACCAGATCATCCGCGCGGACCGGATGAGTTGCTGGATATACGATTTCGGGCTCGACATGCCGGTCGACGTGGATCCGGAATCCGCGATGCCGCAACGCTTCACCGACGCCTTCGAGGCTGTGTGGCACGGGGCCGTCGTCGTCGACCGGTTCAACGAACTGGTCCTGCGCGCGGGGCTGACCTGGCGCCGGGCCGCGATGCTGCGCGCCTACGCGAAATACCTGAAGCAGGCGGGCTTCCCGTACAGCGAGTACCGCATCGCCGGGGTGCTGCTCGCCGCCCCCGCCACCACCGGTCTGTTCGTCGAACTGTTCGAGACGATGTTCGATCCGGAACTGCTCCCGGCGGTCTCGGCGGCCCGTGAACGCGACCTCGTCGCGGCACTCGAGCGGGCGATCGACGCCGTCACGGGTCTCGACGCCGACCGCATCCTGCGCGGGCTGTTCGCGCTGATCCGGGCCACCCTGCGCACCAACTACTTCGTTCCGGTCGACGACCGGGACGCGATGGGACGCATCCTGACGTTCAAGCTCGATCCCAGCGAGATCGACGAACTACCGCGCCCCCGGCCGAAATTCGAGATGTTCATCTATTCGCCCGAAGTCGAGGGTGTGCACCTGCGGTTCGGTCCGGTCGCGCGTGGCGGACTGCGCTGGTCCGACCGCCGCGAGGACTACCGAACCGAGATCCTCGGCCTCGCCAAGGCTCAGGCCGTCAAGAACGCGGTGATCGTGCCGGTCGGTGCCAAGGGCGGGTTCGTGGTGAAGAAACCCGTCGCCCCCACCGGGGACCCCGCGGTCGACCGTGTCGCCGTCCGCGTGCAGGGCGAGCGCTGCTACCGCCGGTTCGTCGGCGGCATGCTCGAGATCACCGACAACCTCGACCGCGCCACCAATCGGGCGATCCCGCCCGGCCGGGTCGTGCGCCGCGACGGCGACGACCCCTACCTCGTCGTCGCCGCGGACAAGGGCACCGCGTCGTTCTCCGACCTCGCCAACGAGGTTGCGCGCGAACATCACTTCTGGCTCGACGACGCGTTCGCCTCGGGTGGTTCGGCCGGATACGACCACAAGGCGATGGGTATCACCGCGCGCGGGGCGTGGGAGAGCGTCAAACGCCACTTCGCCGAATTCGGCCTCGACACGCAGACACAGGACTTCACCGTCGTCGGCATCGGCGACATGAGCGGTGACGTGTTCGGCAACGGGATGCTGCTCAGCGAACACATCCGGCTCGTCGCCGCGTTCGACCACCGGCACATCTTCCTCGACCCGGACCCCGACGCGGCCCGCTCCTACGCCGAACGACGCCGGCTGTTCGAACTGCCCCGGTCCTCCTGGGCGGACTACGACCCGAAGCTGATCAGTACCGGCGGCGGGGTGTGGGAACGCACCCGCAAGTCGATTCCGCTCGCGCCGGAGGCCCGGGCCGCGCTGGGCCTACCCGATGAGGTCACCGAACTGCCTCCGCCCGAACTGATCCGCGCGATCCTGCGCGCCCCCGTCGACCTGCTGTGGAACGGCGGCATCGGCACCTACGTCAAGGCCCACACCGAAACGCACGCGGACGTCGGAGACAAGAGCAACGACGCGGTCCGCGTCGACGGCGACGAGATCCGGGCGCGGGTGGTGGGGGAGGGCGGCAATCTCGGTGTGACCCCCCGCGGCCGCATCGAATACGCCCGCGCCGGCGGCAAGATCAACACCGACGCGATCGACAACTCCGCCGGGGTGGACTGCTCCGACCACGAGGTCAACATCAAGATCCTGCTCGATTCGATGGTCGCCGCCGGGGAACTGCCGGAGTCCGAACGCAATCCGCTGCTCGAATCCATGACCGACGAGGTCGCCCGGCTCGTCCTCGCCGACAACATCGCCCAGAACGGGGTGCTCGGCGTGTCCCGGGCGTCGGCACCGGCGCTCCTCGGGGTGCACCAGCGCCTGATCAACGCCCTCGTCGCCGAACGCGGCCTCGACCGGACCCTCGAGGCGCTGCCGGACAACGAGGAGATCGAACAGCGGCTCGAGGCCGGTGAAGGACTGACCTCACCCGAGTTGTGCACGTTGCTCGCCCACGTCAAACTCGCCCTGGTCGAGGACCTGCTCGAGACCGACCTGCCCGACAGCGAAACGTTCGCCGCCCGGTTGCCCGGCTATTTCCCGGAACAGTTGCGGCAGCGGTTCCGCAACGGCATCCGGGCGCATCCGCTGCGCCGGCAGATCGTTGCGACGATCCTCGCGAACGAGACCGTCGACAACGGCGGCATCACCTACGTGTACCGGTTGAGCGAGGATTCCGGGGCGTCGAGCACGGACGCGATCCGTGCCTACGCGGCCGCCACCGAGATCTTCGGGCTGCCGCAGTTGTGGACGCGCATCCGCAGCGCCGACATCCCCACCGACGTCGCCGACGACCTGCTGCTCGAATCCAACCGGGTGCTGGACCGGGCGTCGCGGTGGCTGCTGTCGAACCGGCCGCAGCCGCTGGCCGTCGGCGCCGAGATCGCCCGCTACCGGTCGCCGTTCGCGCAGCTGGCCCCGCGGGTGGGGGAATGGATGCGCGGCCACGTCCGCGAGGACCTCGGCGACCGGATGGCGCCGCTGCTCTCCCGGGGTGCCCCCCACGCGCTCACCGAGGACGTGTTCCGGCTGCTCGACCAGTTCCCGCTGCTCGACGTCATCGACATCGCCGACATCGTCGAACGCGACGAGGAGATCGTCGCCGAGCTGTACTACGCGATGGACGCGCACCTCGGTGTCGACCGGCTGCTGTCGGCGGTCTCCGAACTCGACCGGGGCGACCGGTGGCATTCGCTCGCGCGGCTCGCGCTGCGCGACGAACTGTACGGATCGTTGCGGGCGTTGACCCGGGACGTGCTCGCCGGCGCCGAACCGGAGGAGACCAGCGTCGAGATGATCGAGGACTGGGAGCTGTCGAACGGGTCGCGGCTCGTGCGTGCGAGGGCGGCGCTCGAGGAGATATTCGCATCTGGAAACCTGGACCTGGCCACGCTGCTGGTGGCGGCACGGCAGATCAGGACCATGGTGCGCGCGGGTGCACCCGATCGGAGGTAGCACGTGAAGGATGCGGCGGAGCAGTTCGGGTTCCGGACCGAGGTGGTGGTGCGCTGGTCCGACATGGACGTGTTCCAGCACGTCAACCACGCGCGGATGGTGACCCTGCTCGAGGAGGCCCGCATCCCGTGGCTGTTCGCCGACGGCCGGCCCACCGTGAACCTGCGCGACGGAGCCGTCATCGCCGACCTGCACGTGCGGTACCGGGGCCAGCTGCGGCACGAGGACAGCCCGCTGGACGTGGTGATGTGGACCGAACAGGTGCGCGCCGTCGACTTCACGATCGGCTACGAGGTGCGGCCCGGTGGCGCGCCCGTCGACACGCCGCCGTCGATCGTCGCGTCGACGCAGATCGCCGCGTTCGACATCGACACCCAGAAGCTGCGCCGGCTCACCGCCCCCGAACGAGAATTCCTGCAGCGGTGGCGCCGTGGCTGAGCCGGGACACGCCGAACGGCAGGTCCACATCCCGGACGCGGACGACCGGGCCGATCTCGCGACCTTCCTGGGGCGGGCACTGCGCCTCGACGAATCGACCGTCGTGCGGTTGCACCGCCGGCGCGACGGCCTGCTCGCGGCGTGGGTGCGCACCGGGTTCGACGCGCTGGCCGTGCGCGCGCTGCCCGGTACCGTCACCCCCGCCGACACCTGTGTGGCCGCGGACGGGCTGCGTGCGGCACTGACCGCACCCGATGCGGGGGAGAGCATCGACCCCGGCTGGGCGGTCGATTCGGCCTGGCGGGGGTCGCTCCCACCGGAGGGCGGTTACGTCCACGTCGACGACGTTCCCGCGCGTGTGCTCGTCGATCTCGCCCAGCGCGGCGTCGCGGCGACCCGGGAGCAGGGGGCGCAGGGACCGCCGGTGTCGTTGCTCGCGCAGGAGGTGCTCGAGGTCACCGGCGGCGGCCTCACGGTCGGGGTGCCCATGCGGCTGGTGTTCGCGCTCAACGGCATGGGTTTCGTGCCCGTCGGTCCGGCGGGCGCCACCGCGGAGATCGACCTCGCGCGCATCGACCCCGCCGAGGTGGTGCGGGTGCGGGCCACCGCGACGTGGCTGCGGCTCGACGCCCGCTACGGTTCGGTGTACCTGCGACGCGGCGGGGGAATTGGTCTGAACGTGTTGTGACGCACAGCTTTTCGTAACCGTGGCGGCCGTTCCGGTGTCACAGCAACCAGGCCGCGCTGTTCGGCGGCAGGTGGGTGTCCACACCCGGTGCGCTGGCGAGCAGCACCGCACCCGGGGGCAGCGGCACCGGATCGTCCGTGGTGTTGAGCGCGCACGTCAGCCCGCCCTGCCGCCGGAACGCCAGGCATCCGGGTGGGCTTCCGTACCAATCGATCCCGCCGGACAACTCCGGGCGGCGACGGCGCAGCTCGAGCGCCGCCCGGTACAGCGACAGCATCGACGTCACGTCCTCGAGCTGGCGTTCGGCGGTCAGCTCCGCCCAGTCCTCCGGCTGCGGTAACCAGCCCTGCGCGGCCGAGGTGAACCCGAACGGCGGCCGGTCGCCCTCCCACGGCAGCGGAACCCGGCAGCCGTCGCGACCGCGGTCCGTGTACCCGGACCGCTTCCACACCGGATCCTGCAGGGCCTCGTCGGGCAGGTCGACATCGGCGAGCCCGAGTTCGGCTCCGTTGTAGACGAACACCGCCCCCGGCAGCGCCAGTTCGACGAGCAGCATCGCCCGGGCCCGCGCGATCCCGGCCGGACCGCCGCCGAACCTGGTGACCTCCCGGGAGACGTCGTGATTGGACAGCGTCCACGTCGGGGTTCCCTGCACCGGAGCGACCGCGGCGAGCGAACCCTCGATCGCCTCCCGGATCGCGGTCGCGTCCCAGCCGGTCAGCGCCAGGTGGAAGTCGAATCCGAGATGCAGCTCGTCCGGGCGCAGATACTCCGCGAACCGCTGCGGGTCGTGCACCCAGATCTCGCCGATCGCCACCGCGTGCGGGTACTCGTCGAAGACCTTCCGGATCCGCCGGTGGATGTGGTGCACGTTCGGATCGTTGAACCGCGGATCGGTGTCGAAGTGCGAGAGCAGCTTGTTCGACTGCCACCCGTCGTGGTCCGGCAGGCCGTCCGGTTTGGCCATGCCGTGCGCGACGTCGATGCGGAAGCCGTCGACGCCCCGATCCAGCCAGAACCGCAGGGTCCGTTCCAGATCCGCGAAGACCTCTTCGTTGCCCCAGTTGAGGTCGGGTTGTTCGGGGGCGAACAGGTGCAGATACCACTGGCCGGGGGTGCCGTCGGGTTCGGTGATCCGCGTCCAGGCGGGACCGCCGAAGATGCTCGGCCAGTTGTTCGGGGGCTCGTCGCCGCCGGGACCCCGGCCGTCGCGGAAGTGGTAGCGGGCGCGTTCGCGGCTGCCCGGCGGTGCGGCGAGGGCGGCGCGGAACCACGGGTGCTCGTTGCTGGTGTGGTTCGGCACCAGATCCATCACGACGCGGATCCGCCGGGCATGCGCCTCCCGGACCAGTTCGTCGAAGTCGTCGAGATCGCCGAACAGCGGATCGATGTCCCGGGGATCGGACACGTCGTAACCGTGATCGGCCATGGGGGACCGCATCACCGGGTTCAGCCAGATCGCGTCGACACCGAGCAGTTCGACGTAACCGAGGCGCTCACGGATGCCGGCGAGATCGCCGACACCGTCACCGTTCGCGTCGGCGAACGACCGCGGATAGATCTGGTAGAAGACGGCATCGCGCCACCAGGGCACCGGAAAAGGAGGTGCCGGGGACGACGTGCTCTGCGGCCTTGACACGCAAACATGGTGTCAAATCTCGGCCGCGGGTGTCGTGGGAGGCGAGTCACGAGGTCGCGGCCGGGGGACCCCGCGTGATAGGACGATCGGCATGAAACGGACATCCGTGGTGGCTGCCCGCCTCGACGACGTCGAGCTCGCCGACGACCCGATCGACCCCGCCTGGATCATCGCGGGCGACCCCCGCGCGCGCTGCGGCCAGTGGTCGACCAGCACGGATCGGACCACGACGACGCACGTCTGGGACTGCACCGCGGGCCGGTTCAACTGGTACTTCGCCGTCGACGAGATCGTGCACATCGTCGACGGCGCCGTCACCGTGTCCGCCGACGACTTCCCGCCCCGCACGTTGCGTGCCGGGGACGCCGCCCTGTTCCGCGCCGGAACCTGGGCGGTCTGGCAGGTCCCCGAATACGTGCGCAAGCACGCGATCCTGCGCCGGAGCCTCCCCGCGCCGATCGCGTTCGCGCTGCGCGTCGTGACCAGAATCCGGTCGGTGCTCGGCCGCGGCTGAGCCGCCGAACCGCGCCGGAAGGGGTCAGATCGGCGAGTTCATCAGCGAGTCGGCGGCCATGTCGATGTAGTCGAGCAACTGGCGGCGATGCGCGGCGTCGAGCGTGGTGTCGTCGATCGAGGCGATCGCGGTGTGCATGCACCGCAGCCACGCGTCCCGCTCGATCGGGCCGATCTTGAACGGGTGGTGGCGCATCCGCAGCCGCGGGTGCCCCCGCTCGTCGGAGTAGGTGCGGGGACCGCCCCAGTACTGTTCGAGGAACATGCGCATGCGGCGCTCCGCCGGGCCCAGATCCTCCTCCGGATACAGCGGCCGGACGACCTCGTCCTTGGCGACCTCTTCGTAGAAGCGCGCGGTGATCTTCCGAAACGTCTCGGCCCCACCGATCGCGTCGTAGAAGGTCTGCTCGTCACTCATCGTTGCTCACCATTCCCTCTCGCCCGCCCATTGTGCCTGCTTCTGCAGTAAGGGCGCCGGGGCGGTACGGGACGTTCACACCCCGACCGCAACATGTCGGCGAATTCGGGGTGCGATGTCGCGGCATCCGTGGTGCACTATTGCCAGTCTTCCGGAGGTCGCATGAAGCACCGCAGCAGCGCACATCGACAACTCCCGCCCGCGGAGACCCTCGACGGGGTCCCGGGGGCCAACACTCTGCGGGTCGTGCGCGACCCCGGTGCCCTACCGGACTGGTTCGCGTTGAGGGTGCTGCTGCTCAACGCCACCTTCGAACCGCTGACCGCGCTGCCGGCGCGCCGCGCGGTGGTGCTCATGACCTGCGGCAAGGCCGACACGGTGCACGAGGACCCGCAGGCACCGGTCGTGCACTCGGCGGAACGGTCCGTGCAGCTTCCCTCGGTGATCCGGCTGCGCACCTTCGTCCGCGTGCCCTACCACGCGCGGGTGCCGATGACCCGGGCCGCGCTCATGCACCGGGACGGCAACCGGTGCGCCTACTGCGGCGCCAAGGCCGAAACCATCGATCACGTCGTTCCGCGCAGCCGCGGTGGCGAGCATTCCTGGGAGAACTGCGTCGCCTGCTGCGCGTCGTGCAACCACAAGAAAGCAGACCGGTTGCTCAGCGAACTGGGCTGGACGTTGCGGGCCTCACTGGTGCCGCCGAAGGGCCGGCACTGGCGTCTGCTGGCCACCCTGCCGGAGCTGCATCCGACCTGGTTGCCGTATCTGGGAGAGGGCGCCGCCTGAGCGCAACGGAGACATCCCGGGCCAAGTGCGCCGGGATGGTACCGGCTGGGCTACCGTTTGCGGTGTGAGCATTCTCGAGACAACCCTGATATTCGTGGGCATCCCATTGCTGGTGATCCTGATCGTCGCGGGGCTGGGCTACATCGGGCCGAAGTACGCGACCCCGAATCCGCCCGAGTACAAGCTCGGCGACAAGTGGGATCACGAGCCGGTGCTGTGGAGCGCTGTCGACGAGGTGACCGGACACGGACACCACGGTGGGCACGGACACGCCGGTTCGGCGACGGAACTGATCGGAGGTACCGCAAGTGGCAAGTGGTGACGTGATCCACGCCCCGGCAATCGCGCCGGAGAACCTGCCGTACGCCGCCGCACTGACGGCGAGCGGACGCATCTCGCGGGCCATCCCGGCCGGCCTCGACCACACGTTCGACGAGAACCCGCCGTTCGCCGAGCGGGACCTGATCGCGCTCGACGATGCGCTCTCCGAGGCCACCCGCGCCACCAAGGTGCGGTTCAACGTCTACATCGGCGATGCGACGGACCCGGCGGCGGCGACCGACGCGGTCTTCCCGCAGACCCCCGAGGCGGCGCGTTCGGTGCTCATCGCGGTCTATCCGAACCAGCGGTCGATCCAGATCCGCAGCGGCGTCGACGTCGCGGACCGCGTCACGGACCGTGTCGCGCAGCTCGGCGTGACCGCCGCGGTCGCGTCCTTCGGCCAGGGCCACCTTCTCGACGGCCTGGTCAGCGCCGTCCGCGTCATCGCCAACGCGATCGTCGCGCCCTGATTCCCGGCACTTCCGGCTCCGGCACCTCGGTTTCCGGCGCTTACCACTGAGGGGGTGTCTCCCTGCTGCTCGGCAGCAGGGAGACACCCCCCTCGGTTCGGTGTGCAGCTCAGTTCGGTTCGCAGCCGGTTTCAGGAGGCGTCGAAGGCGCGGGCCTTCAGCGACCGCACGATGCCGGCGCGGCCCTCGACGACGAGCCGGCGCAGCGCGGGCGGCAGGTCACCGGCGAGGAACTCGTCGGCCGCCGCGACCGACGCCTCCGAGATCGACCACGCCGGGTACAGGCCGACCACGACGGTCTGCGCGACCTCGCTCGATCGCCGCTCCCACACGCCCGGAACGTCCGCGAAGTACCGCGCCACGTACGGCTCGAGCAGTTCGCTCTGGCCGGCCGGGGCGAACCCGCCGATGATCGCACGGGCGGTGATGTTCGGGACCGTGTCGTCGAAGATCACCGTCTGCCACACCTGTTCCTTGACCGCCGCCTGCGGACGGGCCGCCCGCGCGGCCGCCGCCTGACGGGCACCGGCGGCCGTCGGATCGCGCTCGGCCTCCGCGTCGATCACCGGGGACTCGACACCGTCGGCGTCGATCTCTCCGGCCGCGGCGAGCGCCTGCACGATCCGCCACCGCAGATCCGTGTCGACGACCAGCCCCGGCAACCCCACCGTCGACGGATCGGCGGCGAGCAGCTCGGCGAGCACCTCGGTGTGCCACGCCGACAACTGCGCCGTGGTCAGGGCGTTGACGAAGGCGAGCTGATGATCGGATCCCGGCTCGGCCGCGCGGGCCAGTTCCAGCAGCCGGTTCGCGTAGTCCGCCCAGCCCTGGCTGTCCGCCCACGCCGGATCCGCGTAGCTGCCCAGCGCGGTGTGTGCCTGCATGAGCAGCCGTTGCACGACACCCACCTCGCTCTCGGCGGCCACACCGCGCTGCACGAGCGCCACGAACTCGCGGGCCTTGAGCTCGGCCTGCCGCGTCATCTCCCACGCCGCCGACCACACGAGCGTGCGGGGCAGCGGCTCGGCGATGTCGCCGACCCGCTCGATCACCGTGCGCAGCGACTGCTCGTCGAGCCGCACCGAGCAGTACGTCAGGTCGTCGTCGTTGACGAGCACGAACTGCCCGCGCGGCACCCCGACGAGCTCCGGCACGTCGGTGCGGGCGGCGGCATCGACATCGATCTCGACGCGGTGGGTGCGCAGCAGCTTCCCGGAACCGTCGTCGTCGTACACGCCGATCGCCAGGCGGTGCACCCGGAACTCGCCTTCACCCGGCTGCGCTCCCTCCTGCACGACCGTGAACCGGGTGAACTTCCCGTCGGCGTCGACCTCGAAATCGGGGCGCATGATGTTCAGGCCCGTCGTCTTGAGCCACTGCGCGCCCCACCCGGACAGGTCGCGGCCCGACGCCTTCTCGAGCGCGGCGAGCAGATCGTCGAAGGTCGCGTTGTCGTAGGCGTGGTCGCGGAAGTAGTCGCGCAGACCCGCCAGGAACGGTTCCTCGCCGACGTACGCGACGAGCTGCTTGAGCACCGACGCGCCCTTCGCGTAGGTGATGCCGTCGAAGTTGACCTCGACGGCCGCCAGATCGGGGATGTCCGCGGCGATCGGATGCGTCGACGGCAGCTGATCCTGCCGGTACGCCCACGACTTCTCGACGTTCGCGAACGTCGTCCACGCGTTGGTGTACTCGGTCGCGCGGGACTGGCACAGCACCGAGGCGAACGTCGCGAACGACTCGTTGAGCCACAGATCGTCCCACCAGCGCATGGTCACGAGGTCGCCGAACCACATGTGCGCCATTTCGTGGAGCACCGTCTCGGCGCGACGCTCGTACGACGCGCGGGTCACCTTCGACCGGAAGACGTAGTCCTCGAGGAACGTGACGGCCCCGGCGTTCTCCATCGCGCCCGCGTTGAACTCCGGCACGAACAACTGGTCGTACTTGCCGAACGCGTAGGGCACCCCGAAGTTGCGGTGATAGAAGTCGAAGCCCTGCTTCGTCTCGGTGAACAGCCGGTCGGCGTCCATGAACTCTGCGAGCGACGCGCGGCAGTAGATGCCCAGCGGAATCGTGCCGTGCTCGTCGGTGTACGCATCCGTCCACACCGAGTACGGGCCGGCGATCAGCGCGACCAGATAGGTGCTCATCCGCGGTGTCGTGCGGAAGATGTGCTTGCCGGGCGTGGCGGCGACGGTCTGCACCGTCTCGGCGTTGGAGATCACCGCCCAGTCCTCCGGCGCGGTCACCGAGAGGTCGAACGTGGCCTTCAGGTCCGGCTGGTCGAAGCACGCGAACATGCGCTTGGCGTCGGCCGTCTCGAACTGCGAGTACAGGTACACCGCACCGTCGGTGGGATCGACGAACCGGTGCAGACCCTCACCTGTATTCGTGTACAGGCAGTTCGCGTCGACGACCAGTTCGTTGCGTTCGGACAGCCCGGACAGCGCCAGACCGGTGTCCTCGGTGTAACCGGACACGTCGATGGGGGAGCCGTTGAGCGTCGCCGAGTTCACCTTCTGCGCGATCAGGTCGATGAACGTCGACGCACCCTCGGTGGCGCCGAACGTGACCGTCGTGATCGAACGGAACGTGGTGGTGCCGGGTGCGCCCGCGCCGTCGGTGAGATCGAGTTCGATGCGGTAGTTGTCGACCGACAGGATCGCGGCCCGTTCAGCAGCCTGCTCACGGGTCAGATTCGGTGGTGCCACGAAGATCTCCTTCTACACGACGGGTTGCGACGAACCAATCCCACCACGTGCGGACGCCGTGGACCCGTCGGACCCGCTGCGGGCGGTGAAGCTCACCCCGCGAGATCGGCCAGCGCCACACCCGGATCGGCGAGCCTCGCCCGATCCACGGCGGTGCCGGAGCCCAGCAGCGCGCGGATCTCGTCGCCGGCATCCCAGATGTTGACGTTCATCCCCGCCCGCACCCGGTCGTCGGAGTCGAGCCAGAACGCCAGGAACTGCAGGCCCGCGACGTCGCCGCGGGTCACGACCGTCGCATCGCGCGGCGCGTGCCCCACGTACTCCATGCCCAGGTCGTACTGGTCGGTGAAGAAGTAGGGGAGCCGCTCGTAGGACGCCGGCCGGCCCAGCATCGTCGCCGCCGCGACCGCCGGCTGGTTCAACGCGTTCGCCCAGTGCTCGACGCGGACCCGGCCGCCGAGCACCGGATGCTCGGCCTCGGCGATGTCGCCGACCGCGACGATGTCCGGGTCGCTGGTGGTCAGCGTGCTGTCGACGAGGACCCCGCCGTCGACGGCGAGCCCCGCCTCCCGGGCGAGCTCGATGTTCGGCACCGCGCCGACGGCGAGCAGCACCGCGTCGGCGGGGACGACACTGCCGTCGCCGAGGCGCACCCCGGTGGCCCGACCCGATTCGACGACGATCTCCTCGACCGACGTCTGCAACCGCAGGTCGACGCCGTGCGCGCGGTGCAGGTCCGCGAACACGGCACCGATCTCGGGGCCCAGCGCGGCCTGCAACGGCTGTGCGGCCGTCTCGAGAACCGTCACCTCCGCGCCGTGCCCGCGGGCGTTCGCGGCGACCTCGAGCCCGATCCAGCCGGCGCCGACGATCACCAGGCGGGCCCCGTCCGCGCGCACCACCGAGAGCAGCGCGTCCGCGTCGTCGACGGTGCGCAACACGTACACCCCCGACGCGTCGGCGCCCGGCAGTGGGATCGTCCGGGGCCGCGAGCCGGTTGCGAGCGCCAGCTTGTCGTAGTGCAGCGCCGAGTCGTCCGGCAGCGTCACCGTGTGTGCGGCCGGATCCAGCGCCGTGACGGTGGTGCCCAGGCGCAGCTCGATCCGGTGGTCGCGATACCAGTCGCCGCGTTGGACGGTGAAGTCCAGCAACCGCTTGTTGCCGGCGAAATACTCCTTCGACAGCGGCGGTCGCTCGTAGGGCAGATGCTCCTCGGTGCCGAGCAGCACGATGTGCCCGAGGAAATCGCGGGCGCGCAGTTCCTCGGCGGTCTTGGCACCGGCCAGTCCGCCGCCGACGATCACGAACGTTTCTTCGCTGGGCATCGCAGTCTCCCGTGTCACGAGTCGTGCGGTTCGATTCGACCGTACGGTGTGCCGCGCGGGCGCTGGTGCGGTTCGGGAAGAATCCGGCTTGCTGCGACGTTGTGCTGTCGACAGCATCGGTTGTCGTCGACGTGTCGACGACGGGACATCTGAGGAGAATTCCGTGAGCGAAGCCACCGCCAAGGACCCCGTGAGCGAAGCGATCACCAAGGACACTGCCGACTTCTGGTTCGACCCGCTCTGCCCCTGGTGCTGGATCACCTCGCGATGGATCCTCGAGGTCACCAAGGTGCGCGACATCGAGGCGCGTTTCCACGTCATGAGCCTCGCGGTCCTCAACGAGGGACGCGACCTGCCCGCCGAGTACGCCGAGAAGATGAAGAAGGCGTGGGGTCCGGTGCGTGTGGCGATCGCCGCCGCCCAGAAGTACGGTGACGAGATCCTGGCCCCGCTGTACACGGCGCTGGGCACGCAGATCCACAACGAGGGCAACGACGACTTCCCCGCCGTGATCGGCAAGGCGCTCGCCGATCTGGGCCTGGACCCGGAACTGGCGAAGGCCGCCGACACCGATGCCTACGACGAGGTGCTGCGCGCGAGCCACGCCGCCGGCATGGACGCGGTGGGCCCCGATGTGGGAACCCCCACGATCCACGTCAACGGGGTCGCGTTCTTCGGCCCGGTGCTCTCGAAGATCCCGCGCGGCGAGGAAGCCGGCAAGGTGTGGGACGGCGTGGTCGCGCTCGCGAGCTACCCACACTTCTTCGAACTCAAGCGCACCCGGACCGAGGGTCCGAGCTTCGAGTAGATCCGGCAGGCCGGCAAGCAGCTCCGAGGATTCAGGCAATCCGTCGGACTGCTGCCGGCCTCCCGCATACGCGGTGCTCCCTGCTGTTCGTCGGCACCGCATCGGGCTCGTTAGACTCTTGACTCATGCGCGTTTACCTGGGTGCCGACCACGCCGGCTTCGAACGTAAGAACCAGATCATCGAACACCTGACCGCCAACGGTCACGAAGCCGTCGACTGCGGCGCACACGAATACGACGCCCAGGACGACTACCCCGCGTTCTGCATCGAGGCGGCCCGCCGCACCGTCGCCGACGAGGGCAGCCTCGGCATCGTCCTCGGAGGCAGCGGCAACGGCGAGCAGATCGCCGCGAACAAGGTGCCCGGCGCCCGCTGTGCCCTCGCGTGGAGCGTCGAGACCGCCAAGCTCGCCCGCGAGCACAACAACGCGCAGCTCATCGGCATCGGTGGTCGCATGCACACGCTCGAGGAGACGCTCGCGATCGTCGACGCGTTCCTGGCGACCCCCTGGTCGAACGAGGAGCGGCACCAGCGTCGCATCGACATCCTCGCCGAGTACGAGAAGACCGGCGTCGCTCCCGCCGTCCCCGGCGCGTAGTCCGGGGGCCCGGTGCCCGAGGGACACATACTCCACAGGCTCGCCCGCCTGCACCAGCGGCACTACGCCGGTGCGGCGGTGCGGGTCTCGAGCCCGCAAGGGCGGTTCTCGGACGGTGCCGCGCTCGTCGACGGGCGGGTACTCACCCACGCCGAAGCGTGGGGCAAGCACCTGTTCCATCACTACGAGACCGGCGCCGTGGTGCACGTGCACCTCGGCATCTACGGCGAGTTCACCGAATCCGCGCTGCCGCTCGGCCCGCCGGTCGGTCAGGTCCGCATGCGGATGATCGGGGTCGAGCACGGCAGCGATCTGCGCGGCCCCGCGGCGTGCGATGTGCTCACCCCCGACGAGGTCGACGCCATCGAGGCCCGGCTGGGGCCCGATCCGCTGCGCGCCGACGCCGACCCGGATCTGGCGTGGGGGCGGATATCCAAGTCCCGCACCGCAATCGGATCACTGCTCATGAACCAGGCGGTGATCGCCGGGGTCGGCAACGTGTATCGGGCCGAAGTGCTGTTCCGCCACGGCATCAGCCCGGAACGACCCGGAAAGAACCTGTCGCGCAGCGAATTCGACGCTATGTGGGCGGACCTGGTCGAACTCATGCAGATCGGGATGGAGCGCGGCCGGATGCACGTCGTGCGGCCCGAACACGATCACGGCGCCCCGGCCTATGCCAAGGACCGGCCCCGCACCTACGTCTACCGCCGCGCCGGTGATCCCTGCCGCGTGTGCGGCACTCCCGTCCTCCATTCGGTCATGCAGGCGCGCAACCTGTTCTGGTGCCCGACCTGCCAGCCCGCCTGACCGTCACGACCCCGCCTGACCGTCACGACACGGATTCGTCCGACTTCTCGCCGAGGACGTCCCGGAACCCGGTGCGGATGCATTCCTCGAACACGGCCCGGTCCGGCACTGCCCCGACGTCGAGCGTGACGCCCAGGCAGCACGTGCCGAGATACGACACCATCGTCACGTTGAACGCCGACCCGAGTGTCGGCCCGAAGGCGTAGTACCGCTCGGCCCGCGCACCCGCCACATACAGCGGGACCGGGGATCCCGGCACGTTCGAGGCCAGGAAGTCGACGTGCTCGAGCATGCTGCCGACCACCGCCGGCGGCAACATGTTCAGGGGAGCGGCGAGCACCTCGCCCATATCGAGCGCCGGTTCCGCCCGCCACGCACGGACGATCGACTCGATCTCCCGCATGAGGTCGTCGACGTCGCCGCCGTGTACCGGAAGCGCGAATCGCGCCAGGTTGATGCGGTTGCCGCCCATCTCGTCGTCCGGTCGGCGCACGCTCAGCGGCATCGTCACCCGCAACGACTCGACGTCGGCGTCGTGAGCGCGGTGATAGTGGTGCAGGCCGACGACCAGTGCCGTGAGGAAGGCGCTGTTGACGGTGCATCCGGCGCGATGCCCCGCCGCGCGGAGCCCCTCGAGCGGGACATCGAACGAGAACAGCGCCCGGCCCAAGGCGCGTTCGGTCATCACCGGCGACGCGGTCGTCGTGATCGGCCGCAGATAGCGGGCCACCGACGACACCGTGCCGAGCACACCGCGCGCGGCTCCGACCGGGTCGGTGACCACCGCGCGGGTCGCGGGCCACACCGACCGCAGTCCCCGGCCGACCATGCCGCGGGCCTGGGACCCGTAATCCTCTAGCAGTTCGGTCACGAGGTCCCACGAGCCGAGGCGCTCGGGTTCCGGGGGAGCGGGCGGTTCCGGCCGCGGGGTGCCCTCCCGCGTGAAATCGACGATGTGCGCGGTGATCTGCATGCCACCGAGACCGTCGGTGAGCGCGTGGTGCACCTTGAGCAGGATCGCTGCGCCTCCGTCGGCGAGGCCGTCGACGACGGTCAGCTCCCACAGCGGCCGGGCCCGGTCGAACGCCGTCATGGCCGCGATGCGGGCGAGTTCCAGGACGTCGTCGATCGTGCCGGGGGACGGCAGCGCGGTGTGCCGCAGATGCCAGGACAGGTCGAAGTCCGGGTCCGCGACCCAGCGCGGCGCGCCCAGGCCGAACGGGACGGACACGACCCGGTGCCGGAAGTGCGGGACGTCCCGGGTGCCGCGGTCCATCATCTCGACGACGCGGTCCCAGTCGGGGGACGAATCGAGTGTGATGACGGCGACGATCGTCGAACGCAGCGCGGGGTCCTGCTCCATGCTCCACGTCAGGAAATCGGTCTGCGCCATGCGCCGTCCTGCGGTGCCCATGTTCGGACGATCCCACATTTGCGGGCGCCGCGGCCAGAGTCCACGATCCCGGCCGTTCCGGTCGGAAGTCCCCGGACACCGGTGACCGCCGATCGGAACGGCTGCCTACGTCGACAGGATCGACGATTCAGCTGCGCCGGTCAGAAGTCGAACCCGCCCCCGAAGTCGCCGCCACCGAAGTCGAACCCGCCGGAGTCGCCACCGCCGCCGAAGTCGCCACCGCCGCCGAAATCGTCACCACCGCTGAAATCGTCACCGCCGCCGAAATCGTCTCCGCCGAAGTCCTCACCGCCGCCCACGTCACCGACGTCCGCGGTGCCGTCGCCGACACCGCTCTCGAACGCCTGCGCGTCGTACGGCACCCCGGCCATGCCCGAGAACATCGCCGAGAACAGCAGCATCGATCCCACGCCCCAGGCGCCCGCGACCAGCGCCGGCTTCCACCACGGTTCCGAGTACCAGCCCGCCGGCACCGGACGGCCCGCGACCCGGCCGCCGGGGTAGTAGTTCGGCGTCCGCGGCGACGGGGACGGGGATGCGGACACCTGCCGGCCCTCGAATTCGATCTGCCGTTCCTCGGTGACGGCGCCGGCCGACTTCTGGCCGTCGAGCGGCGGGATCTCCGGTCCGGGATCCATGCCCATCGCGATGCGGGCCGCCCGGATGTAGTACAGCCCTTCGAGAGCGCTCTGCTTCGCGAGGCGCGCCTGCGCCGGGGTCTGCGCCTGCTCGATTTGCGAGCCGGCCGCGTTGTAGCGCTCGGACGCGTCCGCGAGCGCCTGCTTGGAGGCGTCGTCGGTCCCGGTCAGGTTGTAGATCTGACCGCCGAGACGCTCGATCGCCTGACGGGCGTCCGCCTTCGCATCGTCGAGACGGACCGCGCTGTGGCCGGACGATTTCTTCTGGCTCCGCGACACGAAGTACACGACCGCGCCGACGGCAAGGACGATGAGCAGGAGTTCCACGGCGATGCGCCTTCCGACTGTGCGTGCGGGTACGACGCCCAGCCTACCGACGGTCAGCTCTCGAGGACTGCGAGCAGACCGGCGCGGATGCAGTCGTCGAACATCTCGGCGTCGCGCACCGCGTCGGTGTCGATCGTGAACCCGAGACAGCAGCTGTCCAGGTACGACATCAGGGTCGCGTTGAACGCCGAACCGAGCGTCGGCCCGAAGCCGTAGTACTTCTCGATCTTCGCGCCCGCCACGTACAGGGGCACGTGCGATCCCGGCACCGTGCAGGCGAACACGTCGTCGTGGTCGAGCGGGTCGTCGATCACCGCCGGCAGCAGGTTCGGTGGGGGTGCGAGGTGCCGGCCGGGTTCGGTGGCGGGGCCGGAGTACTCGTCGAGCAGTCGCATGAGCAGCGCCGGATCGTCGGCGGGGACCGGCAGGTCGGCACGGGCCAGGCTGATCCCGGGACCGCCGTTCCCTGTACCACCGTTCTCTGGGGCCAGCGGCATCGCCAGGCTCAGCTCGTCGACGTCGATACCGCAGCGGAACCGGTAATCGGCCAGCCCGAGCAGCACCGCCGCGAGGAACGCGCTGTCCAGGGTGCTGCCCGCGCGCTCGGCGGCCGCCCGCAACTCGGTGAGCGGCACGTCCACCACGTGCAGCCGGCGGGCGCCGGTCCTGGCGGGTTCGGCGGACGACGTGAACCACCGCAGCGGCGCCGCGAGGGACTGCACCAGTCCGCCGATCGACTCGACGAGGGAACCGAACGAGCCGGCTGCCCGATCGGTCGCGTCCTCCGCGGTCGTCGTTTCCGGCTCGGGTTCCGGGTGTTCGTGACCGTGTCGTTCGAGGTCGACGATGCGGGCGGTGATGTGGGTGCCGTCGGCGCCGTCGGCGTACGCGTGGTGAATGCGGATCAGCAGGGCGGACTGGCCGCCGAGCAACCCTTCGACCAGCGTCAGCTCCCACCCGGGATGTTCCGGGACCGCGGCGGCGGAGGTCGTGCGGGCGTAGTCGAGAACGTCGTCGAAGGTCGCGGGGGAGGGCAGGGTCACCCGATCGAGTTGCCACGGCAGGTCCGAGTCGTGTTCGCCGGCCCATCGCGGCGGCGCCAGCCCGAACGGCACGTCGAGAACGCGGTGCCGGAACGCCGGCGTTTCGGGGGTTCCACCGGAGAGCATCTCACCGACCCGATCCCAGTCGGGGGAGGCGTCGAGCAGGACGGCGGCGACGATCGTCGACCGCAGCGCCGTCTGCTCAGGGGGCGCGGCGGGACGGCCGGAAGCGTCGTTCATGCTCGGAACGTTCTCATACCGACACCGGCGGAACCCGTTCGATCTCGGTGTGATGACCGTTTCGAGTCGAAACGGTGACCGGGAGGAACAGGAACGGGGTGCCCGGAAACGACTCACGCCCGCCACCGGAAGTGGTGGCGGACGTGAGGTCCCGTGGAGGGGATGACGGGAATCGAACCCGCGTAGCCAGTTTGGAAGACTGGGGCTCTACCATTGAGCTACATCCCCGCGAGCAAGCGACTTCTGCCGGGATCGCCGTCTCCGTCGCTGCCGGATGAGACTGTACCGAACCTCGCTTTGGATTTCATAATCGGGGGGCCGTAGGATTCCTCAGCGGGTCCCCGGGCGGTCGACGGGAACCGGTTGGACGACGGGATGTGGCGCAGCTTGGTAGCGCATCCGCTTTGGGAGCGGAGGGTCGCAGGTTCAAATCCTGTCATCCCGACCAGAACGAACGGCGGCGGAGAAATCGGCGCCTGTAGTCAGACCTAGACAAGAGCACGACACAGAAGGAGCATGTCCGTGAAGAGCACCGTCGAGCAGCTCAGCCCGACGCGAGTCCGTATCAACGTTGAGGTGCCCTTCGAGGAGCTCCAGCCTGATTTCGACCGCGCGTTCAAGGCTCTCGCCAGCCAGATCCGCCTGCCCGGCTTCCGTCCCGGCAAGGCTCCCCGCAAGCTGCTGGAGGCTCGTGTCGGCCGCGGCGCCGTGCTCGAGCAGGTCGTCAACGACGCGATCGGCCCCCGCTACAGCGAGGCCGTGACCACCAACGACGTCAAGGTCATCGGCCAGCCCGAGATCGAGCTCACCAAGATCGAGGACAACGTCGAGCTGGCGTTCACCGCCGAGGTCGACGTCCGCCCCGAGATCACCCTCCCCGATTTCTCCGAGATCGCCGTCACCGTCGATCCCGTCGAGATCACCGACGAGGACGTCGCCGAGCAGCTTCTCTCGCTGCGCCAGCGCTTCGGCACCCTCAAGGGTGTCGAGCGGCCCGTGCAGGACGGCGACTTCGTCTCCATCGACCTGTCGGCCACCGTCGACGGCGAGCCCGTCCCGGAGGCCGCGACCGAGGGCCTGTCCCACGAGGTCGGCTCCGGCCAGCTCATCGAGGGCCTCGACGAGGCCATCATCGGTCTCGAGGCCGGTGGCTCCACCGAGTTCACCTCGAAGCTCGTCGCCGGTGAGTTCGCCGACAAGGAAGCCGTCGTCACCGTCAAGGTGAACTCCGTCAAGGAGCGCGAGCTTCCCGCCGAGGACGACGACTTCGCGCAGCTCGCGAGCGAGTTCGACACCCTCGACGAGCTGAAGGCGGACCTGCGTGAGCGCGTCGAGCGCGTCAAGCAGGTCGAGCAGGCCGGCCAGATCCGCGACAAGGTTCTCGAGGCTCTCCTCGAGGCCGTCGAGGTCCCGCTGCCCGAGGCCGTCGTCCAGGCCGAGATCGACAGCGCGCTGCACGACGCCATCCACGCGCTCGACCATGACGAGACCAAGCTCAACGAGCTGCTCGAGGAGCAGGGTTCGAGCCGCGAGGAGTTCGACAAGGACGCCCGCGAGTCCGCCGAGCGTTCCGTCAAGACCCAGCTGCTGCTGGATGCGATCGCCGAGGCCGAGGGCACCACGGTCGAGCAGCAGGAGCTCACCGAGCGCATCTTCTTCCAGGCGCAGCGCTACGGCATCCCGCCGGAGCAGTTCATCCAGCAGATCAGCCAGGCGAACCAGCTCGGCGCGATCTTCGCGGACGTGCGTCGCGGCAAGGCGCTCGGCAGCGTCGTGAACAAGGCGACCGTGACCGACACCACCGGTGCGACCGTCGACACCGAGACGCTGTTCGGTTCGAAGACCGAAGAGGGCGCCGAGGCCGAGGCCGAAGGTGCGGAGAACGAGGCTGCGGCCGACGAGTCGGCCGAGTAGAACGCGCTGATCGTTCCGCTGTAAGCGAATTGGGGCGGCACCGGGCATCCGGTGCCGCCCCGCTTTCGTTAGTGTCTGTGTCAGCAATCCACGATTGACGAGAAGGCAGGTACCGTGACTCCTCAGAATCCGGCGACATCCATCGGTCCGACGATGACCTCGGCCACCGCTGGGCTGAACCTCAGCGACTCGGTCTACGAGCGCCTGCTCCGCGAGCGGATCATCTTCCTCGGTACCCAGGTCGACGACGACATCGCCAACAAGCTCTGCGCCCAGATCCTCCTGCTCGCGGCCGAGGATCCGGAGCGCGACATCTCTCTCTACATCAACTCCCCGGGTGGTTCGGTGACCGCCGGTATGGCGATCTACGACACCATGAAGTTCGTCGAGTGCGACGTCGCGACGTTCGGCATGGGCCTGGCCGCCTCGATGGGACAGTTCCTGCTCTCCGCCGGTACCAAGGGCAAGCGGTACGCCCTTCCGCACGCGCGGATCATGATGCACCAGCCGTCCGCGGGCATCGGTGGTACCGCCAGCGACATCGCGATCATGGCCGAGCAGTTCGCGCACACCAAGCGGGAGATGGCCGAGCTCATCGCCGAGCACACGGGTCAGACGGTCGAGCAGATCACCGCCGACTCCGACCGGGACCGTTGGTTCACCGCGGCCGAGGCGCTCGAGTACGGCTTCGTCGACCACGTCGTGTCCCGGGCCGCGCAGGCCGGCGGCACCGGCAACTAGCCGACCCCGACGATCCGTCCCCCGCATCACGAACTTCTTGGAGAAGCGATGACCAACCTTTTCGATCCCCGCGCTCTGGGCGGAGCCGCACCGGCCGGCCCCTCCTCGCGCTACATCCTTCCGTCGTTCATCGAGCACTCGAGCTACGGCGTCAAGGAATCCAACCCCTACAACAAGCTGTTCGAGGAACGCATCATCTTCCTCGGCGTGCAGGTCGACGACGCGTCGGCGAACGACGTCATGGCGCAGCTGCTGGTTCTCGAGTCGCTCGACCCGGACCGCGACATCACCATGTACATCAACTCGCCGGGTGGCTCGTTCACGTCGCTGATGGCGATCTACGACACCATGCAGTACGTGCGCGCCGACATCACCACCGTGTGCCTCGGCCAGGCCGCCTCGGCCGCGGCCGTGCTGCTCGCCGCCGGCACCCCCGGCAAGCGTCTCGCGCTGCCGAACGCCCGCGTGCTCATCCACCAGCCCGCCACCGGCGGTATCCAGGGCCAGGTCTCCGACCTGGAGATCCAGGCCGCCGAGATCGAGCGCATGCGTCGCCTCATGGAGACCACGCTGGCCAAGCACACCGGCAAGGATCCCGACCAGATCCGCAAGGACACGGACCGCGACAAGATCCTCACCGCGGCCGAGGCCGTCGAATACGGCCTGATCGACAACGTGCTCGAGTACCGCAAGCTCTCGGCACAGAAGTGACCGGCACGGCCCGGTCCGAGGCACCGCCATCGCGGGCTTCCGGACCGGGCCGGTCCACACGCGGCGGAACGAAATCCCGGTGCGCCGCACGAAGAAAACACTGTGCGCCGCACGAAGAAAACACAGTGCACCGCATGAAGAAAACACAGTGCACCACACAAATATGACCTTCGAAACGTGGACAACAGGTCGACCTGCGTGGTGATCTCCGGGTACGGTCGAACCGAGGCGCGCTCGCCGGACCGGCACTGTCGGCGGTCCCGGGGTCGGTTGCACGCACACGAGGAAGTAGGGGACCTGACAGATGGCACGTATCGGTGATGGCGGAGATCTGCTCAAGTGCTCGTTCTGCGGAAAGAGCCAGAAGCAGGTCAAGAAGCTCATTGCAGGCCCCGGTGTCTACATCTGCGACGAGTGCATCGATCTCTGCAACGAGATCATCGAGGAAGAACTGGCCGAATCCAGTGAGGTCAAGCTCGATGAGCTGCCCAAACCGGCCGAGATCCGGGAATTCCTCGACAACTATGTGATCGGCCAGGACTCCGCGAAGCGAACCCTCGCGGTCGCGGTCTACAACCACTACAAGCGCATCCAGGCGGGCGACAGGACCCGCGACGCGCGCGGCGAGACCGTCGAACTCGCCAAATCCAACATCCTGCTGCTCGGCCCCACCGGCTGCGGCAAGACCTATCTCGCGCAGACGCTGGCGAAGATGCTGAACGTGCCGTTCGCCATCGCCGACGCCACCGCCCTCACCGAAGCCGGCTATGTCGGCGAGGACGTGGAGAACATCCTCCTCAAGCTCATCCAGGCCGCGGACTACGACGTCAAGCGGGCCGAGACCGGCATCATCTACATCGACGAGGTCGACAAGATCGCCCGCAAGAGCGAGAACCCCTCGATCACCCGCGACGTGTCGGGGGAGGGCGTGCAGCAGGCGCTGCTGAAGATCCTCGAGGGCACGCAGGCGTCGGTGCCGCCGCAGGGCGGACGCAAGCACCCGCACCAGGAATTCATCCAGATCGACACCACCAATGTGCTGTTCATCGTGGCCGGTGCGTTCGCGGGCCTCGAGCGGATCGTGTCCGATCGCGTCGGCAAGCGAGGAATCGGTTTCGGCGCCGAGGTGCGCTCGAAGGCCGAGATCGACACCACCGACCATTTCGCCGAGGTCATGCCGGAGGACCTGATCAAGTTCGGTCTGATCCCCGAGTTCATCGGCCGCCTGCCCGTCGTGGCGTCCGTGACGAACCTCGACAAGGACTCGCTCGTCCAGATCCTGTCCGAGCCGAAGAACGCCCTCGTCAAGCAGTACGTCCGCCTGTTCGAGATGGACGGTGTGGAACTCGAGTTCACCACCGACGGGCTCGAAGCGGTCGCGGACCAGGCGATCCTGCGCGGCACCGGTGCCCGCGGCCTGCGCGCGATCATGGAGGAAGTGCTGCTGCCGGTGATGTACGACATCCCGAGCCGCGACGACGTCGAGAAGGTCGTGGTGACCGCGGAGACCGTCACCGACAACGTGCTGCCGACGATCGTTCCCCGCAAGCAGGACCGCGAGCGTCGCGACAAGACCGCCTAGGCTCCGAACTTCGACGACGACGGCCCCCGGCATCTGCCGGGGGCCGTGTCGGTTCTGCGGGGGCCGTTCCTGCGGATTCGGTGCTCAGCGCAGCTTGACGCTGCCGCCGTCGACCATCAGCGTCTGGCCGGTCATGTATGAGGCGTCGTCGCTGGCGAGGAACACCGCGACCCGGCCGATGTCCGACTCCGGGTCGCCGAAGCGGCCCAGCGGCGTCTTCGACAGCAGTGCCCGCTCGACACCGGGGTTCGCCTCGATGTATGCCTGGACGCCCTCGGTGAGCGCCAGCGGGGAGATGACGTTGACGTTGATGTCGTCGGCGGCCCACTCGTTGGCCGCGACCCGGCTGATCGCGCGGATCGCCTCCTTGGCCGCGGCGTAGGAACTCTGCGTCACGTTGCCCTCGATGCCGGCACCGGACGCGAAGTTGATCACCGAACCGCGGTTCGCGGCCAATTGAGCGTGCGCGGCCTTCATCAGCCGGAAGGTCGGGTAGAAGCCCGTTCCGAAGGACAGGTCGAGCATTTCCTGGGTGGTCTCGAGCAGCGGTGCCTGCCTCGACGCGTGCGCGTTGTTGACCAGCACGTCGACCTTCCCGAACGCGTCGACCGCAGCCGCCACGATCCGGTCGGCGCTCGTCTCCTCGGAGATATCCGCTTCGAGGAATCGCGCTGTGCTGCTTCCCAGTTCGTCTTCGAGCGCGGCACCCGCGGTCGCGTCGACGTCGACGAACAGAACCTTCGCGCCTTCCTTGGTGAACGCGCGGACGATGCCTCGTCCGATACCACCGGCGCCGCCGGTGACGATCGCAACCTTGCCTGCAAGCCTCATGTCGTGCGTCTGCTTTCGGTCTCGGATCCGGTCAGTCGATGGCGAGTGCGGGCTTCTCCAGCTCGGCCACGCTGTACGCCGAGTACGTCTCGTACCTGCCGCGGCCGGTGAAGTAGGTGGAGAGCTGCTCGTCGAGTTCGTTCACCGTGAACTCGGATCCCGCTGCGTCGAAACGGTTCTCGACCTTCGGTGAGGCCATGAGCGCGACCATCTTGCCGTACACGACGAAGACCTGGCCGGTGATCTCGTGGGACGCGGGCGATGCCAGGTAGGACACCAGGGTCGCGACGCGCTCGGGTGCGAGGGGATCGAGTCCGCCGTTCGGGTTCTCGTTCTCACCGAACGTCCCGGCGGTCATCGCGGTCCGGGCGCGCGGGCAGATCGCGTTCGCCGTGACACCGTAGCGGGCCAGGCCCTGTGCGGTGGACAGGGTCAACGCGGTGATTCCCGCTTTGGCCGCCGAGTAGTTGGGCTGCCCGGCCGAACCGAACAGGAATGCCTCGGAGGAGGTGTTGACGACCCGGCCGTAGACAGGGGCACCGGCGGCCTTGCTCGCATTGCGCCAGTGCACGGCGGCGGCGTGCGAGGTGGCGGCGTGGCCCTTGAGATGGACGCGGATCACGTCGTCCCAGTCGGACTCGGACAGGTTGAAGATCATCTTGTCGCGCAGGATGCCCGCATTGTTGACCAGGATGTCGAGGGAGCCGAACATGCTCACGGCCTCGTCGACGAGACGGCCGCCGAGCGACCAGTCGGAGACATCGCCGGTGACGGCGACCGCCCGGCCGCCGGCCGCGGTGATCTCGTCGGCGACGTCGTGCGCGGCCGGACCCATGTCGTTGACGACGACCGCGGCGCCCGCGGCGGCGAGAGCGAGCGCCTCGGCGCGGCCGAGACCCGCGCCGGCTCCGGTGACGACGGCGGTGCGGCCGGCCAAGCTGACTGATTCGCCCATGCGATCTCTCCCTGTGTGCGGCTGCCACGGGGAGAACGAACCCCGGGACAGAACTAGTATTGGTTCTAGTTTGTGAGGCCGGTGGGTCGGCCGGTCCGGAGCTGTCCCACTGGCCGGGAGTGACAGGAATCGCCGGGGTGACAGATGTCACGGTGTCGCGACGATTTCCACCACTGTGTCAGAAGGAATCTCGATGTCGCTGAACCTCGCGGACCTGTTCGAAGCCATCGCCGACGCCGTCCCCGATCGCACCGCGATCATCTGTGGGGACAGCCGCCTCACCTACCGCGAACTCGATGCCGCAGCCAACCGGCTCGCTCACCATCTGGCCGGTGCGGGGATCTCCGCAGGTGAGCACGTCGGTCTCTACATGCGCAACAGCACCGAATTCGTCGAAGCGCTTCTGGCGATCCTGAAGATCCGGGCCGTCCCGATCAACATCAACTACCGCTACGTCGACGCCGAGCTGGCCTACCTGTTCGCCAACGCCGAACTCGCCGCCATCGTCGCCGACGGTGAGTTCGCGCCCAGGACGGCCGCGGTCCTGCCGCGCACGCCGACGGTCCGGCACATCGTCACCGTGGGACCGGCCGACGACGTCGACTGGGGGACGGTCACCACCGCCGACTTCCACAAGGCGGTCGCCGCGGAGTCCGACGCGCGCGACTTCGCGCCGCGCAGCGGCGACGACCAGTTCATCATCTACACCGGTGGCACCACCGGCATGCCGAAGGGCGTGATGTGGCGCGCCGAGGACTTCTTCTTCGCGGCACTGTCCGGCGGCAACTCGATGGGGGAGCCGCACTCGGACATCGCATCGGTTGCGAACCAGGCCGCGAACATGCCGGAGATGACGTGGCTGCTCACCGCGCCGCTCATCCACGGCGCCGCGATGTACAGCATGTTCAGTGCCTTCTGCCTCGGAGTCTCGCAGGTCGTGCTCCCGGCGTTCGACGCGAAGGAGGTGCTCGCGGTCGTCGAACGCGAACGCGTGATGACGATGACGATCGTCGGCGACGCGATGGCTCGTCCGCTCGCCGACGCGATCGCCGAACACGGCTCCGAGTACGACCTGAGTTCGCTGTTCGTCGTCGGGTCCGGCGGCGCGCTGTTCTCCAAGCAGGTCCGCGAGCAGCTCGTCTCGCTCCTGCCGAACGTCATGGTGCGCGACGGATTCGGATCCTCCGAGTCCGGCATCGACGGCGATCTGTCGATCGGCGAGGACGGCCGGATGCGGATCGCCGCGAAGCCGACCGTCAAGGTCGTCGACGAGCGGATGCGCCCGATCGAGCCGGGTTCCGGCGAGATCGGCTACATCGCCCGCGCCGGCCACGTGCCGCTCGGGTACTGGGGCGACCCGGAGAAGACCGCGGCGACCTTCCCGGTCATCGACGGGGTTCGCATGTCGGTTCTCGGGGACATGGCCGAAGTCGAGGAGGACGGCACGATCGTGCTGCTCGGACGCGGCTCGCTGTGCATCAACACCGGCGGGGAAAAGGTGTATCCCGAAGAGGTGGAGATGGCCATCAAGAGCCACCCGGCCGTGATGGATGTGCTCGTCGCGGGAGTCGAGGACGAACGCTACGGGCAGCGCGTCGGAGCCGTCGTGCAGCCGCGCGAGGGCCACGCGGTGCCCGATCTCGACGAGCTGATCGCGCATGTCGCCGACCGGATCGCCGGCTACAAGGTGCCGCGGCTGGTCGTCGGTGTCGACACGATCGTGCGTTCGCCCGCGGGCAAGGCCGACTACCGGTGGGCCAAGGCAACTCTCGAAGCCGCGAAGTAGTCCCTCTACCGGTCGCGGTCGCGGGTGCGCTACCCGTGACCGCGACCGGATCCGGTGCCGGGCGCGAGGGCGTCGGCAGCGAATCGTGCTGCCCGGTCGAAGCTCTCGGTGCCGTCGTCGTCCGGGTTCTGACGCCAGTGCCGCAGCGTCGAGACGTACACGGCGCCGACCATCTGCGCGAGGAACGGCAGCGGGTAGTCGGTGCGGACCTCGCCGCGCTCGACACCGGGCTCGACGATGCGCAGCATCTGCTCGTCGAATCGCTGCGTGCGTTCGCGGGCGGTATCGGGTGTGCCGAGATCCCTTTCGATCTCGCCGGTGACCGCCCGCATGTAACCGGGATACCGCCGCGATTCACGCGCGAAGTCGGCAAAGACGCCCGCGATCCGTTCCGCGGTGGTGAGGTCCTGCGCGAGCAGCTGGTCGATCAGGGTTGTCAGCGCGTCCATGTGACTCGCGTGCAGCGCCGTGATCAGGTCGTCCTTGCTGGGGAAGTAATTGAAAACCGTTGCGCGCGAGACGCCGGCGAGATCGGCGATGTCCTCGATCGTCGAACCGTCGACGCCGCGTTCGGCGAACAGCCGTCTGGCCGCGTCCAGCATGCGCTGCCGGGTCCGCAGCTTGTTCCGCTCGCGGCGACCGAGTGCCGTGGGCTCGCTCATGGTGTCCGCACTTTCCTCGTCGGGCCTCTCGTTCCGCCGTACGCGTGGGCGAGGCGCTGAGTCGTTGTCAGCGTAGAAGGTTCGCCCGGAGTTGCGAGAATTCCTGGAACGGGTTCCAAGAAGTTGGACCAGCGTCTATCTTTGTCCCCAGGGGGTCGGCAACGGGGGTGACTACATGGGACAAGGCGCTCCCGTCGCAGGGCGGATCGAAAATGCTTACGCAGCACGAGATCCGCCACGATCGCGACCCTCATCCGAACACCCCGCTTCGACGCGAACGATTTCCGGCAACCGCAGCGCGTCGCACGGGCTTACTTCGTCGACGAACGGGAGGTACGGGCATGACCGCCGAGAGTGTGGTGCCTGAAGGTGCGGAGCAGGAGATCAAGACCAGCGAGACCGACCTGGACGAGCTGCGCAGCCGGCTCGAAGGCCGGCTCGGCGAGCGTCTCGGCGCCGACGCGCCGCCGCGTGTCCACAACCTGACGCGACCGGAACACTCCGGAATGTCCAGCATCTCGGTCCTGTTCGATCTCGACTGGACGAAGGACGGTGCGGAGCAGACGGCACAGCTCGTCGCCCGGCTCGCCCCCGAGGAGGACGCGTATCCGGTGTTCCCCGGCTACGACCTGCAGCGCCAGTTCGAGGTCATGACCGCCGTCCGCGAACACGGTGGCATCGCGGTGCCGAAGGTGCGGTGGGTCGAGACCTCCGCGGGCCCGCTCGGCCGGCCGTTCCTCGTGATGGATCGCGCCGAAGGTGTCGTGCCCGTGGACAACCCGCCGTACGTGTTCACCGGCTGGCTGCTCGACGCCGACGACGACACCCGCAGGGCCGTGCAGAGCGCGAGCGTGAAGGTTCTCGCCGACATCCACGCGATCGCCGATCCCGCGTCCAAGTTTCCCGCGCTGGTCGCTCCGGACGGGCAGTCGAGCCTGCGTCGGCACTTCGAGAACGAGTGCGCCTACTACGAATGGACCCGCCGCGAGGACGGGATTCGTATCCCTGTGCTGGAGAAGGCATTCGACTGGCTCGAGGAGAACTGGCCGGCGGAGCCGTCCGCGGACGTGCTGTGCTGGGGCGACGCGCGGATCGGCAACATCATGTACCGGGGCACCGACGTCGCTGCGGTCCTCGACTGGGAGTCGGCTGCGCTCGCTCCCCGCGAACTGGATCTGGGCTGGTTCATCTTCTTCCATCGTATGTTCCAGGACATCGCCGACCAGTTCTCGATCCCCGGCCTGCCGGGATTCCTCCGGCGCTCGGACGTCGTGGCGGAATACGAGAGGATCTCCGGCGTCGAGGTCCGCGACCTCGACTTCTACCTCGTGTACGCCGCACTGCGCCACGGCATCGTGATGTCGCAGATCATGCGGCGCCGCGTGCACTTCGGGGAAATGGAGATCCCTGCCGACCCCGACCACCTGGTGCTCCACCACGCGATGCTCGCGCAGTTGATCGACGATTCCTACGATTGGGAGAAGTGACGCCGATGAAACCGGTTCAGCTCGACGAATATCCGATTCACCAGTCGCCGCTGTCGCTGGGTCGTGTGTCCTCCACGGACCGGAATTTCTACGACCGCAACTACTTCAACGCCCACGACCGCACCGGTGACATCTTCCTGATCACCGGTTTCGGGGTCTACCCGAACCTGAGTGTCGTCGACGCGTTCGTCACCGTGCGGCACGGTGACTCGCAGGTCGCAGTCCGGTTCTCGGACGCGCTCGACGAGCGTTCGATGGAGAGCAAGGTCGGCGGCTATCGGCTCGAGGTCGTCGAGCCCCTGCAGAAGATCCGGGTGATCTGCGAGCACGACGACCTCTCGTGCGACATCACGTGGGACGGCTCGTTTCCCGCCGTGCTCGAGGAGGCGCACATCCTCATGTCCGGTCCGCGACCGATCCTCGACGCGTCCCGCTTCGCCCAGGTCGGTAGCTGGTCCGGCACCCTGTCGGTGCAGGGCAAGGACTTCGCCGTCGATCCTGAGATCTGGATGGGCACGCGCGACCGCTCCTGGGGGATCCGTCCCGTCGGCGAGCCGGATCCGCAGGGTCGCTGGACCTACGAGAACCGCGGCGGCCACTACTGGACCTACGTCCCGCTGCGCTTCGACGACTTCGCGCTCGTCGTCATCGTGCAGGAGTCGCAGGACGGGCACCGCACCCTCAATCACGCCACCCGCGTCTTCGCGGACGGTCGGGTCGAGCAGTTGGGCTGGCCCCGCGTCGAGGTGAACTACCGCAGCGGCACACGGCATCCCGAGTCGGCGCGGCTGCACCTGACCACGCCCAAGGGTGAGCCCGTCGTCGTGGACATCGAACCCCTCGGGTTCATCTCGCTGAGTCACGGCGCCGGCTACGGCGGTGACCCGGAGTGGACGCACGGCGAGTGGAAGGGCGCGAACTGGTCGTCGTCGTCCTTCGTGGACACCACCAGCCGGGACTTTCTGGGCCGGCTCCCGTTCTCCACCATCGACCACGTCGCGAAGGCGACCATCGACGGCCGGGTGGGCTGGGGCATGTTCGAGCACGCGGTCATGGGACGCCACGATCCGTCGGGCTTCACCGGCTGGCTGGACATGGCGCCGTAGGAAGACGAAAACGCAAGGGGTGGTGCGGTGATCGATGGGCTGCCCCTTGCGGACCGCCCTCAGTTCTCCGTGGTCTGGGCGGCCGGCGCCGGTGCGATGAACGTGCGGTGCACGTATGCGCCGAACCCGCCGTCGACCGGAAGATCCGCGCCGCTGATCCAGGTGGACTCCGACGACGCGAGGAACAGCAGGGCGTCGGCGATCTCCTCGGGGCGACCGTGCCGGCCCGCCCACGCCGCGGCGCCGTTGATGGTGTCCGCGCCCATCGTCGCGGTGAAGTCCTTCAGCAGCGGCGTGCCGATCGTGCCGGGGGAGACGCTGTTCGAACGCAGGCCGGTGGCCTTCCCCTCGACGGCCAGGTTCTTCGACCAGATGATCACGGCCTCCTTGGAGAGGCTGTAGCACGCGCCTTCGATGCCGGGGTGATCCGTGAACGTGTCGAGCGCGGCGTCCCAGTCGTCGACGGCGAGGAACTCGTTGAGCAGGTCGTAGTGCTGCTGCCACATGAAACCGGCCTGCGAGGCGGTCGTGACGACGGTGGGCTCCGGCGTGAACTTCGGGGTCAGCGCGCGCGTGAGGTCGCGCGGTGCGAGGGTGTTGATCGACAGCACGGTCCGCCACGGCAGGGTCGCGGCGACACCGGCGTTGTTGATGAGCGAGTCGACGGGACCGGCGATCTGCTCGGCGATGTCCAGGACGCCGGCGTGCGTCGACAGATCGCCCACCACCATCCGGGATATCGCGGGATCGGTGCTCTCGACTCGATCGACGCCGATCACGGTGGCGCCCTGGGCGGCGAGCTTGGTGACGGCGGCAGCGCCGACCCCGGACGAACAGCCGGTGACGACGACGGTCTTGCCGGAGAAATCGGGCATGGAGCCCTCCTCGTGACAGCGGTGGGCGCCGGTCGGCGTTCCCGGCGCAGTGCGTCGATTCGTTAGAACTGGATACGGGTGTGGGCACTGTAACACCGGTGAGCTGGTCGTGAAGGCAATTTGCCCAGCGCTACAGGCGATCTCGTGCCCCCGGTGTGTCTCCGACATCGGCGCTGAGCAGTGTGGTCCCGCTCGGTGGGATGGACGGGGGAGCGGCCCGCCAGCGGAATAGAATAAATTTCAGTATTCGGGAGCAGGGAGTGGACATGAGCAACGTCGTCATCGTCGAGGCCGCGCGGACGCCGATCGGCCGTCGTCGCGGGCAACTGTCCGGAGTGCATCCGGCTGTGTTGCTGGGCGCCGCCCAGAAGGCCGTCCTCGACCGGACCGGCCTGCCCGCGGACCGGATCGGGCAACTCGTCGGTGGCGTCGTCACCCAGGCGGGGGAGCAGTCCAACAACGTGACCCGCCAGGCATGGCTGCACGCCGGGTTCCCGTACCGCACCGCCGCCACCACCATCGACTGCGCGTGCGGATCGTCGCAGCAGGCCGTCCACATGGTCGCCGGGCTCATCGCGTCCGGGCAGATCGACGCCGGAATCGGCTGCGGCGTCGAGGTGATGAGCCGCGTGTTCCTCGGCCAGGCCAACACACCCGGCACCGGCAATCCCTACCCGGACGACTGGACCGTCGACATGGGCGACCAGTTCACCTCCGCCGAACGGATCGCCGCCCACCGGGGGATCACCCGCGCCGACGTCGACGCGTTCGGGCTGGAATCGCAGCGACGCGCCGCGCTGGCGTGGAGCGAAGGCCGCTTCGACCGTGAGATCGTCCCGGTGGTCGCGCCCGTCGTCACCAAGGACGGCGAACCCACCGGGGAGGTCGCGACCGTCACCACCGACGGCGGCCTCCGGGACACCACCGCGGAGGCGCTGGCCGGCCTGAAACCGGTGATGGACGGCGGAATCCACACCGCCGGCAACTCGTCCCAGATCAGCGACGGCGCGGCCGCGGTGATGCTCATGAACGAGGACAAGGCGCGCGCGGCAGGCCTGCGCCCGCGAGCCCGGATCCTCGCGTCCACCCTCGTCGGCTCCGACCCGTACTTCCATCTCGACGGCCCGATCGACTCCACCCGGGACGTCCTCGAACGCACCGGAATGTCGCTGTCGGACATCGACATCGTCGAGATCAACGAGGCGTTCGCGTCGGTCGTCCTGTCGTGGGCGCAGGTTCTCGATGCCGACATGAGCAAGGTCAACGTCAACGGCGGCGCGATCGCGCTGGGACATCCGGTCGGTTCCACCGGTGCCCGGCTGATCACCAGCGCCCTGCACGAACTCGAACGCTCGGATCGTTCCACCGCGTTGATCACCATGTGCGCGGGCGGGGCACTGTCCACCGCCACGATCATCGAGCGCATCTAGACCGTTCCACCTGTACCCGCGCCATCCCGGCTGTGCACTCCCCTCCCGC
>NZ_JALPTB010000139.1 GCF_023218075.1 Rhodococcus sp. HM1 | reverse complement strand
GTGTGGGAGGGGCGGGTCCCCGTGACGTCCGGATGAGCCGAGCCCGGTCTCGGAAGAAGGGTCGCCCGGCCTCCGCGGTGTTCGGCATCGGACGCACCACGTATCCCGTTCCCTGCCCACCGGCCACGAATCGGTCCCGTATCGTCTCGTCGCACGGGCCGCATCCCGCGCCGCGCACGCACGCACGACAAGGAGTCCCGATGGGGGAAGCATTTATCATCTCGGCCGCCCGCCTACGGATCGGCCGCGCATCGTTCGAGGCCACCCGATGAGCGGCCTGTTCGACGTCGAGGGCAAGACCGTGGTCGTGACCGGCGGCACCCGCGGCATCGGGTCGATGATCGCGAAGGGCTTCGCCGAAGCCGGTGCGCGGGTCATCATCTCGTCTCGGAAGGCCGATGCGTGCGAGTCGGCCGCCGCGGAACTGTCCGCGTTCGGTGACGTGGTCGCGCATCCGGCGGACCTGAGCACCCCGGAGGGGTTGGCCGATCTCGCCGCATTCGTGACCCGGACCTTCGACCGGGTGGACGTGCTGGTCAACAACGCCGGGGCCACCTGGGGTGCGCCGGTCGACGAGTTCCCCCTCTCCGGGTTCGACAAGGTCCTGGGCCTCAACGTCACCGCGGTGTTCGCGCTGACGCAGGCGCTGCTGCCGCAGTTGCGGGCCGCGGCGACCCCGGACGACCCGGCGCGAGTGATCAACATCGGATCGATCGACGGGATCGTGGTCTCGGGAACCGAGAACTTCTCGTACGGGGCATCCAAGGCCGCGGTGCACATGCTCACCCGCAAGCTCGCCGCCACTCTCGCACGCGAGCACATCACCGTGAACGCCGTGGCGCCGGGACCCTTCCCGACGAAGATGATGGCGTTCATACTGGACGACCCCGCGCTGAAATCCGCGGTCGAGGGCAATGTCCCGCTCGGGCGCATCGGTAGCCCCGAGGACATCGCGGGCACCGCAATCTTCCTGTCGTCGCGGGCCGGCGCCTACCTCACCGGCACGGTGATCCCGGTGGACGGGGGCATGAGCGGCACCCGCTGACTCGTTCCGCTCCCGCTGTCGGTGGCAGGCCCTTGTCAAGTGCCCGGTCGAACCCTTTGACTGGTAGGTGGACCCAGCTCCCGATCCCACACCGGACAGCGAGGATGCAGATGCCCACACATCGAGCAGTTCACGTCGAGTCGGCCGGGGGAGCACTGACCCTCGTCGACACCGAAACAACCTCCCCCGATCCCGGACATGTCCGAATTGCGGTGTCCGCCTGCGGAATCTGCGGCACCGATCACGGCTTCGTGAATGGGGGATTTCCCGGTACGACTTGGCCGCTGACCCCCGGCCACGAAATCGCCGGAACCATCGCCGAACTCGGTGCCGGGGTCACCGGTTTCGACATCGGCGACCGGGTCGCGGTGGGATGGTTCGGCGGCCACTGCAACGAGTGCGTTCCCTGCCGCCGAGGAATATTCATCCACTGCGAAAAGCTGCAGGTGCCGAGTTGGCACTATCCGGGCGGTTACGCCGACTCGGTGACGGTGCCTGTCACTGCGCTCGCCCGGATTCCGGACGAGCTGTCGTTCTCGGAGGCCGCCCCCATGGGTTGCGCCGGCGTCACCACCTACAACGCGCTGCGCAAGACCCGGGCACTACCCGGCGACCGGGTCGCGGTCCTGGGACTCGGCGGTCTCGGTCACCTGGGAGTGCAGTTCGCCCGCGCGATGGGATTCGAGACCGTTGCCATCGCGCGCGGCGCCGGCAAACGGGACGATGCCCTGGAGCTGGGGGCCCATCACTACGTGGACTCCTCGGCGGGCGACGTGGCGGAGGCGTTGCAGGCACTCGGTGGCGTGTCGGTGGTGCTGGCCACCGCGGCGAACTCCGCGGCGATGGCCGCGACGGTCGGTGGGTTGCAGCCGCAGGGCGAACTCGTCGTCGTCGGCGCGACGGTCGATCCGCTGCCGATCAATCCTCTGCAGCTGATCATGCCCGGGGTGAGCGTGACCGGTCACCCGTCCGGGACGGCACGCGATGTCGAGGAGACGATGCGATTCGCGGTACAGACCGGAGTGCGCGCTCGCATCGAGGAACGTCCCCTGTCCGAGGCCGCGCAGGCGTACGCCGTCGCCGAGGAGGGACGCGCGCGCTATCGCATGGTGCTCACCATGTGAGCACAACTGCCCTAAGCCCTGCCGGTCCCCTCGGCGAGCCCCTTGTCCAGCTGTGCGACGAGCACCTTGCCGAGTTCGGTGAGGGCGCGCAGCTGATCGTCGTCCAGCCCGTCGAACACCAGCCGGCGCACCGTCTCGACGTGGGCCGGCGCCGCCTCGACGACCTTCTCGTAGCCGCTGTCGGTGAGTACCGCGTACGAGCCGCGGCTGCCCGGAATCGGCTCGCGGTACACCCAGCCGCGCTTGGCGAGGCGGGTGACCACATGGGACAGCCGCGACAGCGACGCATTCACCGATTCCGCGAGGGCGGACAACTGGGCGCGCCGGTCCGGTGCCTCCGACAGAAGTGCGAGGGTGAAGTACTCGAAGTGCGTCAGATCGGAGTCGCGCTGGGTCTGGGTGTCCAGGGCGGCGGGCAACCGGGTGATCACCGACACCAGCAATCGCCAGGCGGCCTGCTCGTTCGCGTCGAGCCACCGGGGACTGTCGCTGCCCATGGATGTGTCCTCACTTCCGTCGTCGCTTCCTCGTTAGCCTGCCAAAGGGTCGGCTGTTCGCGCGCGCCGGGCCACTTGGATCAGCTCGGGTCGGTGTGATTCCCGCGGCAGATCATCACGGGCCGCTCCGCGCGGTGCAGCAGGTTTTGACTCGTCGAACCGAGCAGGGCACCGGCGATGCGGCCCCGGCCGCGGCTGCCGACGACCACGAGCTGGGCGTCGTCCAGGACCCGCAGCAGCTCGCGTGGCGCGGATCCGCGCGTCGATACCTCCTCGACCGCCACGTCGGGGAAGCGCTGCCGGTAAGGGGCGAGAATCTCGCTCAACTTCGACGCCTGCTCGCGTGCCACGGCGTCCCAGTCGACGAGGAGCGTCGCCGGACCCACGATCGGCATCGAGTCGGTGATCACGGTGTCGGCGGCGAATTCGCCGGTCCAGGAGCGGACCGCGGTGACGGGTGCGCCCGTCAGCTCGGCGAAGCCGAATGCGGTTTCGGTCGCGTTCGCGGATGTCGACGTGCCGTCCACGCCGACGACGATCGGGCGGGTGTCCGGTCCCGGATCGGCCGGGTCGCCGCGCCACACCACGACCGGGCACGGCGCGCGGCCGGCCACCCGGGACGCGGTGGAGCCGAGCAGCCACCGCTCGACCGACCCGCGACCGGTCGCGCCGACCACGATGAGCGACGCGTCCTTCGCGGCCGTGAGCAGGGTGGTCGCGGGGGCCTCCTCGTCGACCAGCGTCGTCAGCTGGGTCTCGGGTGCGTGCTGCCGGACTTCGGCGACCGCCTCGGAGAGGATGCGGGTGCCGTCTTCGGTCAGGCTGTCCGCCAGTTGCTGGGAGAGTGTCGGATCGCCGATGCCGAGCAGACGCGTGGGGTGCGATGTCGAATGCACCAGTTGCAGTGACCGGCCCAGCTTCCCGGCGACCGCTGCGGCCCACTTCGCGGCGCCGAGCGAGGTGTCGGATCCGTCGATGCCGACCACGATGTGTGTTCCGGTGTTCACGAATGTCATGCCTTCCTCGCCTTCGGCCGATGGTCAGCTGTCGTGCGAACATGCGTGGCGATCGAGCCTGCCGCGACACGAGTTGAGACTATCTCTCGCATGGCTCTTCTCGCGGCGTTCATTGTGGTGACGACCCTCGTCGTGATGACGACCGGGAAGGCCCCCGCCGTCCTGGCATTGGCCACGGCACTGGTCGTCGCGGGCCTGGCCGGGATCGCCACTCCGGCCGAACTGTTCGCGGGGTTGAGCAACAGCGGCGTCATCACGATCGCGGCGATGCTCGTCATCGCGAAAGGCGTCCTGCGGACCGGGGCGGTCTCCCGCGTCACCCATCTGCTGCTGTCCGGAGTTCGCACCTCGGGTCAGGTGCTGCGCCGGTTGATTCCGTCGGTCGGGTTCGTCTCGGCGCTGATCAACACGACCCCGATCGTGGCGATGCTCATCCCGGCCACGAAGGAACTCGAGCAGCGGTCCCGGATCCCGGCGCGCGGAATCCTGCTGCCGGTGGCGCACGCGACGACTCTGGCGGGGTCGGCGACGCTGATCGGAACCAGTTCGAATCTGCTCATCGCCGGGCTCGCCGAGCCGGCCGGGGTGCGGGTGTCGATGTTCTCGTTCGTGCCCATCGCGGTGCCGGTGGCCGTCGTCGGCTGGCTGGTGCTGACGGTCACCGCACCCTTGCTGCTCGGAGGACGGGTCGCCGAGGGCGAACGCGACCTGTCGTGGCAGGCCGAGATCCCGATCTCGGCGCGGGCGCTTGCCATCGGCCGCACCGCATCCCGGCTCGACGTCCGTTCCACGGCGGAGTACGAACTCGTGGAGATCCGCCGCTGGGGCGACCCCATCGACATCGACAGTCCGCTCGAGTCGGGCGACGTCCTGGTGTACCGGGCGACCGAGGCCGGTGTCCGGATGCTGTGGTCGAACCCGGTTTTCGGCCTCGTTCCGCAGCGGTTGTTCCGCGTGGCCATCGCCACCAACGAGGGCCGGTCGGTGCGCGACCTCGAGGAGCACGAGGACATCCTGGTGATCGCCGCGCAGACCGATCGGCTGCTGCGTGAGGCTCCCGCGCAACCCGGTGGGCTGTGCCTGGTCACCGCGGAATCGGCCGACTCGCTCGCGGACAACTCCCTGGTGGCGGTGTGGCGGGAGCTGTCCGGCAAGGCGCCGCAGGCCGCGAAGACGTGGATCGCCGTGAGCATCCTGGCCGCCACCATCGCCGCGGCGTCGTCCGGCGTCCTCGCGGTCGAACTCGTCGCGACCGCCGGCGCAGTCCTGATGGTGCTGACCGGGGTGCTGACGCCGAGATCGGCCGTGCGCGCGCTGAACTGGAACATCCTGGCGATCATCGCCGGATCGGTGGGGCTGGGCACGATCGTCGTGCGCAGCGGCCTCGGGGACTACATCTCCGACGCCGTTCTCACCCTGGCGGCCGGGAACGTCGCGTTGATCGTGCTGGTGTTCGTCGTCGGCACCACGGTGTTGACGAACGTGGTGACCAACGCCGCCGCCGCGGCCATCCTGACCCCGATCGCCCTGCAGATCGCCGCGACCACGGACCTGGATCCGGTGCTGCTGCTCACGCTGATCGGCACGTGCATCTCGTTCACCTTCCTCAACCCGTACAGCCACCAGACGAACCTCATGGTGTTGCGCCCGGGCGGGTACTCGACGGCGACGTTCGTGCGGTTCGGGATCCCGCTGACGCTGGCGGTCGCCGCGTCGGCGGTGGGGGTGGGCTGGGCGCCTGTCTCTTATACACCTCTGACGCTGCCGACGACTTAATAGGTGTAG
>NZ_JALPTB010000138.1 GCF_023218075.1 Rhodococcus sp. HM1 | reverse complement strand
GGCCACGGCGTAGCGGGTGTGGGGGAGGTGGTGCGGGCCGGTCTCGACCACCGCGGGTGGGTGCAGCCGGCTGTCGTCGTCGCTGATCCGAAGCAGGACGTCGCTGGGTTCGAGGCGGCTGCGGCGATCGACGCCGGGAGTGTTCCGGCGAATCCATTCGATGTGGTAGCGCGGATCGGGTCCACCCCTGCCCGGTGCCGTTGCCGCCCAGCGGGTCTCGTCCTCCGGGGTGGGGTGTAGTCGCGGGTGTGGAGCAGGAACATCCGGCGTACCGGGGTGGGAAGAAAGTCGTGGCCTGTGCGGGTGTGGCTGCCGATCCCGGCCAGCGGCACCACCCGGCCGACCTTCCAGATCGCGGTGGCGCTGTCGAGGAACACCTCGTCGACCTCGATCGTGTCGGTCAGGCTGTCGACAAACGCGTGGGCGGCGGCAATGGCGGCGGGATCGTCGGTGACCAGCGCGGTTCGTCCGCAACGGTGGAGGCGTGCGAAGCACTCGCCGGGCCGACGATCACCTTCGCAGGGGTGGCGATCAGGCCGGTGTGCAGGTTCGGCGTGGACAACACCTGCACCCCGGCATCGAGGAATCGGGCGAGGGCGGTGGGGGAGGTGGCGTGCGCGCGTACGGCGGATCGGGCGGCGTTGACGATCAATTGGTCCCCGGCGCGCAGGGGCAGCAGTTCGGGTCCGGTGTGGTCGAGATAGGCGATGGCCACTCGGCGGGGTCCGTGGCCGCGCAGGACCGCAGTGATGTGTGGCCAGGGCTGGGGTGCGTGCAGGGTCGTGCCCACACCCGGTCACCCTAGCGGTGCCATGCACCTCGGACAGAAGAAGTGAACAACGCCGACAGTGCATGTGGCCGGCGCCGGCGACGAGACCATTGATCGCGGGATAGGTGACGGGTTGCCCGGGTGGCCGCCACCGAGAATGGTGTGGTCAACGCTTGCTACGCCTGTTCAACTCGGCCCCGAACACCTGCGCGATCCGGTACTCCTCCAGTGCACCCGCAGGTGATCTGCCTCGAAATGGCGCTGCGTCAGCTCGACCGCAAAATCCTCCACCC
Source organism: Rhodococcus sp. HM1 (assembly GCF_023218075.1). Taxonomy (GTDB): domain Bacteria; phylum Actinomycetota; class Actinomycetes; order Mycobacteriales; family Mycobacteriaceae; genus Rhodococcus. The sequence goes on along the minus strand of NZ_JALPTB010000138.1, from coordinate 4,618 downwards.
TCTGCAGCGCCGCGGTCGGCGCCTCTCTGAGCCACGCGTACACACCGCCGCTTTCTCGGGAGCTTGCTCGTTCGGAGATAACAACCCCGTTCTGAACCCCGAGAGAAGCCGGCCTAGACATCGTTGCTTTACCGAAAGATCGCTTTTTTGTTTCCTGCCCTTTTCGGTAGGCTCTCCAGTACCACCGCCACCCCCTGCGCGGTGGTCGAGACCCCGCCGCAGGTACGCCCCTGCTGGCGGGGTTCTTCGTTGAGGTCACACGACCCTTTCCGGGTCGGCCGTGACATTTTCAGCGAAAAATTATGCACTTCGGCGCAATCCGTTGGCAGACTCGAGGGGCCGGAGTGCTCTGCATGGGGCAGGGGGCCACGGATAGGGCACTCCGGCACGGTGATAGCCACTGACCCTTGAAGCATGGGTTCCACACGCCCGTGCCCGACGTGTGCCCATCTCACCGCGAGATTTGGATGACGACGAACACTCCACCCACCTACTCGGGCTCCGCGCCGCGCTGCTCACGGTCGCCGACGAGGACGCAGACGACACCCCACGCGAGGACATCGCCCGTTCGATCAGGAACTGTTGGGCGGAGATGGATCGCCGCGGCCTCGCGTAGCGCGGCGACAAGCGGGTCAGGCCTACAGATAGCCCACTGCTTGCCGTTCCTGCAGGGTGAGGAGCGGCGGGCGACCAGGCAGGGCCCGACGATAGCGGGGGCCATCGGACTACGGCTTGGCGTAGGAGCCATTCGATCAGAGTGTCGCGGTGGTGTCGTCCGAGCGGGTGATTTTGCGGGTGACTTACCTACTCGTCGGTAACAAGCGGGCCCTTCGAGTCGTTGATAGCCATGTGAACTGGGTTTTCTGGTTGATCGTCGCGTGGCTCGCCATATCGGTGACCGTCGCCGTCGTCTTCAGTCGTGTTATCCGCGTCCGCGACAAACGCGAGATGCTGCCACCGCTTGACGGTCAACCGTCGCATGACGGGACCTGCCGCACATGGAAAGTGCGCCCGATCCACGTTCGTTGAGCGCCATCACGCCGGCACCTTCGATGAAGTTTGACCATCCTGCGCAGGGGGAAGCGTGGTCGGCCAAGAGCTGATCTTGAATCTTCTCTCCGACGACCGGCTGACATGCGAGATCTCTATGCGTACGCAGCGGACACGTGTGTACTGGTCGTGACGTCCTTTCGCCCCTCGGACTTTGTCCACTGCCGGTGACACATGCGGTGCGCTTGGCCGAAGCGCAGGTCCTGACCTGCGCGGACCTCACTGGTCGGACCCCCGGAGCGGGTCTCGACACTCGCAGGGGCAGGTGAACCCGGTTCCGGTCAGGGGGAGCACAGCTTGTTACGCCACGCGAGCCGAGAAACCAATGCCTACGCTGCTGGCCGAAGAGTCGACGTTTTACGGCGACAATCGGGAACCGATACCGCGACCGGTCAGAGTGCGTTGCTGATAACGCCGTTCAGCGTAGGCCAGGTCGTCACGCCACAGTCGGATGGCCGCGCTGCGAAGCACTGGAGAGAGGGCGCGGTGAACACGGCGTGCGACGGCGAAGCCACGCCGGGGGGAGTCGGCGATGACCGCCTCGATGACGCAGGTACGTGGATGTCCGTCAACTCCGGAGTCGAGGGGGGTGGTGTGAGTTTCGACGACACTGTCGGTGCCTTCACCGTCGATGATGCGCATGACGACGGTACGAGGCTCGGGACTGGTGAACTCGGCCTTCACCGGGACACCGAGCCGGCCGCCGACGCGGAAGGTCACAGCGACAACGAATCGGTCGTTGTTGTCGTCGGTGCCGTGGCGGCTGGGTGCGTCGAGGACCTCGAGGTGTGTGAAGGAGTAGGGGTGAAACCATGCGCCGTGCCAGGGGTCGAGCCGGTTGGCGATGATATCGACCGGTTCACAGACTCCGGTGAGGGTCGCCACGGCTGCCAGATGGGTGTCGGCCGGTGGTCGTGCCGGGATGACCGGCGCGTCCAGTGAGGGTTCATTGCCGATGTGGTCGAGACGGACCCATGCCAGGACGCCATCGTCGTGACTGGGAAACGGGGACCAACCGTGCCCGGCATCAGGACCTAGGCGTAACCCGTGCCAGCGGCACACCAGGGTGTCGCAGTCGAGGACCGCTGATGCCAGGGGCGCGCCGAGGTGGGGGCAGGCGCCGGGCCCGACATGAAGTTGTTGCCGAGAGTCGCGCCAGGCGACGAGTTCTACGCCGGCAACGGTGACGCCCAACGGACGATCGCTGTGGATGGCGCCGCTGGCGGCGAATACATACCAGTTACCGGAAGGTCGTTGCTGCGATCGATCGAGGACCGCTGTGATCAAGCGGGGATCGGCAGCCTGGTAGGTGGGTTGTTGCCGGGCCCAGGTGGTCGGCGGGATCGGTTGCAGCGGCCAGGTGGGAGGCCACCGCCGGTAAACAGGTTCCAGAATGCTCATAGCATGTGGCTTTCTCGAGTGGCCAGTCGTCGGAGCAGCGCCGATCGGCCTTGGATGGGCACCGTGTACAGGTCGTGGCCGCTCACGCCCCATTGGGTGAGCAGGTGATTGGCTGCCGACCAGCCGGTGGTGGCGGCGCGTTCCATCAATGCCACCGGTAGGTCGATACGGATTCCGTCCCCGGCCAGAACCAGTCCGCGGTGCGGGGTGGCCACGGTGGGCCGGGAGGCGAAATCTCCGGGACCGAGTCGAGGGCAGTCCCGCCGGTACTGCAGCCGTTCGCCGAGAATACGAGCCTCCGCGGTTTCGGGATACAGGGCGTGAAGTCGCGCCAGCATCTGCTGTCGCAGTGCGACTCGGCCCGGGTCGACGGTCGCCTTCTCGGGCAGAGCGTAGGCGTGCAGCTCGATCACCGATCCGCCGTTGTGGCAATGAGCCCAGTGGCGGGCTTGACGCTCGTAGCGGTTGACGACGCTGATGTTGTCGAGCGGATGCAGGCTGCCGGTGCCCAGAAATGCCGGGCGGTCCTCGTTGACGGGCCGGTCGAGCCAGAGTCGCTGCACCAGGAATGCGGGCGCGGTGCCCATGTGCTCGATCCGGGTCCGCCAGGCGGTGTCGCCGAGGGTGGGTGAGGCCCCGACGATTCGGCGGAGCGCGCTGACATCGGTGGCCAGGACCACCGCGTCGGCGTCCACCCAAGCGCCGGTGGTGTCGAAGAGCCGAAACGGAGCGCCGGTGGTGGTGTCGATGGCGGCGATAGAGACACCGGTGTGAAACCGGACAGTGCCGGTGAGGGAATGGGCTCGCCCTGCGGTCAAGTATTCGCGCAGCGGCGACCACAGCTCGTCGAAGTTGGTGTCGGCCACGTCGAAGAGCAGGCCCTCGCTCGAGCCGAGGAAATAGATGTGGAACATGGTGGCCAGCTCCGCCGCGGACATGTGCGCCGGTTCGATGAAGAAGCTGCGCGAAAACACCTCGAATGCCAGGTGTCGGGCGGCGGCCGGGAAGTTGATCCGTTCCAGAAACGTCTCGGCGTCGAACTGATCGAGTCGATGATAGATGTCGGGAACCGACACCGCTGCCAGTGGCGCCGCCGCGCGGCGGTTGATGCGCATCAGGTCGCGCAGGCCGAATGTGGGGCTGCGCAGCACGAAGGCAAGCGCGTTCCACGGCGGCGTGCGGGGCAGACCGCGGAAGCTGTCTTGTCGACCGTGTGCATCGATCAGGGGGTAATCGTCGAGTGGTGTCAGGAAGCGGAGTTCAGGGTCGTTGCGGCGCAACAATGCCCGCAAGTTGTAGTACTGCCGGAAGAAGGCGTGGAATCCACGGTTCATTGCGACCGGGGTGTCATCGGCGAGGTGGTCTGTCCAGCCTCCGACGCGTCCGCCGAGGTAGTGTTCGCGTTCGACGACGTCCACGCTCACGCCGCGTTCTGCCAGGCCGGTCGCGGCCGCGAGTCCGGCGATACCGGCTCCGACGACAACTACGTGCGGGCGCGTCGGGAGCAGTGCGGCGTCGGGCAGACCCGGTTGTGCGCGATGCCGGATACACCGCGGATCGGCCTGAGCATGGGATGTCATCGTGATCCTGTTTCGCCGGCGGTCCTCGATGCGGACGGGGAGAAGATGGTCGACAGGTGCCCATCGATCCTGCGACATCGCGTCTCGACGGTTGTCATGACATCGTTGTCCGTTTCCGGTCGGCGCGCCGGTGACGGCGTGGCTCCCATGCGAGCAGCACTGCAGTGACCAATGCGAAGCCGAACAGGAAGTCCTCGATCGGGATATCGAGCGGGAAGCGAACACCACTGATGTGGTGATCGTTGTAGATCACGATCGGGGCATGGAGCTTGGTGAGCCAGCCGTCGACCGGAATCTGGAAGCCGAGCACGATGATCATGCTCAGCCAGTAGGCAGGCCGACGGAACAGGCCGGTACGCAGTACTACTGTCTCGGCGAGACATACAACCAGGACCGCGATCGCTGCAGGCAGGGTGTACCCGAGACCGGTCATGACCGTTGCCGCCCGGCTCGCCGTCGACTGAAGCGTCCCTGGTTTCATTGAGGGTGAGCCAGATATCCCGGAAGGATCACCCCAGACTCACCATGGCGAACTACAAATACCCACAGGAACTGCGCGAGCGAGCGACCCGACTCGCAGTCGAAGC
>NZ_JALPTB010000137.1 GCF_023218075.1 Rhodococcus sp. HM1 | reverse complement strand
CACCTCGACCACCGCATCATCTCCCCCACACTCCGAGCCGCCCTGCTGCAACTGTGGAACCTCTGAACGGTGCATATTCCTTGTCACGCATGATGTTCGGCATCTTCACCAGATATTCCCGGAGATATCCACAATTCTTGCGCTCCAACGCTTCTCGCGAGCGACGATCACGCTGACATACCCACATGCCGGTGCGTGTTCGGCGACGCAGGTGCCCACCTTTGTCGTCTTCATCGGAGAGTCGGCGCTCGACCACGGTCGGCCGACCTGGCCTGAGGGCCAGGGGCCGCCATGCCCAGCGACCTCCCGGATGAGTTCCTGACCCGCTTGTGTGTGGCTTCCCGGCCTGGGGACGGCCGGGTTCGTGATGTCGAGACCGCCGTCTTGTCCATGATGTCGATGGCGCTCGAGAATGCATCCGCTGAGATTGGATGGACGCACGGCCGCAATCTGCAGGCTCGACGTTGCGTCTTCGAGGTGGTGAAGGTGTTGGTATGAGCGGCGACTGAGGAAAGAGCCGGCAAGATCGATGCGTGCATCCAGGAACTACCTAAGCACGCTTCCGCGCTCGAACACAACGTTGCCGAGGAAGAAACCGACTGGCGCATAGAGTGATTTCGGTTCACCCAGATTCCGGACCGCCCATGACTTCGAGCCAGCGCCACTCTGGCTTCGAACTGTAGTTCAAGAAGCAGACCGCGGCTCGCACACAACTGGAATCGGCAGGACCACAGGGATTCTTGCAGCATCCCCCACTGATGCGCCTGGCACCTGCACTCGTCGGATCCGTCCGGACCCCTTACGATTCAGATCGAGGACAATCGGACTTCGACACCACAATCTTCGCCGGGTGCCCCGCACCCACGAGCACAAGAAAAGTGCAGTGGGTGCGGGATTGTGGAACTCTGCGGTACCGGCGAACGGAAGGTCAGTGCGCCGCCGCGTACTCGTCGACAAGCGACTGGGGCAGACGTCCGCGAGCGGGGACTTCGTAACCGGCCTCGATGGCCCAATCCCGGATCTCCTTAGAGCTCGGCGTACCCGAAACGCTCTTGCTGGCCGCGCTTCCTCGCCGCTTCCGCCCTCCGACACGGGTGGCATGCGCCACGTAGTGCTCGATCTTCTTGCGGAAGTCTCGGGCGTTCTTCTTGTTCAGGTCGATGGTGTACTCGACGCCATCCAGGGCAAAACTGATCGTCTCCCCCTCGTCCTCCAAAGGGGTTCCATCGATGTCGTCGAACACTTCCACGACCGTTCTGCTTGCCACCGGCAAACCTCCATTTTCAACCTTTTCGGAAGGGACTGGAAACATTCTACATACCAACGGTATGGGGCGAATCCTAGAATCAAGAAAGTACCCCACGTGAACGCATCCAGGAGCCCGCCTGTGCAGTTGATCCGAAGTCGCAAGAGAACCGCTCCAAAGGAGCCGGTAATTGGGTCCACACTTAACGCCTCACCGGGACGTGCCGACCACCCTCATCTTCGCATCGAAGATCACCACGCCATCCCGAACGGCACTCCCCCACTTGCATTGATCGACGATGCAAGCGACGATCACGGCCGGGGCAGATCCCCTCGACGCGACCCGCACTGCCCTCTCAATACGTCGCGCAACATCAGCCATTCCACCCTGCGCTGGGCTTGGAACTAACCACCACGCAGGCCTACGCAGAAGACAGATTTGTGACGGTCACCACCAACCATCCGAGCAACACCTTTCCATACTTTCGGTCGAGTGATAATGCCCCTCACCTGAAACAAGAGCTTCGCGCCGATGGCGTGTTTCCCGAGGCTAAGAAGAATCCCGACGACACTCAAACCGCAGTCGAAATACCAAAACGCGTTCCTGAACTCAGCCCGGACTCGTCCCCTCAGTCTGAGCGGACACTGCCGCCTCGGAACATCTACACGCCTGGGACAGGTGCGTTGCACGGAGGATGCCCAACTGATTGCCGCACGTCCCCGCCCCACCCCGGGCCGTCGAGCCCGAGTGGCGGCGACAACCACCCACACCAGCGCTATCAATGGTCTACACGCGATAGTCAACGAAAGGACAGCGATCGGCATAAACGGGTCCGCGACGGCCGAAGACCGCTACCGCAAGCGGTCACCTCGCCTTCGAAGACGCCCTGCGAGGTGACCGGAGTCCCCCTCGACCGCGACGACTTCGTTCAGATCCTGCACAGCCGCGCCTCCCGCAACCCGGTCGTACCCGACTGTCCGAACACGACGCCCGCATCCTCGACGAAGCCGGATTCACCGGCGACCGCACCGCCGCGACCACCGCACGACTCGACCGCGACATCCGCATGGCGACACTGGTCCACAAATCGAAAACGATCGACGACGCCGCCGCCCATCTCGGTGTCACACCCGCCCGCGTCCGGCAACGCATCACCACCGGCGCACCCTGGGCGTTCGACTCGGGCCGCCACCGACTCCTGCTCCCCGCACAGTTCACCGACACCGGCGAAGTCCCCCACCTCGACAAGATCATGCCGTCGATTGCGCAGGACCTGTACCCACTGACCGTGCAGGCACTGCTCACCCAGCCACAGGACTCACTCGTCGTCGACGGCCACCCGGTGTCGATCGTGACATGGCTGACCGGCAGCGCCGGCAGCCACGACGACATCGAAAGGCCCGGAGGTCATCACCATCGCCGAATGGGAGTCGATGTAGATGGCGGCGATGATCCCGCCACCACCGGCCATCACCACACTCCGCGCGGCAGGACTGCTCCCCGACAAAACCATCGAATGGACACCGACCGAAAGGATCTGGCGCATCCACCGCACCACCGGGAACCACGTCCTGCGCTGGAGCGGCCTGCGGACAATCGGGCCGATCCTGCGGTTCGATCACCACCCGGTTCCGCGCGGTACACACCCCGACTACGGAATCTGGTACGGCGCATCCACTCCCCGTGGTGCAGTTGCCGAAGTGTTCCGGTCCTCCAAGGTCATCGACCGCCACCGCGGTAATCCGTACCTGACCGGCCTCACATTCACACGCCCCGTGCGTCTGCTCGACATCTCGGGGATCGGCGGCGGAACATGAGCCACCCGCGTCGGCGGCGGCCATTCCCTCGACCCGGTGTCCCATGGCCGGGCCCAGCACTGGGCACGCACCATCCACCGCGCCCATCCGGATCTGGACGGCATCATCTACCGCGGCCGGTTCGCCGGATCCACCTCGATCGCGCTGTTCGATCGCGCGGCCGACGCCTTCCCGGCCCGGCCAGACTTCTCACTTCCCCTCGCACACCCTGCCCTCGCCGACGCGATCGACACCGCAGCCCACTGCCTCGGCTGAATCGTCACCCGACCGGCAGCACAGCGCCAGAGAATAACCCGATACCGTCGAGGCACGCCCGAGGCGCCGACACACGTTTCCCGCGGCGTCCCCTTCGAGACTTGGCCGAGCACCGGTGTAACGGACGCGGGCCGCATCCGCCAGACCCGTATCAGCTCGCAGCAGCCAACCCCGTGAGAAGATCACAGCCGCGCTCCACCGAGTAGACTCTCGCGCCCCAACGTGAACGAAATGTATTCCGCCGGAAGAATATCCGAGAACCGACCGCACGCTCGCGTTTGCGGTCGCGACGGTCGTCTGCAGCCGTGTGCCATCGACAACCCGCGCCCGCCGGCGCCACACCCACCAACCCGAAAATGCAATATGTGCATCCCAGTCGCCTGGAACCGACGCGAACGCCGACCCAAACGATCGGTCGACATGTTCGCGCTGGTCGCAACTCGAGCGAACACCCGAACGGTACTGCTCGGAGTTCTACGCTCACCCGTCGATAGCTGCACCATCGACAACGGGCACGGCTCCGCCGGCAACACGCTCGACACCCACCCGAGCCCGAAAACTACTGTCTCAGAACGCGGAATCCTGCAAGTGCGACCCTGATCATCCTCGGATACCCGCCGGACGCCCATACCTGCAAGACGTCGCAGTCGAGTTCGGCGACAGCCACGACCTTCCCCATACGTGCGCACTCGCAGTAGGATCGCTAGCCGCCCCGGCCTGCGCCTCCGTCCGCAAAGCGACCAACAGCATCACACCCGATATCGGACTTCTCCACGGCAGACCAGCCAATCCTCGGAACGCACATCGCCGGCCTGGACCGCCAACTGGTCCCACTCCCCATCTGGCTTCGCCCCCGGGTCACGCAAGTCGCATCGTCGATCGTCGCGGTCTCGACCCACTCACAGACGTGATCGACTCGGGCGTCGCGAATCCGGCCACAACCATGCCGTTCGGCGCGTGACCGCTCGGGACCTTCCGAACACAGCCTCCGAGGTACCGAGCAAGACACGACAATCGGAACTCCTCGACGCACCGAGCACCGCGAGCGCCATGCGGACGCCGCAGCCGAACTCGCCCGCCGAAGCACCGGAGTGCTTCCGCCTCCCCGGACACCGCATCCCTGGCCTCCACGGACCGAGACACCGACTACCGGAACGCCCGATCGTCTCCAGGTCGACACACACACTTCAGAAGCTGAAGCTGTCGGCACGGAGGTATTCCGACCGCGAATCGACTGGCGCACACCAAGTCACCAGTGAGTCGAACACCCAGCTTGCGCCGCTGATACAGAGGGCCACGGCCGTGGATCTCGAATGGGATTCGCAGGTGCTGTTGGTGTTCCGGGACACTCTGGGCCACAAAATGATTGCCACACACTGGTAGCCCGACCCTGGCGAAAGCTGACGCGATCGCGCCGGTGAATCTTGTCAGCATTCCAGGAAGTCACCTGCGGCACGTCCGAGAAGCCGGCCCTCTCGGGGGAAGATTGCGGAGCCGCTCGGTTTCGGTGCAGCCATGACCGCCCCCTCGATCGGCCCGGAGCTGTATCTCCGTTCCCCGGTTACCGAGACCGTGTAGTTCTACATCTCCAGCGCACAGCCGCCCACTGCAGTTGCCTCGTCGTGGACGCTGTCCGCGACGCGGTTCAGTGGTTCGGGCTGGCTCGAGCGTTCAGATCGGACGCTCCGCATGAGTCGCCGAGCCCGCAATCCTCGTCGGCTTCGGGCCGTGGGCCACAGGCACCAGGCACTACAGGTATCTCAAGCGCGGCGACGCGCAGGCCCGCACGCAGCACCACCGGAAGATGGGCAGGGGTGGGTTGCGTCCATCAGGATGGTGTACGAGCCGGAACCAAACGAACTGATCGGCGTGTCGTAACCGGACGAAAGACGGTCATCGCGTGATTCTTCGAGAGAGCTACCAACTCGACTCGACGAAAGAGCACGCGATGACCACTGCCCACGATATCGATCTGCGCCAGCTTGTCGAAGACCGACTCACCGGCGCCAGCCCCGACCTGCTGCGCGAGCTGCTGACGATGTTCATACATGCCCTGATGGGCGCCGAGGCCGACGCCCTGTGCGGCGCCGACTACGGCCAACGCTCCGACGAACGGGTCAACGTTCGCAACGGCTACCGGCACCGCGACTTCGACACCCGCGTCGGCACCCTCGACGTGGCCATTCCCAAGCTGCGGTCCGGCTCGTACTTCCCGGATTGGTTGCTGCAACGGCGCAAACGCGCCGAACGTGCCCTGACCTCGGTTGTTGCGACCTGCTATCTACTCGGGGTCTCGACCCGGCGGATGGAGAAACTCGTCGATACCCTCGGGATCACCTCGCTGTCGAAGTCGCAGGTCTCGGTGATGGCGAAAGACCTCGACACCCAGGTCGAGGCCTTCCGGAACCGACCCCTCGATGCGGGCCCGTACACGTTCGTCGCCGCCGACG
>NZ_JALPTB010000136.1 GCF_023218075.1 Rhodococcus sp. HM1 | reverse complement strand
GGGTGGGCTCGCGGACCGTCCCACCGAGGACCTGTCCGGCGGGCAGTTACAGCGGCTGACGCTCGCCGGTGCGCTCGCCCGCCGCCCGGCCCTGCTGATCGCCGACGAGATCACCGCGATGGTCGACGACGCGAGCCGCGGCGCCCTGCTCGACCTGCTCGCCGGCATCGCCCGCGACGGCACGGCCGTCGTGCTCGTCACCCACGTCGAGGGGGAAGCGGCCACGGCTCGTCGCGTCGTCCACCTCGACCGCGGGCGACTCGTTCCCGCGCCCGCGCGGACCGCCCGGGCCGTGACGGTGGCGACCCCACCGGCCGTCGTCGACCCGATCCTCGAACTCCGCGACGTTACCCACACCTACGCCGCCCGGACCCCCTGGGCGCACACCGCGCTGCGGAACGTGACGCTGACGGTCGGTCGCGGCGAGGGGGTGCTCGTGGTGGGTGCGAACGGCTCCGGCAAATCGACCCTCGCCTGGGTACTGGCCGGACTGCACCGGCCCACCGCCGGCACCTGCACGCTGAAGGGCACCCCGACCGCCGACCTGCGCGGCGATATCGGACTGGTGTTCCAGCAGGCGCGACTGCAGCTGCAGCGACCCACCGTCGCCGAGGAGATCTGCGACGTCGCCGGCCTCGACTACATCGACCGCCCGTACGTGGCCGCGGTGCTGCAACGCGTCGGCCTGGGCACGCACCTGGTGGACCGTGCCGTCGACAGGCTCAGCGGCGGCGAGATGCGGCGCGTCGCGATCGCCGCACAACTCACCCGCGCCCCGCGCGTGCTGGTGCTCGACGAACCGCTCGCCGGGCTCGACGACGCCGGCCGCCACGAGCTCGTCGGACTCCTCGGGTACCTGCGCGAGACCGAGCACATGACGATCGTGGTCATCTCCCACGACCTGCACGGCATGGAAGCGGTGTGCTCGCGCACCGTGGTGCTCGATGCCGGCACGATCGTCGACGACCGGACGGTGGCGGCATGAGACGCACCGGCGCGCGAAGCCCGAACCGGAGCACCCGGCGTCCCCTGATCCTGCTGCGCCCGGTGCCACGTGAAACGCCCGTGCACCGGCTGTGGGCCGGCACCAAACTCCTCGCCGCCTCCGCGCTGGCGGTGACGGTCGCGTTCGTGCCGTCGTGGACCGGCCTGCTGGTGCTGGCCGTCGTCCTCGCGACGGCGATCACCGTGGCGCGGATCCCGCGCGGCGCGGTGCCCACCGTCCCGTGGTGGGTGTTCGCGTCCCTCGGGTTCTTCGCCGTGCTCAGCTCGTTCGGCGGGGGCCTCGACCCGTATGTGCGATCGGTCCTGGTGGGCCTGGCGCTGCTGGTCTGCGCGTCGCTGGTGGGGTGGACGACCCGGCTCGGTGACATCGTCGACACCCTCCCGGTGCTGTTCGCGCCGCTGCGGCTGCTGCGGTGCCCGGTCGACGAATGGGTGACCACGTGCACCCTCGCGCTGCGCGTGCTGCCGTCCATCCGGGAGGAGTTGCGCATGGTCTTCGCGGCCCGTGCGCTGCGCGGCCGTCCCGGTGTGCCGACCCCGCGCGGGCTGTGGCACCAGGTCGTCGACGCCGTCGGAGCCGTCGTGTCGGTGTCGCTGCGTCAGGTCCGCGACCTCGGCGACGCACTGGCGGTCCGGGGGCGGCGGACCGTGGTGCGGACCCGGCCGCGTCTGGGAATCGGGGATCTCGTGACGGTGGTGGCGGTCGCCGCCGCGTGCACGGTGATGGCCGTCTGGGGATGAGCGATCCGTAGGCTGCCGCCATGCCCGAGATTCGCGTCCTCGACACCGAACCCGATCTCATCGCATCGTCGAACCTGTTCCGCACCGCCATGGTCGGCCTGCCCGCCGTGCCCCCGTACGAGCCGGGGCAGATCCGGGAACTGCTCGAACCAGGGCGCACACTCGGCGCATTCGTCGACGGCGTCATGGTCGGGACCGCGGATTCGGCGACCAGCGGCCTGATCCTGCCCGGTGGCCGGAGGGTGCCGCATGCCGCGGTCACCCACGTCGGGGTCCTGCCCACCCACACCCGCCGCGGGGTGCTCACCGCGCTGATGCGTCACCAGTTGCACGACGCCCGCGACCGCGGCGAGGTGGTCGCGACCCTGCGCGCCTCCGAGGCGACCATCTACGGCCGCTTCGGGTACGGGGTGGCGAGCACGTCGCACACCCTCGAGCTGGACGTGCGGCGAGCGCGACTGCTTCCGTCGGTGGCCGGGGGAGGACCGGTGCGGCTGCTCGAGCCGGGTGCGGTGTGGGAGGTGCTGCCGCGGATCGTCGACACGCACCCGTCGACACGGCCCGGCACCATCGACCGCATCCCGCTGTGGTGGCGCGGTCGCGAGTTGATGGCACAGGCCGGTAGCGGGCCGAATTATGTTGCTGTCCACGGTGATCCGGGTTCGGAGGACGGGTTCGTCCGGTACCGGCCGATCGGCACCGACCGCTGGTTCGGCGGCCGCGACCGCACCGTCGTCGTCGACGACTTCTACGCCCCGACCCGCACCGCCTATCTGGGACTGCTCCGGTTCCTGCTCGCGCTCGATCTGGTCGACATCCTCGTGTTCAGCGCCGTGCCGGAGGACGATCCGCTGCCGTGGCTCCTGACCGACCGGCGCGCGGTGCGGTTGCGCAGCGCCGACGACGAGACGTGGCTGCGGATCCTCGACGTACCCGCCGCGCTGGATCACCGGGTCTTCGACGGGGACGCCGCGGTGCGGATCGGGGTCGTCGACGAGCTGCTGCCGGAGAACACCGGCACCTATCGGATCGCCGCGACCGGAAGCTGCCGCACGGACGCCGCACCGCAGGTGGAGGTGGAGGTCGCGACGCTTGCCGCGGCGCTGCTCGGCGGAACCCGATGGCACCGGCTCGACCGTGCCGGACTGGTCCGTGTGCACGACGACTCGGCGCTGCCGCAGCTCGAGCGGTTGTTCGCGACCACTGAGGCGCCGTTCGCCGGGGTGATGTTCTGAGGCGCCGTTCGCCGGGGTGATGTTGTGACGGTGTCCTAACGGATCTCGGTGGCCGGGTCCAGGTGCAGCAGCACCTGGGTGGCGACCCGTGCCCCGCCGAGCGCCCGGGCCGCGCGCTGCGCGGTGTCCTCGGCGCTCGCGGTGAACTCGGCGACGTCGATGTTCGGGTCGGCGTGCACCGTCACCGACAGGGTCGGCAGATGCCGCTCGACGACCGCCCGGCTCCGCACCGACCGCACCCCCGGCAGCGCCGCGAGTTCGGCGGCGACCCCGTCGGCGACGGGGCCGAGTTCGACGCCGAGCGTCGCGTCCGTGACCTGGTCGTAGAGCTGCACGGTGGAGGTGCGGCGCCGCGACAGGTTCACCACGAGCAGCACGATTCCGACGGTCAGGCCCACCGCGACCGCGCCCCACAGCGCCGCCGTCCACCACGGCTGGTCGGGCACGTCGATGACGCGGGGCCGGTCGAGCCGCGCGAGGGAGTCGCGGGTGAACGGCACCCGGCCCACCCAGGCCAGGGCGAACGCCCCCAGGCCGAGCAGCGCGAGTCCGACGGCGAACGTCACGAACCGATTGACCAGGACGGTGCGCAGTTTCACCGGTTCACCTTCACGACGAGGGGGATCGGCTCCGCGAGCAGGGCCAGGTTCGGTTCCACCGCGGCCCGGACCGCGGCGGTGAGATCGGCGACCGGGGTTTCGTCCTCCACGGTGATCCGGACGACGGCGCGGCGCCGGTCGACGACGGTGCGGGCGGTCGCCACCCCGCTCAGGGACGACGCGTGGGCACTGCACATGCGGGCCAGGTCGGTGCGCCGCATCCACACCGTCGCGACCGGCCCGGCGACCTGCAACGGCAGGTGGGTGCGGCGCCGCGGTTTGCAGGCGACCGCGAGTAGCACGACCCCGACGGCGACGCACGCCGCGGCGGCCACGGGGATCCACGGCTCCCAGTGCAGCCGCCCGAACCACTCGAAGGAGTTCCGCAGCCACGGTGCGCCGCCGTAGGTGCCCCGCACGATGAGCAGCTCCCGCGCGGCGGTGAACGCCAGGATCAGCGCCGCGACGGCGATGAGCGCCGCCGCGGGAGCAGCGGCCGGGTAGGCGAGCGGCGGCAGCGGCGCGACGACGGGAACGGGGGTGCGTGGTTCCGTACGGCCGGCGACGATGTCCGATTCGAGATACTCGACGGGAATCGCCGCGTCGCTGTCCGCGTCCTCGGGGACGGCCGTGGCGGCGACGACCACGTTCAGTTCGTGCACGGACAGGCCGGTGAGTTCGCGCAGTTGCCGTTCCACCGAATCGTGCACGCGGCGGGTGAGCATCGCCGCGTCGTACGGCCATTCGGCGGCGACGTACAGGTTGACGGCGACGGCGTTGCCGCCCGTGGTCACGTCGGCGCGCGGCAGTTCACGGCCGGTGAGGAGGCTCAGACCGCTGCTGCGCCGGACCACACCGGGAACCTGCAGCGCTGCGGCGGTGGCGATCCGCGCGACCGCGCGGTCCTTGATGAGGAGCGAACCGCGGTGGCCGCGGGTGTCCTCCGGTGCGGGCTCGGCCGGTGTCTGTGTGTGCGGCTCGGCCGCGGTCTGCGTGTGCTGCTCAGCCACGACCCCGGCTCCTGAGCAGGGCACCGAGGTCGAGCAGGCCGTCGCGGTGTGCGCCGATCGCCATGCCGAGGGCGCCGAGCAGTACCGCGAACAGCAGGCCGCTGAATCCGCCGATGATGCCCGCGATGGCCAGCAGCAGTCCGGCGAGGAGACCGATGACGGTGTTGTTGATGGGCGTGTGGTTCACGGTGCCGCCTCTGTGCGCTCGTAGGGCTCTGTGTGCTCGTCGGTCTGCAGATCCTCGATCGTCACCTGCACCGGCACCGCGACCATCGGGGCGATCCGCGCGTGCACCGCCTCGGCGACCGCGGGCAGATCCGCCGGGTAGCGGGCCACGATGTGCACCGCGCACAGGTCCGCGCCGATCCGGATGCCCTCGATGCGCCGGCCGGGCAGATAGGTCGCGATCTCGCCGAAGACGCCACCGTGCAGTCCCGCGACACCGGGGACCGCGAGCGCGGCCTCGGCGACGCGTTCGGCAAGTTCCGCCGTGGGCGGCGTCCCGGCGATCGTCACTGCACTCGCGGCTTGGCGTCGTCGACGAGACCGGCGGCTTCGTCGGGCAGCACGACGTCGAACACGGTGATGTTGACCTCGGTGACTTCGAGACCGGTCATCCGTTCGACCGCGCCGATCACGTTGTGGCGGATGGCGACCGCGAGTTCGTGCAGTGCCACGCCGTATTCGGCGATGATGCCGATGTCGATCGCGGCCTGCTTCTCACCGACCTCCACGGCGACACCCTGACCGTGGTTGATGCGCGCGCCGGGGATCCGGTCGCGCAGCGCCCCCACGACGCGGGTGGTGCCGGCGCCGACGTCGAACACGCCGCTGATCTCGCGGGTGGCGATGCCGGCGATCTTGGCGACGACGGCGTCGGCGATGATCGTGCGGCCCTGTGTGTCGACGGGGCCGGGCGAGACGCCGGCGCCGAACTGTACGCGGCTGATTCCTGCGCCGCTGTCGCTGGTCATGAAGGACTCCTCGGAAGCGCTGCCGGTGTGTCCGTGGTCGACTCCGTTGTCTGCACGTTGTCCTCGACTCTAGTGACTCCCGGGACCGGATGGGACGCGCGTGGGGCGGTGTTTCCCGGACCGGCTGCCGAAGCGTAGGACTGTCGCCCGTGATCACCGTTTGGTAGAAAAGTTGAACGGTATCGAGGGTGACCGGCGTCACCACTATCGAAGGATGAATACGTGTCGACTGATCATGTGACCGAGGGC
>NZ_JALPTB010000135.1 GCF_023218075.1 Rhodococcus sp. HM1 | reverse complement strand
CCCCGACGCACCCCGACTACTCCGACACGCTGTGACCGATCAGCCGGCTCCGGCCGCCATGCCCCATCGGCTCACCGCCTTCGCCGCGGCGCTGCCGTTCACCCTCGACCCGTTCCAGGTGCAGGCCTGCCGTGCCCTCGACGGCGGCCACTTGGTGCTGGTGTGCGCGCCCACCGGCGCCGGGAAGACCGTGGTCGGGGAGTTCGCGGTGTACCTGGCGTTGCACGGCGGCGGCAAGTGCTTCTACACGACCCCGATCAAGGCGCTGAGCAACCAGAAGTACGCGGACCTGTGCGCCCGCCACGGCAAGGACGCGGTCGGGTTGCTCACCGGCGACCAGTCCGTCAACCCGGGCGCGCCGGTGGTGGTGATGACCACCGAAGTGCTGCGCAACATGATCTACGCGTCCTCGACCAGCCTCATCGGGCTGACCTACGTGGTGATGGACGAGGTGCACTTCCTCGCCGACCGGTTCCGCGGCGCCGTGTGGGAAGAGGTCATCCTGCACCTGCCCGAGGACGTCCGGCTGGTCAGCCTGTCCGCGACCGTGTCCAACGCCGAGGAGTTCGGGGACTGGATCACCACCGTGCGCGGCGACACCACCGTCGTCGTCGACGAGGTGCGGCCGATTCCGCTGCACCAGCACATGATGGTCGGCCCCCGCATCTACGACCTGTTCGACCGGCGCGCTCACCCCGACGACGGCGGCCGCCGCAGCGTCGTGGTCAACCCCGAACTGCTCTCGCAGGTGCGCCGCCGGCTGACGCTCGACCGCGCCGACTCCTGGGACCGGGGCCGCGGCCCCGGCGGCTTCCGGCCGCTCCCACGACCCGAGGTCATCTCCCGCCTGGACCGCGAGGGGCTGCTCCCGGCGATCACCTTCGTCTTCAGCCGCGCCGGCTGCGACGCCGCGGTCGCCCAGTGCCTGCGCGGCGGCATCCGGCTCACCTCCGACGAGGAAGCCGCCCGGATCCGGGCGATCGTCGACGAACACACCCGCGACCTGCCGCGCGCCGACCTCGAGGTGCTCGGCTTCTCGCAGTGGCGCCTCGCCCTCGAACGCGGCATCGCCGCGCACCACGCGGGCATGCTGCCCGCGTTCCGGCACACCGTCGAGGACCTGTTCGTGCGCGGGCTGGTGCGGGCGGTGTTCGCCACCGAAACCCTCGCGCTCGGCATCAACATGCCGGCCCGCACAGTCGTGCTCGAACGCCTGGTCAAGTACAACGGGGAAACCCACGCCGAACTGACCCCCGGCGAGTACACGCAGCTCACCGGCCGGGCCGGGAGGCGCGGCATCGACGTCGAGGGGCATGCGGTGGTGCTGTGGCAGCCCGGGGTGGAACCGGCCGCCGTCGCCGGGCTCGCCTCCACCCGCACCTTCCCGCTGCGCAGCTCGTTCCGCCCGTCCTACAACATGGCCGTCAACCTCATCGACGCGGTCGGGATCACCCGGTCGCGGGCCCTGCTGGAGATGTCGTTCGCCCAGTTCCAGGCCGACAAATCGGTGGTGGGCCTGACCCGCGGCATCGAACGCAACGAGGCGGCCCTGGCGGAGCTGCGGGACCGGCTCGGCGGCGACGACAGCGACATCCTCGACTACCTGCGGCTGCGGGCGCAGCTGACCGACCTGGAGCGTGCCCGGGAACGGCAGGGTCGGCAGGACCGGCGGCGGGCGGCCGTCGAATCGCTGCTGGCGTTGCGGCGCGGCGACATCGTCGCGGTGCCCGGCGGGCGCCGCGCGGGACTGGCCGTGGTGATCGAACCCGACCAGAGCGTGGACGAGCCGCGCCCGCTGGTGGTCACCGCCGACGCCTGGTCCGGCCGGTTGTCGGCCGCGGACTTCCCGGCGCCCGCGCAGGTGGTGGGCCGGTTGCGGTTGCCGCGGCACGTCAACCACCGCACCGGGCGGGGACGGCGCGATCTCGCGTCGTCGCTGCGGTCGACGGGCATCCCGGTGCCGCGCCGCCCGAAGCGCACCAAGACCGGCGGCGACACCCGGGAGATCGACGCGTTGCGGCGCCGGCTGCGGCAGCACCCGGCCCGCAAGGACCCCGAACTGGAGAAGCTCGCCCGGGTCGGGGACCGCTACAACCGGCTGGCGCGGGAACTGGCCCAGCAGCGGCAGAAGGTCGCGGCGACGACGAACTCGCTGGCCCGCACGTTCGAGCGGATCGTCGCGCTGCTCACCGAACGCGGCTACCTGACCGCCGGATCGGACCCGGAGACCACCGAGGCGGGGGAGCGGCTGGCCCGCATCTACGGCGAGGCCGATCTGCTCGTCGCCGAATGCCTGCGCAAGCGGGTGTGGGCGGGGTTGTCCCCGGCGGAGCTCGCCGCGGTGGTGTCGGCGGTGGTGTACGAGTCGCGGATCGAAGGCGGCGGCGAGGTGATGCGCGGCCCGACCGAACCAGTGCGCCGCGCGCTCGCCGAGACCGTGCGGTTGTGCGACGGGCTGCGCGCCGACGAGGTGCGGCACAAGCTGCCGCCCACGCGCGAACCGGATCTCGGGTTCGTCGCGGCGCTGTACACGTGGGTGAACACCCAGTCGCTGGCCGAGGCGCTGCTCGCCGCCGGGGGCGGCAGCCGGGACCTGTCGGCCGGTGATTTCGTGCGCTGGTGCCGTCAGGTGATCGATCTGCTCGATCAGATCCGCACGTGCGCGCAGGACCCGGAGATCGTGAAGACGGCGGGTCGGGCCGTCGCCGCGATCCGGCGCGGGGTCGTCGACGTGGACGCGGTGTGATCGCCCCGGCGGGGTGATTGCCTGGGCGGCAGGACGTTGCGGTTCGGCTCGGCGGACACCGTCGCGGCCGGATGTGGTTTGATTCGCGCTGCGGCACGGCTTCCACGCGGTGGATGGGCGCGAAGTGGATCAACGAAGTGAAGGTGAGTGGGAGGCGACGATGAGCGGGCCGAACGAACCCCAGGAGCAGTCCGGAAACGCGGCCGGTCAGGAACCGACCCAGCAGTGGGCGCGCCCCGGCAGCGCCGCCCAGGGGGCGGAGCCGACGCAGGCGTTCGACGCCTCGTCCGCCGGTCACTCGCCTGCCGGGCAGGCCCCGCAGTGGGGCCCGCAGCCCGGTCCGGGTGGGGCCGCCGGTGCGCAGGGCGGTCAGGCTCAGCCGCAGTGGGGTCAGACCGGCCAACCGTGGGGCCAGCAGCCGGTGCCCGGGCAGCAGCCGTGGGGTCAGCCGGCGGCCGCCGGTGCCCAGTGGGATCAGCAGCCCGCCCAGCCGCAGCAGCAGTGGGGGCAACCGCACCCGCAACCGGGTCAGCAGTGGGGGCAGGGCGCTCCCGTCGCCGGTCAGCAGTGGGGACAACCGCAGCAGCAGTGGGGAACGGCGCAGCCGCAGTGGGGACAGCCCCCGCAGCCCGGTCAGCAGCCGCAGTGGGGACAGCCCGCGGCCGGTCAGCAGCCCTGGGGCCAGCCGCAACCGGGCCAACCCCAGCCGGGTCAGCAGCCGCAGTGGGCGCCGGCGCAGGCCGGTCAGCAGCCGCCGAAGTCGAAGAAGCCGCTGATCCTCGGTCTCGGGGCGCTGGCCCTGGTGCTGATCCTCGCGATCGTCGGGGTCCTCGTCGCCACCTCCCTCGGGTCGAAGACCCTCGATTCCGCGGCCGCCGAGGCCGGGGTCGCGAAGGTGCTGACCCAGTCCTACGGCGCCACCGCCGTCGACGACGTGTCCTGCCCCGACGGCCAGAAGGTCGAGGCGGGCAACAGCTTCGAATGCACCGTCACCGTCGACGGGCAGCATCGGTCGGTCACCCTGACCTTCACCGACGACGAGGGCACCTACGAGGTCAGCCGCCCCAACTGACCGGCCCCAAACCGATCGGAGCGGACGGTCCGGTCAGCCCGCGGCCGCGGCCAGTGCCGTGGTCAGCGTCGTGACGGACCGTCCGATCCCCAGCGTGTCGGCCAGCGCCACCAGCGCCGACGCGTCGACGGGCGCCGCGGGCAGGGCGTCGGCACCGGACAGCTGCACCGGGGCGTCGCGCGCGACCCGCACCACCGGCAGCGCCGCGTCCAGATAGTCTGCGGCCGCGGCGAGTTTGGCGCGCATGCCCTTGGCCATGCCCGACTCCGGATCGGCCGCGGCCGCCCGCATCCCGTCGAGCGATCCGTACTGCAACAGCAGGCCCGACGCGGTCTTCTCGCCGACGCCCTTGACGCCGGGCAACCCGTCGGACGGGTCGCCGCGCAGCAACGCCAACTCGGCGTAGGCGGCGCCGGCCCGCTCGGCGGGCACCCCGTACCGGTCGGCGACCTCGGTGGGCCCGAACAGTTCGGCCTTCGCCAGTCCCCGCCCGGCGTAGAGCACCCGCACCGGGACCGGGTCGTCGGCGACGACCTGCAGCAGGTCGCGGTCGCCGCTGACCACGACCACCGGGTCGGTGGTTTCCCGGGCGGCGAGGGTGCCGAGCACGTCGTCGGCCTCGAACCCGGCGGCGCCGCCGGTAGCGATCCCGGCGGCGGCCAGCACGTCCAGGATCATCGGCACCTGCGGGGTCAGGGTGTCGGGAACCTCCTCGACGGTGCCGTCCGAGCCGACCGCGACCCGGTGCGCCTTGTAGCTGGGTACCGCCGCGACCCGGAACGCCGGACGCCAGTCCAGATCCAGGCACACCACGAGCCGGTGCGGCCGGTGCCGGGTGATCAGCGAGGCCACCATGTCGGTGAAGCCGCGCACCGCGTTGACGGGACGCCCGTCGGGGGCGGTGATCGAGTCGGGCAGCGCATAGTAGGCGCGGAACCACAGGCTCGCCCCGTCGAGCAGCAGCAGCGGGCGCCGCCCGGTGTCGCCGTCCGGGGTCGTCACAGGAGTCGTCACGGTCCACATCCTGCCATCCCCGACTCGCACTACGCTGATGCCCATGAGTGCTGCCGCATCCCGATTTCCCGCCGCCCGTTACGCCGAACGTCTCACCCGCGCAGCCGAGCTCGGTGCCGCCGCCGGTCTCGATGCGCTGCTCGTGACGCCCGGACCGGACCTGCGGTACCTGCTCGGGTCCCGCGCCGAATCCTTCGAACGGCTCACCTGTCTGGTGATCCCCACCGACGGCAGCGCCGCGACGGTGGTGGTGCCGCGTCTGGAGCTGGCGTCGCTGAACGATTCGGCGGTCGCGGAGCTGGCGGTGCCGGTGCGGGACTGGGTGGACGGGCAGAACCCGTACGAGCTGGTGGCGGCGCTGCTGCCGGGTGCCGCGCGCACCGCGGTGACCGATGCGATGCCGGCGCTGCACCTGGTGCCGCTGGCCGGGTTGTTCGGGTCGGTGCCGGTGCTGGCCACCGATGTGCTGCGGGAGCTGCGGATGATCAAGGACGACGACGAGATCGAGGCGCTGCGCCGGGCCGGTGCCGCGATCGACCGGGTGCATGCCCGGATGGGTGAGTGGCTGCGGCCCGGCCGCACCGAGGCGGAGGTGGCCGCGGACATCTCCGCGGCGATCGTCGAGGAGGGCCACACCGCGGCGGCGTTCGTCATCGTCGGGTCGGGTCCGCACGGCGCCGACCCGCACCACGAGGTGTCCGATCGGGTGCTCGAGTCCGGGGACATCGTGGTCATCGACATCGGCGGTCCGGTCGAACCCGGCTACAACTCCGATTCGACCCGCACCTACAGCCTCGGCGAGCCGGATCCCGATGTGGCGGCGAAGATCGCGTTGCTCGAGGAAGCGCAGCAGGCCGCGGTCGACGCGGTCAAGCCCGGGGTGACCGCCGAGTCGGTGGATGCCGCGGCGCGGGATCTGCTGGCGGCGCAGGGGCTGGGGGAGGTGTTCGTGCACCGCACCGGGCACGGCATCGGCCTGTCGGTGCACGAGGAGCCGTACATCGTGGGCGGGAACACCGACGAACTGCGGCCGGGGATGGCGTTCAGCATCGAGCCGGGCATCTACTTCCGCGGCGAGTGGGGTGCCCGCATCGAGGACATCGTGGTGGTCACCGCCGACGGCTGCGAGCCGGTGAACCGCCGGCCGCACGGGTTGACGGTGCTGCCGGGCTGAGCGGCCGCTCGTTTCCGAACGAATGTACCCTTCGTCTCCTCAGACGGGCTGTTGCAGAATCGCGGGTCGGTCTCGCCGTGACGCGGCGGGGCCGACCTGCGGCTTTGTGTAGAATCTGTTGGTGGCCAAAGGATATCGACCCGTCGATCGCGACCAACAGTTCCTGATCCC
>NZ_JALPTB010000134.1 GCF_023218075.1 Rhodococcus sp. HM1 | reverse complement strand
GGGGCGGCGGTCGCGGACCCGGTTCGTTCGGCGGCCCCAGCAGCTCGGGCCGCATCGGCCGCAGCAGCGGCGGACGTTTCTGACCGAAGTCAGCGAATCCGGTTCCCGTCGGCGACGGTACTGCTAGCCTTCTGCCCATCGCCGACGGGGGGCTGTGGTCGTGACGAACACGGAGCAGGGGAAGAAGCGGTTCCATTTCGATCGGCACGCGCCGGAGTACCGCGACCGGTTCGAAGCGATCACCAAGGAGATGCAGGCGCACTGTCCCCTGGCGTGGACCGACACCCACGGCGGGCACTGGGTCGCCGCGGGCGCCGAGGAGGTCTTCCACCTGGCGCGGTCGCAGGTCGTCTCCAACGACAACGACGTGAACGGGGTCCGGCGCGGCTATGTGGGTATCACGATCCCGCACGCGGAGAACCCGATCCGCTCGGGCATCCTCGAGATGGATCCACCCGAACACCAGGCGTACCGGCAGATCCTCAACCCGTATCTGTCACCGGCTGCGGTCGCGCGCTGGATCCCGTTCGTCGACGAGGTCACCCACGCGTGCCTGGACGAGAAGATCGCGAGCGGGCACATCGATTTCGTCGACGACCTCGCGAACATCGTTCCGGCCGTGCTGACCTTGGCGATGCTGGGGATTCCGCTGCACAAGTGGGAGGTCTACAGCGAACCCGCCCACGCGGCGCTGTACACGCCGCCGGATTCGCCGGATCGCGACCGGGTGCTCGAACTGCACCGGGCGATGGGCACGGATCTGTTCGCCACGATCCTCGAGGTCCGGGAGTCGCCGCGGCCGGGGCTGGTCGACGCACTCGCCCGCGCCGAGATCGACGGGCAGACGCCGCCGGACATCGAGATCCTCGGGATGCTGAACCTGTTGATCGGCGGCGGATTCGACACGACGACGGCCCTGACCGCCCATGCGTTCGAGTGGCTTTCGGAGCATCCGGATGAACGTGCCCGTCTCGACCGCGAGCGCGGCACCCTGCTCGATTCGGCGACCGAGGAGTTCCTGCGGTATTTCACACCGACCCCGGGAGACGGCCGAACCATCTGCGCCGACTACGAATACGCCGGTGTCGACCTCCGCGAAGGTGAGCGACTGTGGCTGTCGTGGGCGATGGCCAATCGCGACCCGTCGCTGTTCGAGGATCCCGACACCGTCGACCTCGAACGGAAAGGCAACCGGCACTTCAGTTTCGGGCTGGGCATCCACCGATGCATCGGATCGAACGTGGCCCGCACGGTGTTCAAGCGGATGCTTCTGGCCGTCCTCGATCGGATGCCCGACTTCCGTTGCGCAGCAGAGGAAGCCGTGCACTACGAGACGATCGGCATCATCCAGGGGATGCGGCATCTCCCGGCTGCCTTCACACCCGGACCGAGGCTCGGTCCCGGCCTCGACGCGACACTCGCGCAGCTCCAGGCCGTGTGCGAGGAACAAGGTCTCGCCGAACCGGTGGTCGCTCGGGGTCGCTAACGGCGACGCGCGAGGCGCGCTATCCGCGTGGTGGCGTTGAAGATTGCCTTCGTCACGCGATCCGGAAGCGATCCGTCGGCAGGCAGCATCTTGATCTGGCGGGCGAACTCCATCTGGTCGTAGCGCACCGTGTTGGTGACGACCTTGCCGCCCGCGAGGACGAAGTGGTCGAAACCCTCGAGCTCGACGTGCCGCCCGGTACCGGCGACCCCGAAGAGGGTGCCGGTGTGGCGGCCGCTCAGACGCCAGTGGACCAGGACGTCGTCACCGGACTCGGCGATCGCCGAGATCTCCATGGCGAAGTCGGTCACCGCGGAGTAGACGCGGTCGAAGTAGGCGCCGATTTCGGTGGCGCCGCGACACGACCCGGTCGGGAAGTACACGACGGACTCAGCCGTCCAGAGACGGTTGCGCAGACTGTCGATGTCCTCGGCGTTGATTCGACCGATCGCCCATCGGACGAGATCCGCATTGGAGGCGTCCGTCGGTGGGCCGGTGACAGTCGTGGTCGGGGTACTGCTCGTGGTCGGGGTACTACCGGTATCGGGCATCTCTGCTCCAGGCACGGTGTGCGACGAGGCGGTTGCCTCCTCAGGCTAACGCCGCACGCCGCCGCCCACGTGAGGAGTCGACCATCCGAACCGGGCCGGGAGTGCGATCGCCTCCCGGCCCGGCCGGCACGAAGTCCTGCTCGGCGGGTCAGGCGCCGATCAGGCGCTGGGCGAGGTAGCCCTCGACCTGATCGAGCGCGACGCGCTCCTGCGCCATGGTGTCGCGCTCGCGGATCGTGACGGCCTGGTCCTCGAGTGTGTCGAAGTCGACGGTGATGCAGAACGGGGTACCGATCTCGTCCTGGCGACGGTAGCGGCGGCCGATGGCACCGGCGTCGTCGAACTCGACGTTCCAGTTGCGGCGCAGCTGGGCGGCGAGGTCCTTGGCCTTGGGACTCAGGTCGGCGTTGCGGCTCAGCGGCAGCACCGCGGCCTTGACCGGCGCGAGCCGGCGGTCCAGACGCAGCACGGTGCGCTTGTCGACACCGCCCTTGGCGTTGGGAGCCTCGTCCTCGGTGTACGCGTCGACGAGGAAGGCCATCAGTGACCGGGTCAGACCCGCCGCCGGCTCGATGACGTACGGCGTGTAGCGCTCGTTCGTCGTCTGATCGAAGTAGCTCAGGTCGGTGCCCGAGTGCTTCGCGTGCGTCGCGAGGTCGAAGTCGGTGCGGTTGGCGACGCCCTCGAGCTCACCCCACTCGCTGCCCTGGAAGTGGAAGCGGTACTCGATGTCGACGGTGCGCTTCGAGTAGTGCGACAGCTTGTCCTGCGGGTGCTCGTACAGGCGCAGGTTGTCCTTGTTGATGCCCAGCCCCGTGTACCAGTCCATCCGGTAGTCGATCCAGTACTGGTGCCATTCCTCGTCCTCGCCCGGCTTGACGAAGAACTCCATCTCCATCTGCTCGAACTCGCGGGTCCGGAAGATGAAGTTGCCCGGGGTGATCTCGTTGCGGAAGCTCTTGCCGATCTGGCCGATGCCGAACGGCGGCTTCTTGCGCGAGGTGGTGAGCACGTTCGCGAAGTTCACGAAGATGCCCTGGGCGGTCTCCGGGCGCAGGTAGTGCAGGCCCTCTTCGCTTTCGATCGGCCCGAGGTACGTCTTCAGCATCATGTTGAAGTCGCGCGGCTCGGTCCACTGACCCTTGGTGCCACAGTCCGGGCACGGAATGTCGGACATCGGCACCGAGTCGGGATCGTCGAGCTTGTTCTTCTCGGCGTAACCCTCCTGCAGGTGGTCCTGCCGGTGCCGCTTGTGACAGCTCAGGCACTCGACCAGCGGGTCGTTGAACACACCGACGTGGCCGGAGGCGACCCACACCTGGCGCGGCAGGATCACCGAGGAGTCGAGGCCGACGACGTCCTCGCGGCTGGTGACCATGTTGCGCCACCACTGCTTCTTGATGTTCTCCTTGAGCTCCACGCCGAGCGGCCCGTAGTCCCAGGCCGACTTCGTACCGCCGTAGATCTCACCGCACGGGTAGACCAGGCCCCGGCGCTTGGCGAGGTTGGCGACGGTATCGATCTTGGATTTGGGTGCCACTCGGGTTCTCTCCATCTTCGATGCGTGGTTCGCAACATACGTCGCCGGTAAGCCTATCGCTCCGCTCCTGCAGGTCGAATTCCGAGCCGGTTGACATGCACATTCGTGCATATCAAAATGGAATCGGTTTGCATTAACACTACCGCCCGTCGAAGGAGAACCGTTGAGCGTCCCCATCGACAAACACGAGTGCCGGGACGAACACCTCACGCCTCCGTCACACCACACGCTCACGCTCGCCGGCGAACTGTTGCGCGCGCTGTCCGCGCCGGTCCGCATCGCCATCGTGCTGCAACTGCGCGAATCCGAACGCTGCGTGCACGAACTGGTCGGGGCGCTCGGCGTGACGCAACCGCTGATCAGCCAGCACCTGCGGGTGCTCAAGTCGGCCGGGGTCGTGCGCGGGGAACGGTCCGGCCGCGAAGTGCTGTACCGCCTCGCCGACGACCATCTCGCCCACATCGTCGTCGACGCCATCGCCCACGTTCAGGAAGGTTGACCTCGCCGTGACCTCTGCCCGCAAGCCCGTCGTCGGGGTCCGTTCCACCAGGCAGCGCAGCGCGATCGTGGCCCTGCTCGAGGACATCGAGGAGTTCCGGTCGGCGCAGGACCTGCACGACGCACTGCGCAAGCGCGGAGACGGCATCGGACTGACCACCGTGTACCGGACCCTCCAGTCGCTCGCGGAAGCCGGCAGCGTCGACGTGCTGCGCACCGACACCGGCGAGTCGCTGTACCGGCGCTGTTCGTCGGGCCACCATCACCACCTGGTGTGCCGCACCTGCGGATTCACCGTCGAGGTGGACGGACCGGAGGTCGAGCGCTGGTCCCACGAGATCGCCGAGTCCAACGGGTTCGCCGATGTCAGCCACACCGTCGAGATCTTCGGCACGTGCCGCGACTGCGCCGCTGCGGACGGCGAGCAGTCGCGCTGAGCCGGACGTATCCGGCCGAGGCTCAGCCGCAGGCGCAGTTTCCGCAGCCGCACCCGGCGTCTGCGAGCAGGTTTCCGCCGACCGCACGATCGGTTCCGGTGCCCTCTCCGTCGAACACGCACGCTTCGCCACCGAGGCGGGACGCCAGCACGCGGGCCTCCTCGACGAGCGGCACGATCGCCCCGACCGCACGGATCAGGTGCATCGGGACCAACGGCGACGCGGGGACACGCTGCTCGGCCGTCACCCGGTCCTTGTGCAGCACGAACTTGAAGTCCGGCCACTCGGACTGGAGGTCGCCGAGCACCTCGGCGGCACGGGTCCGTCCGGCGATCCTTTCGACCAGGAACGTGCGCAGTTCCACGACGGCGTCCTCGGCGTCGACGGACGCGTAGGTGATCACATCACCGAGCCAGATCGGTAGGTCGCCGTCCTCGTCCGGTTCCGGCGCCTCGTCGAGCACGTCCGCCAGGATCCGTCGAACCGCGTCGCGCAATGCGTCGTCGTCCTCGGTGTCCACCGGCACGGCCCACAATTCCTCGAGCGACTGCGCGCCGCCCGCGGTCCCGGTGCTCACAACCTCGGCACCCGCCCGCTTCTTGTTCGCACCCTTCTTGCGCCCGTTCTTCTTGCTCACCGCTCCCCCTCGGTTCCGGCTTCGGGTTCGACGATCGCGGTGCGCGCGTCGGCCGCACCGCCGAGCACCAGCAGCAGCATCGTCGTCAGAGCCGTGTCGCCCAGTCCGGTCACCGGGAAGGAATAGCGCAGCACCACGTCGGCGTCGGTTTCCCGCTCGACCGCGTGCACCGATCCGAACTGCACCGCGTCCGCCGCGGACGCGATGCGGGCCCGCAGATCGTCGTCGAGGACGAGGTCCCACCCCAGCACGCTCGTCAGCGACACGACGTCGAGCCCCTCGGTGAGCGTGACCACACGCAGGGCACAGGGCACGCCCGCGTAGTCGAATCCGAACGAGTCGTCACCGTCGACCGACGGCTCGTGCAAGTCGACGAACGAGGCGAGGGCCGCGCCGATCCGATCCCGCAGTTCGTTCACTTGACTCCACCGAACCTGCGGTCACGGGAGGCGTATTCGACACACGCGGCCCACAGGTCGCGGCGGTCGAAGTCGGGGAAGTTCTTGTCCTGGAACACGAACTCGGCGTAGGCGGCCTGCCACAACAGGAAGTTCGACGTGCGCTGCTCGCCGGACGGGCGCAAGAACAGGTCCACGTCGGGCATGTCGGGTTCGTCGAGGTACCGTTCGATCGTCGCCTCGGTGATCTTCTCGGGGTCGATCTCACCCGCCGCGACGCGTCGCGCGATCTCGCGCGTGGCGTCGGCGATCTCGGCACGTCCGCCGTAGTTGACGCACATGACCAGGGTCATCACGTCGTTGTCCTTGGTGAGTTCCTCGGCGATCTCGAGTTCCTTGATGACGCTGCGCCACAGCCGGGGCCGGCGGCCCGCCCAGCGCACCCGCACGCCCATCTCGTGCATCTCGTCGCGGCGGCGGCGGATCACGTCGCGGTTGAAGCCCATGAGAAAGCGCACCTCCTCGGGGCTGCGCTTCCAGTTCTCCGTGGAGAACGCGTACGCCGAGAGCCATTTGACACCGATCTCGATGCAGCCTTCGACGGTGTCCATGAGCACGGCCTCACCGCGTTCGTGTCCGGCGGTGCGCGGCAGTCCGCGTTCCTGCGCCCAGCGGCCGTTGCCGTCCATGACGAGCGCGACGTGCCGGGGGATCAACTCGGGCTGCAGGATCGGGGGCCGGGCACCGGACGGGTGGGGGGC
>NZ_JALPTB010000133.1 GCF_023218075.1 Rhodococcus sp. HM1 | reverse complement strand
GCTTGAGCCAGTACTGGAACGCCTGCACGAACGTGATCGACCGCATGCCGCCGCCGACGACGTTGCCGACGACGATCGCCCCGACCGCGGCCACGCCCACCCACTCGGGCAGCCCCAGCAGGATGTTCAGCGTCAGTCCCGCCCCCTGGAACTGCGGCACCAGGTACAGCACGCAGATGACGGCGACGACGATCATCGCGAGGGTGCGCACCCAGCGCGTGCCGAGCCGGAACTCGGCGAAGTCCGGCACCGTGTAGGCGCCGGACCGGCGCAGCGGTGCGGCGACGAACAGCAACAGGCCCAGATAGCCTGCGGCGAAGCCCACCGGATACCACAGGGCGTCGGCGCCGTACTTCGCGACGAGCCCGGCGACACCGAGGAACGATGCGGCGGACAGGTATTCCCCCGCGATCGCCGCGGCATTCCAGCGCGGCCCGACCGTGCGCGACGCGACGAGGAAGTCGGAGGTCGTGCGTGCCAGGCGGACGCCGTAGATGCCGATCGCGACGGTCGCGGCGGCAGCGGCGATCAGGCCGACGACGGTGAGAACGGGAATCGAACCGGTGCCCATCGCGGCTCAGTCGTCGGTCAGGTCGGTGAAGTCCTGCTCGTTGCGTTCGGCCAGCCGCACGTACAGCCACGAGATGCCGAGCAGCACCGGATAGCCGACGACACCGAGCAGCAACCACGGCAGCCGCAGCCCCAGCAGCGTCACCTCCGCGAGCGAGGGAACCAGGGCGAACAGCACCGGCAGCGCCCCCAGCAAACACACCGCGACGAGCGCGAGCCGCAACGCCAGCCCGAGCTGCGCCCGGACGAGGCCGCGCACCATCGCGTCGCCGATCTGCGTCTGCTGCTGCACCTCGACGCGGGTGCGGACCATGCGGGCTCCGCGCCGCTGCGCGAGCACCACCCGTTCCCGCGGCGGCGGACCGGCGGTGCTCATCGGGCCGTCCAGGTCTGCATGGGACCGCGGATGAGCCGGTCCTTGAGTTCCCGGGTGTGGCGGCGGCTGACCGGAAGCTCCACCGGCTGCTGGTCCCCCTCCGGCCGCAGGCACACCACCAGGCCGGATCCGACACTGCGGATGCCCGTCACCAGCGGCAGCGCCACCAGGTACGACCGGTGTACCCGCAGGAATCCGGCGTCCGCCCAGCGGCTCTCGAGCGTCGAAATGGGGATGCGCACCAGGTGGGAACCGGTCGCGGTGTGCAGGCGCGCGTAGTCGCCGTCGGCCTCGACCCACCGCACCGACGACCGCGGCACCAGCGTCGTGACCCCGCCGAGTTCGACGGGAATCACCTCGTCGGACGACGACGGAGCGCCGCCCTGGTCGCTGCTGCTGCGGCGGCGTTCGGCGATCCGTCGCACCGCCTCGGCGAGCCGTTCCTCGCGCAGCGGCTTGAGCAGATAGTCGACCGCACCCAGGTCGAACGCCGCGACCGCGCGGTCGTCGTGCGCGGTCACGAACACCACCGACGGTGGCTGCGCGAAGTTGCGGAGGATCCCCGCGAGCTCGAGGCCGTCGAGCCCGGGCATGTTGATGTCGAGGAAGACCGCGTCGATGCCACCGTCGCGCAGCAGCCGCAGCGCGGTGGTCGCGTCGCCCGCGGTATGAACCGAGCCGATCTCGTCGCGCCGGCGCAGCAGGTAGGCAAGCTCGTCGAGGGCAGGCGGCTCGTCGTCGACCGCCAGCACGGTGAGGGACTCCGGATTGTCGTTCACAACGGAATCATCGTGCCATGCCCCGCCGCCGGTCACGGTCGGATCCCCGGCCGGAACTTCGGCACCCGCATGCTGACCTTGGTGCCGGCGCCCGGTGCGGTCTCGACGACCAGGCCGTAATCGTTGCCGAACGCCGCCCGCAATCGGTCGTCGACGTTCGCCAGGCCCACGTGCGCGGACTCCTTGACACCGCTGTCCTCGCGGTCGGCGACCGCGTCGAGCGAACCCGAGCGCAGGAGTTCCGGGTCCATGCCGATGCCGTCGTCCTCGACACTGATGACGCAGTCGGTGCCCTCGTCGGCGGCGACGATGCTGATGGTGCCGGCGCGCGTCGGTTTCCCGGCGATCCCGTGCCGCACCGCGTTCTCCACCAGCGGCTGCAACGCGAGGAACGGCAGCACTACCCCCAGGACCTCGGGGGCGATCTGCAACCGCACGTCGAGCGCGTTGCCGAACCGGGCACGTTCGAGCGTGAGATACCGGTCGATGTTGCGCAGCTCGTCGGCGAGCACCGTGTACTCGCCCGCGGAACGGAACGAGTACCGAGTGAAGTCCGCGAACTCGAGCAACAGTTCGCGGGCCCGGTCCGGGTCGGTGCGCACGAACGAGGCGACCGTGTTGAGCGCGTTGTAGATGAAGTGCGGGCTGATCTGGGCGCGCAGCGCACGAACCTCCGCGCGGTCCAGCCGCGCGCGGGACGCGTCGAGCTCGGCGAGTTCGATCTGGCTGCACGCGTATCCCGCGACCTCGGCGAGCACCCCGAGCATCGCCGGGCCCGGTTCGGTGGTGGTGACGACGCCGAGCACCCCGACCACGCCGACGCCGTCGATGATCAGCGGCTGGGCGATCAACGCCCGCGCCGCGAGCTCTTCGGGTCCGCGCACCAGATCGCCGTGGCCGACGAGCACGCGACGCTCCCCCTCGATCGCGCGGATAGCTGCGTCGTGCATCTGGTCGGCGAGTCCCTCGTACAACCCGTGCCATGCGAGCCGGTTGCCGTCGGCGTCGAGCAGTGCCACGGCCTGCGCGCCGGTGAGGGTCCGCAGGTGCGGCGCGGCCTCCTGCGCGGAGGTCGCGTCGAGTCCGCGGCGCAGCGGTCGCGCGGCGAGCGAGGCGGTGTGCAGCGTCGCGTGCACGGCGCGTTCGGCGGGGGTGGTGACGACGCGACGGGTCCGTGCCCACACCGCGGCGATACCGCCGGCTAGGAGCGCGGCCACCACGACGAGCGCGACGACGACAGTGCCGGTCACTGCTCACCCCACCGGGCCGGGCGCTGCAGGCGTGGATGTTCGAACAGGCGTGGATGCTCGAACAGGTCGGTCGCGATCATGCATACAAAGCTAGAACCTCGGACGCCGCGGACCGCCGCAACGCGTCAGGCGGGTCGTGCCCGCGCGGAACCGACGAGCGGCACCGGTTCCCTCATCGGCGCCAGCGCTCCCACCGAGAAGGTCCTTCGACGCTGCAGCACGGTGCCCACCGGCCGCACCGCGAACGTGACGGCGACGTCGCACTCTCCGAAACGCAGGGCGGTCAGCGCACCGGATTCGACGACCGCGACGACACCGTGGAGGTCGTATTCGACGGTCAGGTCGAGGTCGACGCGACCGACGAGCACGCCGTCGAGGCTCAGTTCGACGGACGGATGCCGGCTCGCCGTGATCCGCGTGCTGTCCAGCGACACAAGCTGTTTCGTGCCGGTGAGGGACGTGGTGGCCGCGTCACGCAACCGCCGGTAGCGCTGCCGGCCCTGCGCGAACAGGTCGTCGAGGCCGACCTCGAGGATGTCGGCGATCGCGGCGGCCACCTCCGCATCGACGGCGGTGAGCACATCCGGGGGGATCGCGTTCAGCGCCCTCACCGCGGCACGGACAGCGCCGAACCGGCCGAGGACGTCGGCCACCGCCGCGGCCGACCGGTCCGGAGGAACGCCCGGCAGCAACACGGTGCGCGCGGTGATCGCGTTCGGATCGGTCATGAGTTGTCTCCTGTCGTCCGGATGTCCCACGAGCGGGCACGGAAGTCGATCCCGACCGTCGGTCCCTCCCGGTCCTCGACCGTGGTCCGCGGATTCCGGTCGCGCCGGACGACCGCACGCACCTCCGGAGTCCTGTGCCGAGTCCGGCGTTCACCCGGCCGGCGAAGTCGCGTCACGAGCACCGCTGCGGCGAGTGCCCCTGCCCCGGCGCCGAGTCCGGTCAGTGCCACTGTGGCCGTGTTCTTCGGAGGATCGGCGGGAGCAGGCGGGTCCGGCGGCGAGGCCACGGTGATCGGCGATCCGGCCGATGCCGTGACCGTTTCGGTGACCGCGCGCGGTGGCTGCGCCCGGTTCTCCGTCACGGACCCGGTGACGGTTTCGGTTGCGGTTCCGCCCACTTCGACTGTCTCGGTGACGCTTTCGGTTCTCGTCTCGTACACCGTCGAGGTCTCGTACACCGTCTCGTAGACCGTCGTGGGCACGTACACCGTCTCGTAGACCGTCGTGGGCACGTACACCGTCTCGTAGACCGTCGTGGGCACGTACACCGTCTCGGTCACCGTGGTGGTCGACACGATCTCGCTGTCGCAGCACGAACCCGAGGTGTACACCGAGCCCGGGTCCGGCGATGCTTCGCCACGGGTCGACCCGAGGAACACGAGACCGAGCGCAACCGCGCCCATGCAGATGCCGGCAGCCGCTCCGCGCCGCCCACCCGCCGCCCCCG
Organism: Rhodococcus sp. HM1; assembly: GCF_023218075.1. GTDB lineage: Bacteria > Actinomycetota > Actinomycetes > Mycobacteriales > Mycobacteriaceae > Rhodococcus. The sequence goes on along the minus strand of NZ_JALPTB010000133.1, from coordinate 2,200 downwards.
TATTTCGCATGTTCCCAGAGTCTTCCGGCGACGTCCGGGACGCACGCGTAGTGCACTACCCGATTTCTGCCGGGCCGCTCACGTCCGGCCGCGGCGGTCGATCCGTTCCTCCGCGGCGGCCTCCTCGACGTCGAGGCTTTCGAGTTCGATGCGGAGGGTTTCGTCGTCCAGGGTTCCCTCGTCGCGCGCGGCGATCAGGGCGGTGCGCTGGGCACGCAGGATCGAGCGCCGGAATTCGTCGAACAGTGCGCTCGCGTCGAGGTTGCGGTCGTCCTCGTTCTCCGATTCGACGGCCTGGGCGTCGACGCGGGCCTGGATGGATCGGCGCACCCGTTCGAGGATGCGGCGCACGGACTCGGCGTCGAACCCGGACGGCGGGTGCTCCGCGAGGTTCCGGAGTTCGCCGTGGGCGGCGGTTTCGACGATGGATCGGGCGAGGGCGCGCTGCTCCTCGTTGCGGAGCCGCTCGTACGGGTCGTGCACGTCGAGCCTGCGGATCAGGGCGGGCATGGTCGCACCCTGGATGAGCAGGGTTCCGACGGCGACGACCAGCGCGATGAGGTGGATGATGTCGCGACCCGGGAACGGTTCGCCGGACTCGAGTACGAACGGGATACCACCGGCGGCGGCGAGGGTCACCACACCGCGCATCCCCGCCCACGAAACGACCAGGTGTTCGCGGAAACTCAACCGGTCGCGGCCCAGCCGGACCAGCCCGATGTCGCGGGTGACGCGGCGGCGTCCCCAGTTCAGCAGACCCCACGCGGGCCGCACCGCCATGACCACGACGAGCACCGCGAGCGCGTACAGCAGCGCGAGAGCGACGTCGTAGCCGTGGTCGGTGACGTCGTCGAGCACGAACTTCAGCTGCAGTCCCATGTACGCGAAGACGAACATCTCGAGCAGGAGATCCAGGCTCTCCCACACGTAGCGTTCCTGGATCCGCGTGTTCACCGATGCGTCGGTGGCGCGGTGCCCCATGTACAGGCCGGCGGCGACCACAGCGAGCACCCCGGACGCGTGGATCTCCTCGGCCGCGAGATAGGCGGTGAACGGAAGTACCAGTCCCAGAGACGTTTCCAGTGGTGAGTGGTACATGCGGAGCCGAACCTGATGCACGACCACCGCGAGCACGAGTCCGACGGCGACACCGCCGGCCACCTCGTAGCCGAAGAACATGACCGGAGAGTCGAAGTACACCCGGGTGCCGGCGACCGTCGACACCGCGACCGTGAACAGGGTCAGGGCGGTCGCGTCGTTGACGAGCCCTTCCCCGGTGAGTACCGCGATGACCCGTTTCGGCAGTCCGAGTTTCTGCCCGACGGCGACGGCACTGACCGCGTCGGTGGGGGCGACGACCGCACCGAGCACCAGTGCGGCGCCGAACGTCAGCTGCGGGACGAGCCATTCCGCGAAGAACGCCACCGCGAAGGCGGTCGCGAGGACGGTGACGATGCCGAGCCGCAGGATCGGCGACAGGTAGCGCCGGAAGGTGGGAACGGAGAACCGCAGCGCGGCCGAATACAGCAGCGGCGGAAGCACGACACCGAGAATCACCTCGGGTTGCAGTTCCAGCCGGGGCAGTCCGGGGATGAACGATGCGGCCGCACCGATCGCGACGAGCACCAGCGGCGCCTGCAGATTGCGCCGGGTCGCCAGTCCGGTGACGGCGATCGCCGCGATGACGACGAACAGTATCCAGGTCCCGTTCACGGCAACGATTCTGCTCTGCCACGCGCGGCGATGGCGGTCGGTCGTTTCGGTCAGGACGCCGGATCGGGAGTATTCGCGCAGCTAGCGGACACGCGCACCCGTCCGTACGTGTGCGCGTGTCCGACCGCTGCGCGGCTCACGCGCGCCGGTCGATTCCTGCGCACGCGAGCCATGTCGGATCAGGCAGTGCCGAGGGCGTTCTTCGCGGCGTTCTCCGCCGCATCGACCTGGCCGGAGAACTTGCCACCGGTCTTGTCGTCCGCCAGGTCGCCGACCTTCTCGATCGCCTGGTTCACCACGTCGGGGTGATCGGCGGCGAGTTCCTTGCCCTTGTCGACGATGCCCTTCACATTGTCCAAGAAGCCCACGGCATTTCCTTTCGTTCGGGTACCGAGCGAAAGGAAGCCTGCCACACCCGACGCAGGATCTCCGGGAACGCTATCCGGAACCGGGTCCCGGCGGCGGGCCGGGCTGCTCCGTCCCGGGT
>NZ_JALPTB010000132.1 GCF_023218075.1 Rhodococcus sp. HM1 | reverse complement strand
GTGTCCGGGTTCAGGTAGCGCAGCAGCCCGAACCCGAGGCCCTGCCCGGGCACCGCGGCGAGCTGTTCCTTGACGGTCTTGACGGCGCGGCCGGCGGCCGGCCCGCCGCGCAGCGCGTCGTCGAGGTCCAGGCCGGTGACGTCCAGGCGCACCGGGTGGATGGTGGTGAACCAGCCGACGGTGCCGGACAGGTCGGCGCCGGGCACCGCGGCGGTGTCGCGGCCGTGCCCCTCGACGGACACCAGCGCCGGCGCGGGCCCGGTGCGGGCCTGCCGCCACCCGGTGACCGCCAGCGCCAGCGCGGTGAGCAGCGCGTCGTTGACGGTGCCGTGGAAGGCCTGCGGCACCGTGGTGAGCAGCGCCTCGGTCACCGACGTCGGCAGATCCGTGCTCAGCGTGGTGACGGTCGCGGCGGTGTCGAGTTCCGGATCCAGCGGCCGCTCCCCCAGCAGCGGGTCGCCGTCGGCGAGCACCCCGCGCCAGAAGTCGAGTTCGGCGACGCGCTCGGGCCGCTGCGCCTCCTCCACCAGGGCGTGCGCCCACCGCCGCATCGAGGTGCCGGCGGCCGGTTCCAGGGGCGGGGCCGCCGGATCCAGCGCCGCCACCCAGGCCGCGGCCAGGTCGGGCACCAGGATCCGCCAGGACACCCCGTCGACGGTCAGATGGTGCAGCACCAGCAGCAGCCGCCCGGCGCCGACGGTGGCGTCGAACCACACCGCCTGCACCAGCACCCCGCCGGCCGGATCGAGCCGGTCCGCGGCGGCGTCGAGTTCGGCGCTGGCGAGCGCGAAGAAGTCGTCGCTGTCGGCGGCGGAGGTCACCGGCACCCGATGCACCAGGTCGGCGGCGTCGACGCTGCCGGGCGCCCGCACCTGCAGCGTCACCCCGGCCGGGTCGCCGTCCACGGCGGGCACGAGGCGGGCGCGCAGCATGTCGTGCTTGTCCAGCACGGCCTGCAGCACCGTGGTGACGGTGTCCGGGTCGAGACCGGCCGGCAGCCGCAGCAGCGCCGCCTGCGCGTACCGGTCCAGGTTGCCGCCGCGGTCGAGCAGCCACCGCACGATCGGGGTGGCCGGGACGTCGCCGAGACCGCCGCCGGGCAGCTCCGGCAGCGCGGTGCCGGCGGTGGCGCCGAGCGCGGTCACCGCCGCCAGCGCCGCCGGGGTCTTGTGTTCGAACACGTCGCGGGGGGTGAAGTCGAGGCCGGCGGCGCGGGCGCGGGACACCAGCTGGATCGACATGATGCTGTCGCCGCCGAGCGCGAAGAACGAATCGTCGACGCCGACGGTGTCCACGCCGAGCACCTGCGCGAACAGCTCCACGAGGCGGGTTTCGATCTCCCCGGCCGGGGCGCGGGTGCTGGTCGACAGCGCCGCGAAGTCCGGGGCCGGCAGCGCGCGGCGATCCAGCTTGCCGGTCGCGGTGGTCGGCAGCGCGTCCAGCACCACCAGCGTCGCGGGCACCATGTACGCGGCCAGATCCGCGGCGACCGTCGCCAGTGTCGCCGCGACGTCGACGTCCACGCCGGTTTCCGGGACCACGTAGCCGACCAGCCGGTCGGTGGTGGTGTCGGTGCCGGCCCGGTCGTCGTGGTGCACGACCGCGACCGCGCGGGCGATGCCCGGGCACCGCATGAGTGCCGCCTCGACCTCCCCGAGTTCGATGCGGAAGCCGCGCCACTGCACCTGGAAGTCGCTGCGGCCCAGGTACTCCACGTCGCCGGAGCGGGTGCGGCGGGCCAGGTCGCCGGTGCGGTACAGGCGGGTGCCGGGGGCGCCGTAGGGGTCGGCGACGAACCGGGCCGCGGTCAGGTCCGGGCGGCCCAGGTAGCCGTGGGCGAGCTGGTCCCCGGCGACGTACAGGTCGCCGGTCACGCCGACGGGCACCGGATGCAGCCGGCCGTCGAGGATGCGCAGCCGCAGCCCCGGCACGGCGTCGCCGATGACGCTGGCGGTGGCGGCGGCCGCGGACCGCCGGTCCAGCGGCAGCGCGGTCACGTGCACCGTGGTCTCGGTGATGCCGTACATGTTCACCAGCGTCGGCGCGGTGTCCGGGTGCCGCCGGTACCAGCGTTCGAGCTGCGCCAGATCCAGGGCCTCCCCGCCGAAGATCACCCAGCGCAGCGACAGGCCGCTGTCGGCGGCGGCCCGATCCGCCTCGACCAGCTGGTAGAACGCGGTCGGAGTCTGGTTGAGCACGGTGACGTGTTCGCGGCGCAGCAACGCCAGGAACGCGTCCGGGGAGCGGGCGGTGTCGTGGTCGACGACGACGAGCCGGCCGCCGTAGGCCAGTGCCCCCCACATCTCCCACACCGAGAAGTCGAACGCGTAGGAGTGGAACATCGTCCACACGTCGTGCCGGTCGAACCGGTAGCGCGGGGCGGTGGCGTCGAGCAGCGCCACGACGGTGCGGTGCGGCACCATCACGCCCTTGGGGCGGCCGGTGGAGCCGGAGGTGTAGATGACGTAGGCGGTGTGGTCGGGGCGGCGCGGGCCGCGGCGTTCCCGCTCGCTCAGCGCGGTGTCCGGCAACGCCGCGATCTCCGCGGCGATGATCGCGTCGTCCAGCAGGATCGTGGGAATGTCGGTGCGCGGCAGCGACTCCCGGTATCCGCTGGTGGTGACCACGCACACCGGCCGGGCGTCGTCGAACATGAACGCCAGCCGCTCCGGCGGATACGCCACGTCGACCGGCAGATACGCGGCGCCGGTGTCGAGGACGGCCAGCAGCACCGCGACCAGATGGGTGGTGCGCGGCAGCGCCACCGCGACGAGCGTGCCCGGCGCGGCGCCGCGCGCGGCGAACGCGCGGGCCAGCCGGTGCACGTGGCTCGACAGCTGCCGGTAGGTGAGCTGCCCGTCGACGCCGGTGACGGCGACCGCGTCGGGGGTGGTGGCGGCGGCCCGGTCGAACAGGCCCATCAGGGTCGGCCCGGAGCCGGGGACGGGGGGCACGACCGGTTCGTGTTCGGCGGGTTCGAGCAGGTCGATGTCGCCGACGGGCACGGTCGGGTCGGTGGTGACCGCGTCGAGCAGCCGCAGGAACCGCTGCGCCAGCGCGGTGACGGTGTCGGCGTCGAACAGGGCGGTGGCGTAGGTGAACGCGGCGTGCAGGCCCGCGGGTTCGGCGACCCCGGTGGTGGGTTGCTCCCCGATCGTCAGCTGCAGGTCGAACTTGGCGACGTGCGGGTCGGCGTCGAGGGCCTCGACGGTCAGGCCGGGCAGGTCCAGGTGGGGGCGTTCGTTGTTCTGGAATTCCAGGACCACCTGGAACAGCGGGGTGTGGTCGAGGGCGCGGGCCGGGGCCAGCGCGTCGACGAGCTTCTCGAACGGCAGCTCGGTGTGCCCGAACGCGGCGAGGTCGACCTCGCGGGTGCGTTCGAGGTGGTCGGCGAAGGACAGGGCGCCGGTGACCGGGGTGCGCAGCACCAGGGTGTTGACGAACATGCCGACCAGGTCGTCGAGGGCGCGGTGGCCGCGGCCGGCGATGGGGGTGCCGATCGTGATGTCGTCGCTGCCGGAGACGCGGGCGAGCAGCACCGACAGGGCGGCGTGCACGGTCATGAACAGGGTCGCGCCGTGCCGGGCGGCCAGGTCCTGCAGGCGGCGGTGCACCTCGGCGGGGACGGTGAAGTGCACGGTGTCGCCGTGGAAGGACTGCTGCGCGGGCCGCGGCCGGTCGGTGGGCAGCGCCAGCACCTCCGGGACGCCGGCGAGGGTGCGGCGCCAGTGCTCGAGGTGCCGGGCGGCCAGCGACTCCGGGTCGTCGAGGTCGCCGAGCAGCTCCCGCTGCCACAGGGCGTAGTCGGCGTACTGCACCGGCAGCGGTTCCCACGCGGGGGCGCTGCCGCTGCTGCGGGCCAGGTAGGCGGTCATCACGTCGCGGGCCAGCGGCGCCATGGAGGCGCCGTCGGCGGCGATGTGGTGCACGACCAGCACGAGCACGTGCTCGTCCGGGCCGGGGGTGAACAGGGCGGCGCGCAGCGGGATCTCGGTGGCCACGTCGAAACCGGCGGTGATGGTGGCGAAGATCCGGTCCGGCAGGTCGGCCGCGGCGATGGGGATCGGCTGCAGGTCCGGCATGGCCCGCTCCGGCGGCGCGATCCGCTGCACCGGGCCGCCGGCGTCGGCCGGATACCAGGTGCGCAGGCTTTCGTGGCGGGTCAGCACGTCGTGCACGGCGGTGGTCAGCGCCGCGGTGTCCAGCCGCCCGGTCAGCCGGATGGCGAGGGGAATGTTGTAGGCCGCGGAGGTGGGGTCGAACTGGTTGACGAACCACATGCGCTGCTGCGCCGGGGACAGCGGGATCTGCTCCGGCCGCTGCCCCGCGGTGAGCGGGATGCGGGTGCTGCCGCCGTGGTCGTCGAGGATGCGGGCGGCCAGCGCCCGCACGGTCGGGGCCTCGAACAGCGCGCGGACCCCGGCGTCGGTGCCGAGCGCGGCGTTGATGCGGGCCAGCACCCGGGTGGCGAGCAGCGAGTTGCCGCCGATGTCGAAGAAGCTGTCGTCGACGGAGACCCGCTCGTGGCCGAGCACCTCGGCGACGAGTTCGGCGATGGTCGCCTCGAGCTCGGAGCTCGGCGGGTGGTAGTCGCCGCCCCCGACGGTCAGGTCCGGCACCGGTAGGGCGCGCCGGTCGAGTTTGCCGACCGGGGTCAGCGGGATCTCGTCGAGCACCACGATCGCGGCGGGCACCATGTGGGCGGGCAGCCGGCCGGCGGCGTGGACGCGCAGGGCGGCGGTGTCGACGGTGCGGCCGATGTCGGGCAGCACGTAGGACACCAGCGCGGTGTCGCCGGAGGGGGCGGTGTGGCCGAGGGTGACCGCGAAGGTCACGTCCGGGTGGGCGGCGAGCGCGGCGTCGATCTCGCCGAGTTCGATGCGGAAGCCGCGGACCTTGACCTGGAAGTCGGTGCGGCCGAGGTATTCGACGGTGCCGTCGGCGCGCCAGCGCACCACGTCGCCGGTGCGGTACATCCGTTCCCCGGGGCGGCCGTAGGGGTCGGCGACGAACCGGGCGGCGGTCAGGTCCGGGCGGCGGTGGTAGCCGCGGGCCACCCCGGGGCCGGCGATGTAGAGTTCGCCGGCCACCCCGACCGGGACCGGACGCAGCCGGTCGTCGAGGATCACCTCGTGGAAGCCGATGGCCGGGCGGCCGACGGTGACGGTTTCCCCGGGGTGCATGTCGGGGCTGACGCTGGTTTCGATGGTCGCCTCGGACGGCCCGTAGCCGTTGTACATGTGCCGGTTCGGGGCCCAGCGTGCCACCAGTTCCGGTGGGCAGGCCTCCCCCGCGACGACGAGCACGTCCAGGTGGTCGAGCCCGGCCGGGTCGAGCGAGGCGAGCGCGGTCGGGGTGATGAACGCGTGGGTGACGTGTTCGTCGCGCAGGATGCGGGCCAGTTCGTCGCCGCCGTACACGGTGGGCGGGACGATCACCAGCGTCGCGCCGGCGCAGAACGCCTTGGTCAGCTCGAAGATCGATGCGTCGAAACTGGGCGAGGCCAGATGCGACACCCGCGCCCCGTGCGTGATGGAGAAGTGTTGCCGCACTTCGGCGTTGAGGTTGGTCAGGCCGCGGTGCGCGACGACGACGCCCTTGGGTCGGCCGGTGGAGCCGGAGGTGTAGATCAGGTAGGCGGGGTGGTCGAAGTGCAGCGGGGAGCGGCGGTCGGCGTCGGTGACCGGGTCCGCGGAGACGGTGGCCAGGCGGGCGCGGACCTGCGGGTCGTCGAGCACCAGCCACGGCACCGTCTCCGGCAGCGCGGCGCGGTGCGCGGCGGTGGTCAACCCGATGGTGGCGCGGCAGTCGGTGAGCATGTAGCCGATCCGCTCGGCCGGATAGGTCGGGTCGACGGGCACGAACGCGGCCCCGGACTTGGTGACCGCCCACACCGCGGCGACCGACTCGATGGACCGGGAGATGCCCAGGGCGACAAATGTTTCCGGGCCGGCGCCGGCGTCGATCAGCACCCGCGCGACGCGGTTGGACCAGGCGTCGAGTTCGCCGTAGGTGACGGTGCGGCCCTCGAAGGACAACGCCACCGACTCCGGGACGATCGCGGCGACCGAGGACAGCAGTTCCGGCCACAGCTGCGGGGACACCGGCGGCAGGCCCCGCGCCGGGGCGAGCGTCGCCAGCTCGGTGGGGGTGACGATCTCGATGTCGCCGACCGGCCGGTCCGGGGCGGTGACGATCGCGGTGAGGATCCGCCGGAACCGGTCGGCGAAGGAGACGACGGTGTCCGGATCGAACAGGTCGGTGGCGTAGGTGAACGCCGCCCGCAGCCCGGCCGGCCCGTGCTCGTCGGTGGATTCGGCGATCGCCAGCTGCAGATCGAAGTGCGACAGGGCCGGTTCGAGGTCGAGCACCGTGGCGGTCAGGCCGGGCAGGGTCACCTCGGGGCGTTCGATGTCCTGGAACTCGAGCAGCACCTGGAACAGCGGCGAGTAGGCGGTCGAGCGGGGCGGATCGAGCACCTCCACGAGCCGCTCGAACGGGATGTCGGCGTGCGTGAACGCGGACAGGTCGGTGGTGCGCACCCGCTCGAGCAACGCGGTGAACGACTCCCGGTCGTCGACGCCGGTGCGCAGCACCACGGTGTTGACGAACATGCCGACCATGTCGTCGAGGGCGCGGTCGCCGCGGCCGGCCACCGGCGTGCCGACCACGATGTCGGTGGACGACGACAGCCGCGCCAGCAGCACCGACAGCGCCGCGTGCACCACCATGAACAGCGACGCGTCGTGGGTGCGGGCCAGGGTGGTCAGCGCGCGGTGGGTGTCGGCGTCGACGGTGAACGGGATGCGGGCGCCGCGCTGGCTCTGCTGCACCGGCCGCGGCCGATCCAGCGGCAGTTCCAGCAGTTCGGGTACCCCGTCGAGGGTGTCGCGCCAGAACGCCAGCTGCCGCCCGGCGGTCGAGTCGGGGTCGGTGTCGTCGCCGAGCACCGCGTGCTGCCACATCGTGTAGTCGGGATACTGCACCGGCAGCGGCGTCCACTGCGGGGCCTCGCCGACGCTGCGGGCCGTGTAGGCGGCGATGACGTCGCGGGTCAGCGGCAGCATCGAGAACCCGTCCGCGGCGATGTGGTGCACCACGAGCACCAGGATGTGTTCGTGCTCGTCGACGGTGAGCAGCCGCAGCCGCACCGGGACCTCGGCGGCCACGTCGAAACCGGCGGACACCACGGCGGTGATGTCGGGGATCGGGTCGGTCGGGTCGGTGACGGCGGCGACGGTCAGCTCGGGCAGCGCCGCGGTCGCCGGCACCACCACCTGGGTCGGCCCGTCGTCGGTGAGCGGATAGCGGGTGCGCAGCGAATCGTGGCGCAGCGCCACGTCGGCGAGCGCGTGCCGCAGCGCGGCCACGTCGAGGGTGCCGGTCAGCCGCAGCGCGACGGCGATGTTGTAGGCCGGGGAGGCGGTGTCGAACTGGTTGATGAACCACATGCGCTGCTGCGCCGGGGACAGCGGAACCCTCTCCGGCAGTTCCACCGGCTGCAGCGGCGGCCGGGTCGGGCGCAGCGCGGTGTCGTCGCCGAGTTCGAGGCGGGCGGCCAGCGCCGCGACGGTGGGGCTGTCGAACAGGTCGCGCACCCCGATGTCGGTGCCCAGTGCCGCGGAGATCCGCGCGGCCAGGCGCATCGCGAGCAGCGAATTGCCGCCGAGATCGAGGAAGTTGTCGTGCACCCCGACCCGGTCGACGCCGAGCAGGTCCGCGAAGATCGAGGCGAGCAGTTCCTCGACGGTGCTGCGCGGGGCGGTGTGGTCGGCGGGGGTGACCGGTTCCGGGG
>NZ_JALPTB010000131.1 GCF_023218075.1 Rhodococcus sp. HM1 | reverse complement strand
GGTCGGAGGCGCCCGGTACGACGGTCGGTGCACCGATATCTCGGTACGCCCGCCGTCATTTCGGTCTTCTCCGGGGTGAGCACGCTCGCGGCGGTGGGGAATGAACTTGGCGATCCGCTCGTTGCACCCCTATGATGGTTGAAGCTTCAACTTTTAGGAGTGTCATGAGCACCATGCCCGCCCTGTTCCTGAGCCACGGCGCCCCGCCGCTCGTCGACAGCGAACTGTGGGTGTCCCAGCTGCAGCGGTGGGCAGCGGACCTGCCGCGACCCACGGCGATCCTCGTGGTGTCCGCGCACTGGGAATCGGCGCCGCTGACCATCGGCGCCACCGCCACCGGCACCCCGCTCGTCTACGACTTCTGGGGCTTCCCGCAGCGCTTCTACGAGGTCACCTACACCGCACCCGGCGCACCCGACCTCGCCCGCCAGGTCGCGGCGCTGATGCCCGACAACGAACCGGTCGTGCAGCAGCCCGACCGCGGTCTCGACCACGGCGCCTATGTGCCGCTGACCGTCATGTACCCCGACGGCGACATCCCGGTGCTTCAGATCTCGCTGCCCACCCTCGACCCGCAGCGGCTGCTGCACCTCGGCGAGCGCCTGCGGCCGCTGCGCGAGCAGGGCGTGCTCATCGTCGGCTCCGGCTTCACCACCCACGGCCTGCCGTTCCTGCGCGACATGCGACCCGAGGCGGCCGCCCCCGGCTGGTCCTCCGAGTTCGACGCGTGGGCCGGGGAACGGTTCGCGGCCGGCGACATCGAGGGACTGCTCGACTTCCGCACCCGGGCACCGGGCATGCCCTACGCGCACCCGACCGTCGAGCACTTCGCGCCGCTGTTCGTCACGCTCGGTGCGTCCAGCAACCCCGAGCAGTCGGCCCGGCAGGTCATCGACGGATTCTGGATGGGCCTGGCGAAACGCTCGATCCAGGTGGACTGAACCCGCTCAGCGGGCGCGCAGCGCGTCGAGCGCGCGGTCCGCGTGCACCGACGCGCGCAACTCGCTCGCGACCACGTCGAGGATGCGGCAATCGGTGTCGATCACGAACGTGGTCCGCTTGACCGGGGACAGCTTCCCGAGCAGCCCGCGCCGCACCCCGTACGCCGCGGCGGCGACACCGTCCGGGTCCGACAGCAGCGGGAAGTCGAATCTCTGCCGCGTCGCCCACGACGCGAGCCGGTCCACCGGATCGGCGCTGATCCCGACGCGGGTCGCGCCGACGGCGGCGAACTGCGCCGCCAGATCCCGGAAATGGCAGGCCTCCGCGGTGCACACCGGCGTGAACGCGGCCGGGTAGAAGAACAGCACCAGCGGGCCGTCGGCGAGCAGCTCGCCGAGCGAGCGCAGCTTGCCGTCCTGGTCGCGCAGCGAGAAATCGGGGGCGATGTCACCGGGTCTCATGCCCGGCGACGCTACCGCGCGCGCGGCCCTCGCGGCAGCCCTGGGATGATGGGCGCATGTCCGGCGAGCCCACCACCATTCCCGCAGCCAGCGACCCGTCCGCGCGCGGTCGATCCGATACCACCACCCGCGAGGAGTTCCGGGTACTCGCGGCCGAGCACCGCGTCGTGCCCGTCACCCGCAAGGTGCTCGCCGACGCCGAGACGCCGCTGTCGGCGTACCGGAAGCTCGCCGCCGACCGGCCCGGAACCTTCCTGCTCGAATCCGCGGAGAACGGCCGCTCCTGGTCGCGCTGGTCGTTCATCGGCGCCGGCAGCCCCGCCGCGCTCACCGTCGTCGACGGTGAAGCCGCCTGGTACGGCAGCGTTCCCGCCGGCGCACCCCAGGGCGGCAACCCCGTCGACGTCCTCGGCGAAACCCTGAAGCTCCTGCACACCGAGCGCCTGCACGGCCTGCCGCCGCTGACCGGCGGCATGGTCGGCTACCTCGGCTACGACACCGTCCGGCGCCTCGAGAAGCTGCCCTCGATCGCCGAGGACGACCTGCAGATCCCCGAACTCGTCATGCTCCTCGCGACCGACCTCGCCGCCGTCGACCACCACGAGGGCACGATCTGGCTCATCGCCAACGCCGTCAACTGGGACGGCTCCGACGAACGAGTCGACGAGGCCTACGACGACGCGGTCGCCCGGCTCGACCGGATGACCGCCGCGCTCGCCGCCCCCGCCGCGTCCACCGTCTCCACGTTCGCGAAGCCCGCCCCCGACTACCGGCGGCAGCGGACCACCGAGGGCTTCGGCGCCGACGTCCGCAAGCTCATCGGCGACATCGAAGCCGGTGAAGCCTTCCAGGTGGTGCTCTCGCAGCGCTTCGAAATCGACTGTCCCGCAGCGCCCATCGACGTGTACCGGATGCTGCGCGCGTCGAACCCGAGCCCGTACATGTTCCTGCTGCACATTCCGGGCCCGGACGGGGAGACCGCGTTCTCCATCGTCGGATCCAGCCCCGAGGCGCTGGTCACCGTCTCCGACGGCGTCGCCACCACCCACCCGATCGCGGGCACCCGGTGGCGCGGCACCAGCGAGGAGGAGGACGTCCTGCTCGAGAAGGACCTCATCAACGACGAGAAGGAGAACGCCGAGCACCTCATGCTCGTCGACCTCGGCCGCAACGACCTCGGTCGCGTGTGCGAACCCGGCACCGTGAAGGTGCACGACTACCGGCACATCGAGCGGTACAGCCACGTGATGCACCTGGTCTCGACCGTCACCGGCCGCCTCGCCGACGGCAAGCACGCCCTCGACGCCGTCACCGCGTGCTTCCCGGCGGGCACCCTGTCCGGTGCGCCGAAGGTCCGCGCGATGGAACTCATCGAGGAGCTCGAACCGACCCGCCGCGGCATCTACGGCGGCATCGTCGGCTACCTCGACTTCGCCGGCGACGCCGACACCGCCATCGCCATCCGCACCGCGCTCGTCAAGGACGGCGTCGCGTACGTCCAGGCCGGTGCCGGGGTGGTCGCCGACTCCGATCCGGTCTACGAGGACACCGAGGCCCGCAACAAGGCCATGTCCGCGCTGTCCGCGGTCGCCGCCGCCGCCACCCTCGTCCCCTACGGTGGTGACCCCGAGTGACCGACCCCGTCGCACCCGCACCCGCCGCGCCGCGCCGCCGCCCCGCCGTCGTGGCGGCGCTGCTGCTCGGCGTCGCCGCGCTCGCGCTGTGGGCATCGAGCCGGATGACGTGGGTGACCGTGTCCTCCTCCGACGGGCTGGGACAGGATCGGACCAGCACACTCGACGGCGGCACCTGGGCGGCCTCGCTGACGCCGCTCGCGCTCGTGCTCGTCGCCGCGATCGCCGCGTCGTTCGCGGTGCGCGGCTGGGCGCTGCGGATCGTCGCGGTCGCGGTCGCGGCCGTCGGGATCGCCGCGGCGGTTCCGGCCGTCGGACTGTTCGCCGGCGGCGCCGACCCGGAGGACGCGGCCCGCATCGCGGAACTGCCCGCGCGGGCGACGGTCACCGCCACCGACATCGCCTACGGACCGGCCGTCCTTGCCATGGTAGGGGCGGTCGCGGCGCTGGTCGCGGGGGTGGTGTTGTGGCGGACCCCGCGCAGTCAGGCGGGCCTGTCGTCGAAGTACGCCGGTCCCGCCGCGCGACGCGAGGCGGCCGCGCGGCGCGGCGAGGGCGACGAACCGGTCACCGAACGCGCCCTGTGGGATGCCCTGGATGCGGGGGAGGACCCGACGCTCGACGCCGATCCCGCCCCGGACGCCACCCGCAAGCTGCCTCGTGACGGCGAAGACGGCGACGATTCGGGTACCCGCCGCTGACCGCTGTGGAGCGGCCCACTAGGCTTCAGGAACCTGATGAGCTTCGTCACAGGGGGATTGACAAGGGTGCGGAAAGGACTCGAGCCATGACAGTTCTCGACTCGATTCTCGAAGGGGTGCGCGCTGACGTCGCCGCCCGAGAGGCGGTCGTCGACTTCGACACCGTCAAGGCCGCCGCTGCCGCCGCACCCCCGCCGATCGATGCGAAGGCTGCGCTGCGCGAGCCCGGGATCGCCGTCATCGCCGAGGTCAAGCGGGCCAGCCCGTCGAAGGGCGCACTCGCCGACATCGCCGATCCGGCCGAACTCGCCAAGGCCTACGAGGCCGGGGGAGCACGCGTGATCAGCGTGCTCACCGAGGAACGCCGCTTCCACGGCAGCCTCGCCGACCTCGACGCGGTCCGCCGCGCCGTGCGGATCCCGGTGCTGCGCAAGGACTTCATCGTCGGCCCGTACCAGATCCACGAGGCCCGCGCGCACGGCGCCGATCTCGTGCTGCTGATCGTCGCCGCGCTCGAACAGCCCGTGCTCACCTCCCTCATCGACCGTGTCGAATCGCTCGGCATGACCGCGCTCGTCGAGGCGCACACCGAGGAGGAGGCGACCCGCGCTCTCGAGGCCGGCGCGACCGTCATCGGGATCAACGCCCGCAACCTCAAGACCCTCGAGGTCGACAAGGGCACGTTCGCGCGGATCGCGCCGGGCCTGCCCAGCGACGTCCTCAAGATCGCCGAGTCCGGTGTGCGGGGCCCGGCGGACCTGCTGGCGTACGCCGGTGCCGGTGCCGACGCCGTGCTCGTCGGTGAGGGTCTCGTGACGAGCGGCGACCCCCGCCAGGCGGTCGCCGAACTGGTCACCGTGGGTACGCATCCGTCCTGCCCGAAGCCGGCACGCTGACCGACCGGACCCTCCGAACGACGATCAGACAGCCGCGCAGTGTCCTCACTGCGCGGCTGTCCGCGTCGTCGGCGGATACCGGTGCGCGCGGACGTCTTCGGCCGACGACGCACCGCGAACTGCGCGGGTGACCCGACGGCACGGCGGGTGCGATGGTGGGGCAGACTGGACACGTGACTGCAGACGATTCCGTCCTCTCGGCCAAGGGCCGCGGCCTTCCCGTCATGAGCGAAGCCGTGTCCGTCCCCACCGCGCACGAACCGGACGCCAAGGGGCACTTCGGGGTCTTCGGTGGCCGCTACCTGCCCGAGGCGCTCATGGCCGTCATCGAAGAGGTCACCGCCGCCTACGAGAAGGAACGCACCGACCCCGGTTTCCTCGCCGAGCTCGATCGTCTCCAGCGCGACTACACGGGCCGGCCGTCACCGGTCTACGAGGCCACCCGGCTCAGCGAACACGCCGGCGGCGCGCGCCTGCTCCTCAAGCGCGAAGACCTCAACCACACCGGCTCCCACAAGATCAACAACGTGCTGGGGCAGGCCCTGCTCGCCAAGCGCATGGGCAAGACCCGCGTCATCGCCGAGACCGGCGCCGGTCAGCACGGTGTCGCCACCGCGACCGCGTGCGCCCTGCTCGGCCTCGAATGCCTCGTCTACATGGGTGAGGTCGACACCCAGCGGCAAGCCCTGAACGTGGCGCGCATGCGCCTGCTCGGTGCCGAGGTCATCGCCGCCAAGACCGGCTCGCGCACCCTCAAGGACGCCATCAACGAGGCGATGCGCGACTGGGTCACCAACGCCGACAACACCTACTACTGCTTCGGCACCGCCGCCGGGCCGCACCCGTTCCCGGCGATGGTCCGCGACTTCCAGCGCATCATCGGCCTCGAGGCGCGCGCCCAGGTGCAGGCCCACACCGGTCGCCTGCCCGACGCGGTCGTCGCCTGCGTCGGTGGTGGTTCCAACGCCATCGGCATCTTCCACCCGTTCATCGACGACCCGTCCGTCAAGCTCGTCGGCATCGAGGCCGGCGGCGACGGCGTCGAAACCGGACGGCACGCCGCGACCATCGGCGGCGGCACCCACGGCGCCCTGCACGGCGCGTACTCGTACCTGCTGCAGGACGAGGACGGCCAGACCATCGAATCGCACTCGATCTCCGCGGGTCTCGACTATCCCGGTGTGGGACCGGAACATTCGTGGCTCGCCGACACCGGCCGCGCCGAATACCGGTCGGCCACCGACACCGAGGCGATGGACGCGTTCAAGCTGCTGAGCCGCACCGAGGGCATCATCCCCGCCATCGAATCGGCCCACGCGGTCGCCGGGGCGCTGAAACTCGGCCGCGAACTCGGCGAGGGAGCGATCATCCTGGTGAACATCTCGGGCCGCGGCGACAAGGACGTCGACACCGCCGCCAAGTGGTTCGGCTACCTGCCCTCCGACAGCACCGACACCGAAGGAGCCGCGCAGTGAGCGCACCGCACGAACGCCTCTCCGCCATCTTCGCGACCTGCCGCGCCGAGAAGCGCGCCGCGCTCGTCGGTTACCTGCCGGTCGGCTACCCCACGGTCGAGAAGTCCATAGAGGCCGTCACCGCGCTCGTGGAGGGCGGCTGCGACCTCGTCGAGGTCGGCATCCCCTACAGCGATCCCGTCATGGACGGCACCACCATCCAGAACGCCGCCAACGCGGCGCTCGCCGCCGGTGTGCGCGTGCGGGACGTGTTCCCGGCGGTGAAGGCGGTCACCGACGCCGGTGGCGCCGCCGTCGTCATGACCTACTGGAACCTCGTCCTCAAGTACGGCGTCGAGAACTTCGCGCGCGACCTCGCCGCGGCGGGCGGGCTCGGCATCATCACCCCGGACCTGATCCCCGACGAGGCCGCCGACTGGATCGCCGCGTCCGACAAGTACGGGCTCGGCCGCATCTTCCTCGTCGCCCCGTCGTCGACCAACGAGCGGCTCGCGATGACCCTCGACAACTGCCGCGGGTTCGTCTACGCGACGTCGACGATGGGCGTCACCGGTGCCCGCGACAACGTCGACAACCGCGCACCGGAGCTCGTCGCGCGGGTGCGGGCCCACTCCGACATCCCGGTCGGGGTCGGTCTCGGTGTCCGCAACGGCGCCCAGGCCGCGGAGATCGCCGGATACGCCGACGGCGTCATCGTCGGTTCCGCGCTCGTCACCGCCGCCGCTCAGGGCCGCGACGCGCTGCTCGAGCTGACACGCGATCTCGCGAAGGGAGTGCGCTCGGCTACCGTGGCACCGTGACCGACACGACCACGTTCCTCGCCTATCTTCCCTCGCCCCCACAGGGCGTCTGGTATCTCGGGCCGGTGGCCCTGCGTGCCTACGCCCTGTGCATCATCGTCGGCATCGTCGTCGCGATCGTGTGGGGTGACCGGCGCTGGGTCGCGCGCGGCGGCGAGAAGGGCACCGTCCTCGACATCGCCGTGTGGGCGGTGCCGTTCGGCCTGATCGGCGGCCGGCTCTACCACGTCGCCACCGACTGGCGGAAGTACTTCGGCGACGGCGCCGATCCGATCGACGCCCTGAAGATCTGGGAGGGCGGTCTCGGGATCTGGGGTGCCGTCGCGTTCGGCGCGGTCGGCGCCTGGATCGGCTGCCGCCGCCGTGGAATCCCGCTGCCCGCGTTCGGGGACGCCCTGGCGCCCGCGATCCTGCTCGCCCAGGCCATCGGCCGGCTCGGCAACTGGTTCAACCAGGAACTGTACGGTCGCGAGACGACGCTTCCGTGGGGCCTCGAGATCTACGAACGCCGCAACGACGCCGGTCAGGTGTCGCCCGGCCTGATCGACGGCGTCTCCACCGGGCAGGTCGCCTCGGTGGTGCACCCCACGTTCCTGTACGAACTGCTGTGGAACGTGCTGATCGTCGTGCTGCTCGTCGTCGTGGACCGCCGCTTCCGGATCGGGCACGGCCGGCTGTTCGCCCTCTACGTCGCCGGGTACTGCCTGGGCCGGTTCTGGATCGAACTGATGCGCAGCGACGCCGCCACCCAGATCGCGGGCATCCGCATCAACTCGTTCACCTCCGGCATCGTGTTCGCGCTCGCAGTCGCGTACTTCGTCTTCGCCCGCAAGGGCCGGGAGGCGCCCGAGGAGCTGAAGTCGACCCGGACCCGGCACTCCGAAGACGGGACCGACGGTGCTGTGACCGCCGGTAACAGCGCGGTCGCGAAGGGCGATGAGGACCCGCAGGAGGGCGACGACAAGCAGGCCGACGACAAGACGGCCGACGCCGAGCCAGCGGACGAGAAGTCAACCGAGAAGCCGGTCGAGGAGGCCGGCGGGTCGAAGACGGCGGACCGCTGACCCCTGCCTGAACCGAACCCGGGAGCAAGCGCCGGTAAGGTCTGACACACATCGACCACGAGGGGGATCACCAGTGACAACACCGGATCCGGCTGCTTCCGACCCGAATTCGGGCCGCCCGATCGATTTCGGCAAGAAAGCATCCGACCCAGCGGACGCGCAGTCGAACCCGAACTTCGGACCCGGGTTCGACTACGACGCGACCGCGCAGGCATCTCTCTCGGAGCCGCCGCAGACCTCCGAGTCCACGGCAGCGTCCCCGGGAACCGCCGGCCCGGGCTGGGACACCTACTCGGGCATCGGCAAC
>NZ_JALPTB010000130.1 GCF_023218075.1 Rhodococcus sp. HM1 | reverse complement strand
AGGAGACGGGGACGGGGGATGAGCGTCGGGCGGCCGGACGGGGCAGGCCGTAGTGGTCGCGCAGCGTCGTGCTCTCGTACTCGGTGCGGAACACACCGCGGCTCTGCAGGATCGGCACGACGTGGTCGACGAACGCGTCGAAGCTGCCGGGCAGATAGGGCGGCATGATGTTGAAACCGTCGGCGGCACCGGCCTCGAACCAGGTGACGATCCGATCCGCGACCTGCTCCGGGGTGCCCACGATCGTGCCGTGCCCGCGGGCGCCGGCGAGGCGATGCAGCAATCCGCGCAGGGTCAGGCCGGGTTCGCGTTCGACCATGTCGAAGATGGCCCGCGAACGGCTCTGCGCGCCCTGCACGTCCTCGGGGTGGGGCAGCGCGTGCAGCGGAACCGGACCGTCCAGGGGGAACCCGGACAGGTCGACGTCGTCGAATCGGGACGACAGGTGCGCCAACCCGACCTCGGGTATCGACAGATCCGTCAGGTCCTGCTCGATGCGCCGTGCCTCCGCCTCGGTGGAACCGATGATGGGAGACAGGCCGGGAAGGATCTTGACGGTGTCGGGGTCGCGGCCGAACGCCGCCGCCTGGGCCTTCACGTCACGGTAGAAGTCCTGCGCGTCGCCGAGGTCGACCTGCGCGGTGAAGATCGCCTCGGCGAAGCGCGCGGCGAACGCGCGGCCCTCCACGGACGAGCCTGCCTGGACGAGTACCGGGTGCCCCTGCGGTGAGCGCGCCGCATTGAGGGGCCCGCGAACCCGGAAGTGTGGTCCGGCGTGGTCGATCCGGTGCACCCTGTCCGCGTCGGCGTAGATGCCGCGCTCGCGATCGACGACGACGGCGTCGTCCTCCCAGCTGTCCCACAGGGCAGTGGCAACCTCGAGGTATTCGGTAGCGCGTTCGTAGCGGTCGGTGTGGCCGAGCCGGCCGTCGAACCCGAAGTTGTGCGCGGCCGCGGAGGACCACGAGGTGACGATGTTCCATCCCGCACGTCCGCCGCTGATGTGGTCCAGCGACGAGAACTGGCGGGCCAGGTTGTAGGGCTCCGTGTACGTGGTGGACGCGGTTCCGATGAGACCGATGTGCTCGGTGACCAACGCCAACGCGGACAGCAAGGTCAGCGGCTCGAAACTGCTCTGCGCGACGCGATCGGCATGGCGTCCGACCGCCGGGACGTCCGCCAGGAAGATCGAGTCGAACCGTCCACGCTCGGCCGTCTGTGCGATCTCGCGGTAGTAGTGCACGTCGTCGACGCGTTCGGGGGTGGTACCCGGCAGTCGCCACGACGCTTCGTGGTGGCCGGTCGCGGGAACGAACACGTTGAGATGCAATCGAGAAGCCATAGCGAACACCCTCCGAAATACTGTCGGCACAAATCACCGGCAGTTCAGCAGGGTTCGGACGCCGACCCAATACTTGTGCTCGACGTGATTCCAGGGAGGGGTAGTTCAGCATCGGCGAGTCGAGGATTGCGTCCTCGTCCCTGAACGAATGTTGGTGCCCGTGCGTGGTTTTGGTAGCGGCAACTACCAAAACCACGCACGGGCACGGGGGACGGGTCAGGTGGTGAGGATGGTGGCCGCGGCGGTGCCGGGGGCTCCGTAGAGCTGTGCGAAGCCGACGCGGGGAGTACCTGAGATCTGCCGGTCACCCGCCTCGCCACGCAGTTGCCGTACCAACTCGTGGACCTGCCGAAGCCCGGACGCGCCGATCGGTTCGCCGTTGGCGATGAGGCCACCGTCGGTGTTGACGGGAAGCCGGCCACCGATCTCCGTGTGGCCCTCGGCGATCAGTTTCTCCTGGTCGCCGTTGGCGCAGAACCCGGCCTCGGCCAGGTGGATGACCTCGGCGCCGGCGTCGGTGTCCTGCAGTTGCACGACGTCGACCTCCTCGGGTGCGATCCCGGCCGCCTCGAACGCGGCACGCGACGCGTAGACGGTCGGGGAGGCGTCCTCGTCGACGGGCGCGAACGTCGTGTTCACCTCGTAGGCCCCGTATCGCCGCGTGCGGATCTCGACCGCCCGTACGTAGACGGGGGTGCGGGTGAAGCGGTGCGCCATATCCGCCCGGCACATGACGACGGCGGCGGCGCCTTCGTCGGGCGCGCAGAACATGTAGTGCGTCAGCGGGTAGTTCAGCGTCGGGGAGTCGAGGATCGTGTCCTCGTCGATGGGCTTGCGGCGGAACGCATTCGGATTCAAGGCCCCGTTGCGGTAGTTCTTCGCCGCGACCTTCGCGAGGGTGCGCTGCGAGATCCCGTGGTCGTGCAGGTACTTGTTGGCCTTCATCCCGAAGAACTGGGTGGTGAGGTACTGGCCGTTCTCCCCGTACCACCTCGGCATCCCGACCAGAGTGGGGTCGACGGTGAACGCCCCGCGCGGATGCTTGTCCATCCCGATCGCGATACCGATGTCGAAGCGACCCACCCGGATCGAATCCACACACACCTGGGTCGCGCTCGCCGCGGTCGCGCACGCGTTGAAAACGTTCGTGAACGGCAACCCGGTCAGACCCAGAGTCCCGACGATCGCGTCGGGATTCGCGATCTCCCAGCTGCCCCCGACGGCGAACTGCATGTCCTTCCACTGCAGCCCCGCATCGTCGAGCGCTGCCTGCACGGCATCGGCACCCATGTCCATCGCGGACTTGCCGTCGAACCGGCCGAACGGGTGCAGCCCCACCCCGATGATGGCGACATCGTCCATCCCGACTCTCCTCGTCGCTCAGACCGCGCGGAACGCGAACGTGACGGTTTCGGTTCCGTCGTCGTCGACGGCGATGGGCACCATGGTCAGTTCGACCTCCATGCCGAAATGCAGCTTGTTCGGGTCGTTCTCGGTGAGCCGCCCCTCGACGCGGACGACGTCGTCGAGCTGGACCAGCCCGACGCCGAACGGGGTGAACGTCGCGGCCGTTTCGCGCCCGGCGTAGGGAGGGCCGGGGAGAAAACCCTGCGTCGTCCACGAGACGAGGGTTCCGCGCCGCGGCAACGTGGTCTCGGCGACGTTGCGTGAACTGCACCGCGGGCACCGCCTGTGCACCGGAAATGCGACGGCCGCGCAGTCCTCGCACCGACTGCCGATGAGCTGCGGGTCGGGCTCGGGCCAGGTGGAGATCTCGGGTGCCAGGGCTCGGGGCATCGGGTTTCTCCTTCGTCTCGGCGGCACATCGAACCGAACGTCGACGAATATACGGTAAGGCATACAGTAAAACCATTGCCGGTCGTGGGGGTGCTGCTCCTCGGCGATCCGCATGGGATCCACGGTTGCCTGCCGGACCTGGTTCGGGATTGACTTCACGGACGCCCGTACAGATGCAGGAGGGTCCATGGAGTTGCGCAGGTTGGCCGGTGCGATGGCAGTGGCCCTCGCGACGACACTGACAGCGTCCGTGTCGTTCGCCGACGCAGAGCCCCTCGTGCCCGCAGCCCCGGTCGCCGAGGCGTTCACCCTGCCGGAACTGATCGGGCCCTACCCGTCGGACGCTCCCGCGCGCGGCTCGTACATCGGCGTCCTCGACGGCTTCACCGAGATCCGGGACACGCGCCCCGACCTGCTGCAGCGCAATCTCGACCGCGGCGTGGAGATCAACAACGCCGCGACCCCGGTCGAACAGCAGCGCGCCCTGTTCGACGACAACCACGACCGCCTGCTCTCGCTGTCCGACGGCCTCGGCGCCGGCCTCGGCGGCATCTTCCGCGCGGCGCTCGCCCAGCATCGGCTGCCGAAAGTCGCGGCCCTGCTCGCCGGGGACCTCGCCCGCGCCGGTGGCATCGCGAACTCGACACTCGTCGAGAAGAACCACTGGAGCAATCCGCGGCCCTTCGAGGTGGTGCCCGAACGCATCGTCGCCTATCGGGGCGACGGCATCAGCGGAGGTGCCGACCCGTTCGCCGATGTGTACGGCACCGACTCGTACCCCTCCGGGCACGCGTCGCAGGCGTACTGGAAAGGCATCCTGCTCGCCGACATGCTGCCCGAACTGGCACCGCAGATCCTCACGCGCGCGTCCGAGATCGGCAACGGGCGCATCGTGCTCGGCGTGCACTACCCGCTCGACGTCATGGCTGGCCGCATCATGGGCCAGGCGGCCGCGGCGGACCGGCTCGACGATCCGGCGTTCGCGCGGCTCGTCGACGAAGCGGGTGCGGAACTGCGCGCCGTGCTCGAGACCGCCGCCGGGATGCCGCTGCGTGACTACATCGCCTCCGACAGCCCGTACCGGTCCGCGGAGACGGCCCGCGCCGAATTCCGCGAACGGCTCACCTACGGGTTCGAGCGGATCCATCCGGACGCCACGAACGGCATTCCCGCCGAGGCCGCGGTGCTGCTGCGTGCGGCCGCACCGGACCTGACCGACGAGCAGCGTCTGGATGTGCTGCGGCAGACGGCGATTCCCGCCGGATACCCGCTGGACCGGACCGGTCCCGACGGCGGCTGGCTGCGCCTCGACCTCGTCGCAGCTCACGAGGCGGTCGCCGGGAACTGATCCCATCGTTCCGATCACAGGGATTTCAACGCTTCAGCGGAATCGCGTCGCGGCTCTAGCGTCGTGGGCACAACGGGGGAGAGATTCACAGCCCGCCCACGGTGCCCGAGGAGGCGTGAAATGACCACGATCGAAAAGCGACTCACTGTCGAACCACTGTCCGGCTGGACCGGCGCCTTGATCCACGGCGCGGATCTGTCGCAGCCGTTGTCCGACGGTGAGATCGCAACGATCCGGGAGGCGCTGCTGCGCTGGAAGGTGGTGTTCTTCCGCGACCAGGATCTCGACCACGCTTCGCAGATCGCGTTCGGCAAGCAGTTCGGCGACGTCACCCCCGGTCATCCCTACGAAGGCACCACCGCGCCGGAGGGATTCCCCGAGATCCACACCGTCTCACCGAAGGCCTACGACCACCGGTACGGCGCCGACTACACCAAGCGCCGCGGGGCGGCCGGCCCCGGCTGGCACGCCGAGGTCACCCCGCTGATCAACCCGCCGTCGCATTCGATCCTGCGCGCCGAGACGATCCCGCCATTCGGCGGCGACACCCAGTTCAGCAACGTCGCGGCCGCCTATCAGGGCCTGAGCGAACCGGTCCGGGCGTTCATCGACGAGCTGCGCGCCGAGCACCGATTCGGCGCCGCGTTCGACGCCGAGCGCAGTTCGGAGAAGATCGGGGACCTGGTCCGCACCAACCCGCTCGCCACGATTCATCCCGTGGTGCGGGTGCATCCCGAGAGCGGGGAGCGCGTCGTCTACGTCAATCCGTCGTTCACGCGGGAGATCGTGAACCTCGCGCCGCGCGAGTCGCGGCACGTGCTGGACCTGCTGTTCGCCGAAGTCGCACGCCCGGAATACACGGTCCGGTTCAAGTGGGAACCCGGCAGCGTCGCGTTCTGGGACAACCGGGCCGCGCTGCACCTGGCGCCGCAGGACGCCCACCATCTCGACCACGACCGGGTTCTGCACCGCATCACCCTCGTCGGCGACGTGCCGGTCGGGCCGAACGGAGTGAAGTCCGAATCGATCTCGGGTGAATGGTTCGGGGCGGCCTGAGCATGACCACCGTCCTCGAAAAGTCCTCGGCGGGAGTCGCTCTCGTCGATCCCACCGCGCTGTCCGCGCGCACCCAGCGCGCCTCGCGGGTGCCGCGGTCGGTGCAGCGCCTGCTCGGTCCGGTCCTGCTCGTCGTGGCCTGGCAGGTCGCGTCGAGCACCGGGTTCTTCGACGAACGCACGGTGCCCCGGCCGCTGTCGGTGCTGTCCGCGGCGTGGCGGCTCATCACCGACGGGTCGCTGGAGGAGCACCTGACGATCAGCCTGCTGCGCGTCGGCTACGGCCTGCTCATCGGCATCGCGCTCGGGCTGGTGCTCGCCGTGGTCTCCGGCCTGTCCCGCATCGGCGAGAACTTCGTCGACGCCAACATGGAAGTGCTGCGGGCGGTTCCGAACTTCGCGCTGGTACCGCTGCTCATCGTGTGGTTCGGCATCAGCGAGGTCCCGAAGGTCATCCTCATCGTCCTGGCGGTCGCGGTATCCATCTACATCAACACCTTCGCCGCGATACGCAGCGTCGACGCCGGGCTCGTCGAGGCGGCACGTTCGTTCGGGGTCGGCCGCGGCGAACTGATCCGTGTCGTCCTGCCCGGCGCACTGCCCGGGTTCCTCGTCGGCCTGCGCCTCGCCCTCACCGGCGCGTGGCTCTCGCTGATCTTCGCCGAGACGATCAACGCGAAGAAGGGCCTGGGCCGCATGATGACCGACGCCCGCGAGTACTTCCAGATCGACGTCGTGTTCGTACTCATCGCGGTGTACGCAATCCTCGGGCTGCTCTCCATCGCGGTGGTGCGCTGGCTGGAGAACCGGCTGCTGACCTGGAGGCGAGCCTACGATGGCAACTGACCTGGTGGACAACGACACCCAGACGGTCGTTGTCGCGCGCGGTGTGCGACGGGTGTTCGGCGCGCAGACCGTCCTCGACGGTCTCGACGTCGAGATCGCCGCGGGCGAGTTCGTCGCGCTGCTCGGACGCAGCGGATCCGGCAAGTCGACCTTCCTGCGGGCGCTCGGCGCGCTGGACCCCGACGTCCAGGGCCACATCCGGGTGCCCGCGAAACAGGCGGTCGTGTTCCAGGAACCGCGTCTGCTGCCGTGGCAGAAGGTGCTGACCAACGTCACGATCGGACTGCCCAACAACGCCACGGTGCGCGAGCAGGGCCGCGCCGCGCTGGCCGAGGTGCACCTCGAGGACAAGGCCGGCGCGTGGCCGCGCACCCTCTCCGGCGGTGAAGCACAGCGCGTCGCGCTGGCGCGGGCACTCGTGCGCGAACCCCAATTGCTGCTTCTCGACGAACCTTTCGGTGCACTCGACGCGCTCACCCGCATCCGGATGCACGGCCTGCTGCTGCGGCTGTACCGCAAGTACCGGCCCGCGGTCCTGCTCGTCACCCACGACGTCGACGAAGCGATCCTGCTCGCGGACCGCGTGATCGTGCTGACCGACGGGGCGATCTCCCTGTCCACCCGCGTCGACGTGCCGCAGCCACGTTCTCGGGACTCGCGCGAATTCACCGCGCTGCGACGGCGACTGCTCGCCGAACTCGGTGTCGGCGACGAACCCGACGCTCGATAACTCACATCAGAAGGAACATGACGTTGCCTGGAATCAGACGGGCCCGGTGGGCATTGCTGCCCGCCCTCGCATTGACGATGCTCGCCTCCGCCTGCGGGCTGTCCGAATCCGAGGAGAGCGAAGCGCTCTCCGAAGCGACCATCGCGAACACCGTCGACGTCCCCGAGGGGACGGAACTCGTTGTCGCCGAGCAGAACGGGAACCAGTCGCTCGCATGGTCGCTGTCCGGCGCCGGAGCCGACGCGCCCTACGAGGTCACCTTCGCGGACTTCAGCGGCGGCCCCGCTGTCATCGAAGCGCTGCGTTCCGGCGCTGCCGACATCGGCTTCGTCGGCGAAGCGCCTGTTCCGATCGCCGTGTCCAACGGCATCGAGGACATCGTGGTCGTTGCGGGACAAGCGAATCCGGGAAGCAGCGGCGGCTACTACCTCGTCGCGCAGCCGGGCAGTGGCATCGAGACCCTCGAAGACCTGCGCGGCAAGCGCGTCGCATACCCGCCGGGCACCGGCCGTCAGATGATCACCGTCGGCCTGCTCGACCGGGCCGGTCTCGAACTCGGCACCGACGTCGAGGGCGTCGAACTCGCGGGATCGGAGGTGGTGCCGACGTTTGTCGCCGGTGCGGTCGATGCCGCGATCGTCCTCGGGAACCAGTACTACAAGATCGGCTCTCCGCCGATTCTCGGTGACGGAACCGGCATCAACACCGGCATCAGCGCGCTGGTGGTGCGGCGCGATGTCCTCGACGATCCCGTCAAGGTCGCCGCGATCGGCGACTACGTCGGACGGACGGTCGCGGCGAACAACTGGCAGGAAGCCAACCCCGAGCAGTGGGTCGAGGCGTACTACGTCGGTGTCCAGGGCATCACGTACGAGCAGGGCAAGGAACTGCTCGACAAGACCGGCATCGCGAAGTATTACCCGATCGAACCGAAGTTCACCGCACTGTTCCAGACCGTGTCGGACGGGCTCCTCGACACCGGCATCATCGACCGGCCCGTCGACGTGGCTCCCTACCTCGACGACCGCTACAACTCGATCATCCAGGCGCAGAACGACACCGACGGAGTGGCGCTCACACCGCTTCCGTAGTCGTCTGCGACCGCACCCGAACCACACGAGAAGGAGCGACACCATGACCCAGGCCGCAACCCGCATCGAGGTGCGCCCGCAGTCCGGTTGGACCGGCGCCGAGATCCACGGACTCGACCTCACCCGCGAACTCACCACCGACGAGATCGCCACCGTCCGGCAGGCGCTGCTGCAGTGGAAGGTCGTGTTCTTCCGCGACCAGCACCTCGACCACGACCAGCACCTGCGGTTCGCGAACTACTTCGGCGCACCAACGCCCGCCCACCCCCTGTTCGATTCGAT
>NZ_JALPTB010000012.1 GCF_023218075.1 Rhodococcus sp. HM1 | reverse complement strand
GTGGAGGGGGTGAGCGGAACGAGGGCCTTGCCGGTGGCGGCGCCGTCGAGCATCCCGACGAAGGCGTCCCATGCACCGGCGATGCCGCCAGAGAATTCGGTGTGGACGGGCCGGATCCGTCCGGTCCGGACGAGCCCGGCCATCTCGTCCTCGAACTGCTCGCGTGCGTCGAGATGGTCGGCCAGCAGGAAGCCTTCCATCCGGGCGCGGCGCCAGATCAGTTTCAGGAGATTGCTCGGACCGGGCACGGGTGCGGCGGAGTTGTAGACACTGATCATCCCGCACAGGGCGATGCGGGCGTGGTCGGCGAGCACCCGGATGGCCGCTTCCAGCTGTTCTCCTCCGACGTTGTCGAAGTAGACGTCGAGAGCCGTGGCCCCGACTTCGGCCATCGCGGTACGCAGCAGGTCCTTCGCCGGCCCGTCGTGGTGGTCGAAGGCCGCGTCCGCTCCGAGTTCCTTTGTGAGCGCGACTTTCTCCGGCGATCCGGCACTCGCGATCACCACGGCGCCGCGCTGTTTCGCCAACTGGACGGCGGTGGACCCGACCGCGCCGGCCGCGGACGACACGAACACCACGTCGCCGTCTCGGACCTGCGCGATCCGGTCGATCCCCACCCAGGCCGTCATCCCCGGGATACCGAGGACACTCAGGTGAAGAGCCGCGGGCAGGTCGTCGTGCCGGAGCCTGCGGCAGTCGGTCACGTCGACGAGACTTTCCGTGCGCCAACCGTATTCGTGGAGAACGAGCGAGCCCACCGGCAGCTCCGGCCGATCCGAGCGGGACACGACGCCGACCGTCGGCGCGAGCATGGGCGCATCGAGCTCGTACGGTTCGGCGTAGGAAGCCCCTCCCCCCATCCGGCCCCGCATGTAGGGCTCGACGGACATGACGAGATTCCGCACGCGGACCTGCCCGGGAGCAGGTTCGCCGAGAGTCGTCTCGACCAGTTCGACGTCGGTGGCGCGGGGGCGCCCGTTCGGACGTGCCCGAAGGACCCACTCGCGCCGGAGGAGTTCGGTGTCGACGGTGTCGGTCACGGCAATGCCTGTTCTCTCCACGATGCGGACGGCGGGGTCATCCTGCGAGGCCGGCGGTGACCTGTTCGACGAGGTCGCGGCGCACGAGTTTGCCGGTCGGGGTACGAGGCAGATCGTCGACGAACACCACGTCGTCGGGAGTCCTCGAGCCGCGCAGGCGCTCGCGGCACCACGTCCGGATCGCGTCGGCGTCGTCGTGGGCGTCCGCCGCCGGGACGATCACCGCGCAGATCCGTTCACCCCACTCGTCGTCGGGGGTGCCGATCACGGCCACCTCCCGCACCTGGGGATGACGCGCCAGCACGTCCTCGATCTCGGCCGGCGCGATGTTCTCACCACCACGGATGATGGTGTCGTCCGCGCGGCCACCGATGTAGAGATAGCCGTCCTCGATCCGGGCGCGGTCCCGGGTGGGGAACCAACCGTCCGCGTCGAGCACCGAACCGTTACCCATGTACTCGCCGCTGACCTGCGCTCCGCGCACCCACAGCAGGCCCGTCTCCCCCTCGGGCAGTACGCGATCGCCGTCCTCCGAACGGATCTGCGCCTCGATACCGGGCACGATCCGGCCGGTCGAGGCGAGCCGGCCGCGCAGTTCCGGATTCGCGAAGGCCTCCCGATGGTCCTCGGGGCCGAGGACCGCGATCGTCGAACTGGTTTCGGTCAGGCCGTAGGCGTTGACGAATCCGGTGTCGCCGAACGCCGCGAGAGCACGTTCGAGGACCGGTTGGGGCATCCGTGCGCCGCCGTAGGCGAGCGACCCGAGCGTGGGGACGTCGGCGGGCGCGCCGTCGAGGTGGTCGACGATGCGGGCGAGCATCGTGGGCACCACCATGGCGCTGGTGACCCCCTCCGTCCGGACGAGGTCGAGCCATCCCTGCGGCGTGAAATCGGGCAGGTAGACCATGCGGCGACCCGAGTAGACGTTGCTCAGGACGGCCCCGAGGCCTGCGATGTGATACGGCGGGGTGCTCACCAGGGTCGCGTGTTCCTCTGCCGCGGAACCGAATTCGACGGTGTTGAGGAGGTACGACAGAAGGTGCCGGTGACGGAGCAGCACGCCCTTCGGAGCCGAGGTGGTACCGGAGGTGAACAGCACGATCGCCGTGCCCTCGTCCTCCGAGCGATCGGCCTCCAACGGCTCCGTCGCGTTCGCCAGTCCGAGAAATTCGTCCGTCGAGACGATGCGGCTCGCGCATCCGTCGAGTTTGGTCACGTACTCGGCGTCCGCCACGACCACCGGATCGTCGAGTCGGTCGATCAGTTCGAGCAATTGCGGGGCCGGAAGCCGGTAGTTCAAGGGAGCCAGGGGGATTCCGGCGCGCCCCGCTGCGAACATCAGCGTGGGGAGCACCGGACTGTTGACGCCGACGAAGACGACGTGGCGGGCTCCGAGCTCGGCGAGCAGGCCCGCACCGCGCGAAGCGAGTTCGTCGAGTTGCCGATAGGTCGTGCCGTTCGCCCGCGGACCCAGAGCGATCCGATCGGGGGTGGCGGCAGACGCCATGTCGAGGACCATCCCGATGCCCATATGACCACCTGTCTGTAGATGCCGTTGCCGTACGAGAGAAGAGACGAGTCGACCGGTGGTCCCGATTCGTCGGAATGCGAAATCACCGATGCGCGCCGGTCGAAAAACCGTGTGACCCACACCATAGCAATTATGCCTATATTTGTGAAGGTATCTGACGATCTTTTCCGATATGGCCTGTGACCTGCGAAAACAACCCGACATGCTCACGCACCCGCAGCCATGACATACTTGACGCCACAACTGAACAGCCACCCGAACCGCGGCGGGAGAGTCCCGCACAGCAGCGGGCGCCGAAGGAGCAACCTCCCCGGGAATCTCTCAGGCCCCCAGACCGCCGTGGCGAGGCTCCTCTGGAAAGCAACCCGTCCGGGTTCACCGAAGGTGTAAGCGGATCACGTCCGCGAAAGCTCTCAGGTCAATGACAGAGCGGGGAAACGACATCACCCGCTGGTGCCGCAGTGCACCCTGGCCTGAGGAATACGTGTGACCGTTTCCCTCGGCGCGCCGCCGCGCGCCCAAGTTTCCGCCGCGCCGCCGCGCGCCCAAGTTTCCGCCGCGCCGCCGCGCGCCCAAGTTTCCGCCGCGCCGCCGCGCGCCCAGCTTCCCGCTCCCGCTCCCCGATCCGCGCCCTCCCGCGACCGGCGATTCGGCGTCGTCGCCATCGTCCTGTCCGCCACGGCGATGGGCGCGGCCGGTCTGTTCGGACGCATGGCCACGCCCGACGGCGCGGTGCTCGGTGAGGCCCTGACCTTCGGGCGCATGGCGGTGGGCGCGGTGGGCATGCTGGTGCTGCTCGCGTTCACCCGCCGTCTCGGGCAGGTGCGGCGAGTCCGCCTGTCCGCGTCGGTCGTCGCAGGTGGGGTCTTCCTCGGCCTGTCGCTGGCCACCTACCTGTCCGCGACCGTCCTGACCGACCTGTCCCGGGCCGTCGTGTTGCACTATCTCGGACCGGTCGTCGCGACCGTCCTCGCCCGCGTGGTGTTGAAGGAATCGATCACGCGCCTCGACGCGTTGTCACTCGGCGCGGCGTTCGTCGGCATGCTGTTCGCGGCCGGTTTCGTCGGCGGGACTTCCGGCGGTGGCGAGCAGGAGACGCTGGGGACCGTGCTCGGGGTCGCGTCGGGGATCTTCTACGGCGCCGCCCTGCTGTGCTACCGCTACCGGAGCGACATGCCGTCCGACGTCCGGTGCTTCTGGAACTTCGCCTTCGGCGCGATCGCGACCGCGGCGATGGTCGTGGTGACGCGGCCCGATCTGTCGGGCATGACGGCGAGCAACTGGGCTTGGGCGGCGGGGTTCTTCGTCGTCTGCGGTCTGTTCGCCCTGGGGTTGCTGGTGGTCGCCGGTAAGCACCTGCGTGCCGCCGAGCTCTCGGGTCTGTCCTATCTCGAAGTGGTGGTGGCCCTGACGATCGGCGTGCTGGCATTCGGCGAGGCCGCGTCCACCCCGGCCGTGTTCGGTTCGGCGCTGATCCTGGTGGCGATGGCGCTGCCGCTGCTCGCCCGGCGATAACCCCTCGTGCGTGGTTTCGGTAGCACCCGCTACCGAAACCACGCACGAGCGGGGGGTCAGTCCTGGCGGTGCCGCGGTTCCTCCGACGCGGGAGGCGCGAGGTCCGGTGCTGCGGGCGGCACCCAGCCGGCCGAGAACTGCTCCGACGCCGGCAGCGCCCCGGGCGTGCCGAACTCCGGTCCTCCGGCCGGTTCCCCGCTCGTGCGCACCGCCGGCTCGACCGGCTTGCGCGCGACGGCCTCGGCCTCGGCGACCGCCTGCGCGACCTCCGGGTCGCGGGCGGTGGTGAACCAGTCGGCGACCTCGGCGGTGTCGTCCTCCGGCCGGGGCAGTTCCTCCTCGACGGCCGTCGGCTCGAAGCGGAAGACCCCGTCGTCGCCGGGCGCGCCGAGGGTCTTCGCGAATCCCTTGAGCGCATCACCGAAGTCGCTGGGCACCAGCCACACCTTGTTCGCGTCACCCTGCGCCATCTGCGGCAGCGTCTGCAGGTACTGGTACGCGAGCAGTTCGGGCGTCGGCCTACCGGACTTGATCGCCGCGAACACCTTCTCGATGGCCTTCGCCTGCCCCTGCGCCTCGAGATACTTCGCGGCCCGATCGCCCTGGGCCCGCAGGATCCGGGACTGGCGGTCGGCCTCGGCCTCGAGAATCGCGGCCTGCTTGGCGCCCTCGGCCGACAGGATCCGCGACTGCTTGTCGCCCTCGGCGGTCTTGATCGCGGCCTCGCGGTGACCCTCGGCGGTGAGGATCATCGCGCGCTTCTCGCGATCGGCCTTCATCTGCTTCTCCATCGATTCCTGGATCGACGGCGGCGGATCGATGCTCTTCAGCTCGACACGGGCGACCCGCAGCCCCCACCGGCCGGTCGCTTCGTCGAGCACGCCCCGAAGCTGACCGTTGATGGAGTCGCGCGAGGTCAGGGTGTCTTCGAGGGTCATCCCACCGACGACGTTGCGCAGCGTCGTCACCGTCAGCTGCTCGACCGCGGCGATGTAGTTGCTGATCTCGTAGACCGCTGCCTGCGGGTTGGTGACCTGGAAGTACACGACGGTGTCGATGCTCAGCGTCAGGTTGTCCTGGGTGATCACCGGCTGCGGCGGGAACGAGACGACCCGTTCGCGCAGGTCGACCTTCGCGCGGATCCGGTCGACGAACGGCACCAGGAAGGTGAGCTGTCCGGACGCGGTCCGGTAGTAGCGACCCAGCCGTTCGATCACCGCGGCCTCGGCCTGCGGCACCAACGCGACCGACTTGACCACGACCAGCACCACGAGTGCCACCAGGACGGCGAGCACGATCAACGCTTCCATCGTCAGACACCCCTCCATACGACGGCCGTCGCGCCGTCGATCTGCATCACCGTCACAGTGGTTCCCGGTTCGTACACCGCGGTTTCGTCGAGCGGGCGCGCCGTCCAGACCTCACCGTCGATCTTCACCCGGCCCGAATGCTCGTCGACCTGCTCGAGAACGAGGGCATGTTTGCCCGGCAGCGCGTCGACACCCGTGGTCAGCGCGGGCGGAGCCGAATAGCGCCGGCGCAGCGCCGGTCGAACCCCGAGCAGCAGCACCAGCGAGGACAGCGCGAACACCACGGCATCGGCCCACACGGGAAAGTCCGTCGCAGCCGAGACGCCCGCGGTCACCAGGGCGGCGCCACCGAGCATGAGCAGCACGAAGTCTCCGGTCAGCGCCTCGGCTGCGGCGAGGGCCACACCCGCGATCAGCCAGATCAATGCCGTCACGTCACCATCGAACCACAAATCGGACACCGGGGCAGACGCCCAGGCAGAGCGGTCCTCGCGGGCACCGTCGGCAGCAACGCCAATTGGCGAATTGCTAAGATTCGCAAATAGCTCTTCCGCATGGCATGATTCCGCCGAGCGTGAGGGTGCACGAATGCGTTCCCACGACGAGGACGAGAACCCCTCGACCGGAAGCCGCCGGCCGACGGAGACCACAGGAGGCGCCATGGCCACGAACGCGCGCCAACCGCTGTACCAGATGAAGGCGGACTTCTTCAAAACACTGGGGCACCCGGCGCGGATCAGGGTGCTCGAACTGCTGAGCGAGCGTGATCACGCCGTCTCGGAGATGCTGCCGGAGGTCGGGATCGAACCGGCGAACCTGTCCCAGCAGCTGTCGATCCTGCGCCGCGCCGGACTGGTGACGGCCAGGCGGGAGGGCCTCTCGGTCTCCTACACGTTGACCTCGCCGCAGGTCGCGGATCTGTTGAAGATCGCCAGGGGGATCCTCACGGGCGTGGTCGCGGGACAGGCCGAGCTGCTCGAGGACCAACCGGAGTCCCCGACACTGGTGGGCAACTCGGCAGGCTGACCGGCCGAGCTTCGGCGCGGCGCAGCCCGCACCCGCTGATTGCGGTTTTTCTAAACTTCATACCTTGCATGATTCCTAAATACACACCTTGCACGAACGGACGATGAGGGTGAGCGACAAGGACCACGACGCGCGCGGATCCACCGGTAGCACGAAACTGCCGCCGCGAAGCCTGACGGCCGCAGCGCCGGGCCCATGACCCAGGCGCGGAACGCATCACGTCGATCTGCCCGCGTTCCGCGCCTTCCCCCGGGCCCCGGCACGGAGGAGAGGGATCGCCTCCTCCCTGCCGGGGCCGCGTCTCCCCCGGCCGGGCCTGTGCCCCTCGACAGGCCCGGCCGGGGGAAACGATCCGCAACACCCGTCCACCACAGTCGACCGAACCGCGCACCACGCATCACCCGGCTTTCCCTCGCCGGAAAGGTTCTCGGCACACTGAGGAAGCTGCACATGTCTGTACTGGGAAGCCCGAACGAGCCCGCGAACACGACCGGCCCCACCGGTAACCGCGTCTCCGGCGTGGTTCGGTCGGTCGCCGCACTCCTGCCCCGATGGAGCGAGTGGAAACCCGCGCTCCGCGCTCCCGGCGCCGATCTGCTCTCCGGCCTGATCGTCGCGCTGGTGGCACTGCCGCTGGCGCTGGGCTTCGGTGTCAGCTCCGGCCTCGGTGCCGCCGCAGGCCTGACCACCGCGGTCATCGCCGGAGCCGTCGCGGCCGTGTTCGGCGGTTCCCGATTCCAGGTGTCGGGCCCCACAGGCGCGATGACGGTGGTCCTGGTGCCGATCGTGGCCCAGTACGGCCCGA
Source organism: Rhodococcus sp. HM1 (assembly GCF_023218075.1). Lineage (GTDB taxonomy): Bacteria > Actinomycetota > Actinomycetes > Mycobacteriales > Mycobacteriaceae > Rhodococcus. Next base: position 108,669 of record NZ_JALPTB010000012.1, on the reverse strand, counting down.
CGGGTGTGCTCGCGGTCGGGCTGATCGCGGGTGTGGTCCTGGTCGCGCTGGCATTCGCGGGCATCGGCCGAGCCGTCCGCTACATGCCGGCCCCCGTGATCGAAGGGTTCACCGCCGGCATCGCCGTCGTCATCGCTCTCCAGCAGGTCCCGGCCGCCCTGGGCATCTCCGGCGCCGAGGGCGAGAAGGTGTGGCAGTCCGCGTTCGACGCGGTGCACAAGTTCGTCGCGGACCCGTCGATCCTGACACCGTCGATCGCGCTGGTGGTCGCGGTGGCGATTCTCATCGGCGGACGCTTCTTCCCGCGGATTCCGTTCTCCCTCGTCGCGGTCGCCGCCGCGACCGTCGTCGCGCAACTGTTCGGCTGGGACATCGCCCGGATCGGCGCCATTCCGTCCGGGTTCTCCGCACCGACCCTGAGCTTCCTGGACCTGGGGAATCTCACCTCGCTGATCGCACCGGCCCTCGCCGTGGCCGCCTTGGCGGCGCTCGAGTCGCTCCTCTCGGCGACCGCCGCGGATTCGATGGCCGTCGGCACGCGCCACGATCCCGACCGGGAACTGTTCGGGCAGGGCCTGGCGAACATCGCCGCACCGCTGTTCGGCGGTGTCCCGGCGACCGGCGCGATCGCCCGGACCGCGGTCAACGTCCGCTCCGGCGCCCGGACCCGGCTCGCGGCCCTGACCCACGCGCTCATCCTCGCCGCGATCGTGTACCTGGCCGCCGGTCTCGTCGCCGAGATTCCCCTCTCCGCGCTCGCCGGGGTGCTCCTGGCCACCACCGTCCGGATGGTCGAGACCGCCTCCGTCCTCGCCATCGCCCGCGCCGGCCGCGCCGACACCGTGGTGATGATCGCGACGTTCCTCGTCACGGTCGTCTTCGATCTGGTCACCGCGGTCGCCGTCGGCGTCGGATTCGCCGCGCTCCTCGCGCTGCGGGCAGTCGCCAAGTCGGCGCGGATCGAGCAGGTCCCGCTCGAACAGGGCGATCACCTGGCCGAAGAGCACGAACTCCTGCGCGAGCACATCGTCGCCTACCGCATCGAGGGCGCGTTGTTCTTCGCCGCGGCGCACCGATTCCTCCTCGAACTCGCCGAGGTCGCGGACGTGAAGGTGGTGATCCTGCGCATGTCGCGGGTGACCGCCCTCGACGCCACCGGCGCGATCGTCCTCAAGGACGCCATCACCAAACTCGAGCACCGTCACATCACCGTGTTGATCTCCGGTACCAAGCCCGAACACGTACGCCCACTCGAAGCTGTCGGCGTGTTCACCACCAGCGACGGCCAGGAACGACCCGTCTTCGAGACGACCCCGCGCGCGATCGGCTTCGCGCGCATGCTCGTCCTTCCCGACAGCCACTACGCCTCCACCGGCACCGGCACCGGCACCGGCACCGGCACCGAGGACTGACCGACGCCGGAGATCCACTCCGGCACCACCACACCGACGCCGCGCCTCGGGGCCCGGTGCAAACCGACGCTGCCCGACCCCTCGTCGGGGTTCTCGCGGCCCCCGGTGTTCGTCCCGGCCGTGACCGGTCCGCGTCGGGAGCGTCCGCATCGCACCGATCGCGCCCTCGACAACCGCTCGGGCCCGCGGCCGCTCCCGTGCGAGTCCCGTGGTCCATCGGGGGCAGCTGTCGAATGAACTCTGTTTCAGGCCCGGTGGCAAGAGGCCTGCACAAACATAAGTTCGGTTAGCTAGAACTTGTTATTTGCACTCGGTGAGATCGGTGATACCGTTCCCGAACTATGGGTATCACCCCGGTCCGCTCGCTCCTGGTCGGAGCACTCGTCGGCCACAGCACCGACCTCGACCCCACCGACGCCGCCATCCTCGCGGCGACCATGCGGTGCCTGGCTCGTCACGGCCTGGAACGGACCACCGTGACCGACGTGGCGGCCGAAGCCGGCGTGGGACGCGCGACGGTGTTCCGCCGCTTCGACACCAAGGAAGAGCTGCTCTCCCGCGCGTTCGCCTGGGAACTCGATCGCCTCGTCACCGAGTTCCACGCCGCGATCGACTCGATCGAGGACCCCCTCGAAAGGTCGGTCGAGTGGCTCGTCGAAGCCGTGCGCACCGTCCGGAACCATCCGGTGGGCCGGCGCTTCGTCGACGACGGCGCTGCACTCCCCCTCATGCACGACCCGCAGATCGCCACCATGCTGCTCACCTCCGTCCGCGAGGAGCTCGAATCCACGGCGCGGGAGACCGGCATCGAGTTCGACACCGAGACCGCCGCGGAGATCATCTCCCGCTTCTTCGCGAGCGTCTGGCTGGCTCCCGACCTCGGACCCGCCACGGCGACCGACGACGGAGTACGACGCATCGCCAGGACGATGCTGTCGTTCCTCGTCGTGCCGCCCACACCGCCTGCCGGATGACCCCGTCCCGGCCCCCGCTCACCGAACCCGAGGAGATCGCGATGGAAACCACTCCGGCACAACGTGTTTCGGTGGACATCGAGGAGGACGTTCCCGTCGCCGACCGCACCTTCGTCCGCCTGCTGGCGGATCGGCGGATCTGGCCGCTGTTCCTGTTCCGGGCACTGTCGCTGCAGGGCACGCATCCCACCGTCATGGTTGCGCTCGAACAACATTCGAAGTCGTTCAGCCGGCCGTCGGTGCGCGCGGAGAACACCCTGGCCTACACCTACCGGATCTACTTCGGCGAGAACGTGGCCGAATCCGCGCGTGAACTGCGCGAGATGCACCGGCCCATCACCGGACTCGACTACGAGGGGCGCAAGTACCACGCGTGGAACCGCGACGTGTGGACGTGGGTGCACCTCACCACGATCGAGTCCCTGATCTACGCGATCACGGTCTGCTTCGGTCCGCAACCCGAGGCCGAGGTGGAAGCGTTCTACCGGGAGAGCCGCCGCCTCGGCCTGCTCTTCGGGGTGCGCGAGCAGGACATGCCCACCGATGCCGCGGGTCTGCGCACGTACGTCGAGCAGGGGGTCGTGGAGAAACTCGCCATGTCGCCCGGCACCCGGCGGATGCAGCAACTCGTCGACGAGCAGGACGTGATCGCAACTCTCCAACCGAAACTCGCGGCACTGCCCCGTCCGCTGCCGGCGCTGCTGGAGAAGCTGACGGGCCGGCCGGTCGAGACCCTGATGTTCGGTGCCTTCCCCGAGCACGTCCGGCAGATCTGGGGTGTGCCGTGGAGCCCGGCCCGCGAACGCGAGTTCCGGGCACTGATCGCGATCGTGCGCGCCGCCGGCCGCATACTCCCCGCACGTGTGCGGATGATCCCCGAAGCCCGCGCTGCCCTGGAGGTCTGACACCCGGTTCCACCGTTCATCGAACGCGTCCCCGGATTCGTCCCGGACGCGGTACCGACGCTGCGGTCGTCGACGCGGTCCCGCCGGACCCGCCCGCTGCGCGCTCGGCTCTTCACCACCAGTTTTCTCAGGGGGATCAACGTGACTTCACGAACCGTGGACGACGCCGCGCCGGGGGGCCGGCCGTTCGGCGGGGCCGTCGCCGCACGCGGCGCCGAGGCGACACGCACCTTCGGGCGCACGCTCCGGTTGGCCTTCCGCGCCACCGCATACCTCGTCGTCGACATCGCCACCGGCCGCTTCCCGCTGCGGGAGGCGATCGTTCAGGGCTGGTTCTTCATCTCGGTGTCGGCCGTACCCGCGATCCTGGTCGCCCTGCCGCTCGGTGTGGTCATCGCCGTGCAGGTCGGCAGCATGACCGACAACGTCGGCGCCAACTCGATGGCCGGCGCGGTCGGCGGCATGGGCGTCATGCAGCAGATCGCGCCGCTGGCCGCGGCCCTGCTCATCGGCGGGGCGGGCGGGTCGGCGATCTCCGCGGACCTGGCCTCCCGCACCATCCGGGAGGAGATCGACGCGCTGCGCACCCTGGGTATCGACCCGCAACGCCGGCTGGTCTCCCCCCGCATCCTGGCGATGGTCGTCGTCGCCCCCATGCTGTCCGTGCTGATCATCCTGATGAGCATCCTCGCGAGCTTCGCGGTCGCCTCCCTCGGCCAGGGGGTGGCCCCGGGCTCGTACTGGTTGTCCTTCGGCAGCTTCGCCTCGACCACCGACCTGATCGTGTGTCTGCTCAAGGCCGCGGTCTTCGGTTACGTGGTGGCCGTCATCTCGAGCCAGCGCGGGCTCGAGGCCAAGGGCGGCCCGAAGGGCGTGGCCGACAGCGTCAATGCGGCCGTGGTGCTCAGCATCATCGCCTGCATGGTCGTCAACCTCTTCATCACCCAGGTGGTCCTGATGTTCGTTCCGATGAGGTTCCTCTGATGAGCGCCGCACAGAAGACCCCGGTCGCGGCGCCGTCCCCCTATCTGCCCAGGGGCCTGCGGTGGACGCGTCACGCACGCCGGGCCTGGGACCCGATCGAGTCCCTCGGGCTCTACCTGCACTTCGTCGTCGTCTCGTTCCGCGGGATCGGACACGCCCTGCGCCGCAACCGGCGCCAGACCGTCGCGATCTTCACCGACCTGACCTGGGGTAACGGCCGCGCCGTCATCGTCGGCGGCGGCGTCGCCCCGGTCCTGGCCATCCTCGGCATCGTCGCGGGTGCGATGGTCGGTCTCGTCGGGTTCTCGGCGCTGGACATGCTCGGGATGGGACCGCTGACCGGTGCGATGTCGGCGCTGGCCAACCCGCGCGAGCTCGCGCCGCTGATCGCCGCGATCGGTTTCGCCGCGCAGGCCGGGTGCCGGATCACGGCCGAGGTCGGTGCGATGCGGATCTCGGAGGAGATCGACGCGCTCGAGGCCCAGGCCATCGACTCGATTCCGTACGTCGTGTCCACCCGGCTCATCGCCGCGGTCGGTGCCGTCGTCCCGTCCTATCTCATCGCGCTCGCGCTCGGGTTCGCCGCCACCGGCGTGACCGTCACCGTGGTGCAGGGCCAGGGTTCGGGCGCCTACGACCACTACTTCCACATGTTCACCGAGCCGGTCGACCTGATCTACTCGCTGATCAAGGTCGTGGTGTTCGTCCTGGTCGTGACGCTCGTGCACGCCTACCAGGGCTATCACGCGAGCGGCGGTCCCGAGGGGGTCGGGATCGCATCCGGGCGGGCCATCCGCGCGAGCCTCGTCCTGATCGTGACCACCGACATGGTGCTCACGCTCGTGATGTGGGGACTCGACGCGACGATCAGTTTCTCGGGGTGAGGGAGTAAGTGAGCACAGCACAGTATTCGGGCTTCGGGCCCGGTCGCCGGGGGTTACGGATCCGCGGGCTCGCGGTTGTCGTCGCGGCCGCGCTCGTCGTCACCGCGGCCTGGTGGGCGACGGAGCCGGATCGGTCCGGTGAGGTCGAATTCGCGGTCACCGCGACGAATCTCGGTGACGGGGTCTCCACCGACACCGCGGTTCGCCTGCGGGGCATGTCGATCGGCACGGTGATCGACGTCGAGCCCCAGGGGCCTCAGAATCAGATCGTCAGGCTCAGCGTGGACGAGAACCACTTGGACGAACTGTCGACGTCGATGCACACCCGGTTCGTCTCGTCGAACATCTTCGGTTCCACCGCACTCGAACTCATCCCGATGCCGGGCGGAGAGCCGATCGAACCGGGCAGCACCCTCGCCCTCGGCGACGTCGGGGACTTCACCGTGACCACGGTGCTGCGCGATTCCGGCCGGCTGCTGCTGGATGTGGTGACGCCGCAGCTGTCGGACTCGATCGACAGTGCCGCGGAGCTGACGCAGCAGATGGCGCCGTTGCTCGCCTCGTCGCTGCTGGTGATGCGCAACATCGCCCGCACCCAGAACGAGCCGCTGAGCGAGCTGCTGCCGAAGTTCGCCGACGTCTCCGAGGGCATCGCCGTGTTCACCCCGTCGGCCCTGAACACCCTGTCGGCGATCGCGTCCGTCGAGGAACTCGAGGACGATTTCCGCACCCGGCAGGCGAGCGAGACGATCACCGAGGTCTCGCATCTCGTGCTCGCGCTGTCCGGTGAGATCGTCGGCGCCCTGGGCCCGACCTCGGATGCCGTGGACATGCTGCTCGACATCCTGATCCCGATGAACCAGAGCCTGCGCACCGTCTCCCCCGACCAGGTCGCCCGGCTCGTGGACGGCGCCGACGGTGCCCTGCACCAGCAGGGTGACCGGGTGGTCCTGGGGGTGGACGTCCTCGTGGAGACCTTCCCGGCCTTCCGGGTTCCGCTCGAGAACACCGGGGGTGTCCGATGAGAACTCCCCGCCAGGCAGCCGTCCGGCTGGCGCTGCTCGCGACCGTCGTCGCCCTGATCATCGTGCTGATCGTGCAGGCGATCGAACGACCCGTCGGCGGCTCGACCGTCGCCTACCAGGCCCAGTTCGGAGATGTCTTCGGTCTCAAGGAGAACGCCGACGTGCGCCTGCGCGGCGTGCAGATCGGCAAGGTTGTCGACATCTCGGTGTCCGACGGCAACCGCGCGATCGTCGACTTCACCGTGCTCGACGAGTACCGGCTGCGTGACTCGGACCGGCTCCTGGTCAAGTTCCAGAACCTGACGGGCCAGCGCTATCTGGAACTCGATCGCAGCGAGGACGGCGGCCAGGAACTCGACCCGGCCGAGCTGGTGGTGAACACCGTCGACTCGTTCGACATCACCACCGTCTTCAACGGCCTCAAACCGCTTCTCCGCGAAGCGGATCCGGCCGTCTACAACCGGCTGGCGACCAATGTCGCCGCGCTGATCGAGGGCAGCGAATCCAGCCCGACCCCGGTCATGCGCGACATCGCCGAACTCGCGAGCTACGCCGAGGACCGCAGCGCTCTGATGAGCACCCTCCTCGACAACTTCACGGCCCTGAACGAGCAACTCGAAGGCCGGTCCGAGAACCTCGAGAACATCCTCGAGGTGTTCCATTCGATCTTCACCCCGCTGGTGACACGCATGACCGAGTTCCTGTCCCTGACCAAGCTCGGCGCCCTCGAGATGTCGGAGGTCGACCGCACCGTGAATCTGCTCGCCCAGCTCGGTCTCGGTGCCTATCCCGGCCACGAGGACTTCCTCGAGCGCAACGACGACTTCATCATCCGGGTGGACGAGGTGATCCCGGATCCGGAGACGGCCATCAATACCCTGTCGGTGCTGCCCGGGATCTTCGAGGGGATCAATTCCCTCGTCCCGCGCGTCGACGCGGCCCGGCAGTGCAGCAACGGCGCGGTGCAGTTGCCGATCGAGGCCGACGTGCTGCTCGAGGGCCGTCCCCTGACCATCTGCAACGGAGGTGCCTGATGCGCACCCGCATGTTCGGACGCCTCGATTTCGGATCCGAGGATGCCGATCCCCGCACCCAGATGTGGTGGGCGCTGTCCGGTCTGCTCGTCCTCGCCCTGATCGCCGGCCTCGTCCTCGCGCTCTATCTGCGCCCGGTCGGGGCGTCGACCTACCGGCTGCAGCTGCCGGAATCCGCGGGGCTCGCCGCCGGCGACGACGTGCGCATCGCGGGTGTTCCGGTCGGCTCGGTCACCGGGCTGACCCTGGCCGACGACCACGTCGACGTCGAGTTCACCGTCGACTCCGAGCATTTCCTCGGGGACCAGACCTCGGTGTCGGTGCGGATGCTCACCCCCATCGGGGGCCTGTACCTCGCGGTGCACCCGGCGGGCAGGCAGCCGCTGACCGAGCCCATCCCGCAGAATCGCGCGGCCCTCCCGTTCCTGGTGAACGACATGTTCGAGGAGGCCACCGAGGTGGTGGAGGAACTCGACACCGAGGCGTTGCGCACGGCCCTGGACGAGACCGCCGCGATGCTCGGCGAATCCCCGGACGCGGTGCGCATGACGGTCACCGATATCGAAGCCGTCATGGACGTCATGGCGAACCAGAAGGACCAGATCGAAAGTCTGCTCGAACTGTCCAACGAATATCTCCGCACGGCCAACGACAACCAGGAACTCGCGCTCGAGATCATCCGGGGCTACGCCATCCTCGGACCGAAGATCGTCGAAGCCCACCAGGACGTGAAGATCTTCGCCGACGGGCTATCCGGGCTCGCCGGACTCCTGTTCGACTTCCTCAGCGGCCCGTACCAGGAGAAGGTCGAACCCCTCATTCCTCACCTCGTGGAGGCCGCGGACAGCAGCGCGGAACTGTCGGCGTCCGTCGAGGAGATGACGAATTCCATGCGTGCCACGCTGACCGGACTCGCCGCGATCGCGGGTCCCGAAGGGCAGGCACTTCTCGATCAGAGCGGGCTGACGGTCCAGCGACCCGATGTCTGTCTCCCGATGCCGGGAACACGGTGCTGAGATGCGAACACTGACGACGAATTCACGACGACTCGTGCCCGCGGTGACCGTCGTGGCGCTGGCCGTGGCCGGCGCGACCGCCTTCGCCGCGACCTCCCGGGACGACGACGCGATCTGCGCCTATTTCGAGGACTCCTACGGCCTGTATCCCGGCTCTCCCGTCACCATCCGGGGAATCTCCGTCGGGACCGTGGACCGGATCGAACCCGACGGCGCGCGCGTGCGCGTCGACATGACCGTCGGCGACCGGGAGCTTCCCGCCGAGACCGGTGCGGTGATCACCAATGCGTCGATCCTCACCGATCGGCGCGTCGAACTCGTCGATGCCGATCCCCGACCGGGCCCGGCGCTCACCTCGGACATGTGCATCGACACCGCCCGTACCCGCACCCCGGTCAGCGTGTCGGAGGCACTCGGATCGTTCTCCGAGCTCGTGCGGCAGATGACCGAGCGTGGCCCCGACGGAACGGCGCCGCTCGAATCGGCCCTGAAGGACGCCGGACGCGAGTTCGAGGGTCTCGGCCCGACGCTGAACCGCGAACTGCGCGACCTCGCGGAACTGCTGTCGTCGCCGGACAACTTCATGGACCAGCTCGGGCAGATCCTCGACAACTCCGCCGAGATGACCACCTTTCTCACGGGTGACTGGGAGAACGTCAAGTCCACCATCCAGACGTTCGCTCCCGGTCTGGCCGGCATCGAGCAGATGCTCGTCGTGGCGAAGATCCTCGTCGAGAAGCTGTCCCTGGCCGTCGGCCCGCTCGACCGGCTGTTCAACGAGCACTTCCCCTACCTGATGAACGCCTTGAACTCCACGCTGCCCACCCTGACGATGCTGCGGACCGGGGCCGAGAACTCGAGCGAACTGCTCGCGACGATCCCCGGCACCGTGACGATGCTCGCGACGATGGTGCAGACCCGGCCCGGGTCGGTGTCCGTCGAGCTCGATCCGGCCCGAGCCGAGGTGCCGACCCCCGACGCGACGCTGACCTGCGCGGCCCTCGAGCAGATCGCCCCGGACACCTGCTCGGTGGTGTCCTCCCGCTCGGTGTCGGTGCCGCTGCCGCAGCTGGTCCTGTCGACGATCGGAGCAACCCCGTGACCCGTTCGTTCACCCGCTCGCGCCGGCTGGCAGGCGTGGTCCTCGCCGCCGTGGTGGCGTTGTGCGGCTGCAGCTTCGACCCCAGCGACCACGCCCTGCCCGGCTCCGGGGTGCGCGGACCGACCTACCGGCTGAACCTCGAGTTCGAGTCGCTGCTGAGCCTGCCGGCCGGAGCCGACGTCCGCAGCGAGGGCATCTCCGTGGGCACCCTGCGGGCGATCGACCTCGGGCCGCACAGCGCGGTCGCGCGGATCGACGTGCGCGAGTCGGTGGTCGTGCCGGAGGGAACCCGCGCCGAACTGCGGCAGAACACCGTGCTCGGCGACATCTACATCGCCCTGGTGCCGCCGGTGGACGGGAGCGGCGCTCCGTTGCGGGACGGCGACACCATCCCGCTGAGCGACACGGATCCGGGTCCCCAGATCGAGGACATGCTCGAGCGGATCGCGATGTTCGTCAACGGCGGCAGCCTCACCCGGCTGCAGGATTCGATCGCGCGCCTGAACGAGGTGCTGCCCGAGGACCCCGCGGAGACCCGCGAGCTGTCCGCGACGATCTCCACCGATCTGAGCGACGCGGCCGCGAACATCGACCAGATCGATCGCATCGTCGTTGCAACGGACGAGCTGTCCCAGCGTCTCGACGCCGCCCGCGACGAGGTGGGATTCCTGTTCTCCGACACCGCGCGACGCCGACTGGATCGGGTGCCCTACTTCATGGAAGCCGTGCTCAACATCGTCATCGACGTCAACACCATGGTCACGGGCCTGGAGTGGCTGATCCCCCGCCTCCCGCACATCAACGACAATCTCGAGCTGCTCACCCCGTTGCTGCGCGAACCGTCGCCGACCGCCGGTGAGCTGCGGGGCAACGCGGCCGAGCTGGTCGAGCTCGTCGACGAGAAGCTGGTCCCCTTCCTGCTCGAACCCGGCATCGACATTCGTCAGGTGACGATCGCCGGCGACGAGGGAGGCCCGGCGGCCGACGGATTGGTTCTCCTGCGCATGATCGGAGCTCTGCCGTGACCCGTATTCCCGCGTGGATGTCCGCGCTCGCCCTGGTCGTGGTGATGATCCTGGGCACCTGGTATCTCGTGGTCGGCGTGCTGCAGATGGATCCGACGCAGCGCCGCCTGCACGCCGTGGTGGACATGCGCGACGCGGCGGGTCTGCGCACCGGATCGTCGGTGGTCTACCGCGGGGTGAACATCGGGCGTGTCGACGGTTTGGAGAACCTCGACGGGTTCGTGCGCATGAACCTCTCGTACGAGGCCGAGCACCGCATCCCCGTGGACAGCACGATGCGTGTCGAGAACCTGTCGTCGCTGGGCGAACCGGTGTTCTCGTTCCTCCCGGCGTCGACCGAGGGCCCCTATCTCGAGGACGGGGCGCACCTGACCGAGGTCGTCGAACTCCCGACTTCGGTGCCCGATCTCCTCGCGACGACCTCGGAACTGCTCGAGCAGACCGATGCGGAGTCGCTGAACGAACTCGTCGCCACGTTCACCGAGTCGGTGGAAGGACTCGAGGAGACGATGCCCGCGGCGGGTCGCGGTGCCGAACTGCTGCTGTCCACCCTGACCCGGCACGAGGGCTCGCTGGAAACCGTTCTGAGCGACCTGATGTGGATGATGGGCGATGTGGAGTGGGTGCGACCGGCGATGGTCGCCGCTCCTCCCATGCTGGACCAGTTCGGTGAGACCCTCGGCATCTCGTACGAGTACCTGTTCGAAGGATCCTCGGTGCTCAAGGGCGAGGAGATCCTCGGCTCCTGGCGTCAGCAGGAGATCGAACTCGCCGAGTTCCTGTCGAAGATGGCCCCCGAACTCGGCGCGATCGGGGTCGCGCTGCGGCCCGTCACCCAGGCCACCGGATCCGTGGTCGGCCGAATGGACCTCGGTACCCTGCTCGAACAGGCCATCGCGACCATGCCGGGCGACAGTGTTCGTTTCACCGTGAGCGTGCCCCGATGAAGAAGGAAGACAGCGTCATGTCGAAAACCGATGTCACCGAACAGGATCCAGCCGAGGCCGGGCCGAGCACCGGGGAGACCGGCAGCCGCGGCCCGTGGTGGTCGTCGTTCCGCACCGTCGCGATCGTCGCGGTGCTCGCGCTCGTCGCCGCGGTGACCTTCGGGGTGCTGTGGGCGACCGACGACTCGTCCGAGCAATTGCAGGCCCTGCAGAGCCGGCTGGACACCGAGGCCGAAGCCGAGGCCGTCGCCTCGGAATATGCGCTGAACGTCTCGGAGGTCGACTTCCGTGATCTCGACGCCTGGCGGGACGCGCTGACCGACGGTGTCAGTGAACAACTCGTGCCGAAGCTCGAGGGGGCCGTCGACGTCGTCGCGCCGTGGCTGACCCAGATGGAGTACACCTCCACCGCACGTCTGCTCGCCGCCGAGGTGGCGAGCAACGACGGCGACACCTTCGTCGTGCAGGTGTTCGTCGACATGGTGTCCAAGAGCAAGCAGACCCCGGACGGGGTGGCGGCCACCGCGACCTACCGGGTGACCATGGACCGCGCATCGGACTGGACCATCACCGATGTCGGGGGCGTCGGGGCCGGGCTGCCCGGAACGGGCGAGGCCGAACCCGCACCCGAGACCGGCGGCCGCTGACGGATCGCGTCGGGCGGCTCAGCCCTCCTCGGGTTCGGTCACGAAGTCCACGAGCCGTTCGACGGCACCGATCAGCGGCGCCTCGAGATCCCGGAACGACGACACCGCACCGTAGACCCGGCGCCAGCCGTCCTGCGGGCTGCCCCAGCCCAGTTCCCGGCACACCCCGGTCTTCCAGTCCTGCCCGCGCGGCACCTTCGGCCACGCCGCGATGCTCAAGGTCTTGGGCCGCACCGCTTCCCACACGTCGATGTACGGGTGGCCGGTGACCATGACGTACGGGCCGAGGTTCGCGGTCAGCCGTTCCTCCTTGGACCCGGCGACGAGGTGGTCGGCGAGCACCCCGATCCGCCGGCCGGGTCCCGGTTCGAACTCGGCGAGCCGCTCGGCGAGGTTGTCCAGGCCCTCGAGCTGCTCGACGACCACCCCTTCGACGCGCAGGTCGTGACCCCACACCCGTTCGACGAGCGCGGCGTCGTGCACGCCCTCCACCCAGATGCGGCTGCCGCGCGCGACCCGCGCCTTCAGTCCCTCGACGCGGGTCGACCCGGACGCGGACCGCGCCGGTTTCTGCGCGGCCGGACGGGTTTTCGGCCGCACCAGCGTGACCGGTTTGCCGTCGACGAGGAACGCGGCCGGGCGCATCGCGAACAGTCGGGTGCGACCCTGCCCGTCCTCGAGGCGCACGAAGTCCCCGTCGTAGGTGCGTTCGAAGCCCACGACGGCGCCGCACCAGCCCGAGGCGGCGTCCTCGACGACGAGATCCCTCTCGGCCGCCAGTTCCGGGACCGTCGGCTTGCGGGTGCGGGCGTGGCCGGCGTAGATGTCGCCGCCGTACATGTCGCGTGGGCTCACGCCCGACGACGTTAGGACACGGCGTGGTGCCGTTGCGGCTGCCACGCCGGGATGCCGGTGTGACGTGCCGCCGTATGCTGTGCCGGTGAGTTCCCCGAGCCTGACCCTGACCCTGTGGGCGGGCGTGTGGCTGTCCGGCGACGCCGCGCCCGACGAGGTGATCGATGCCCTCAACACCTGGGCCCCGCTGCACCTGGTGTTCGCGGACGACGACGCGGCCGCATCGGCCGCGGGCCTGCCCGGCTCCGGCGCCGGTGCGGCGACGGGGGCCGCGGCGCTGCTGACGGCGGTGCGTCGCGCCGATCCGGCGGACACCGCCGGCATCCGGCTCGTGCTGCCCGCCCCCGGCGACGTCTCCGGGCTGCCGGCCGGGACCGCGTTCGCGACGGCGGCGCTGGCGGCCGGTGAAGGCGTCCTGGTCGGGGCGCCCGGGGCGCCGGGGATCGGGCTGGTCCCGACCGTGGAGGGTCCGGATGTGCTGCGCTGGACCGTGTTCGCGGTGCCGGCCCTGCCGGATGCGCCCGCCCGTCCCGGTCTCGGCGAGGCCGAGTTCACGATGCGCGAGGCGGTGCGCGATGCTGCGGCGACCCTGACCGGTATCCCGACCGTCGGCACGGACGGTCGCCGATCCGACCCGCGCGCGGAGATCGCCGAGGCGATCGCCCAGCAGGCCCGGCACCGCTATCCCGAATCGCTTCCGGTGCGTGCCGTGCGCATCCTCGACTCCGCCGACCAGGTGTCCGCGATCCTGGACGTCGCGGCGCGCGGCGCCGGACTGCAGGCCGGGTCGATGTCCGCGGCGACGAGCCGCGAGGCGGCGCTGCGGCCGCTGTTGACCACCGTGCGGCAGGCCCGGCTGGGCGCGGTCGCCGCGGCGCTCGAAGCCGGTCGTCACAGTCGCCGGACAACCGGCGGCTGACGCCGCCCGTGTGCCTTTGTGGCGGCTGGGACCGCCACAAAGACACACCGCCGAGGACACGGTTGCGTCACGGTCCCGCGGTCGGCCTTCCGCATCTGCTGTCACACGAGTCACATCCGTATACATTTGTCGCACTTCGGGCGGGTTGGGCCGACATCGAGGAGCGACGTGCAGAACCATCGGATCACCGTGCCGCGGGCGCGTCGTACACCCGTCGCCCGACACCGCTCCGGAGGACGGTGGATCGCGGCGGCGATCCTGGGGTTGCTCGCCGCCCTGATCGCACCCGCCCAGGTGGCGCACGCGAATCCGGTCGTCGAACCGGTGGCCGCGGACCCGTCGGTCCTGCGCGCCCCGGACGGCACGTTCTACCTCTACAGCACGGCCGACGACTGGGGTGACGGCCGCGGGATGCACACGATGGGGATGTTCACCTCCCACGACCTCGTGGACTGGATGTACGTCGGTGACGTGTTCGATCAGCCTCCCGCGTGGCACGATCCCGGCAAGCACCCGTGGGCGCCGAGCATCCACGAATTCGACGGGGTGTACCACCTGTACTACTCGCTGAACGACGTCTCGAATCCGTGCATCGGCCTGGCGACCTCCCCCGACCCGGCGGGACCGTGGACGGATCTGGGCCGGCCGGTGTTCTGCGCCGAGGACGTCGGAATCGAGGGCACGATCGATCCGTTCGTCTGGGACGACGGCACCGGGAAGACGATGCTCGTCGGAAACTTCAAGGGCGTCTACGCGATCCCGCTCTCCCCGGACGGCACCGCGCCGGACGGCACCCCCGTGAAGGTCGCCGACGAACGGTTCGAAGGCCCGTTCGTGGTGCACCGCAACGGTTTCTACTATCTGTTCGTCTCGGCCGGGAACTGTTGCAACGGCGGCAACACCGCCTACCGGGTGATCGCCGGCCGGTCCACCTCCCTGACCGGGCCGTATCTCGACCGCAAGGGCCAGGATCTCGGCGACGGGGGCGGCGCACTGATCCTCGCGGGCAGCGACCGCTGGGCCGGACCCGGCCACAACAGCGTCGTCACCGACGACGCCGGGGACGACTGGATCGTCTACCACGCGAGCCCGCGCCGGGACATCAAGCTGCCCAGCGGCGCTCAGCGACGCGAGGCTCTGATCGACCGGATCGTGTGGGCGGACGACTGGCCCGATATCGGGGACGGATCACCGTCGTCCACCCGCCCGCAGGTCCCGGACATCGACCTTCCGGTGGAGGTGTCGCTGGAGATCGAAGCCGTGCCCGCCCCGACCGGGGAGGCCGAGGCCACGGTGGTTCTCACCGCCGGCGACGAGCCGTTCTCCGGCCGGGTGTGGCTCGGTGTCGGTGCGCCCGAGGGCGGACTCGGCGCGACGGTCGCCGACCCGATCGAGGTGACGCTGCAACCCGGCGAGGTGCGCGAGGAGAAGCTGACGTTCACCCCGCCGGCGTCGTCGACGGGCACCTACGATCTCTACGCCCTTGCCGGCACCGACGCTGCGGACGTCGTCGACTTCGGTGCGGTGCACGGCCTCGACGCACCCCCGCAGCCCCTGGCACCCGTCGCGCAGACCGGCTCCGCATTGTGACCTCGCGTCCGGTCAGCCGGCGCGTCGTGCGGTGAGCAGCAGGTATTCCCACTCCATCGCTCCCCCGCCCTGGTCGAAGCTGCGGCCCAGCTCCGCCAGGTCGCGGTCGAGTGCGGCGACGCGGTCGGGTTCGTCGGCGATCGCCCGGTAGACCGCGATGGTCGGCCCGTACGCCGCCTTGAAGAAGTCCCGGAACTCCTCGCCGCTGCCGAAGCATTCCACCCGCAGCTTCTCCTTGTGCGCCTGCACGTCGGTGACCCGGTCCCCCAGCAGCGACCGCACGTGCTGCTCGTCCCCCCACAGCGGCGGCGGCTGGGCACCGGGCGGGGGCGGCGGCGCGTACGGCTTCATGGTCGCGAACATGCGGCCGATGAATCCCTCGGGGGTCCAGCTCAGCAGCCCGATGCGGCCGCCGGGCCGGGTGACGCGGACCAGTTCGTCCGCGGCCGCCTGGTGGTGCGGCGCGAACATGACACCGACGCAGGAGAGCACGACGTCGAAGCTCGCGTCGTCGAACGGGAGCGCCTCGGCGTCGGCCTCCTGCCAGGTGAGGGTCGCGCCCGCGGCGGCGGCGTCGCGGCGGCCCGTCTCGAACAGTTCCGGCGTCAGATCCGTCGCGACCACCGTGGCCCCGGTGAGCGCGGCGGGGATCGCCGCGTTGCCCGACCCTGCCGCGACGTCGAGAACCCGGTCTCCCGCGCCGACTTCGCACGCGGACACCAGAATCGGGCCGAGTGTCGGGATCACCTCGGTGGCGACCGACGGGTAGTCCCCGAGCGCCCACATCGCCCGATGCTTCGCCTTCAACGCGCGGTCGTCGATCGCTGCTGTCGTTGATTCGCTCATCGTGTGTTCCGGCGCGGACCCTCCCGCGTTCGTGCGGGAGGGTGAGTGCGCCGGCCTCCTTTCTCGTGCTTCGGGATACGTCCCGATTCGTGATTCGAGGAGATGATCGGGTCGTGCTTCGACTGTAGGAACGGGCGACGCAGCGCTTCCAGTACAGGATCTGTACCGCGATCGCCGGGTACGGCCGGTCGCGTCGGCCTAACATTCGAGCATGGGCGCGTCCTATCACCAGTTCTGCCCGGTCGCGAAGGCGATGGAGCTGTTCGACGAACGGTGGACGCTGCTGGTGGTGCGCGAGTTGGTGCTCGGCAGCGAACGATTCAACGAACTGCGGCGGGGGCTGCCGCGGATGTCGCCGTCGCTGCTGTCCACCCGGCTGCATCAGCTGACGGCCGCGGGCATCGTGCGTCGGGTCACCGACGGTGGCGACATCCGCTACGTGCTCACCCCCGCCGGCCGGGATCTCGAGGCGGTGGTGGACGCCCTCGGCGCCTGGGGGTCGCGGTGGACCGGGCGGCTCGGCGACGAGGACCTGGATCCGAAGCTGCTGATGTGGGACATGCATCGCAACGTCGACCGCTCCGCGATCCCTCAGGACCGGGTGGTGGTGCGGTTCGCTTTCACCGGTGCACCGCGCGGGTCACGACGGTGGTGGCTGGTCATCACCCCGGACGAGGTCGACGTGTGCGACGTGGATCCCGGTTTCGAGGAGTCGGTGGCGGTCACCGCGGATCTGCGGGCGCTCACCGAGATCTGGCGCGGTGAACGGCAGTGGTCGGAGGCATTGCGCTCGGGTGCCGTCGCGATCGACGGGCCGGTCACCCTGCGCCGCAGCCTGCCGCGCTGGTTCGCCTCCCCGCTCGCCGCGCAGAGCAGCGGGTGACCCGGGATCAGGGAGCCGTCGGTCGAGTCGGCCGAGCCGGCAGCTGACAGCACCCGGCCGCGCACAACGCGCCGTTGCGGCCGGCGCCGAGCAGCGGTTCCGAACCGAGCCGCTCCGGCTCCCGACCGGTCGCCGCTTCCTCGACGAGCACCCGGACGAGCTGCGGGAAGCGGGCGTCGGCCCCGGCGGTCGCGGCCCGCACGAACCCCATGCCGAGCTCGGCGGCCTTCTGCTTCGCCTCGGTGTCGAGGTCCCACACGACCTCGAGGTGGTCGGACACGAAACCGACCGGCACCACGATCACGGCGCTCACGCCGCGCGCGTGCAGGGCGTCGAGGTGATCGACGATGTCCGGCTCGAGCCACGGCACCTGCGGCGGCCCGGAACGGGACTGCCACACGAGGTCGTGGTCGTCGATGCCGACCGCGTCGGCGACGAGCCGGGCCGCCTCGGCGACCTGCCGGCTGTAGAGGTGGCCGCCGCCGTCGGCGGGGCCGCCGGTGCGGTCCGCGGACAGCGGGATCGAGTGCGCGGTGAACACCACCCGGGCGTCCTCGCGCACGTCCGCGGGCAGTTCGGCGCGGGCGGCCCGGACGGCGTCGGCGACCGCTCCGACGAACAGCGGATGGTCGTAGAACTGCCGCAGTTTCGTCAGTGCCGGGCCGTCCGGGACGACGGCGCGGGCCCGCGCGATGTCCTCGTGGTACTGGCGGCAGCCGGAGTATCCGCCCCACGCCGAGGTCGGGAACACCAGGGCGTTGCGGACGCCGTCGTCGCGCATCGCGGCGACGGTGTCCTCGATCATCGGATGCCAGTTCCGGTTGCCGAAGTACACCGGCAGCCCGATCCCCGCCGCGGCGAACTCGGCTTCGATCCGGGTGATCAGCTCCCGGTTCAGGGCGTTGATCGGCGAGACACCCCCGAAGTGCAGGTAGTGCTGCACGACCTCCTCGAGCCGCTCCGGGGGGATGCCGCGACCGCGGGTGACGTTCTCGAGGAACGGACGCACGTCCTCCGGGCGTTCGGGTCCGCCGAACGACAGCAACAGCAGCGCGTCGTAGGGCTCGGGGGTGTTCGTCATGATCGGTGTCCCGCTCAGGCGCCGAAGCCGACCTGGGAGTGGAAGCCGCCGTCGACGTAGACGATCGAACCGGTGGTGCCCGGCAGCCAGTCCGACAGCACGGTGCACACGGTCTTGGCGACCGGGGTCGGGTCGTCGACGTCCCAGCCGATGGGCGAGGCCGCGGACCAGCCCTCGTTGAGCCGGTTCATCTCGGCACCCGGTCCGGTGGCGTCACCGGCGATTGCCTTGGCAGCGAGGGTCTTGATGGGCCCGGCCGCGACCAGGTTGGAGCGGATGCCGCGGCTTCCGACCTCCTTGGCGACATACCGGTTGACGGCCTCGAGGGTCGCCTTGGACACGCCCATCCAGTTGTAGAACGGCACGGCCCGCGCCGGATCGAAGTCCATGCCGACGATCGACGCGTTGTCCTTGAGCACCGGCAGCAGCGCCTTCGCGAGCGCCGAGTACGAGTACGCCGAAACCTCCACGGCCACGGCCACATCGGACCAGGGCGCGTCGAGGAACGGGTTGCCCAGGCACGAACGCGGCGCGAATCCGATGGAGTGCACGACGCCGTCGAGGCCCTCCGGCGCGAGTTCGCGCACCTTGTCGGCGAGCCCGGCGAGGTGCTCGGGATTCTGCACGTCGAGTTCGATCGCCGGCGGCACCGGCTGCGGGAGCCGCTGCGCGATCCGGTCGATCAGCCGCAGCCGGTCGAAACCGGTGATGATCACCTTCGCGCCCTGTTCCTGCGCCACCTTCGCGGTGTGGAACGCGATCGACGAGTCGGTGATGATGCCGGTGACGAGAATGGTCTTGCCCTCGAGCAGTCCGCCCATGAGTGTGTCGGTCCTCCAGTGAGTGTCGGTTACGGTCGCGGCGTTCGCGCCGTCAGTGCCCCATGCCCATGCCGCCGTCGACGGGGATGACCGCGCCGGACACGTATGCGGAGTCCTCTGAGGCGAGGAAGCTGACGACGGCGGCCACGTCCTCCGGTCGGCCGAGGCGCTGCAGCGGGATGAACTTCTTCGCGGTGTCGCGCAGATCGTCGGACAGCTCGGCGGTCATGTCGGTTTCGATGAAGCCGGGGGCCACGACGTTCGCGGTGATCGACCGCGACCCGAGTTCGCGGGTCACCGAGCGGGCGAGGCCGATGACGCCGGCCTTGGAGGAGGCGTAGTTGATCTGGCCGGCCTGCCCGGCCATGCCGACGACGGAACCGAGGAAGATCATCCGGCCCCAGCGGCCGCGCAACATCGCCCGGTTGGCGCGCTTGGCACAGCGGAACGCGCCGGTGAGGTTGGCGTCGAGGACCTTCGTGAACTGTTCCTCGGTCATCCGCATGAGCAGCGTGTCGTCGGTGATGCCGGCATTGGCGACGAGCACCTCCACCGGCCCCTGGTGCTCTTCCACCTGCTTGAAGGCGGCATCGACGGAGTCGCTGTCGGTGACATCGCAGACGACGCCGAACAATCCGTCGGGCACTCCCGAGCCGCGGTGGGTGACGGCGACCTTGTGGCCGTCGGCCTGCAGCCGCCGGGCGACGGCCAGGCCGATGCCGCGGTTGCCGCCGGTGACGAGAACCG
Source organism: Rhodococcus sp. HM1 (assembly GCF_023218075.1). Classification (GTDB taxonomy): domain Bacteria; phylum Actinomycetota; class Actinomycetes; order Mycobacteriales; family Mycobacteriaceae; genus Rhodococcus. The sequence goes on along the minus strand of NZ_JALPTB010000012.1, from coordinate 88,972 downwards.
AGCGTGGGGTCTCGGCGGGGCGGGACGGGCCGGCGGGAGCGGAAACGTCTGTCGGTGCGTCGGTCATGGTGTCGAACCCTATCTGGTGATCGATCGAGATCCGCCGGGACCTCGAAGGGGAAGGAAGCTGTCAGGGCAGCCGCTGGCGCAGGACCAGCGCCGCACCGAGACCCACCGCGGCGGCGAGCACACCGAGCACCAGCCAGGGCCGGCTGGCGTCACCGCGGGTGGTTTCGAACCCGATCTGTTCCTCGAGCGTGTCGTAGGCGTCCTCGAGTTCCTCGAGGCTGGACGCGGTGAAGAAGGCGCCGCCGGACAGGTTGGCGATCTCCTTGAGCGACGGGTCGTCGACGGGCACCGGGATCCGTTCGTCCTCGATGGTCACGGTGCCGTATTCGGTCCCGAAGGAGATCGTCGACACGGGGATGCCCTTGTCGGCGGCCTGCCGTGCGGCGGTGAAGCCGCCGCGCGGGTCGTCGGGGCTCTCGGGCACGGTCTGCTTGCCGTCGGAGAGCAGCACGATCCGCGCCGGTGGCGCCTGGTCACCGCCGCCGAGCACCGCGGCGAGGGTGTCGATGGACTGCATCGCCGTGAAGATCGCCTCGCCCGTGGCGGTGCGTTCGCTGAGGGTGAGCTGGTCGATGGCCGACTTGGTGGCCTCGCGGTTCGTGGTCGGCGACACCAGCACGGAGGCGGTACCGGAGAACGCGACCAGGCCGAGGTTGATGCCGGGGGTCAGGTCGTCGGCGAACTGTTTGGCGGCCTGCTGCGCGGCGACGAGCCGGTTCGGCGCGACGTCGGTGGCCTCCATCGACAGCGACACGTCGATGACCAGCACCACCGTCGCCCGATTGCGCGGGACGCGCTGCTCGGCGGTCGGGCCCGCCAACGCGACGGTGAGCAGCGCCAGCGCGGACAGCAGCGCGATGACCGGGATGTGCCGGGCGGGGCCGGGCCGGTTCGGCGCGACCTTCTCGAGCATCTCGAGATTGCTGAAGCGCAGCGCGTGCCGCTGCTTGCGGCGCTGGACGAGGACGTAGCCGACGGCGAGCGCCGCGACGACGACGAGGAACAGCAGCCACCACGGTGACGAGAAGTCGGAGAAGCTCATCGGACCCCCTTGGCCGGCGCGCCGAAGCTGTGCCGGCGGGCGGCGACGAACCGGACGATGTCCTCGATCCAGTCCCGGTCGGTGCGCAGCGTCATCTGCGGGGCGCCGCAGCGCCGCAGGGCCTGCTGCACCTCGGTCCGGTGCTCGGCGGCGGCCGCGGCGTAGTCGGCACGCAACCGTTCGGTGGTGGTGAACTCGCGGGTGCGTCCGGTCTCCGGGTCGTGCAGCACCACGTCGCCCAGATCCGGGAGTTCGAGGTCGCGGGGGTCGAGTACCTCGACCGCGAGCAGGTCGTGCCGGCCGGACAGTGCGCGCAGGGAACGTTCCCAGTCGACCGGTCCGAGGAAGTCGCTGACGACGACGACCAGGCCGCGCCGCCGCTGGGGCCGGCGCAGCGCCTCGATCGCGCCGCGCAGGTCGCCGCGGGTGCCGTCCGGCGCGTGCGGGGTGGTCGCGATCGACCGCAGCATCGCCTGGGCGTGCAGGCGGCCGCCGCGCGCCGGGAACCGCGTGATTTCGTGCCCGGTGCTCACGACCGCGCCGATGCGGTTGCCGCCGCCGCTGGTCAGGTGCGCGACGGCCGCGGCCGCCGCGACCGCCAGATCGCGTTTCTCGCAGACGCCGGTGCCGAAATCGAGGCTGGCGGACAGGTCGACGGCCAGCCACGTCTCGAGTTCGCGGTCGGCGACGGACTGCCGCACGTGCGGATGCGTGGTCCGGGCGGTCACCGACCAGTCCATCTGCCGCACGTCGTCGCCGGGCTGGTATTCGCGGGCGTCGCCCGGTTCGGACCCGGGTCCCGGGATCAGGCCGAGGTGATCACCGTGCAGCACGCCGTCGAGCCGGCGCCGCACGGTGAGCTCGAGGGTGCGCAGCGCCGCGGTCAGTGCGGGATCTCGCAGTTCGCCGGACCGGAACGTCGGCGGCGACCCGTGCGCGCGTGGGCTCACCGCTGCCCCGCACCCGCCTCGGGGCCGGCCGGGACACCCACGGCCGGTGCCGCCGGTGCGGGAGCCGGCGGGTTGGGCGCGTTGACCTGCGGTGCGACGTGCGGCAGGCCGACGGTCTGCAGGATCCGGTTGATGATCTGGTCGGCGGTGACCTCGTCGGCGAGCGCGTCGTACGACAGCACCAGTCGGTGGCGCAGCACGTCCGGGATGACGTCGAGCACGTCCTGCGGAACGACGTAGTCGCGGCCGCGGACCAGGGCCAGCGCCCGGGCCGCCGAGATGATGCCGAGGGTCGCGCGCGGCGAGGCCCCGTACGCGATCCAGCCGTCGACGTCGACGAGGCCGAGTTCGGCGGGGGCGCGGGTCGCGAAGATCACCCGCACCACGTAGTCGACGAGCGCGTGGTGCACGAACACCCGGCTGGCGACGTCCTGCAGGCGCAGCAGCTCGGCGTTGTCGAGGATCTGCTTCGGTTCGGGTGCGGACACACCCATGCGGTAGACGATCTCGCGTTCCTCCTCGACCGTCGGATAGTCGACGAGGACCTTGAACAGGAAGCGGTCGCGCTGCGCCTCGGGCAGGGGGTACACGCCTTCGTTCTCGATCGGGTTCTGGGTGGCCATCACCAGGAACGGTTCGGGCATGGGGAACGTCTTGCCGCCGATGGTGACGTGCCGTTCCGCCATCACCTCGAGCAGCGCGGACTGCACCTTGGCGGGCGCGCGGTTGATCTCGTCGGCGAGCAGGAAGTTCGCGACCACCGGCCCGAGCTCGGTGTCGAACTCCTCGCGGCCCTGCCGGTAGATGCGGGTACCGACGAGGTCGGTGGGCACCAGGTCGGGGGTGAACTGGACGCGGGAGAACGAGCCGCCCACCACCTTCGCGAACGTCTCCACGGCCAGGGTCTTCGCGACGCCGGGGACACCTTCCAGGAGCACGTGGCCCTTGGCGAGGACACCGACGAGCATTCTCTCGACGAGCCGGTCCTGGCCGACGATGACGCGCTTGACCTCGTAGATCGCTCTCTCGAGGAGCTGCGCGTCCGACACCTGGCCGGGTGTGGCGGGCGGTTTCGTCCCGTCCTTCGACAGGGCCGGAGCCGAACCCGGGCCCTGCGTGGTCGCACCCTGCTCGGTCGCGCCCTGGGTATTCGCGCCCTGGGCATTGCCCTGGGTATTCGTGCCCGACGTCCCACCCTCACGTGAGGTCACCAAGAATCCACCGCTTTCGCCTAGGTCGTTCCGCTGGAGATCACATTCGGGCACCACTATTCCAGGTGTGGCTGCCCGGCGCCGCCACCGTGCCCCGCGCATGCTGCCCTGCGCGGAGCGGCGATCGAGAAGTACCAGGTCAGGACGCTGTCACGACACCATCCGCACCACATACGGCGTCATTCCGGCCCAGCGAACCGGGGAGATCTTCACGTGCGAACCCGATTGCGGGGCCTCGAGCATCTGCCCGTCCCCGAGGTACAGCGCCACGTGCTGGCTCGCGTTGGGGCCGTAGAAGATCATGTCGCCGCGCTTCATCTCCGCCGACGGCACCTGCTTGCCTGCGGTGTACTGGTAGCCGGTGTAGTGCGGCAGGGAGATCCCGATGCCCGCGAACGCGTAGATCATCAGTCCGGAGCAGTCGAAGCCGACCTTGTTGTAGTCGCCGTAGCTGTCGGCGACGCCACCGTCGCGGATGCCGCGCGTGGGGCCGTTCTCGTCGCCGCCGCCCCACGCGTAGGGCACACCGATCTGCGACATCGCGCGATCGATCACGGTTTCGACGGCGGCGGGGCCGGTGATCGTCGTCCGCGGGGTGGTGCGGGGCTTGGACTTCGGCGTCGACGGCGAGACGGAACTCTCGTCGATCGGGTCGCCGGGGTCCGGGTTGCCCCAGTCCCGGCCGCTGCTGCTCGGCTCCTCGGTGTCCTCGGTGTCCGTGCCCTCCCCGGCGTCCGAGCTGTCTCCGGTGTCCGAGCCGTCCCCAGTGTCCGTGTCGTCCTCGGTCGAGGAACCTCCGGTCGAGGAACCTCCGGTCGACGAATCTCCGGTGGAGGAGTCCCCGGTCGACGAATCCCCCGACGAATCCGCGGTCGAGGTGTCGTCCTCGTCCTCGTCGTCCGGCAGCGGGGTTTCGGCGCCCGCCCAGTCGCCGGGGTCGACGCGATAACCGTCGATCTGGGTGTGCGGGCGCTGGCCGTTGGCGAGCTCGGCGGCGCGGGCGCGCGCCGCGGCATCCGCCGCGACCCGCTGCGCCGCCTCCACTGCCGCCTGCCGTGCCGCCTCCTCGGCGGCGGCGCGGGCGGCCTCCTCGGCCTGCCGCTGCCGGTCCCACGCCGCGTATTCGGCGCGCTGGTTCTCGAGCCCGGCGACGTTCTGCCGGGCCGCATCCAGTTCGGCCTGCGCCGCCGCACGCTCGATCTCGATCCGCTGCTTGTCCGCCGCCTGCTGGTCCAGTGCCGACCGGGCCTGCGCGATCGCGGCCTCGGCGTCGGCCTTGCGCTGTTCGGCCGCCTCGGCCGCCGCGTCGGCCTCCTGCTTGGCCGCCCGCGCACGGGAGTTGTTGTTCGCTTCCTCGGTGCGGGCACGTTCGAGCGCGTCGAGCACGGCATTGCGCCCCGCCGACAGCAGGCGCATCACCTGGGCACGATCGAGGAGCTCGTCCGGGCCCGCCGAACCGAGGAACGCGGACAGCGACGCGGCGTTGATGCCGCGGGTGTAGCTGCTCCGGGCGAAAGCGTCGAAATCGCTCTGCGCCTGCTGGATCCGGATGCCGGCGTCGCGGAGCGCCTGCTGCGACTGCACGACGGCGTAGGCGGCCGCGTCGGCGGTATCCCGGGCGTTCTGCAGGTCCACCAGCGCGCGGTTGACGTTCTCGCGTTTGATCGCGACCTGGTTCTCCAGCTCGGCGAGCTGCTGATCGGCGGACGCGATGCGCACGATCAGCTCGCCGACGCGGCCGAGGCCCGTGTCGACGGCCGCTCCGGCGGCAGCGAGTGCGTCGTCGCTCGGGTTCGGAGGTGGTTCCGGGACCGCCCCCACCGAGGCCGCGGTCCCCACGAGCAGTGATGCGACAAGTCCGAGTGCGATCAACAGCCGGCGTCCGATGAACGGCCGTCCGGCCGACAGCCGCGATCCGGCCCACGGCCGTGGGCCGGTTCCCCCACCGCGACGATGCCGCCGCGACCCGAACCGTCGCGAATCCCCCCCGTGGAAACCGAAGCGCCTCACATCATTTCTCCCTCGGTGGTGTCGGGGACGAACCCGATCCGCCGCGCCGAGGGAAGGACTGCACGCTGCATCGGATCGCGCGCCGCGCGATCTGTCCGCAGAGCCGTTCCCGCCGTCGTGGACTGCGGTCCCACGACGGCAAGTGCGACACTCCTTCCCCAAGAGCGCCAAAGGCACCGTACGACACAAAGGGCTCATTTCGCGCGACAGTCACAGATAAAGCCGCAAAATTTTGTCCGTGTCGACGAAGCCGCGGCCCGGGTGAGGGCACGGAAAAACGGCCGCTCGGATGCGGAGCGGCCGGGTGAGGGGTGTTCGCTACCGCGCGTCGGGTTCGACGAACGCGGCCTCGTCCTTGCGGCGGCGCACGGCCTTGGCGGCCGCGGTCGCGCCGGCGGCGGCCGCGACGAGGACGATCAGCACGACGGTCCAGGCGGTCCAGTCCGGACCGGGTTCGGTGATCGAGTCGACGAAGTTGCGGGTGGAGACGACCGGGTCGCCGGTGTACGTGCGGTCCTGTGCCGCCTCGAGGGTCACCCGATCGAGGCTGTCGCTGTAGGCGCCGACCCAGCCGGGGCTGAGCACGAGCACGGTGCCGCCCTGCTCGCTACCGACCTCGGTCGCGAGGTCGCGCAGTTGCGAATCGATCCGCGGGTCCCGGTCGACGACGATCACGCGCAGCTCGATGCCGTGGTCCTGGGCGCGTTCCACCTGCTCGACCAGGTCGTCGACGCGGTCGGACGGCGCGGAGACCCCGTCGTCGGCGAGGTCTGCCAGCACCTGCTCGAGCGTGACGCTCGGCGGGAGGTCCGTGGCCGATGGCACAGGAATTCGTGGCAGTGGCGCAGACATCTCTCTCCGGTGGTGCGGGGACGGGACCGGCGGTCGGGTCCCGGTGAGTCGGGTGGACTCGCAGAACCCGCGCGCGGCGACATCCGCACCCTACGCGATCGTCGCGGACGGCCGGCCCGCACCGGCACCCGGGCGCGGTGCAGAACACAACCGAGGGTTGCGCCGCGCGCATTGCAGGACAAGCGTACTGTTAAACTCGGTGCGAGACGCCACGACACCACCACCCCCGCCCCCCTGGGACCACGGTGCGGTTTCGTGTGCCTCGCTTCGGCCGTCGACACAGCCCCGTCGGCGGCGAGCCTCATCTACGAGTGGAGCTGACGTGAGCACCAGTATTGATTCGTTCGGCGCCAAAGGGACGCTGGAGGTCGGAGAGAACTCGTACGAGATCTTCCGCCTCTCCGCCGTTCCCGGCACCGAGAAGCTGCCCTACGCTTTGAAGGTTCTCGCGGAGAACCTGCTGCGCACCGAAGACGGTGCGAACATCACCGCTGACCACATCCGCGCCATCGCGAACTGGGATCCCTCGGCCGAGCCGAGCGTCGAGATCCAGTTCACCCCTGCCCGCGTGATCATGCAGGACTTCACCGGTGTGCCCTGTGTGGTCGACCTCGCCACCATGCGTGAGGCCGTCACCACGCTCGGCGGCGACCCGAACAAGGTCAACCCGCTGTCGCCGGCCGACATGGTCATCGACCATTCCGTCATCCTCGACTACTTCGGCACCGCCGACGCGCTCGAGCGCAACGTCGACCTCGAGTACCAGCGCAACGGCGAGCGCTACCAGTTCCTGCGCTGGGGCCAGGGCGCGTTCGACGACTTCAAGGTCGTCCCCCCGGGCATGGGCATCGTCCACCAGGTCAACATCGAGTACCTCGCGCCGACCGTCATGGTCCGCAACGGGCAGGCCTACCCCGACACCTGCGTCGGCACCGACTCGCACACCACGATGGTCAACGGCCTCGGCGTGCTGGGCTGGGGCGTCGGCGGCATCGAGGCCGAGGCCGCGATGCTCGGCCAGCCGGTCTCCATGCTCATCCCGCGCGTGGTCGGCTTCAAGCTCACCGGTGAGATCCAGCCCGGTGTGACCGCCACCGACGTCGTGCTCACCGTCACCGACATGCTCCGCAAGCACGGTGTGGTCGGCAAGTTCGTCGAGTTCTACGGCGCCGGCGTCGCCGAGGTGCCGCTCGCGAACCGCGCGACGCTGGGCAACATGAGCCCCGAGTTCGGTTCCACCGCCGCGATCTTCCCGATCGACGGCGAGACCATCAACTACCTGCGCCTCACCGGCCGCAGCGACGAGCAGCTCGCGCTCGTCGAGGCGTACGCCAAGGAACAGGGCATGTGGCACGACGCCGCGAACGAGCCGGCCTACTCCGAGTACCTGGAGCTGGACCTGTCGACGGTCGTCCCGTCGATCGCCGGCCCGAAGCGCCCGCAGGACCGCATCCTGCTGTCGGAGTCGAAGATCGCCTTCCGCAAGGACATCCACAACTACGTCGAGGAGCAGCTGCCGGCCGAGCACAGCAAGCTCGACGAGGCCGTCGAGGAGTCCTTCCCGGCGTCCGATCCGGCCGTCCTGTCCTTCGCCGACGACGACGCCGTCGTCGTCCACTCGGCCGCCAACGGCGCCCACGGCCGTCCGTCGAAGCCGGTCAAGGTCGTCTCCGAGGATCGCGGCGAGTTCATCCTCGACCACGGTGCCGTCGTGGTCGCGGGCATCACGTCCTGCACCAACACCTCGAACCCGTCGGTCATGCTGGGCGCTGCCCTCCTGGCCCGCAACGCGGTCGAGAAGGGCCTGTCCACCAAGCCGTGGGTCAAGACCAACATGGCTCCGGGCTCGCAGGTCGTCAACGACTACTACGAGAAGGCCGGCCTGTGGCCGTACCTCGAGAAGCTCGGCTTCTACCTCGGCGGTTTCGGCTGCACCACCTGCATCGGTAACACCGGCCCGCTGCCGGAGGAGATCTCCAAGGCCGTCAACGACAACGACCTGTCGGTGACCGCGGTGCTCTCGGGCAACCGCAACTTCGAGGGCCGCATCTCCCCCGACGTCAAGATGAACTACCTGGCGTCCCCGCCGCTGGTCATCGCGTACGCGCTCGCGGGCACGATGGACTTCGACTTCGAGCACGACGCGCTGGGCCAGGACCAGGACGGCAACGACGTGTTCCTGAAGGACATCTGGCCGTCCGCGCAGGAGATCGACGACACCATCAAGTCGGCGATCAGCCAGGACATGTTCCGCAAGTCCTACGCCGACGTGTTCAAGGGTGACAGCCGCTGGCAGAACCTGGAGACCCCCGAGGGCGACACGTTCGCGTGGAACCCGGACTCCACCTACGTCCGCAAGGCCCCGTACTTCGACGGCATGCCGCTCGAGGCACAGCCGGTCAAGGACATCAAGGGCGCCCGCGTTCTCGCGCTGCTCGGCGACTCGGTCACCACCGACCACATCAGCCCGGCCGGCCCGATCAAGCCCGGGACCCCGGCCGCGCAGTACCTGGATGCGCACGGCGTCGAGCGCAAGGACTACAACTCGCTCGGTTCGCGTCGTGGCAACCACGAGGTGATGGTCCGCGGCACGTTCGCGAACATCCGTCTGCAGAACCAGCTCCTGGACGGCGTCTCGGGCGGCTACACCCGCGACTTCACCCAGGAAGGCGCTCCGCAGTCGTTCATCTACGACGCGTCGCAGAACTACCAGCAGGCCGGCATCCCGCTGGTCGTCCTGGGCGGCAAGGAGTACGGCTCCGGTTCGTCGCGTGACTGGGCCGCCAAGGGCACCCGTCTGCTCGGCGTGAAGGCCGTCATCACCGAGTCGTTCGAGCGCATCCACCGCTCGAACCTCATCGGCATGGGCGTCATCCCGCTGCAGTTCCCCGCCGGCGAGTCCGCGAAGTCGCTGGGCCTGACGGGCACCGAGGTCTTCGACATCGAGGGCATCGAGAAGCTCAACGAGGGCGTCACCCCGGAGACGGTGAAGGTCACCGCGACCAAGGAGAACGGCGAGAAGGTCGTCTTCGACGCGGTCGTGCGCATCGACACCCCCGGCGAGGCGGACTACTACCGCAACGACGGCATCCTGCAGTACGTCCTGCGCAACATGATTCGGGGATAGAGACGGCTGTGCGGCTGCCTCGCCGTTCCGGTGGGGCAGCCGCCCATCCCGTGCGCGTCGCGCCCCCGGGGCGCGACGCGACGGTGAGCACTCTCGGCCCGAACAGGCGCCAAGCGCTCACGACCACGTTTCGCGGTGCTACACCGTCGAATCGGCCGTGGTCGTGAGCGCTTTGCTCCACGCGGGCCTTCCACGGCCCCAGGGCCCTTGCCACGGATGCCGGAGTGCTCACACCGCACACGACGAAGGAGGTGCCGGTGCCCAAGGTCAGTGAGGACCATCTCGCCGCGCGGCGGAGCCAGATTCTCGACGGCGCGCGGCGCTGCTTCGCCGAACACGGCTACGAAGGCGCGACGGTTCGGCGTCTCGAGGACGCCACCGGACTGTCGCGCGGCGCGATCTTCCATCATTTCAAGGACAAGGACGGACTCTTCCTGGCGCTCGCCCAGGAGGACGCCCGGCGGATGGCGGAGGTCGCGGCCGACGAAGGTCTCGTCCAGGTGATGCGGGACATGCTCGCCTCGCCCGAACAGTTCGACTGGCTCGGCACCCGGCTCGAGATCACCCGCAGGCTGCGGACCGATCCCGAGTTCGCGCGGGCGTGGACCGAGCATTCGGCGCAGCTGACCGAGGCGACCGAACGCCGGCTCGAGCGGCAGCGGGAAGCCGGCCGGTTGCGCGACGACGTGCCCACCGGTGTGCTGCTGGGCTATCTGGATCTGGTGCTCGACGGTCTCGTCGCACGGCTCGCGTCCGGGCACGCGGAGAAGGAACTCACCCAGGTCCTGGACCTGGTCGAGGAGTCGGTGCGCCGCCGCGACTGAGCGCGGCGGGCCCCGGGTCCGGCGGTGCCGGTCAGGCGGTGCTGCCCGAGGCCGCTGCGCGCCGACGGTTGGGGCCGCCGCGGCCGCGGAGCGCGACGTGGGATTCGACGAGCACGTTGTGCACAAATCCGTAGGACCGGCCCGTCTCCTGCGCGAGCGTGCGGATGCTGGCCCCGGCCTCGTAGCGGCGCTTGAGTTCCTGTTGGAGGCGGTCCCGGGACTCCCCGGTGACGCGTGTTCCCTTGCTGAATGTGGACTGCCCGTCTTCGGATCTGCGTGCCATCGGATCCCTCCCGTCGGCTCGACAAGGCTCCGCTTACCAGGCTAGTTCACGTAGACGAAACCCGAGGCAGATCGCTGCGCACCGCAACGATTCCGCCCCATCCGTCACCGGAGTTACGCCAGCTGGATCAGCTCGAGGTACTCCTGCGACCAATGGTCCTCGGTGCCGTCGGGCAGCAGGATCACCCGTTCGGGGTTCAGCGCCTCGGCCGCACCCGGGTCGTGGGTGACCAGCACCACCGCTCCCTCGTAGCTGCGCAGCGCGTCGAGCACCTGTTCCCGCGAGACCGGGTCGAGGTTGTTGGTGGGCTCGTCGAGCAGCAGCACGTTCGCCGCCGACGACACCAGCCCGGCCAGCGCCAGGCGGGTCTTCTCACCGCCGGACAGCGTGCCGGCGGGCTGGTCGAGCTGCGGCCCGCTGAACATGAACGCGCCCAGGAGCCCTCGCAGATCCTGCTCCCCCGCGTCCGGCGCGGCGTGCCGGATGTTCTCCCACACGGTGTCGTCGTCGTCGATCGTGTCGTGCTCCTGCGCGAAGTACCCGATCTTCAGCCCGTGGCCGGCGACGAGTTCCCCGAGGTCCGGCTTCTCGACGCCGGCGAGCAGCCGCAGCAGCGTGGTCTTGCCGGCACCGTTGAGACCGAGGATCACGACGCGGCTGCCGCGGTCGATCGCCAGGTCCACGCCGGTGAAGATCTCGAGCGACCCGTAGACCTTGGTCAGTTCCTTCGCCATGAGCGGGGTCTTGCCGCACGCGGCGGGCGTCGGGAACCGGATCTTGGCGACCTTGTCGGCGACGCGCACGTCGTCGAGGTCGTTGAGCAGTTTCTCGGCGCGCTTGGCCATGTTCTGCGCGGCGGTGGCCTTGGTGGCCTTCGCGCCGAGCTTCGCGGCCTGCTTCTGCAGCGCCGCGGCCTTCTTCTCGGCGTTGGCGCGCTCGCGGCGGCGACGCTGCTCGTCGGTGGCGCGGGCGTCGAGGTACTTCTTCCAGCCCATGTTGTAGATGTCGGCCTCGCCACGGACCGCGTCGAGGAACCACACCTTGTTGACGACGTCGGCGAGCAGGTCGACGTCGTGGCTGATGACGATGAGCCCGCCCTCGTGGTTCTGCAGGAAGCCGCGCAGCCACGTGATGGAGTCCGCGTCGAGGTGGTTGGTCGGCTCGTCGAGCAGCAGCGTGGTGTCGGACTTGCCGCCGGACCCGTCCGATGCCGCGAACAGGATGCGGGCGAGTTCGACGCGGCGGCGCTGACCACCGGACAGGGTGTGCAGCGGCTGACCGAGGATCCGGTCGGGCAGGCCGAGGCTGTGGCAGATGCGCGAGGCCTCGGACTCGGCGACGTACCCGCCGAGGGTCGAGAACCGCTCCTCGAGCGAGCCGTACTTGCGGACGGCGCGGTCGCGGATCTTCTCGTCGACGGCTTCGGCCATCAACGCCTGCTGTTTCTCCATGCCGCGCAGGATCTCGTCGAGGCCGCGTGCGGAAAGCACCCGGTCCTTCGCGAGGACGTCGAGGTTGCCTTCCTTCGGGTCCTGCGGGAGGTATCCCAGCTCGCCCGAGCGCACGACAGTGCCCGCATAGGGTTCGCCCTCCCCCGCGAGGATGCGCAGGGTGGTGGTCTTACCGGCGCCGTTGCGGCCGACCAGGCCGATCCGGTCGCCCGCCTGTACCCGCAGCGCCGACCCCGGTGCGGTGAGCAGCGTCCGCACGCCGGCGCGGACTTCCAGGTCGGTGGCAGTGATCACGCGTGGGACTCCTCGGGGGACGAGCGGGACGGGGGTCGTGATGCCGGGCGAGCGGGCACACGAACCATTGATTTTACCGTGGCTCCGGCCCTGCCCCGGGGTGAGATGCGCTACGTTCCGGCCATGACGAGTACCCCCGCATCCCCCGTCACCCGCGATTTTGCCGGGCGCGTCGCGCTGATCACCGGCGCGAGCCGCGGTATCGGTTTTGCCGTCGCCGCCGAACTGCTCGCCCGCGGTGCCCACGTCGCGATCACCGCGCGGAAACCGGAACCGCTCGCCGAGGCCGCCGCGAGCCTGCGTGCGCTCCGTCACGGCGGCACGGTGCTCGAACTGCCCGGCAACGCCGGTGATCCGGACGCGCGCGCCGGGGCGGTGCGGCGCGCCGTCGACGAACTGGGCGGGTTGCACGTGCTGGTCAACAACACCGGGATCAACCCGACGTTCGGGTCGCTGATGGACGCCGATCTCGACGCGGTGCGGAAGATCTTCGACGTCAACGTGGTTGCGGCCCTCGGGTATGTGCAGCAGGCGCATCGGGCGTGGATGGCCGAGCACGGCGGGGCGGTCGTCAACGTCGCGAGTGTGGCCGGGCTGCGCTCGACCGGGGTGATCGGCGCGTACGGCGCGTCCAAGGCGGCGCTGATCCGGTTGACCGAGGAACTCGCGTGGGAACTCGGCCCGTCGATCCGCGTCAATGCGATCGCGCCGGGCATCGTGAAGACGAAGTTCGCCGCGGCACTGGTCACGGCCGGTGAGGATGCGGCGGCGGCGCGATACCCGCTGAAGCGGCTCGGCACCCCGGAGGACGTCGCGCAGCTGGTCGCATTCCTCGCCTCGGACGCGGCGCAGTGGATCACCGGCGAGACCGTGCGGGTGGACGGCGGGCTGCTCGCGACCGGGTCCATGTGATCGCGTGACCGCCGATCTGGTAATCGCCGGACTCGGGCCGGCCGGTCGTGCGCTCGCGTTCCGGGCGGCGGCCGGCGGTCTGGAGGTGACGGCCGTGGACCCCCGCCCCGAGCGGGCGTGGAGGGCGACGTACGCGGCGTGGGCGGACGAGTTGCCCGGCTGGTTGCCCGCGACCGCGGTCGCCGCGCGGGTGGAGACGCCGTCGGCGTGGACGGTGCGCGAGCACCGCATCGCGCGCCCGTACCGGGTGCTGGACACCGCGGCGCTGCAGCGGGCGCTGCCGCTCGACCGGGTGAGGGTCGTGACCGGACGCGCGGTCGACGTGGACCGCACCGGTGTCACGCTCGCCGACGGCGAGACGTTGCGTGGGCGCTGTGTCGTCGATGCGCGCGGGCTTCCCCCGGCCCCCGGGCGGGCGCAGCAGACCGCGTTCGGGCTGGTCGTGGACGCCCGGTCGGCGGCGGCCGCGCTCGACGGCCAGGAGGCCTGGTTCATGGATTGGCGGCGGGACAACGGCACCGACCGGGGGGATGCCCCGTCGTTCCTGTACGCGGTGCCGGTCGGTCCGGGCCGGGTGCTGCTCGAGGAGACCTGCCTGGTGGGGCGGCCGGCGCTGGTGCTTCCGGAACTGGAAGGGCGCCTGCGGGCCCGGCTCGCGGCGCGCGGTGTGGAGCTGTCCGGTGCCGAACCGGCCGAACACGTCCGGTTCGCCGTGGAGGGCCCCCGACGGCGGCGCGGTGGCCCGGTCGGGTTCGGGGCGCGCGGGGGGCTGATGCATCCGGCCACCGGATACGCGGTGGCCACCGCGCTGTCGGCCGCGGACCCGGTGGTGGCCGCGGTGCGGGCGGGACGCGACCCGGATCGGGTGCTGTGGACCCCGACGGCCCGGACGGTCGCGGCCCTGCGCGCCCGCGGACTGGCGGTGCTGCTGGGCCTCGGCGGCGAGAATGCGGCCGAGTTCTTCGCTGCCTTCTTCGAACTGCCCGTCGACCGGCAGCGCGCCTACCTGTCCGGGCGCGACGATCCGGCCGGTGTCGCGGCGGCGATGTGGTCGTTGTTCGGGTCCGTCCCTCCCGCACTGCGGCGGACGATCCTGCGGTCGATGATCTGAGGACGAAGATCGAATTCGGTCGGTCGACTGCACAGTCGCGTGTTGTCCCGCATGATGGAGCCATGCGGTCGATCTGGAAGGGTTCCCTCGCGTTCGGCCTGGTGAATGTGCCGGTGAAGGTGTATTCCGCGACGGAGAGCCACGACATCCGGTTCCATCAGGTGCACGCGAAGGACGGCGGGCGGATCAAGTACGACCGGATCTGCACCGAGTGCGGCGAGTCGGTTCCGTACCCGGAGATCGACAAGGCGTACGACTCGGACGACGGTACGCGGGTGGTGCTCACCGACGAGGACTTCGAGAAGCTGCCGGCGGCGGAGAAGCACGAGATCCCGGTGCTGCAGTTCGTGCCGACCGAGCAGATCGATCCGATCCTGTTCGAGAAGTCCTACTATCTCGAGCCGGATTCGTCGTCGCCGAAGGCATACGCGCTGCTGGCGGCGACGCTCGAGCAGAGCGACCGCACCGCCCTCGTGCATTTCACGTTGCGGCAGCGCACCCGGCTGGCGGCGCTGCGCAACCGGGACGGGCTGCTGGTGCTGCAGACGCTGTTGTGGCCGGACGAGGTTCGGGCCGCGGAGTTCCCGGTGCTCGACGACGTGCAGAAGCCGTCGTCGAAGGAACTGGCGATGGCCGAGACCCTCGTCGAATCGATGTCCGACGATTTCGATCCGGACGAGTTCACCGACGAGTACCAGGTCGAGCTGCGTGCGTTGATCGACGACGCGCTGGCGCGGGGCGGCGAGAAGGTGTTCCAGGTGCCCGAGACCACGACCGAGGGCGAGGACGCCGAGGTGCTCGACCTCGTCGCGGCGCTGCAGCGCAGCGTGGATGCGGCCGGAGGCAAGAGCGCCGACGAGGACGAGTCGTCGAAGCGCCGCACGCCCGCGAAGAAGGCGTCCGACCGCAAGGCCCCCGCGAAGAAGACCCCGGCCGAAAAGACCGCCGCGAAAAAGACTCCGGCAAAAAAGACTCCGGCGAAGAAGAGCGCGTCGAAGTCGGCGTCCTCGCGGAAGAGCCAGGCGGACAAGCCCGCGGCGAAGAAATCCGCCGCGCGCAAGCGCGCCTGAGCCCGACCGGTCCCCGATCTAGTCGCCGACCGTCGCCGTGTCGGCGGCGGCCTTGCGGGCGTCGTCGAGTTGTTCGAGGCCGGTGCGGGTGTTGAGCGCGACCTCCTTGATGAACAGGATCGCGACGAGGGCCAGCGCGCCGAGGACCGCGGCGATCAGGAAGATCCGGGCGGTCGCGTCGCCGTAGGCTCCGCGCACGACCGCCGCGATCGGCGCCGGGAGTTCCTGCAGGTTGGACAGTCCGGCCCCGCCGGAGCCGGCGGGAACCTCGATGCCCAGGGCGGCGAGACCCTTGGCGATCAGGTCGACGATGTGGTTCGACAGGACCGCGCCGAGCACGGACACACCCGCGGCGCCGCCGAGCGACCGGAAGAAGGTGACCGTGGAGCTGGCGGCGCCGAGATTGTGCGGGGCGACGGAGTTCTGCACGGCGAGCACCAGGTTCTGCATCGTCATGCCCATGCCGAGGCCCAGGACGAACAGGTAGACCAGGATCAGCCCGATGTCGGTGCTGTGGTCGATCG
Organism: Rhodococcus sp. HM1; assembly: GCF_023218075.1. Classification (GTDB taxonomy): domain Bacteria; phylum Actinomycetota; class Actinomycetes; order Mycobacteriales; family Mycobacteriaceae; genus Rhodococcus. The sequence goes on along the minus strand of NZ_JALPTB010000012.1, from coordinate 73,242 downwards.
TCGCGAGCAGCCCGAAGCCGACGGTCATCGCGACCGCACCGACGACGAGATAGATCTTCCAACGGCCGAAGCGGGTGATGAGCGCGCCGGACAGGGCCCCGGACACGGTCGAACCGAGCACCATCGGCACGGTGAGCAGGCCCGCGGCGGTGGGGCTGTAGCCGCGGGCGATCTGGAAGTACTGCCCGAGGAACACGGCACCGCCGAACAGGGCGACACCGACCGCGATGCTCGCCAGGGTCGCCAGGGTGGTGGTGCGGTCCCGGAACAGCTTCAGCGGGATGATCGGGTCCGTCGCGCGGCTCTCCACGAACACCGCCACGGCCAGCAACACGACGCCGAGCGCGACCAGGCCGTAGGACGTGCCCGATCCCCACGCAAAGTTCTTGCCGGCCAGGGTCACCCAGATCAGCAGGACGCTCACGCCGGCCGCGATGAGGGTGGCGCCGAGGTAGTCGATGCTCACCTGCTTGCGCACGACCGGCAGGTTCAGGGTGCGCTGCACGACGACGAAGGCGGCGACGGCGAGGGGCACACCGATGAAGAACGTCCAGCGCCAGCCGAGCCAGCTCGTGTCGACGATGACACCGCCGATCAGCGGCCCGGCCACCGTGGCGACGGCCATGACCGCCGCGATCGGGCCCTGGTAGCGACCGCGTTCGCGGGGGCTGAACATCGAGGCGATGACGATCACGACGAGGGCCTGCAGCCCGCCGAGGCCCAGCCCCTGGATCACGCGGCAGCCGATGAGCATGCCGACGGACTGGGACAGCCCGGCGAGGATCGAGCCGAGCGTGAACAGGATCAGCGACAACTGAACCAGCAGTTTCTTGCTGACCAGGTCGGCGAACTTGCCCCAGATCGGGGTGGTCGCGGTGGACGCGAGCAGGGTCGCGGTCACGACCCAGGTGTACTGGTCCTGGGTGCCGTGCAGGTCCATGATGATCGTCGGCAGCGCGTTGGACACGATCGTCGAGGACAGGAACGCCACGAACATGCCGAGCAGCAGGCCGACGAGCGCGTTGATGCGCTGACGGTGGGTCATCCCCGTCTGCGTGTCGTCCGGCGGGGTGGCCTCGGTGTCGGGAGCCGGGGGCACGGATGCGGTCATGGTCGCTCCTCGTCGGAAGTGATGTCGATGTCGGGGACGGACGGGACCGTCAGAGGGGGGCGTCGCGGAAGCGATCGACGGCGGCACCGAGCCGGTTGAGCCGGTCGACCAGGTCGCGGCCCTCCTCGTCGGTCCAGTCGGGCACGACCTCCTGCAGCAACCGCACGAGCCGCGCGCGGTGGCTGCGCAGCGCCTCGGCGCCGCCCTCGGTGAGGGTCAGGCACGCGGCGCGGCGGTCGTCGGGATCGGCGCCCCGCCGCGCGTATCCGAGAGATTCGGCGTAGGCGACCTGCCGGCTGAGCGTCGAGGCGGTCACCCCCAACCGGTCCGCGAGGTCGCCGAGCCGGCATCCGCCGCCGTGCTCGAGGTGGGCGAGCAGGGCGACCAGCCAGTTGGGCATGGCCTCGGGGTCGGCCTGCTGGGCGCGGACGTTGAGGCTGCGGCTGCGTCGGACCAGCGCGCGCACTGCCGCGATCAGGTCTTCTGCGGTTTCCGGAGCCAGCATGTCCATCCCTTGTCGATCGATCCTGTGCCACCATAGAAAATTTGGTTGATCGATACAACTAACGACCGGTGACGAAGGCCCCGTATCCTTGCCTTCACCGCGCGGCTCGCAGGGACCGTCAGTCCAGAATGCCGCCCAGACGGTGCATCAGTGTCGCCAGCTGACGGACATCGTCCGGGTCCCACGCCGACAGGCGTTCACGCCACCGCCGGAACGTCTCCGCCCGCTGCTGCTCCAGGCGCCGCCGGCCCTCGGGGGTCAACGCGACGAGCCGGGCCCGCGCATCGTGCGGGTCCGGGATGCGCTCGACCAGGCCGAGCCGTGCGGCGCTGTCGATGCGCCGGGTCAGCGTCGACTTCTCGATGCCCAGCGCACCGATCAGTTCGGACATCGCGATCGCGTCGGCGTCGCGCAGCAGCACCAGCAGCGGGTAGCACACCGGATCCAGCTTGGGATCGACCGCGCGGGCGCTCGCGGCCATGTACGAGCGGCCGCGGCGCCACAGCGCGAACACCTCCTGTTCGAGCGCTGCGGCCGCCACTCCGGGCGCGGCCTCACCGAGCGGATCCGTCATGCGATCCCGGGAGGTGGTCACCGTGTCGTCAGACGGTGAAACCGAGCGCCCGCAACTGCTCGCGTCCGTCGTCGGTGATCTTGTCGGGACCCCACGGCGGCATCCACACCCAGTTGATGCGCAGTTCCTCGCACAGTCCGCTCTTCACCAGGGCGTTGCGGGACTGGTCCTCGATCACGTCGGTGAGCGGGCAGGCGGCCGAGGTGAGGGTCATGTCGATGGTGACCGCTTCGTCGTCCTCGGTGATGCCGTACACGAGGCCCAGGTCGACGACGTTGATGCCCAGTTCGGGGTCGACGACGTCGCGCATCGCCTCCTCGAGTTCGTCGAGGCGCTGCGGGTCCATCGGCGGTGCGTCGGTGGTCGTGGTCGCCGCTTCGGGGGCCGCTGCTTCGGGGGCCGATGCCTCGGCGGCAGGGGTGCCGGTCTCGGAAGCCTGTTGGGTCATCAGTTCTGTCCTCCGCTCGGAACGGGTGCGCCGTCCACGATCTGCACCACGGCGTCCTTGAACGCCATCCAGCCCAGCAGCGCGCACTTCACGCGCGCCGGGTACTTCGACACGCCGGCGAACGCGATGCCGTCGCCGATCACGTCCTCGTCGCCTTCGACGGTGCCGCGGCTGCCGACCATCTCGGCGAAGCTGTCGACCGTCGCGAGCGCCTGCTCGACCGGCAGCCCGATCACCTGATCGGTCAGCACCGAGGTCGCGGCCTGGCTGATCGAGCAGCCCTGACCGTCGTAGGAGACGTCGCCGACGATCCCGTCGTCGGTCACATGCACCCGCAGGGTCACCTCGTCGCCGCAGGTCGGGTTCACGTGGTGCACCTCGGCGCCGAACGGTTCCCGCAGACCGCGGTGATGCGGGTGCTTGTAGTGATCCAGGATCACTTCCTGGTACATCTGTTCCATCCGCATGTCAGGACGCCCCGTCGATCGTGGTCTCGTGAATGTCCAGCGGCGGGTGGGTTCCGAAGAACTCCTGGGCCCGCCGGATCGCCGCAGCCAGGGCACGCACCTCGTCGGTGGTGTTGTAGACCGCGAACGACGCCCGCGCGGTCGCGGCGACACCGAAACGCCGGTGCAGAGGCCACGCGCAGTGGTGCCCGACGCGGATCGCGACACCCTCGTCGTCGAGGATCTGCCCGAGATCGTGGGCGTGGATGCCGTCGACGACGAAGGACACCGCTCCCCCGCGACGCTCGGTGGTGGTGGGGCCGATGATGCGGACCCCGTCCATGGCGCCGAGCAGTTCGAGCGCGAGGGCGGTCAGTTCGTGTTCGTGCGCGGCGACCGCGTCCATCCCGATCTCGTTGAGGTAGCGCACGGCGGCGCCGAGCCCGACGACCTGCGAGGTCATCGGCACCCCGGCCTCGAACCGCTGCGGCGGCGCCGCGAAGGTGGTCGCCTCCATCGTCACGGTCTCGATCATCGAACCGCCGGTGATGAACGGCGGCATCGCGCTGAGCAGCGCCCGCTTGCCGTACAGCACGCCGACGCCGGACGGACCGAGCATCTTGTGACCGGAGAACGCCGCGAAGTCCACGTCCAGGGCGTGGAAGTCGACCGGCATGTGCGGCACCGACTGGCACGCGTCGAGCACGACCAGCGCACCGACCGCGCGGGCGCGGCGCACCAGTTCCTCGACCGGCGCGACCGCACCGGTCACGTTCGACTGGTGGGTGAACGAGACGACCTTGACGGCGTCGGACAGCTCCAGCGAATCGAGGTCGATGCGGCCGTCGTCGGTGACGCCGTACCAGCGCAGCGTGGCGCCGGTACGCCGGGCCAGTTCCTGCCACGGCACCAGATTCGCGTGGTGCTCGAGTTCGGTGATCACGATCTCGTCGCCGGGGCCGACCGCGCGGGTGAACCGCTCGTCGCCGAGCACGTGGGTGACCAGGTTCAGCGACTCGGTGGCGTTCTTCGTGAACACCAGCTCGTCGGTGTCGGCGCCGACGAACTCGGCGATCGCGGCACGGGCCCCCTCGTACGCGTCGGTGGCTTCCTCCGCGAGCTGGTGGGCGCCGCGGTGCACGGCCGCGTTGCACGTGGTGAGGAACTCGCGTTCGGCGTCGAGCACCTGGATCGGCCGCTGAGAGGTCGCACCCGAATCGAGGTACACCAACGGCTTTCCGTCGCGCACCGTACGGGCCAGGATCGGGAAGTCCTTCCGGATCCTGGTGACATCGAGTTCCCTCACCGGGATGGTCATGTGTCTAGGCTCCTGCCGCGGCCTGGGTGAAACGGACGTAACCGTTGGTCTCGAGCTCGTCGGCGAGTTCCGGTCCACCGGACTCGACGATCCGGCCACCGACGAACACGTGCACGAACTGCGGCTTGATGTAGCGCAGGATGCGGGTGTAGTGGGTGATGAGGAGGACGCCGCCGTGCTCGCGCTCCTGGTAGCGGTTGACCCCCTCGGACACCACGCGCAGCGCGTCGACGTCGAGACCGGAGTCGGTCTCGTCGAGGATGGCGATCTGCGGCTTGAGCAGGCCGAGCTGGAGGATCTCGTGGCGCTTCTTCTCGCCGCCGGAGAATCCCTCGTTGACGCTGCGCTCACCGAACGCCGGATCGATGTCCAGCTCGGTCATCGCCTCCTTGACCTCCTTGACCCAGGTCCGGAGCTTGGGGGCCTCGCCGCGGACGGCGGTGGCGGCGGTGCGCAGGAAGTTCGACATCGACACGCCGGGCACCTCGACCGGGTACTGCATGGCCAGGAACAGGCCGGCGCGGGCACGCTCGTCGACGCTCATCTCGAGCACGTTCTCACCGTTGAGGGTGATGCTGCCGGAGGTCACCTCGTACTTGGGGTGGCCGGCGATCGCGTACGACAGGGTCGACTTGCCGGAGCCGTTGGGGCCCATGATGGCGTGCGTCTCGCCGGAGCGGACCGTCAGGTTGACGCCCTTGAGGATGTTGATGGGCTCGGCGTTCTCGTCGGTCTGGGCGACGCGAACGTGCAGGTCCTTGATCTCGAGGACGTTCTGGGGGGTGGACATCGGTGAATCGGTTCCTTACGAAAGTGTGTGGGCGGTTCGCGCTCAGGCGCCGACGGCGGCGAGTTCGGCTTCGACGGCGGCCTCGAGCCGTTCCCGGACCTCGGGGACGGTGATCTTCTCGATCAGTTCGTGGAAGAAGCCGCGCACCACGAGCCGGCGGGCCTGATCCTCGGGGATGCCGCGGGCGCGCAGGTAGAACAGCTGCTCGTCGTCGAAGCGGCCGGTCGCCGAGGCGTGGCCGGCGCCGACGATCTCGCCGGTCTCGATCTCGAGGTTCGGCACCGAGTCGGCGCGGGCGCCGTCGGTGAGCACCAGATTGCGGTTGAGCTCGAAGGTGTCGGTGCCCTCGGCCTCGGCGCGGATGAGCACGTCGCCGATCCACACGGTGTGGGCGTCGGGCTTGCCGGACTCGGGGTCGCCCTGCAGCGCGCCCTTGTACACCACGTTGGACTTGCAGTGCGGCTGCGAGTGGTCGACGAGCAGACGCTGCTCGAGGTGCTGACCGGCGTCGGCGAAGTACAGGCCGAGCAGCTCCGCGTCGCCGCCGGGCGCGTCGAACTTGACGGTCGGCGAGATGCGCACCAGGTCGCCGCCGAGACCGACGGTGAAGTGCCGCAGGGTCGCGTCGCGGTGCAGTCGCGCGTGGTGCGCGGCCACGTGCACGGCGTCGTCGGCCCAGTCCTGCACGGCGACGACGTTCAGGTGTGCGCTGTCGCCGACGACGAACTCGACGTTCTCCGCGTACGTGCCGCTCCCCCGCTGATCGAGGATCACGGTGGCCTTCGCGAACGGCTCGAGCCGCAGCTGCAGGTGCCCGAAGGCGACCTGTCCTTCACCCGGGCCGGTGATCGTGATGGTGACCGGATCGGCGACCTCGACCTCGCGGCCGACGGTGACGACCGTGGCGGATTCGAACGACGAGTACGCCTGGGCGGCGATGCGGTCGAACGGGACCCCGCCCTGTCCGAGGCGCTCGTCGTCGCGGCCGACGGTCTCGACCTGCACGCCCTCGACCTCGGAGACCTCGACGGTCGCGGTGCCGGAGGCGACGGCGCTGCCGTCGTGCAGCCCGCGCAGGCGGCGCAGCGGGGTGAACCGCCACGCCTCGTCGCGGCCACCGGGGATCTCGAAGGCATTCACGTCGAAGGACGTGAACAGCTCACCCTTGTTGGCGGCCGGCACACGGGTGTTCTCGCCGCGCACGGCGTCCTGCACCCCCGAGGGGGTGTTTGCGGTATTCGCAGCCATTTAGCCGACTGCCCCTTCCATCTGCAGTTCGATCAGTCGGTTCAACTCGAGGGCGTACTCCATGGGGAGTTCCTTGGCGATCGGCTCGACGAAGCCGCGCACGACCATCGCCATCGCCTCGTCCTCGGTCAGGCCGCGGCTCATCAGGTAGAACAGCTGGTCATCGCTGACCTTCGACACGGTCGCCTCGTGACCCATCGTCACGTCGTCCTCGCGGATGTCGACGTACGGGTAGGTGTCCGAGCGGCTGATCTGGTCGACCAGCAGCGCATCGCACTTGACCGTCGACTTCGAGCCGTGGGCACCCTTGTTGACCTGCACCAGCCCGCGGTAGGAGGCCCGACCGCCGCCGCGCGCGACCGACTTGGAGACGATCGTCGAGGAGGTGTGCGGCGCCAGGTGCAGCATCTTCGCGCCGGTGTCCTGGTGCTGGCCCTCGCCTGCGAAGGCGATGGACAGGACCTCGCCGCGAGCGTGCTCGCCCATCATCCACACGGCCGGGTACTTCATCGTCACCTTGGAACCGATGTTGCCGTCGATCCATTCCATGGAGCCGCCGGCCTCGACCTTGGTGCGCTTGGTAACCAGGTTGTAGACGTTGTTCGACCAGTTCTGGATGGTCGTGTAGCGGCAGTGGCCGCCCTTCTTGACGATGATCTCGACGACCGCCGAGTGCAGCGAATCCGACTTGTAGATCGGCGCGGTGCAGCCCTCGACGTAGTGCACGGACGCGCCCTCGTCGACGATGATCAGGGTCCGCTCGAACTGGCCCATGTTCTCGGTGTTGATCCGGAAGTAGGCCTGCAGCGGGATGTCGACGTGCACTCCCGGCGGCACGTAGATGAACGAGCCACCCGACCACACGGCGGTGTTCAGCGCGGAGAACTTGTTGTCGCCGGCGGGGATGACCGTGCCGAAGTACTCCTTGAAGATCTCCGGGTGCTCACGCAGGCCCGAGTCGGTGTCCAGGAAGATCACGCCCTGCGACTCGAGGTCCTCGCGGATCTGGTGGTAGACCACCTCGGACTCGTACTGGGCGGCGACACCGGCGACGAGGCGCTGCTTCTCCGCCTCCGGGATACCCAGCTTGTCGTAGGTGTTCTTGATGTCCTCGGGCAGTTCCTCCCAGGAGGTGGCCTGCTTCTCCGTGGAACGGACGAAGTACTTGATGTTGTCGAAGTCGATGCCCTCGAGATTCGAACCCCACACCGGCATCGGCTTCTTGTCGAACGTGCGCAGCGCCTTGAGGCGGATGTCGAGCATCCACTCCGGCTCGTTCTTCTTCGCCGAGATGTCGCGCACGACCGCCTCGGACAGGCCGCGCTGCGCGGCAGCGCCGGCCGCGTCCGGGTCCGACCAGCCGTAGCCGTAGTGACCGAGGGACGCGATGGTCTCCTCCTGCGTCAGCGGCGCACCTGCGCCGGACGCCTGGTCCGATGTGAGGGTCATGCGAGCTCCTTCCGGAGTCTTGTTCGTTGTCGGCACGGACTGGGATGCCGACGGGCTGGGCTGCTGGGGGTTACCGCTCGCGGCGGTCAGGGGTCGCTGTCGGTCCGGGCGTGGGTCGCCGGATCCGGGAGCAGCGGCACGTGGGTGGTGCAGAAACTGTCGCCGTTGGCGATGGTCGCGAGCCGCTGGACGTGGGTGCCGAGGATCTCGACGAATGCTTCCTGTTCCGCCTCGCACAGTTCCGGGAACTGTTCGGCGACGTGCGAGACCGGGCAGTGATGCTGGCAGACCTGCACGCCGGTGCCGACCCGCCGCGTGGACGCGGCGAATCCGGCGGCGCTGAACGCCTCGGCGATGTCCTCGAGGGTCGCTTCGATCTCGTCGGATCCGGCGGCCGGTTCGACACCGGCGAGGATCGAGCGCACCCGTCGGCGCGCGAAGTCCTCGATGGCGGCGTCGCCGCCGAGTTCGCGCAGGTGCCGCATCGCGGCGCCGGCGAGGTCGTCGTAGGTGTGCCCGAGCCGGGCGCGGCCGACTGCGGTCAGCTGGAACCGGCGGGCCGGACGCCCGCGACCGCGGTCCTGCCGCCGCGGCGGGGCCGCTGCCTGGGCTTCACCGCTGTCGATGAGCGCGTCGAGGTGCCGGCGGACACCGGCGGCGCTGAGTCCGAGTCGCTTGCCGATCTCCGGGGCCGTGATCGGGCCCTCCTCGAGCAGCAGCTGCACGACCGCCGCGCGGGTCTGGCCCTCGTGCTGTGCGTGCTGCGGCGACGAATCGCGGCCCGAACGCGACGCGGCGAGGCCTGCGTCAGGCACGTGACCTGCGCATTTCTCGTCGACGGGGTGTTCGGTCGCTGATTTCACAACACCAGTGTGACGGAATTCGGAAACCCGGTCCACCAAGGGTGCCCTTCCCCACACCCCGGGCCGGACCGGGAATAGGCCCGTGACCGGCCCGATAGGCTGCTCGGGTGCCGCCGACCATCGACGAACCCAGCACGGCCGGCCCGGCCCCGAAAACGGGCCGCTCCGAGACCGCCCGTGCCTTCGAAACCGTCGGCATCCGGGCCGTGACGCTGGGCAAGCGCGCGCTCGGGCTCGACGGTCGCGGTCACCACACCGACGTGGTGACCGTGCTGCACGGCGACGAACGCGAAGGCCGCGGCCTCGACGCCACCGAGACCACCCAGTTGCACCGGATCCGGTTGTTCGGTGCGACCGGCGCGGTCCTGATGTGCGTCGGCGCCCTCGGCGCGGGCGCCCAGCCGGTGCTGCAGAACCCGGTTCAGGGCGTGCGGCTGCTGGGGTTGCCGGCGCGGATGCCGAGCGCGGCCCTGACCCTGGCGATGACCGGCACCGTCCTGGTCGTGCTGGCCTGGCTGCTGCTCGGCCGCTTCGCCGTCGGCCGGCGCGATCCCGACGGCCAGCCCCGCCGGCTGTCCCGATCGCAGCTCGACCGCACCCTCCTGCTGTGGATTCTGCCGCTGACCGTCGCGCCGCCGATGTTCAGCAAGGACGTCTACTCCTATCTGGCGCAGAGTGAGATCGCCGCGCGCGGGCTGGATCCGTATGCGATCGGGCCGGCCGGCGCGCTCGGCGTCGACCACGTGCTCACCCGGACCGTGCCGAACATCTGGCGCGAGACCTCCGCGCCCTACGGGCCGGCGTTCCTGTGGATCGGGGAACGCATCACGTTCCTGACCGGCGAGAACATCGTGTTCGGCATCTTCCTGCACCGGCTGCTCGCGCTCGGCGGTGTCGCCCTGATCGTGTGGGCGCTGCCGCGGCTGGCCCGGCGCTGCGGTGTCGCGTCGGTGACCGCGCTGTGGCTCGGCGCCGCCAATCCGTTGCTGCTGTTCCACCTGGTCGCCGGCATCCACAACGAGGCGCTCATGCTCGGGCTGATGCTCGCCGGGCTCGAACTGGCGTTGCGCGGCATCCACGCCGGCGGTCCGGGGACGCCGTTGCGGGGCCGCTACCTCGCGTGGCTCCTCGCCGGTGCCGCGCTGATCGCACTGTCGTCGATGATCAAGGTCCCGTCGCTGCTCGCGCTCGGATTCGTGGGCATGGCGCTGGCACGACGCTGGGGCGCCACCGCGCGGGCGGTGCTGGCGGCGGCGGCCCTGCTGGGGGCGGTGTCGCTGACGGTGATCACCGTGGTGAGCTGGGGCAGCGGACTCGGGCTCGGCTGGACGAACACGTTGGGCACCGCGACCGAGGTGCGCAGCTGGATGTCGATCCCCACGCTGCTCGGGGTCGGGACCGGCCTGGCGGGGGTGCTGCTCGGATTGGGCGATCACACCACCGCGATCCTGTCGATCACCCGGCCGATCGCCGCCATGATTGCGGCATTCGTCACAATCCGGATGCTACTGGCGGTGCTCGTCGGGCGGATCCACCCCGTCGGCGGGCTCGGGGTCTCGCTCGGCGCGATCGTTCTGCTGTTCCCCGTCGTGCAGCCCTGGTACCTGCTGTGGGCGGTGATCCCGCTCGCCGCGTGGGCCACCCGGCCGATCTTCCGGATCCCCACGGTGGCCTTCTCGTCGCTGGTCAGCGTGATTCTGATGCCCAACGGCGGCGAGTACCAGCCGTTCATCATCGTGCAGGCCGCGATCGCGACGGTCGTCGTCGTCGGGCTGCTCATCGTGTTCACCCGGAACCGGTTGCCGTGGCGCGAGGAGGACCGCACACCACCGCGCCCCGCCGAATCCCCCGACGCCTACGCTGGAAACCCGTGACCTCGAGATCCCCTGCCGGTACGGCGCCTGCGGTGCGCCTGAACGGCGTCGTCAAGAAATTCGGCGACACAACCGCCGTGAACGAGCTCGACCTCACCGTCGAGCGCGCCCAGGTGCTCGCCCTGCTCGGCCCCAACGGCGCCGGCAAGACCACCACCGTGGAGATGTGCGAGGGTTTCGTGACCCCCGACGCCGGCACCGTGCGCGTGCTCGGCCTGGATCCGATCGTCGATTCGGAGGCACTGCGACCCCGGATCGGGGTCATGCTGCAGGGCGGCGGCGCCTACCCCGGTTCCAAGGCCGGCGAGATGCTCGACCTAGTCGCCTCGTACTCGGCGAATCCGATCGACCCGGCGTGGCTGTTGAACTGCCTCGGGCTCGACGAGGCCCGCCGCACCCCCTACCGCCGGCTCTCCGGCGGTCAGCAGCAGCGGCTGGCGCTGGCGTGCGCGCTGGTCGGACGCCCGGAACTGGTGTTTCTCGACGAGCCGACCGCGGGTCTAGACGCCCAGGCCCGGCTGCTGGTGTGGGAACTGATCGACGCCTTGCGCCGCGACGGCGTCTCGGTGCTGCTGACGACGCATCTGATGGACGAGGCCGAGGAACTGGCCGACGAGGTCGTGATCATCGACCACGGGCGGGTCGTCGCCGCCGGAACGCCCGAGGAGGTGGCCCGGACCGGGTCCGAGCAGCAGCTGTGGCTGTCCGCCTCCGCGGGGCTCGATCTCGCGCCGCTGCGGACGGTGCTGCCCGACGGGTTCCGCGTGCGGGAGCCGCAACCGGGCCGCTACCTGGTCGAGGGCGCGATCGATCCCGCGGTGGTCACCGCGGCCGCGTCGTGGTGCGCCGACCAGGGGGCGCTGGTGAGCGAGATCCGCGTGTACCAGCGCAGCCTCGAGGACGTCTTCCTCGACCTGACCGGACGGGAGTTGAGAGGGTGAGCGTGACGCATCACGATCGACTGGCGGGCAACCGGTTCGAGGCCGGGACCTTCGCGCCCGCCCCGCGACCGAACACGCCGGCGGCGATGCTCGCTGCGCAGACGCGCATGGAGCTCAAGCTGCTGCTGCGCAACGGCGAGCAGTTGCTGCTGACGATGTTCATCCCGATCACCCTGCTCATCGGCCTGACCCTGCTGCCGATCGGTGATCTCGGCGATCCCCGCGTGGAACGGGTCCTGCCGGCGGTGATGATGGTCGCGGTGATGTCGACCGCGTTCACCGGTCAGGCAATCGCGGTCGGATTCGACCGCAGATACGGTGCACTGAAAAGGATCGGCGCGACCGCCCTCCCGAAGTGGGGCATCATCGCAGGTAAGAGCGCCGCGGTGGCGATCGTAGTGGCGATGCAATCTATTCTGCTCGGTGCTATCGGAGTGGCCCTCGGATGGCGTCCGAGCCCGCTGGGACTGCTGCTCGGCGCCGTCGTCATCGCGCTCGGCACGGTGATGTTCGCGACGCTCGGGCTGCTGCTCGGCGGCACCCTGCGCGCCGAGATCGTGCTCGCCCTGGCGAACATCATCTGGTTCGTGCTGCTCGGCATCGGCAGCGTCGTGCTCGCCGGGGGCGGCCTGCCCGACGCCCTCGTGCACCTGGCGCGGGTGACCCCGTCCGGAGCGCTGGCCCTCGGCCTCGAGGAGGCCGTGCTCGGCGGCATGGACTGGCTCGCGATGACGATCCTCGCCGTCTGGGCCGTCGTCGGCGCGGTGCTGGCCCGGCGCTTCTTCCGATTCACGTGACGGCCGGACCCCACCAGCCCAACTACAGCGCGTAGTGGACGGACCCGTACCATCGTGAACGTGCTGTATCGCGGCTACCTGAACCTCGTCGACCGACTTCCGCTTCCGTCGCTGCGGATCCAGCGGATCATCGCCTTCCTCACCATCGTCGTGCAGGGCGGCATCGCCGTCACCGGCTCGGTCGTGCGGGTCACCGCGTCGGGCCTCGGATGCCCCACCTGGCCGCAGTGCTTCCCCGGCTCCCTGGTGCCGGTCGGCGTGTCCAGCAACGTGCACACCATCCACCAGATCGTCGAGTTCGGAAACCGCCTGCTGACGTTCGTCGTCGTCGCCGTCTCCGCCGCGATCGTGCTCGCCGTGACCCGCGCCCGTCGCCGCCGCGAGGTCGTCGCCTGGGCGTGGCTGATGCCCGCCGGCACCGTGCTGCAGGCCGTGATCGGCGGCATCACGGTGCTCGCCGGGCTGGCGTGGTGGACCGTCGCGATCCACATGCTCGCCTCGATGCTGATGGTGTGGCTCGCGGTCGTGCTGTTCGTCAAGGTCGGCGAACCCGACGACGGGGTCGTCGAGCAGGTGCTCCCCCAGCCGCTGCGGTGGCTGACCGCGCTGTCCGCGGCCGTGCTGGCCGGCGTCCTGATCGCCGGAACGATGGTCACCGGCGCCGGCCCGCACGCCGGCGACAAGGGTGTCGAACGCCCGGTGCCGCGGCTCGACGTCGACATCACCACGCTCGTGCACCTGCACGCCGAACTGCTCGTCGGCTACCTGGCGCTCCTGGTGGGCCTGGCGTTCGCGCTGTACGCCGTCGCCGCCCCGGCCGCGGTGAAGCTGCGGCTGAAGGTGCTGATCGGCCTGGTCCTGGCCCAGTCGCTCATCGGCCTCGTCCAGTTCTGGACGGATGTGCCCGCGGTGCTCGTGGTGCTGCACGTGGCCGGTGCCGGTCTGTGCACGGCCGCGACCGCCGCGGTATGGTGCGCCGGCCGCGTCCGCGTCGCCGCCCCGCGCCCGGAGGCCGTCACCACCGCCTGACTACGATCCGACGCTGCGGGCCCACCTCCTGGAACGGAGGTGGGCCCGCGGCGTTTCGCGTGTCGGCGGCGTCAGCGCTCGTTGCGCGCCTTCGGGAAGCGGGTCTGGTTCGCGACCCAGCCGGCCATCTTCTTCCAGTGGCCCTGCTGCGGGGTGGCGATGCTGGTGACCTCGCGATCCCAGTCCGAGACCGTGACATTCGGCAGCGCCTCGACGACCGCGTGCGCGGTCGCCAGGTCGGCGACGACACGATCGCCCAGGGTGCCGTCGGCGGCGACGACGGTCACGCGCACCCCGGCTTCCCCGATCGGCTGCAGGACCGCCTTGGCGGTATCACCGTGCGCGGCGACGAAGGAACGGAGAGAGGAGACGACGTCGGCGGGTGCGGGTGCGGCCGCGACCTGAGTTTCAGCGCTCATGCCTGCAGAATACTGTGGGCCCATGCGCGCAATCGAAGTGACACGGTTCGGTGGTCCCGACGTCCTCGTTCCCGCCGAGCTCCCCGATCCCGTTCCGGGGCCGGGTGAGCTGCTGGTCCGCACGGACGCCATCGGCGTCAACTACATCGACACCTACTTCCGCACCGGCCTGTACGCGACGGATCTGCCCTACGTACCCGGGTCCGAGGGCACCGGCCGCGTCGAAGCCGTCGGGCCCGGAACCAGCGAGTTCGCGGTCGGCGACCGGGTGTGCTGGGCCGCGGCCCCCGGCTCCTACGCGGAACTGGTCGTCGTGCCGGAAGCGGTCGCGGTGCCGGTCCCGGACGAGGTACCCGCGGACCAGGCCGCTTCCGCGCTGCTGCAGGGCATGACCGCGCACTACCTGCTCGAGTCGACGTATCCGGCGCAGCCCGGGGAGACGGTGCTCATGCACGCGGGCGCCGGCGGGGTCGGCCTGATCCTGACCCAGCTCGCGACCGCGAAGGGGGTACGGGTCATCACCACCGTGTCCTCGGACGAGAAGGAGGCGCTGTCGCGGGAGGCCGGCGCCGCGGAGGTGCTCCGCTACGGCGACGACCTTCCCGAGCGGGTGCGGGAACTGACCGGCGGCGAGGGCGTCGCCGCCGTGTACGACGGGGTCGGCAAGGACACCTTCGAGGCGTCGCTGGCGTCGCTGCGGATCCGCGGCACGCTCGCGCTGTTCGGTGCCGCGAGCGGCCCGGTGCCCCCGTTCGATCCGCAGCGGCTCAACCCCGCCGGATCGCTGTTCCTGACCCGCCCCACCCTGGTGCATTACACGCGGGACCGCCAGGAGCTGCTGTGGCGCTCCGGTGACGTCTTCGCGGCCATCGCCGCCGGTGATCTGAAGATCCGCGTCGGGGCGCGCTATCCGCTCGCGGAGGCGGCGCAGGCCCACCGCGACCTCGAGGGCCGCAAAACCACCGGTTCGATCGTGCTGGCGCCGTAGGCGCCCGTGTGCCTTATTGGCGGCCCTGGCCGCCACAACGGCACACCGCGCAACGAACGCCGCCCTTCCGTCGGGAAGAGCGGCGCCGTTGCTGTCGGTTCAGCAGATCAGAGGTACGAGGCGATGGTGGGCAGGTCCAGCACGGAGTCGACGGCCAGGCCCAGGCACACCACCGCGAGGTAGTTGTTCGACTGCAGGAACAGCTTGAGCGGCTTGACGGACGCGCCCCCGCGCACGCTGTTGTACAGCTGGTGGGCGATGAACACGAACCAGGCACCGGCGAGCACCGCGACCGCCGCGTACACGACGCCTGCCGCCGGGACGAGCACCAGCGTGGCCAGCACCGTCGCCCACGTGTAGATCAGGATCTGCTTGGTGACGTGCTGCTCGGTGGCGATCACGGGGAGCATCGGCACGCCGGCCGCCTTGTAGTCCTCCTTGTAGCGCATCGCCAGCGCCCAGGTGTGCGGCGGAGTCCAGAAGAAGATCACCAGGAACAGCACGATCGGCTCCCAGCTCAGCGACCCGGTCACCGCGGCCCAGCCCACCATCACCGGCATGCAGCCGGCAGCGCCGCCCCACACCACGTTCTGCCAGGTACGACGCTTGAGCACCATCGTGTAGACGAGCACATAGAACGCGATGGTCGCGACGACGAGCGCCCCGGCGAGCAGATTCGCGCGCCACCACAGCCACGCGAACGACGCGATGCCGAGCACCATGCCGAACACGAACGCGTTGCGCGTGGGCACGGCCTGCCGCGCCAGCGGACGCCGCGCGGTGCGCTTCATCACCTTGTCGATGTCGGCGTCGACGACGCAGTTGAGCGAGTTCGCGCTCGCCGCGCCCATCCAGCCGCCGAACAGGGTGCTGAGGATGAGAACGAGATCGACGTTGCCGCGGTCGGCGAGCAGCATCGCCGGGATGGTCGCGACCAGCAGCAACTCGATGACGCGCGGCTTGGTCAGCGCGATGTAGGCGAGCACGGTGCCCGAGATCCGGCCCCACGGGGTGTCCGGCCGCGGGGCGCTGGGGGCTTCCGGGGCACCGAAGCCGTGTCCTCCCGGCCGTCGCCCTGCCCGCACACTGTCTCCTTGCACCACGCGAATACACACCTTCGCTCGCCCGCCGACCGCCGCCCGATCACGGACGCGCACTACTACGGTCGATGGTAGACCGCGGACAGGCCTCGGCCGAATCGACCCGTAGGCCGCACGGGGCCGCCGCGGCCATTAGGCTGGGAGGGCGCGCGACGCATTCGCGGTCGCAGGCATCCCGTACACCCATGTCAGGAGACTTGAAGCTCGTGTCGATCACCGACGAGATCCGCACCCTCACCGCGGCGGTTCACCCCGCCGACTGGACCGATCTGGACACCAAGGCCGTCGACACCGCCCGTGTGCTTGCTGCGGACGCCGTGCAGAAGGTCGGCAACGGGCATCCGGGCACCGCGATGAGCCTGGCGCCGCTGGCGTACACGCTGTACCAGCGGGTGCTGCGCCACGACCCCACCGACCCGCAGTGGGTCGGCCGCGACCGGTTCGTCCTGTCCTGCGGCCACTCGAGCCTGACCCTCTACATCCAGCTCTACCTGTCCGGCTACGGCTTGGAGCTGGCCGACCTCGAGGCGCTGCGCACGTGGGGTTCGCTGACCCCCGGCCACCCCGAGTTCGGGCACACCGCGGGTGTCGAGATGACCACCGGCCCGCTCGGCCAGGGTCTGGCCTCCGCGGTGGGCATGGCGATGGCCGCTCGGCGGGAGCGCGGCCTGTTCGACCCGGAGGCGGCGGAGGGCACCAGCCCGTTCGACCACCACATCTACGTCGTCGCGTCCGACGGTGACATCGAGGAGGGCGTCACCTCCGAGGCGTCGTCGATCGCCGGCGTGCAGGAACTGGGCAACCTGATCGTCTTCTACGACGACAACAAGATCTCCATCGAGCACGACACCGCGATCGCGCTGAGCGAGGACACCGCCAAGCGCTACGAGGCGTACGGCTGGCACGTGCAGACCGTCGAGGGCGGCGAGAACGTCACCGCGATCCTCGAGGCGGTCGAGGCGGCGAAGGCCGTCACCGACAAGCCGTCGCTGATCCTGCTGCGCACCGTCATCGGCTACCCGGCCCCGACGAAGATGAACACCGGCGACGTGCACGGCGCGGCGCTCGGCGCGGACGAGGTCGCCGCGGTCAAGAAGTTCCTCGGGTTCGATCCCGAGAAGAACTTCGACGTGGACCCCGCTGTGATCGAGCACACCCGCCGCGTCGTCGACCGCGGGGCGAAGGCCCGCGCCGACTGGCAGGCCGCGTTCGACGCGTGGGCCGAGCGGGAGCCGCAGCGCAAGGAACTGTTCGACCGCCTGCAGGCCGGCGAGTTCCCGGCAGGCTGGACCGACGCCCTGCCGACCTACGAGCCGGCCGAGAAGGGCCCGGCGACCCGGAAGGCGTCCGGCAACGCGCTCGCCGCGCTCGGCCCGATCCTGCCGGAGCTGTGGGGCGGGTCCGCGGACCTGGCGGGTTCGAACAACACCACTATCCCCGGTTCGGAGTCGTTCGGTCCCGAGTCGATCTCGACCAAGGACTGGACGGCCACCCCGTACGGCCGCACCCTGCACTTCGGTGTCCGCGAGCACGCCATGGGCTCGATCCTCAACGGCATCGCGCTGCACGGGCCGACCCGCCCGTACGGCGGCACGTTCCTCGTGTTCTCCGACTACATGCGTCCCGCGGTGCGCCTGGCCGCGCTCATGCAGACCCCGTCGATCTATGTGTGGACGCACGATTCGATCGGTCTCGGCGAGGACGGCCCGACCCACCAACCGGTCGAGCACCTCACCGCGCTGCGCGCGATCCCGAACCTCGCGGTGATCCGCCCCGCGGACGGCAACGAGACGTCGTTCGCGTGGAAGGCCGCGCTGGAGAACAAGACGGGCCCGACCGCGCTCGCCCTGACCCGTCAGGACGTGCCGGTGCTCGAGGGCACCCGCGAGAAGGCCGCCGAGGGTGTGGCCCGCGGCGCCTACGTGCTCGCCGAGGCGTCGACCGGCACCCCCGAGGTGCTTTTGCTCGCCACCGGTTCCGAGGTGCAGCTCGCCGTCGCCGCGCGTGAGGTCCTCGAGGCCGAGGGCGTCCCGACCCGCGTCGTGTCGGTGCCGGTTCTCGACTGGTTCCTCGAGCAGGAGCAGGCGTACCGCGACGAGGTGCTGCCGCCGTCGGTGAAGGCCCGCGTGTCCGTCGAGGCGGGGCTGGCGCTGCCGTGGTACCGCCTGATCGGCGACGCCGGCGAGGCCGTGTCGCTCGAGCACTACGGCGCTTCCGCCGACTACAAGACCCTGTACCGCGAGTTCGGCATCACCGCCGAGGCCGTCGCCGACGCTGCACGCCGCTCGCTGACGCGACTGAAGGGATAGATCGTCATGACGCAGGAAACCACCACGCAGAACGCGAATCTGGCAGCACTGTCGGCCGCAGGCGTGTCCGTGTGGCTCGACGACCTGTCCCGCGAGCGCATCGAGTCCGGCAACCTGGCCGAGCTCGTCGCGACCCGTTCGGTCGTCGGGGTCACCACCAACCCGTCGATCTTCCAGGCGGCGCTGTCGAAGGGCCACGCCTACGACGCGCAGATCACCGAACTGGCTGCCGCCGGCTCGGACGTCGACACCACGATCCGCACCGTCACGACCGACGACGTGCGCGCCGCGTGCGACGTGCTGGCACCGGTGTACGAGGCGACCGACGGTGTCGACGGCCGGGTCTCGATCGAGGTCGATCCGCGACTCGCCCACGAGACGGACGCCACCGTCAAGCAGGCGATCGAGCTGTGGAAGATCGTCGACCGCCCGAACCTGTTCATCAAGATTCCTGCGACGGTCGCCGGCCTGCCCGCGATCGCCCGGGTGATCGGCGAGGGCATCAGCGTGAACGTGACGCTGATCTTCTCGGTGGACCGGTACGAGCGGGTCATCGAGTCCTACCTCGACGGTCTGACCGCGGCGAAGGCCGCCGGGCACGACCTGTCGAAGATCCACTCGGTGGCGTCGTTCTTCGTCTCCCGCGTGGACACCGAGATCGATGCGCGGCTCGAGGAGATCGGCACGGACGAGGCACTGGCCCTGCGCGGCAAGGCCGGGGTCGCCAACGCTCGCCTGGCGTACGCGGCCTACCGGAAGGCCTTCGAATCCGGTGCGCGTTTCGAGCAGCTCGCCGCCGCCGGGGCCCGGCCGCAGCGCGCGCTGTGGGCGTCGACCGGTGTGAAGAACCCCGCATACCCGGACACGCTGTACGTGACCGAGCTGGTGGCGCCGCACACCGTCAACACCATGCCGGAGAAGACCCTCGAGGCGGTCGCCGACCACGGTGAGATCACCGGCGACACCGTCACGGGCACCGACACCGCCGCCGAGCACGTGTTCTCCGCGCTGAAGAAGGCCGGGATCGATCTGAACGACGTGTTCCGCAAGCTCGAGGACGAGGGCGTCGAGAAGTTCGAGGTGTCCTGGAACGAACTGATCGCGGCCACGGCCGAGCAGCTTGCGGCGCACACCGCCGGCGCGGAGGGCTGACGGTGAGCGAACCCGCGGCGGCGGAGTGGGTCAATCCGCTTCGTGACGAGAGGGATCGGCGGCTTCCCCGCATCGCGGGCCCGTGTGCGCTGGTGATCTTCGGGGTCACCGGCGACCTGGCCCGCCGGAAGCTGATGCCGGCGGTCTACGACCTCGCCAATCGTGGCCTGCTGCCGCCCGGGTTCGCTTTGATCGGCTTCGCCCGAAGGGACTGGGTGGACGAGGATTTCGGCCGGATCGTGCACGACGCGGTCAGGGCGAACTCGCGCACCCCCTTCCGGGAGGAGGTGTGGCAGCGACTCGCCGAGGGGATCCGCTTCGTCCAGGGCAGCTTCGACGACGAGGACGCGTTCGCCCAGCTCGCGACGACCCTCGCCGAGCTCGACAAGATCCGGGGCACGGGCGGCAATCACGCGTTCTACCTGTCGATTCCGCCGGATTCGTTCCCGGTGGTGTGCTCGCAGCTGTCGCGTTCGGGTCTGGCCGGCTCGGAGGACGGGCGCTGGAGCCGCGTCGTGATCGAGAAGCCGTTCGGGCACGACCTGGCCAGCGCCCGCGCGCTCAATGCCGTTGTCGGCGAGGTGTTTCCCGAGGATTCGGTGTTCCGCATCGACCACTACCTCGGCAAGGAAACGGTGCAGAACATCCTGGCGATGCGATTCGCGAACCAGCTGTTCGATCCGCTGTGGAACGCCCACTACGTCGACCACGTGCAGATCACCATGGCCGAGGACATCGGGCTCGGGGGCCGCGCCGGATACTACGACGGCATCGGCGCCGCGCGCGACGTCATCCAGAACCATCTGCTGCAGCTGCTCGCGTTCATCGCGATGGAGGAACCGATCAGCTTCGATCCGGCCGAACTGCGGGCCGAGAAGATCAAGGTGCTCTCGGCGACGCGGCTCGCCGAACCGCTCGACGAGACCACCGCGCGCGGACAGTACGTCGCGGGCTGGCAGAACGGCGGCGAGGTCGTCGGGTTGCACGAGGAGCAGGGTTTCGCGCCGGACTCGACGACGGAGACGTTCGCGGCGATCACCTGTGAGATCAACACCCGCCGTTGGGCGGGCGTGCCGTTCTATCTGCGCACCGGCAAGCGGCTGGGGCGTCGCGTCACCGAGATCGCGATCGTGTTCAAGCGGGCGCCGCACCTGCCGTTCGACGACACCATGACCACCGAGCTGGGCCAGAACGCGCTGGTGATCCGGGTGCAGCCGGACGAGGGCGTCACGCTCCGGTTCGGGTCGAAGGTGCCCGGGTCCTCGATGGAGGTCCGGGACGTGAACATGGACTTCAGCTACGGCCAGGCGTTCACCGAGTCGTCGCCGGAGGCGTACGAGCGGCTGATCCTCGACGTGCTGCTCGGCGAACCGTCGCTGTTCCCGGTCGACGAAGAGGTCGAGTTGTCCTGGAAGATCCTCGATCCGGTGCTCGAGCACTGGGCCGCCCACGGTGTCCCGGAACCGTACGAGGCCGGGACCTGGGGCCCGCCGTCGGCGGACGAGATGCTGCGCCGCTCCGGCCGCGAATGGAGGCGACCGTGAGGGTTCAGCTGCGCAACGCGACCGCGATCGACATCGGCAAGAAGCTCGTGGAGCTGCGCCGCAACGGTGGGGTCGTCACGCAGGGCCGCGTGCTCACGCTCGTGGTGTGCACCGACGGCGGTCGCGGTCTCGAACCGGCGATCGCCGCCGCGACCGCCGCGGCCCGCGAACATCCGTGTCGCGTCATCGTCGTCGGCCGGGTCAACGACGGCGACGTCCCGCGCATGGACGCCGAGATCCGTCTCGGTGGCGATGCCGGCGCGTCCGAGGTGCTGATCCTCGCGTTGCACGGACCCCTCGCGGACCATCAGGAGTCGGTGATCGTGCCGTTCCTGCTGCCGGACACCCCGATCGTCGTGTGGTGGCCGACGTCGCCGCCGGAGGTTCCCGCGAAGGACCCGGTGGGTCGCCTGGCGGTGCGCCGGTTGACCGATGCCACCAACGACGCCGATCCGATGGCCTCGATCGCTTCCCGGCGCGCCGGATACACCCCCGGCGACACCGACCTGGCGTGGGGCCGCATCACCTACTGGCGGGCGCTGCTGGTGTCGGCGCTCGACCAGGCCCCGCACGAGCCGATCGAGTCGGCGCGTGTGTCGGGGCTGGCGAACGAGCCTGCGCTGGATCTGCTCGCGGGCTGGCTCGCCAGCCGGATCGACGGGCCGGTGCAGCGTGCGATCGGCAAGCTGCAGGTGGAGCTGCGCACCCGGTCGCAGACGATCGAGCTGGTGCGTCCGCAGGACGGGCGCGTCGCCACGCTCAAGCGCACCGGGAAACCGGATTCGCTGATCACCCTGGCGCGTCGGGACTCGTGGGAGTGCCTCGCCGAGGAACTGCGACGGCTCGACCCCGACGAGGTCTACCACTCTGCACTCAACGGCATCTCGAAGGTGGAATATGTCTGATGCACCGGTCCGCGTCGAACGTTTCGCCTCGAGCGAGGCACTGGTCGGCGCGGCGGCGTCCGCGTTCGTCGACGCGGTGGTCACCGCGCAGCGTGAGCGGGTGAGCGCGTCGGTGGTGCTGACCGGCGGCGGCACCGGCATCGCGGTGCTCGAGCAGGTGTGCCGGGAGCAGGGCGGCATCGACTGGTCCGCGATCGACGTGTACTTCGGCGACGAGCGGTTCCTGCCCCCGGGCGACCCGGACCGCAACGAGGTGCAGGCGCGGGCGGCGCTGCTCGATCGGGTGCCGATCGATCCCGCGCGCATCCACGTGATGCCGGCGCTCGGGGAACCGGGCGGCGCGTCCCCAGCGACTTCCGCCGAGGCGTACGCGCGGGTGCTGGCCGCGCACTCCCCCGACGGCACGGTGCCCACGTTCGATGTGCATCTGCTCGGGATGGGCGGGGAAGGCCACATCAATTCGCTGTTCCCGGACACCGCCGCGGTGCGCGAGTCCGAGAAGTTCGTCGTCGGCGTCGACGATTCCCCGAAGCCGCCGCCGGCGCGGGTCACGTTGACGTTGCCCGCGGTTCGCCGCTCGCGGCAGGTGTGGTTCCTGGTGACCGGCGCGGCGAAGGCCGACGCGGTCGCGGCTGCGGTGGCCGGCGCCGATCCGGTCGATATCCCGGCGGCCGGGGCGCGCGGTCTCGAGCAGACGGTGTGGTTCGTCGACACCGAGGCGGCGGCGGGTCTGCCGGACGCCTGAGCACGCGGGCGGTCATCGTTCCCGTCCGTCGCTGCGGGTGTCGTCCGGGCGGGTGTCCGAGCCCGGCGTTCCGTCCCCGGCCGGCGTGCCGCATCCCAGCCTGATCGCGCTTCGCGGCCGGGATGCCGTGCGCAGCAAGCCCATTCGCGATCGTGTGCGTACGCAGTGCGTCGAGCGTGGTTCCATGGTCGGTGTTCCTCCCCCGTCGGGGACGACAGTGCTCGTCCTTACCTCTTTCGACGCGGCGCTCACTCGGTCGGTTCCACTCCGTTCGCACAACCCGAATCCCCCGTACCGTTGTGGTCGACAGATGACGGTGGCGCCCCCGTGTCCGACGGCAGGGCACCGCTCAGCGTGGAAGTGCCGACCGATCCGGTCAACCGACGCAATCCGCATTGTCCTGACCGGAACGACCGATTCAGCACGCTCTCACCGGCCGTTGCGTAGAACCCGTTCGATCGGATGCAAGAACTCACCTCACCGCGCCGCGAGCACGGGGCTCGTCTCCTTCCTCTCGGTGGATGCTCTGAGACTGCGCCAAGTAGTACCTCCGGCGCAGGCAAGGAGGATCCCGGTGACGATGAATACCGCACCGATACCCGTAATCCCCGACGCAACGCCTGCGCCCGCAGGGATGACAACCTGTCCGAGCCGATTGGCAGTCAAACGCAGCGACAAGGCCGCGGCTTGATCGGATCGCCCCGCGATCTCCACAACCCAGGTCATGGTGAGTGGTTGACCGACTCCCCAGAAGAATCCCGCGACCGCCAGCAGCACACCGATGACAACCTGATCGGACACCACGGCGACCAGTGCCATCGGGGCAGCAGAGAGGATCGGAGCGCTGATCAACAGCGATTTTCGATCGATATATCGCAGCATTGTCGGCAGCAAGAGACGGGAGACAATGGCTGCGAGGGTGCGGACAGTCAGCAGAACTGTCACTGCCAGCACGCTCAACCCCAACTGTTCCCCCAGGACCGGCAGGTAAGCTGCCAGCAGATCGAGTGCTACCAACACCATCAGACTGCTGTAGATCGCCGGTTTCATACCCCTTTCGCCCAAAAGCGAGGGCAGCGAACGTTTTTGGTACTCCAATAGGCTGGAATCGGCGCGGCGGTCCTGGCGGGAAATCAACCACCCGAACGGGACCGCAACGAGTGCTACGGCCGCCATGGCACCGAGGGCGACCGTTGTTCCCGTTGTCCCGCCTCCGACTCCTGTTGCTGCCAGTACTCCAGCGAGGGGAATTCCGACGAGCTGCCCCAGGGACACTGCCAGACTCCAACCCCCGAAACGACGGTCCCTGCGTCGCGGTGAGGACATCGCCGAGACGATGCCCTGACCGGCGACGGTGGTCAGCATCTGCGCGAATCCGAGAAGAACGAATCCCGCGGTCGTGGCAGTGAGGCCGGGACCGATGGCTATGAGCGCCGGAGCGACGACCGTGAGAACGACACCGGATCGCAGCACGGCCAGTGCGTGCCGCCGGTCCACAGCCCGTCCGGTCGGCACGGCCAGCAGGAGTGGCGCCAAGGAGAACACTGCGGTCAGTATGCCGATCAGAGCGACGCTGCCTCCGAGTTCGAGGACTCGGTAGGAGACGAGGACTCGGGCACCGGAGTAGGTCGCCTGAGTGAAGGCCGTCAGAATCAGGACGTGGGTATACCAGTGCTTCATTCCGGACTCGTTCCTGTACGCGGAGGGTTACCAGGCGTAGAAGCCCTGCCCGGTCTTCTTTCCCAGATCGCCGCGGGCGACCATGGTGCGCAACAGGGACGGCGGCGCGAATCGCTCGCCGAGTTTGTCGTGCAGATATTCGGCGACTGCGAGTCGGATGTCCAGACCCACCAGGTCCGTGGAGCGCAGTGGACCCACGGGGTGTCGATATCCGAGTTCCATTGCCCTGTCGATGGATTCGACGTCGGTGACACCTTCCTCGACCATACGGATAGCCTCGAGCCCCAGCATCACGCCGAGCCGGCTGGTCGCGAATCCGGGTGAGTCGTTCACGACGATCGGCGTCTTTCCGAGTTCGGTTGCCCACTCGGTTGCAGCAGTGACCACCTTGTCATCGGTGCTGTCGGTCCGGACGATCTCCAGGAGAGCCGAGGCCGGTACCGGGTTGAAGAAGTGGGTACCCAGGAACCGCTCCGGTCGTCGTAGTACCGATGCCAGCTCCCCGATGCTCAAAGAGCTTGTGTTGCTGGCGAGAACGGCCGTATCGGCGATCCGGTTCTCCGCTTCGGCCAGCACCGCAACCTTGATCTCGGGTACCTCGGGTACTGCCTCGATCACGAGTTCGGTCTCGGTCGGCAGTTCCGACGGTGTACCGACGACCTCGATGCGCCGGAGAATGTTCTGAGGCGTGTCGTCGAGCAGTCCTCGTTTGTCCGAGTGCTCGAGCCCTCGGGCGACGCGGTCGAGGACCCCGGTGGGATCGGCGGGTTCGGTGACCACCAGTTGAGCACCGGCGGCGGCGAACACCTGGGCGATTCCGGCGCCCATCCTGCCGCCGCCGAGGACACCGACGGTCTTCGGGATAGTGTTCATATCTTCCTCTTCTGCTGAGATCTGTTCCATGGCGAGAGTCGATCGCGGGTTCGATGACCTCAACTGAGATCGACTCGTTGTGGCGTTTCGACAAGTTCGTCGAAGACGAGGGCGTCGGAGCGCGAGCGCAGCCGGCCGGCTGGACCCTGGTTCGGGCCGACCAGCATCGGTGCGGCTGTAAGCAGACTCGAGGCGCCGAGAATCAGGCAGGACGTGGCAAAGCGCACCTGTAGGCCCTGTTCTCGGCATTCGGCAGCTGATATGTCAGCGACGTGCGCCTACGCGGCTTCGATGAGCAGGCTGACTCCTTGACCTACCCCCACGCACAAGGAGGCCATGGCGCGGCGCGCACGTTCCTGTTTCATTCGGGCCAGCAGTGTCACCACGATCCGGGCGCCGGAACTGCCGAGCGGATGCCCCAGAGCGATGGCACCACCGTTGCGGTTGACAATTTCGGGATCGAGGTCGAGTTCGTCGAGGACGGCCAGGGCTTGGGCGGCGAAAGCTTCGTTGAGTTCGACCGCGTCCAGATCGTTTGTGCTCCAGCCGGCGCGGGCGAGTGCCTTGTGTGTGGCAGGTACCGGCCCCAGCCCCATCAGATGGGGGGCGACCCCGGCGGCAGCGTTGGCAACGATGCGAGCCTTGGGGACCAGCCCGTGGCGGGTGACCGCCTCCGCGCTGGCCAGAACGACGGCCGCGGCTCCGTCCGCCAGCGCCGATGACGACCCGGCGGTGACGATGCCGTCGGTGCGGAACACGGTCCGCAATCCGGCCAGGGTATCCAGGTCCAGAGCGCGCCGTGGATTCTCATCCTGAGTCACCGACTTGTCCCCGTGCGGGACGGGGACGATTTCGTCGTCGAAGCGGCCGTTGTCGATGGCGTCGACAGCTCGGGCATGGCTGCGCAGGGCGAAGGTGTCGCTACGAGTGCGGGTGATGTTGTGCAGAGCAGCGACCTCTTCGGCGGTTTCTCCCATGCTCAGGGTGATCGGTTCGTCAGTGGCGGCGTCGTGGTCGAGGAAGGCCGGATTGGTGAAGCGCCAGCCGATGGCGGTGTCGAAGGTCGGGCCGGGCCCGGCCCAGGCCTTGGTCGGTTTGGCCGAGACCCAGGGTGCGCGAGTCATCGATTCGGTGCCGCCGGCAACGACGACGTCGGCGTCACCGCAGCGAATCGACTGGGCCGCAGTGATAATCGCTGTCAACCCGCTGGCGCAGAGTCGATTTACCGTGTACCCCGGGATGCTGTGCGGAAGTCCTGCGAGCAGGAGCGCCATCCGTGCGACGTTGCGATTGTCTTCTCCGGCCTGGTTGGTGGCACCGAAGATCACTTCGTCCACGCACTCGGTGGGCACTCGAGCGCGTTCGAGGACGTTACCCAATACCTGGGCGGCGAGATCGTCCGGGCGCCGGTGCGCCAGGGCACCACCGTATTTGCCGATCGGTGTGCGGACACCGTCGATCAAGAACACCTCTGTCATATGGTTCCTTCGGAAGGTAGGTCAGCTGTTGTAGTTGAAGGCGTCTTTCCATACGGCGACGACATCTTTCTGACGTGCGGCTTGATCTTCTGGAGTGAACACCTGGAAAGTCGGATCGTCGGGTCCGGGGAGCACGTAGCCGTTGCTGGCGAGTTCTCCCAGATCCGAACGGGAGGGGACGAATCCCTGAGCGGCAGCGAAACGTTGGCCGGATTTCGACATCTGCCAGTTCATGAAGACTTGTGCGGCGGGGTTGTCCTGCCCACGAGTGGTCAGCCCGAGGGGGGTGTAGGCTCCCGAGGCTCCTGCGGCGGGGAGGACCATCGTCACCGGTGCTCCCGAGCGGGCCAGCGCGACTCCGTTGTTCAGCCCGAGTGTCGCCACCGCGATCTCGCCGCGTGTGAGCGCTTCGATCTGCACCGAGGCGCTGTCGTAGACGCGGGGAGACAGCTCTCCCATCTGCGCGAGATAGTCTTCGCCGAAGGTGCGGATCAGAAAGTCCATCAGCGCCAGGTTGTAGCTGCCGGCGCCGACCTGGACGAGACCGATGCGTTCGCGTAGGGATTCGTCGAGCAGGTCTTCCCAGTTCGCGGGTACCTGGTCACCGGTAAGCACGCGGTTGTTGAACGCGAACGAGTACAGCGAATAGAAGCTCGAGACGAACTTCCCCTCGTCGAACACGACGCCGTCGGCGTTCAGCTGCTCCTGATTCGGGGTGGTGTACGCAACGAGGACGTCGTTGTCGGCGAGCGTGGTGGCCGCCTTCATGTCTGTGGTGCGGATGACGTCGACCGAGAGACGGCCTGCTCCTGCCTCGCTGAGCACCCGTTCGAGGAGTTTGTTCGAGGGCATCCGGGTGAATTCGACCTCGATACCTGTCTCCTGGGTGAACCGCTCGACGGTCAGTTGTTCGGCTTCGTAACTCATTCCGCTGGCCAGGCTGACGGAGTGTTCGCGGGCGGCGGCGTAGAGTTCGGCGTCGGCGATTTCTTCCCCGTCGATCACCAGACCGTTGTCGGTGCTGATCGACGGCAGCGGAAGCAATTCCTCGACGGTGGACTGCGGGGCTGTACCGCAGGCGGTCAATGTCAAGGCCGTAGCGGTGGCCAACGCTGCCAGAGCGATGCGCTTCATGTGTGAACCTCGATGGTGTCGGAGCCGTATCGGCTCACTCGGCGATGCTCTTGCCGAACCGGCGTGGCAGGTAGGACAAGATGAACACGATCACGCAGTAGACCAGGCTCAACGCTGCTGCCTGCTGAAGTGCGCCACCGTTTTCGAACTGGTCGAAGATGGCAATCGACAAGATCTTGGTGTCGTTGGTGTAGAGGAACAGCGGAACGGTCAGCTCGCGCATGCTCAACATCAGCAGCATCAGGAAACTGGACGAGATCGCGACGCGCATCAACGGAACGGTGACGAAGGAGATGGCACGGTGGCGGCGCGCCCCGAGCAGCACTGCGGCGTCTTCGAGATCGCGATCCGTGGACTGGATCGCGGCCGCGATGCTTCGCACGCCTTGCGGCATCTGCACGGCGATGAAGGCGATGACCAATACCCACAGAGTGCCGTAGAGCTTGACCGGCATCATCAGCCACGTCCACAGAAGACCCATACCCAACACGATGGCCGGCACCGCCAGAGGCAGCATGGCGACCGACTCGATCAGGCCCCGGCCGCGAGCAGAGGTGCGGTAGACGACGTAGCCGACCAGGAACGCGATCACCGTCCCGACCGCGGCGGCGGCGAGTGCGACGACGATGCTGTTGCCGGCGATCTTCCAGAACGAGGCGGAACCGAGCACCGCGTGGAACGATTCGAGACCGAGCGCGCCGGGGGCGAACAGTTCGGAAAGCGATCCGGTGTACTGGGCGCGGCGCACCGCGATCACCGCGAGTGCGATCAGGGGCAGGATCACGGCGAGCATCAGGTATCCGAGGGCGAGGACGAAGGCCGGCCACCGCATGGCACCGAGACGAATCCGACGGGCCTTGACGCCTTTACCGGACACCGTGGTGTAGGAGCGCTTCGACAGGGCTCGACGCTGGAGCCACGTCGCGAAGAGCACCACCGCGACCATGAGCACGGCCAGGGCGGCCGCTTCGTTGCCCCGGGACGGGTAGCTGTTCATCATGCGGTAGATGAACGTGGGGACGGTGTCGATTCCGCCGGGGCTGGCCAGTACCTGAGCGACCGGGAAGTTCTCGAAGACGAGGACGAAGATGAGCAACGTCGAGCCCAGGATTGCCGGCAGGGCCAGCGGTATGGTCACCTGGCGGATCATCCGCCATGTCGAGCTGCCATGGACGACGGCGGCGTCCTCGAAATCGGGATTCATCATCGACATCGACGCATGGATCAGCAGAAAGGCGTACGGCGCGTAGAACATCGCCATGATCAGCACGATGCCGGGAATACTGTAGACGTTCATTTCGATGCCGAGGCCGATGTCTCGCGAGGCGATGTTGAGCAACCCGGCTCCGGGACTGCCGAGAATCGACCAGGCCAGTGCTCCGACGTAGGACGGTAGGAACATCGGGGTCAGACCGATGAGGTAGACCAGCGGCCGCATCGGAATGTCGGTGCGGGCCGTCAGGAACGCCACACTTCCACCGATGAGGACGGCGAGTACCGCTGACAAGACCGCGATGAGCAGTGAATTCGACGCGGCTCCGCGGATCGCCGGGTCGGCGAGGACAGCGAAGTTGCCGAGGGTGAAATCGAGCGAGATGCTACCTGGGCGAGGAATGTTGACGCTGAATGCGCCGAGAAGCACGAAGCCTGCCGGTATCAGGATCAGGAAGCCGAGAACGAGGAGCAGCGGCAGGCTCGGGCGCCAGCTGCTTCGTGTGCGTGCGCGCTTGTTCGGCATCGGCGTCGTCGAGGAGCTACTCGATGGTGACGGTGGTGCCGGCGGTGCCACGGTGTCGATACTCATGCTGCAACCTCGAGAGTCTCGGTGGGGACGGTGTCGTCGGGCAGGACGAGTACGCGTTCGGGACGCACCCGCACGGTCACGGGCTCGCCTGCGGCTCTTGCGGAGCCGGGCGTTTCGGTGCAGGTGGCTTCGATCCGCGCTCCACCATCGAGTTCGATCTGGTACCGGACGGTCGCTCCCTGGAAGACCGCGACGGTCACCGTGCCGCTCCAACTGTTGGGTGCGCCGGCCTCCGGGAGAGCCGGGGCGGACTCGACCAGGACGTCCTCGGGCCGGAAGCAAACACTCGCCTCGCCGTGAACGCGCTGGTCCTCGGCAACGACACTCATGGGGTACCCGGAGAGCTCGTAGTGCCCGTTGCCGTGTATCGCTCCGACCGAGAAGACATTGGCGACGCCGAGGAAACGTGCGATCGAGGCGCTGTTGGGTCGGCGGTACAGCTCGGCAGGGGCGGCGAGCTGCGTGATGTATCCGGACTGCATGATCGCGATCCGATCGGCCAGAGCGAGCGCTTCCTGCTGGTCGTGGGTGACGTACATACTGGTCAGCCCCCGCTCGAGTTGGATCCGGCGAAGTTCGACGCGCAGGTCGTCGCGCAGTCGTGCGTCCAGGTTCGACAGTGGTTCGTCGAGCAGGAGCACACTCGGTTCCATTGCCATCGACCGTGCCAGCGCGACTCGCTGCATCTGCCCACCGCTGAGCTGGCTGGCGCCGCGGTCGGCGAGATGGGCCAGGCCCACCATCTCCAAAGTGGCCAGAGCGCGGCGCCGGATGTCCTTCTTCGGGACCTTCTTCAGCTGCAACGGGAAGCTGACGTTCTCCAGCACTGTTTTGTGCGGCCAGACCGCGTACGACTGGAACACCATGCCGACGTTTCGTTTGAACGACGGCACGTTGGTGTTCGAGTTGTAATCGAACACCGTGGTCTCGCCGATGGCGATGGACCCTCCGGTGGGTTGTTCCAAACCGGCGATGCACCGCATGGTGCTGGTCTTTCCGCAGCCGGATTGTCCCAGCAGTACCACGGACTCACCATCATCGATGGTGAGATCCAAGCTCTTGACGGCGGTGAAGTCTCCGTAGGTGAGGTTCAGCTTCGACAATGAGACTTTCATCGTTGATCCTTTCCGGGTGGTCCCGAAGGAATTTCCGATGGGCTGTCCCGCAGAATTTGGCAGATTCGCGCGCCGACTTATTCGTGTTCGGCGAGAACCTTTCGCACACCGAGGGAGTTTGCCCATAGTTGGGTCAAAGTGTTGTAGGCGACTTGCTCATCGAATTCCTCGCCGAGCGCCAGCCAGAAATACGCGAAGTTTCCTACCATCGCAGACAGGGCTGCAGCGGCCGTGTGTGCATCGAGTGTCGGATCCACCATGCCCAACTGCTGCAGTCTCGAAATGCTGCGTTCGATGCGGGCGGTGCTGCGGCGCCGGCCGATCAGACGCTGCTCTTCCAGGTACGGATCCATGGCGGAGACGAGTTCGTAGATCTTCATCATCCCGCGATTGCGGCGGTACACCTCGAGAAACCGGCGGTTGGCTGTATCGATTCGGAGCCATTCGCGACGTACCGGATCGGTCTCCTCGGTGAGAGTGTCCGCGTCCGATCTGGTCGCGGCGGCGTACTCGTCGGAGATCTCCGCGATGATTGCCCGCAGGATTTCCTGCTTCGATTCGAAGTAGGTATAGAAGGTGCCGTGGGAGACGCCGGCCTCCTTTGCAATGTCGGCGACTCTGGCGTCGATGTATCCGTCCCGTTCGAACACGGTGCGGGCATGTTTCATCAACAGGGCACGCGTGCGCTTTCCCTTGGCGTTTTCACCCTTGCCGTACTGTTCGCGGCGCGCGGCCGACGTTCCCGGTCCTTCTGTTGCCACTTCAGTCACCTCTCCGCTGCGACCGGTTCCGATTGAGCCTCCGCCTGGCCGAGTGCTCAGCGGATGCAGATTCTCCGGTCAGTGCCCGACCGAGAACCAGTTGGTGCACTTCGGAAGCGCCTTCGTAGGCCGGAACCGATTCGAGATTGTTGATATGTCGGATGACAGGGTATTCGAGGTTGATTCCGTGGGCGCCGAGCGGTACGTGGAGTATCCGAGGTGCCGAGATGCGGGCCATGGAACGTCCTTCGAGGAGGCGGCGCAGCAGGTGATGTCAGCGGGAGATCAAGTCCCACAGTCGAGCGGCACCGGCCGTGGCTGCGATGCGGCCGAGGCGTCGGGACCAGAAGGTGTGGCTGCCGAATTCCTCCCGCCATGACCACATTCGGCGGGTCGACAGTTGCAGGTCGTATTCGACGGTGGTGCCCATCGCCCCGTGCATCTGGTGTGCCATCCGGGCGACGGAGGTCGCCGCCTGGGAGGTGAGGATCTTCGCGGTGGCGGTGTCCGTTTCAGCGGCGCGAAGCGCCTGCTCCCAGGAGTGCTCGGCGAGGAGCCCAGCCACGCTGTTGATCGCCGATTCGGTGGCCAGACGGGCAGCGGCCGTGTCCTCGGCGGTGCGAGCGAGCATGTGGCCGACGGCCTGGAACTTGCCGAGCGGACGGCCGAATTGCTCGCGGACCTTCACGTAGTCGATGCTCAGGTCCAGGGCGCGTTGTGTGGCACCGGCCAGCGCGACCGAGCGAACCAGGGCACCGGCAAGGGTCCAGGCGACCGGATCGACAGGACCGACGACCATCGAATCGGTGACCGCCAGCGCCGACGCCGTGACGGTATCGCGTGGTTCGGCAGCGAGGTTGCGGCGCCCGGTGATGTCGAGTGCCGCGCTGTCGACCAGCACCAGGACGTGCTCGTCGTCGCGGCGGCACGGAATCAACACCTGGTCGGCGTCGCGCGCCCACGGTACCCGTCGCACGGTGCCTTCGAGAACGGTGCCGGTCGGGGTATCGGTGAGGGTCATCGTGTGTGGATCCGGGACGACGGTGACGACGTGTTCGTGCTGCACGTCGCTGTATCTCCCTGCGGCACCGAGCCATTGCCCAGCGAGAACGACATGTTCGGCGTAGGGCACGGGCACCGATCCGGCTGCGCACAGCCGGAGTACTTCCAGTGCGTCGGCGAGGTCTCCGCCGGAGCCGCCTTGGTCTTCGGGTACGGCCAGACCGAGCAGACCCAACTCGAGGAAGGTCTTCCAGATCGTGGGAAGTTCGGTGCCGGTGCGTTCCCACGCTCGCACGGTCTCGGTGTCGCATTCGGCGGCGGTGGCGCGAACCACCGTGTCGGTCAGCATCGGGTCGACGGTGGTCGTCATCGCATGAGCTCCTTCGCAGCGACCGAGCGAAGGATTTCGCTGGTTCCTCCGCGGATGGTGAGAATGGGTGAGCGCTGGACGGCGCGGGCGAGTAGTTCTTCGAAGGTGTCCTCGGAGTCGGGATCGAGCTCGAGATCGGACAGTTCGCGGATGCGGTCGATGACGTCCTGCTCGAACGTCGTGGCCAGGTCCTTGACCAGCGCGGCTTCCGCGGCCGGCGCTTTCCCCTGGTCGATCATCCGGGCTACCGACAAGGACATGTTCCGCAAAGTGCGGTAGCGAGCGGTCAGATCGCCGACTGCTGCGAGTATGTCGGCCGGTGAGTCGGCGTCGAGGCGATCGACGAATTCGCGGAGCAGGACGAACGGGGTCATCCATCGATCCGGCCCGGAGCGCTCGTAGGCCAGTTCGTTACTGACCTGTTTCCATCCTTCTCCGATGGTGCCGACGACGTGCCGGTCCGGGACGAACACGTCGTCGAGGATGACCTCGTTGAAGTGGTGGCGGCCGTCGAGGGTGATGATCGGATTGACGGTGACCCCGTCGGCTCGCAGGTTGACGATCAGCTGGCTCAGTCCCTGGTGGCGGGTTGTTTCTGGAGGACTGGTACGGCACAACACGATGGAGTAGTCGGCCCAGTGCGCGCCGGAGGTCCATACTTTGGTGCCGTTGACGGTCCATCCGCCGTCGACCTTGACGGCCGTGGTGCGAACCGAGGCGAGATCGGAGCCTGCACCGGGTTCGCTCATTCCGATGGCGAATCCGCATTCGGCTTTGGCGATTGCGGGCAGGAACTCACGACGCAACTCCTCCGAGCCGAACTTGAGCAGGGTGGGTGCCGTCTGCCGATCGGCGGTCCAATGAGCGGAGATCGGGGCGCCGGCCGCCAGCAACTCCTCGCTGACGACGAAGCGGTCGACAGCAGTGCGACCCGAACCGCCGTACTCGACGGGGATGGACATACCGACCCAGCCGCGAGCGGCCAAGGCCCGGCTGAACTCGTGGTCGACAGTCCCCATTCCGAGGGCGGGGGTGCCGGGCGGAAGATTCTCGGCAAGGAACTCGCGCACTTGGTAGCGCAACGTGAGTTCGTCACCGGTGAGGGTGGTGGGAGGAAATCTCATGAAAAGTCCTTCACAGGGAACTTGAGGGCGGATGGCTCACCGCAGGCGTAGAACGAGATCGACTGCGGCAGCGCCATGTTCACGAACGATGAAGGGGTTGATCTCGAGATCGACCAGTCGTTCGTCGAGGGCGATTGCTACATGGGACAACGTGACGAGGGCATCGACGACGGCGTCGATGTCCGCTGGGGCGCTTCCACGGTAGCCTTCGAGCAGCGGCCAAGCGGTCAGGCTCCGCAACAACTGCAGGGCTCCTGCAGGGGTGACAGGGCACAGGTCCGATGCGATGTCGGCATAGATCTCGGCTCGGGATCCGCCGAATCCGACGGTGAGCACCGGGGGGTATCCGTCGCGGGGACCGTCGATCCCGATGATCAGTTCGAGGCCGGGCTCGGCCATCTGTTGAATCATGACCCCGTCGATCTCGGCGGTGGGCTCGGCCGCGGTGACCGTGCTGCGGATCTGTTCGACCGTCGCGGGCACATCGGCCAGGTGCACACCGATCCGGACGCCTCCGATCTCGGTCTTGTGGACGACATCGGGAGACTGGATCTTCAGGGCGAACGGGCCCCAACCGAGCGAGTCCGACACGGTCGTGGTGGTTGCCACGGAATTCTCGTCGATCAGAACCGCGTCCGGGACTTCGATGCCTGCAGCCGCGAGAAATCGACGGCCGGCCCATTCGGTGACGGAACCGGTCACTCCGGCCATCGATCGGACCGCTGCCTCGACGCGCGGGCGCGCTTCGTGGGCGGCGGGGGCGGGCGTCGCGCTGCGGCGCACCTTGCCGTGAGCGACGGCCATGTCGCGCATCGAGTTGAAGACCCCTACGCCGCTGCGGTGAAGGATGTCGTCGACGTCGGCACGGCCGTCCGGTGCGGCCATGTACACGAAGCTGATCGTCGTGTCGGTGGTGTCGGCGACTGTTGCCAGCTCGCGTGCCACTCGGGTTGCGCGGATCTTGTTCAGCCCCGTCAGCAGAACCACGAGATGATCGACTCCGGGGTCGTCGGCAACCATGCGGCAGACGGAGACGAACGCGGGATTGTCGGCGGTGAACAGTTGTGCGGTGACGTCCACGGGATTGGCCACCGAACCGAATTCCGGAACGATCTCGCCCAACGCTGCCGTGGTCTCGGGACGGAGTTCCGCCGTGTGAAGCCCCTGTTCGTGGAGGTGATCGACCAGGATGCTGCCGGCACCACCGGAGGTCGTGACGATGCCGACACGCTCGCCACGGGTAGCCCGGGAATCGAGAAGGGCGGCGAACACGTCGACCATCTCGTCGAGGTCGTCGACCATGATGGCACCGCGATTGCGGGAGAGCAGGACGAATGCGGCGTCGGATCCGATCATCGCCCCGGTATGGGACGCTGCTGCCTGTTTTCCGGCGTCGGTGCGACCGGAGCGCAGCACAACAACTCGCTTGCCGTATGCAGATGCAGCATCGAGGACCGCTTCCCAGGCGTGCCCGTCGGGCATTTCCTCGAGATAGATGCCGAGCACGGAAATTTCGGGTTCGGCAAGCAAGGTCAAGGCGACATCGGTGACCGAGAGGTCGGACTGGTTACCGGTCGATACCCATGCAGACAGCCCGATCCCCCGCCCGCGGCACTCGTAGACCAAGGCACCACCCAGGGCGCCACTCTGACCGACGTAGGCGATACCCGACGGGACTCCGAGATCTGAGGCCGGGGTCGAGAAAGTCGCCGTCAGATCCGTCGGGGTGAAGGCATAACCCTGGCAGTTCGGACCCAGCACGCGGATGCCGAGTCGGCGGGCAGTGGCGCCGATACGGTCCTGCATTTGTCGTCCCTGTTCCCCCAACTCGGCGAATCCGGAGGAGAACACCACAACTACCCTGACTCCGATGCTGCCGCAATCCTCGATCACGGATTCGACCTGCGCAGCACGCACCATGATCAGAGCGACATCGACCGGGTCGGCGATCTCCCGAACCGAGCCGTAGCAGCGCAGCCCCAGCAACTCCTCCTCTTTGGGGTTGACGGGATACAACGCGCCCTCGAACGTCGAATCCACCAGGTTCCTCAACGTTCGGAACGCCACACTCCCCTCGCGTCGCGAGGCACCCACAATTGCTATCCCTCTCGGGCGCAGCAACATCGGCACGGAATCACGATCGTCTGCGCGCTGCGGATCGAGGTCGGCATGGGGAAGGGTGTGGGTCATTGCAGCTCCTACGTGAGTCGACGGGAATACGGTCAGCAGCCGACGAAGTTCGGACGACGCCGTTCCGCCGCCGCCTTGACACCTTCGGTCCAGTCCTGGGTTTCGGAAAGGATCTGTTGCTCGACCTTCTCGCGGGCCATCGCAGCTTTGACGCGGTCCGCGAGGTCGCCGCGCATCGTGGCGCGGATCGCCCGGACGGCCAGTGGTGCAGCGGAAGCGATCTCCGTGGCGAATTCGATTGCAGCGCTGCCGATTTCCGATTCAGGCACAAGTCGATCGAGAAGTCCGATGTTCATCGCCTCCTCGGCGCCGACGTTCCGGCCGGTCATCAGCATCTCGAGGGCACGTTGCTGCCCGGTCACCGCGGGGAGCGTCTCGGTGAGCCCGAAGCCGTGATGGAACCCGATGGCGGCGAAGTTGGCGGAGAAACGTGCGCGACTCGAGCCGATCCGAAAGTCGGCGGCAAGAGCCAACCCGAGTCCGCCGCCGATGGCGGCGCCCTGGATGGCAGCCACAACCGGCAGCGGCTGCTCGAACAGGCGTTGCGCCTGGTCATAGGTATGCACGCGGTCGGCGTCGTATCGAGGTTTGCGGTTTCCGCCCTGGAAGTTCGCGCCGGCGCAGAAATGCTTTCCCTCACTGCACAATACGATCGCCCGGCATTGCGCGTCCTGCGACAGTTCCTCGAACGTGTCCGCCAACGCGCCGATCAGATCGGTGTCGAAGAAGTTGTTCGGGGCTCGGTGGATGCGAACGGTCGCCACATGTTGCACGAGTTCGACGGACAGATCGGAAGATGCATCGTTCATCGGAGTCATCCTTCAAGTCACAGCAGCCGCATCATCGTGATCGGCGCCACAAGGAGGACTCTAACTCGATGTCGACGTCGAAAACAAGGGGTGGGGCAATTTGCGTAGATTTGGGCGCGCGGCGAGACCGGAAATCGACATCAGCAATGCCGACCGTGGCGACGTAACGAGCGGAAAGCTGTCGTATCCGCTTGCCGCAACATGGTTGTCGCCCGAATGCTGCGCTGCCGAAGCCGAGCCCCCCGCCGCGGCCCCGCTGTGCGCCTCGCCTGCCGACACGCGGCTTGGCCGGATGCGAGTACCACTGGCCCCACGGCGCCGAAACCGCGTCGAGAAAACGGACTTTCCGAACCGAAGAGCGTCGTCCGACTCGACATTCGTTCCCCCGGTGGGTTCGCTCTGTTGATAGGCGCCCCGGTCGGGGCGCATGCCGCTTGCTCGTGCGTGCCCGCGCATTGGTCGAGTCCGCGCTCACGTCCCGCACGATCGTGCAAGCCACGTCGACACAGGTCCGCACGTTGCCTGCTGCGACAGGACAGCCGGTACACGGTCTGCCGATGCAACACAGCACCGAGGCCGGACGATCGACCATCCACAGGGTTTCCCGGCGGGCCCATGCCGTCCGATAACCATGCCGTCCGATAACGAAGTGGCAAGTCTTCCCGACCACGCGGCGTGCAGCGACCCCAACCGTCCGGTTGCGCCGGCGCAACCGGACGGCACCCGGACGCACGGATCGCGCCCAGGCACCGTGTTCCCAAACGCCGATCCCAGGCTTGTGGATCGGGCCGACGCATCGCTACCGGGACGGCATGACGCCGCTGAATCCCTCGGGCGTGAAGCAAGGCACATCCGCGGGGTGGGGAATGCTGACACCGGGCTGCACCGGAATGCAGGCGGGGTCGACGATCGGCGCGATGTAGCCCGGTTCGACGGACGGTCCCGGGACCCAGCCGTCGGGGGCACCGCCCGCCTGAGCCACACCGGCCGCCGCCAGGGCCACGCCGGCCGTTGCCGTCGCCAGAATCGCGCCGCGAATCAGCTTCGTGCCCATGAGGTTTGTCCTATCCTTCTCGTTACGGCGGAACCCTGTTGCCCGCCACCTACTTGGAGGAGCGAGACCAGCAAAAGGTTCCGGCGAACGAACTCGGCTCCGACGCGGGCGTGCTGCATGCCGGCGCCCGAAGGTGAGGACCTTCTCCCCTACGGCAGAGCGCGCTGCCGCAACGACGATAGGCAGTGACGGATTCCAGCCGGCCGACCCCAGGAGGCCAACGTGACCGCACCTCAACCGATAGTCGTCGGAGTGGACGGCTCACCCTCGTCTCTGCAAGCGGTCGCGTGGGCCGCGAAGGAAGCAGCACGACGGGGGGCTCCCCTCACCCTTGTCACCACGGCGATCGTGTCCGGCGGCTACGTCGTCCCCATCGGAATGCCGGACACCTTCTACGAGGAGGAGCAGCTCGAGGCGGAGCGGCGGCTCGCCGAGGCCGAGAGCCTGGTCGCGCAGGTGACGGCGGGACACACCGTCGAGGTCGAGAAGGCCGTGTCACAGGATGCACCGGCCCGCGAGCTGATCGAGCGATCCAAGTCCGCCCGGATGGTGGTCCTCGGTGCGAATCGGCGCGGCCTGATCGAACGTGCGATTCTCGGCTCGGTCAGCTCCGCGGTGGTCACCCACGCCCGTTCACCGGTGGCCGTCGTACGGGGTCTCCCGCATGTCGACGTCAACGATATTTCCGGTCCGGTCGTCGTCGGGGCCGACGGGTCGAAGCACAGCGAGCCCGCGATCGCGATGGCGTTCGAGGAGGCGGCCATGCGCGGTGCCGAGCTCGTCGCGGTCCACGCGTGGTCCGACGTCGATGTGCACGCCCCGTTCCCCAGCGACTTCGACTGGGCCCAGGTGGAGGAACGCGAGCGGGCGACGCTGTCCGAGAGCCTGGCCGGATACTCCGGGGAGTTCCCCGACGTCCCGGTCCGGACGGTGGTGGTCCTGGATCGGCCCGTCCGGACCCTGCGTGACGAGTCCGAGCACGCCCAGCTGTTGGTGGTCGGAAGTCGCGGACGGGGCGGGTTCACGGGCCTGCTGCTGGGCTCGACGAGCCGCGCGCTGCTGCACCACGTGACCTGCCCGATGCTGGTGGTGCGCTAGACGCGGGTAATTTCCTCCAGCACCGCCGCGACCACCCGGTCGGCTGCTCGGGCGGCGGTGCGGGACAGGCCGCAGCCGAAGCCGACGTCGGCGGCGTCGACGGTGTACAGCACCCATCGGCGGGGCATGCGATCGAGCAGACGCCCCAGCTCGAGGGCGGTGATCAACCCGAAGCCGTGGGTACTGGTCGCCGCCCCCGGCGACAGCGTCAGGTCCTGCGAGTCGAAACGGTGCACGGTTCCCGGAGTCACCGTTCCCGAACGAGCGGAATCTCCTACCGCGGAATCGATCAGAATCGCCAGATCCGCGCCGTCCCACGCGTCGAGCATCCGCGTCGGTTCGCCGTCCACCGCGTACACCCCGACGTCCGGTGCCACCCGGGCGGCGACGTCGCGCGCGACCGCGGGTCCGACCCCGTCGTCCCTGCGGTAGTCGTTTCCCAACCCGAGCACCACGGTTCTCATCGGCACATCATCGGCGCTGCACCGTGAGGGTCAGGAAGTGCGTGGCGCACGAGATGCACGGATCGTAGTTGCGGATGATGTGCTCGCACATCATCGTCAGATCCTCGTCCGAGGCGGCGAGATTCGCCTCGACGGCGCGGCGCAGATCGTGCTCGATCGCCGCCTGATTCTGGGAGGTCGGCGGGACGATCGCGGCCGCGGTGACGAGGCCGGCGGAGTCCAGTTCGTAGCGGTGATAGAGCAGGCCACGGGGCGCTTCGCTGACACCGTGCCCGACGCGACGCACCGGCGAGACAGCGGTGGCGGGTGGAGCGGGCCGTCGGTAGCGGTCGATGATCCGCAGCGCCTCCTCCAGCGCGTACACGACCTCGACGGCGCGGACGACGATGCTGCGGTAGGGATTGCGGCATCGGGGGCCGAGTCCCGCCGCGGCCGCGGACGCCGCGGCCTGCCCGGTCAGTTGCCCGGAGTTGAGCGAATACCGGGCCAGCGGGCCGGTGAGGTAGCGGCGCCCGTCGAGCGTAGCGTGCAGTGCGGTCGAGTGCGGCACCTGGTGTTCGGTCACGTGCTTCGGGAATTCGCTTGCTGTGCAATGCAACCCGGAAGTGGAGACGACGTCGCCGTCCTCGATGGCGTAGCGCGACGGGTGCTGCAACGCGAGGAACTCGTGGTCGACGTCGATGTCGGGACAGTCGAAGGAGGACACCCAGTCGACCGTTGCCACCGCGTCGTCGAGGGCGGCGTCGAGTTGCGTTGCGAGCGGGGCGAGTTCGGCCCGGGTCGGGGCGTGGTGGAATCCGCCGACCCGCACGTTGACGGGGTGAATCGGGCGCCCACCGACGACGTCGAGGACGGCGTTTCCCGCCTTCTTCAAGGCCAGTCCCCGTTCGACCGCGGCACGATCCCTGCGCGCGAGTTCGATCGAATCCGGGACGCCGAGGAAGTCTGGGGCGTGAAGGAAGTAGATGTGCAGCACGTGGCTCGCGATCCACTCCCCGCAGTACAGGAGCCGGCGAAGGTCGGTGATGTCGTCGTCGACGATCACTCCGCACGCGTCCTCCAGCGCGTTGCAGGCGCTCACCTGATACGCGACGGGGCAGATCCCGCAGATCCGGGAGGTGATGTCGGGCGGCTCCAGGAAGTGCCGGCCACGCAGGAACGATTCGAAGAATCTCGGCGGCTCGTAGATCGCGAGATCCACCCGCTCGGCGCGGCCGTCGCGGACGGTGACGTCGAGCCGGCCTTCGCCTTCGACGCGGGCGAGCGCCCGGACGGTCATTTCCCTACGGGAGTCGGTCATCGCGTGCTCCCGCCGTGCCGGTGTCGAACGCCGCGACGTTGAACGTCGCGAAGATCCGGGAGATGTCCGCCTCGCTCATGCCGCAGGTCCGCAGCCACCCCGTCATGGACGCGAGGTTGGGATCGGGCGCCGGACCGAAACAGCCGTAGCATCCCCGGGAGACGGCCGGACACAGTGCGCCGCAGCCGGAGTGCGTCACCGGTCCGAGGCAGGGTGTGCCCTCGGCGACCATCACGCAGGTCAGACCGCGTCGTTTGCACTCCGTGCACACGGTGGTGTTCGGGATGTTCGGCTTCCGTCCGGACAGGTAGGCGGTGATCACCTCGAGGAGCTGGCGGCGATCGATGGGACATCCGCGCAGTTCGAAGTCGACCGGCACGTGCGCCGAGACGGGGGTCGAGGTGGCGAGCGTGTCGATGTAGTGGGGGTCGGCGTAGACGACCGACAGGAACTCGTCGATGTCGGCGAAGTTGCGCAGCGCCTGGATCCCGCCCGCGGTGGCGCAGGCCCCGATGGTGACCAGGGACCGGGATTGTTCCCTGATCCTGCGGATGCGGTCGCGGTCGGCCGCGGTGGTGATCGATCCTTCGACCAGCGACAGGTCGTACGGTCCACCCGCGACGGCGTCGGACAGCTCGAGGAAATGGGCGAT
The DNA here is from genome assembly GCF_023218075.1 of Rhodococcus sp. HM1. Classification (GTDB taxonomy): domain Bacteria; phylum Actinomycetota; class Actinomycetes; order Mycobacteriales; family Mycobacteriaceae; genus Rhodococcus. The sequence goes on along the minus strand of NZ_JALPTB010000012.1, from coordinate 31,779 downwards.
CGACACCTCCTCGGCCAGCGGCAGCAGCTCGTCCTCGCAGTCGAGAAGGGTGAGCTGGCAGCCGTCGCAGGAGGCGAACTTCCACACCGCGAGGGTCGGTGTCGGTTTCGAGGGTGTACTCATCTACAGCTCCGGTACGCGCAGAAGCGGTTCGGCGACGGTGTAGTCGACGACGGGCCCGTCCCGGCAGAGCAGGAGCTCCCCGAGTTGGCAGTGGCCGCACTGCCCGGTGCCACACTGCATGTTCCGTTCGAGGGACAACTGGATGGCCTCGGCGGGAACTCCCCGCGACATCAGGGCGCGGGCGCAGAACCGCATCATCGGTTCGGGCCCGCACAGCAGTGCGGTGGTGCGGGCGGGGTCGACGTCGATTCTCTGTAGGGCTTCGGTGACGAATCCGACCGCACCCGTCCACCCGGACACCGGTTGGTCGATCGTCAGCTCGACGGTGAGGTCGTCCCGGGTCGCCCAGGCGGACAGGTCGGATGGGAACAGGATGTTCGCCGGGGTCCGCGCCCCGACGACGAGGGTGAGCCGCCGGAACCGGTCGCGTGCGGCGAGCGCGGCGAGCACGGCGGGCCGCAGGGGCGCCAGCCCTACCCCTCCGGCGACGACGACCAGATCACCGCCGGGGCGGGTGTGCATCCGCCATCCGTTCCCGAACGGGCCCCGGACACCGATCACCGTGCCGACCGGTGCGTCGTGCAGCGCCCGGCTCACGGCCCCCACGCTGCGGATGGTGTGGACGAGCGTGTCACTGTCGGGCGTCGGGTCACCGCTGACCGACACCGCCACCTCCCCGACGCCGTGGGCGTACAGCATCATGAACTGTCCTGGTGCAAAACGTCTTTCGGCGGGTTCCATGAGGGGCTGCAGCGTCAGCGTGACGGTGTCGTGTGTTTCCCGCGCGCGTGCGACAACCCGGTAGCCGAGGGGAATCGCGGAATCCGGAGTCACGGTGTCACTCCGAGGAACGGCCGGCGTAGAGGTCGAGCAACCGGGCCCGCGTCGAATGCAGGCGGGCGACGATCATCTCCGACAGGGCGCGCGTCACCGCGTAGGTGAACGCCGGATCGTCGGCGGCCGTCGCCTGCAGGGCGACGACGTCCAGCTCGGTGGCCTCGGTGACGGCCGCGGCGTGCGCGGTGAACTGCCAGCGGGGACGGGCAGCGAGCCAGGAACAGCCGAGGATGTCGCCGCCGTGCACGGTTTCGAGGACCACGGTGCCTCGCCCCGGTACCACCGTGCTCAGCACGACGCTGCCGGTGTGCAGCAGCCAGCACCGGGTGGCGGGTTCGTCCTCCCGGAAGACGAGCTCGCCGGGGGCGAACCCGACGGCGACTGCGAAGTCCGCGAGCCGGGTGCGGTGTTCCTCGGAGAGCCCGGCGAGCGCGGCCGGGAGAACGGGCTCGGGAGCGTTCACCGGTCGTCCTCTCCCCACGCCGGGAGCAGCTGTGACAGTCGTGCCGCTTCCTCGGTGATGTCGATGCCGACCGGGCACCAGTCGATGCAGCGTCCGCATCCCACACATCCGGAACTGCCGAACTGGTCGAACCACGTGCCGAGTTTGTGCGACATCCACTGGCGGTACCGGCTCTCGCCGGAAGTGCGGACATCGCCGCCGTGCAGGTGGCTGAAGTCGAGTTCGAAGCAGGACGACCAGTGCTGCCAGCGCTGCGCGTGCTCACCGGTCAGGTCGGTCGTGTCCTCGGTGGTGGTGCAGAAGCAGGTGGGGCATACCATCGTGCAGTTCCCGCAGGTCAAGCATCGGTCGGCGACGTCTTCCCAGACGTCGGCGTCCCGGGCACGCCGGAGGAGCTCGCGCAGATCCGTGTCGGGCATGTGGCGGCCCATGTGCCGGGCCGCATCGGCGACCGCGCGGCGTGCACCCTCGACGTCGTCTGCTTCCGCGACACGGGACTCGACGTCGCCGAGGACTGCCGCACCGGATTCGGTTCCGACGTCGACGAGGAATCGGTGGCCGTGGTTGTCGAGGAGTTCGGTCAGCGCCAGGTCGTATCCCGCCCCGGCCGCCGGCCCGGTGCCCATGGAGGCGCAGAAGCACACACCGCCGGGTTCGGTGCAGTGCGCGGCGACGACGAACAGGCTGCGGAAACGGCGCGCGGTCGGTGTATCGGCGTCCGGGTCCGGACACAGGACACGGCGCAGCACCGCGATCGCCGCGAGATCGCAACCGCGCACACCGACGAACGCACAGGGCGTCTCGTCGACGACGGGCGGTTCCCACGGACCGTCACGGGTGGTGGACCACAGTTGCCGTCGCGGTGGATGCAGGTACTGCTTCCAGGATTGGGGACCCGACGAATGCGCGAACACGGCGGCGTCGTCGCGTCGATGCAGCCGGTAGCGGCCGGGAGCGGTCTCGACGCCCCATCCGGCCGGCAGGTCGGCCCCCGATTTCAGCTCACCGAGGACGATCGCGGTGTCACTCACGGTGGGGCCGACGACCCGATATCCCCGCTCTCGCAGTACGTCGATCAGCAGATCGAGACCCCGGCGGTCCAGGATGCGTTCGTCCACCCGCGGGATGCGTGCGCCGTCCATGCGCCTGCTCCTTCGTCGGCCGCGTCGGCCGTCGACAGTTCACCTTCCATTGAGCCAGGTCACATGCCCTCGGCGATAGGGGCCCTTCGTCCCTTCCTCGGCTCATCGGTGCCGACCGGCACCGCAAGAGGGGAAAATTGACGGTGCGACAGTTACACACACGGAAGGGGGAACACGATGTCTGTGCCCGCTCGCCAGCCCCGTTCGGTCTTCCCGGAGCTGTCCGAAATCTTCGACACGCTCCGATGGCCTTCCTTCGGTACCGTCTTCGGCAACAACCTCATTCGCGTCGAAGACCACATCGACAACGGTCGCTACATCGTCCGAGCCGAGATTCCCGGAGTGGACCCGGACAAGGACATCACCGTCACGGTCGACCGCGGCCGCCTCGACATCCACGCGGAACGCACCGAGGAGAAGACCGAGAAGGGCCGGTCCGAGTTCTCCTACGGTTCGTTCCATCGCTCGGTGACCCTGCCGCCCACCGCCGACGACGAGGACGTCGAGGCGTCCTACGACAAGGGAATTCTCACCGTCTCGATCGGGCTTGCCGAGGGAACCGAATCCGCCAAGAAGATCGACATCAAGACCACGAAGTGATGCCGTCGAGCGCTCCCGGGGCCCGTCCGAGAGCGCCGACGCGCTGAGTGGAACAACGCACTGCCCGGCTCGAGGATTGCCTCGAGCCGGTTCGGTGCGGTGCCTCACAGCGAGGGCGGGTCATCGCGATGCTCGCCCGTTTCGACGAGGGTGAAGTAGTTCTCCTCCTCCTGAAGGAAGTGCAGGCGCAGCAGCGCGTGCAGGCCGTACAGACATGCGAGGAGGTCGTCGCACCGGTCCGGGTCGACAGCGCCGCGCGAGTCGATCTGCCGGCGATGGGTGTGCAGTCGGCGAGCGAGCCGCTCGATCTCGGCGTGCATCCGGCTCATCGTCGCGGTGGCCTCACCGCTGCCGAGTGGCGCGGCCAGCGCCGGATAGAGTTCGGTCTCCTCGGCCTGCTCGTGCGGAAGCAGAGTTCCGGTGAGGAAGTCGTCGACGTCCCGCAGCGATTCCACCGCTCGTTGCCGGTCTCCGGCCGCCAGGAGCTGCGCGGTGACGCGCAGTATCGAGAGCCGGTCCCTCATCTCCTCGTGCTCACACGAGAATCGCTGCAGCATCTTCTCGGTGTCCTCGGGCAGCACCGCGTCGCGGGTATGTTCGCCGCGCAGCGCCCGGAGCGCATTGAGGATGACGGCGACGTCGATGGCTTCCTGCAACAACGCGCCCACTGCCGGAGCCAACCAGCCGGCTGCCGCACATCCCATCGCCACCACAGACAACGTCATCCCGATGCCGGCGCTCTGGAGAGCGATGCGGCGGGATCGGCGCGCGATTTCCATCGCGTCGGCGATGCGGTCGAGCCGGTCCGTGGTCAGGACGATGTCGGCAGCCTCGGAGGTTGCCGTCGACCCGCGCGCACCCATCGCGACCCCGACCGTTGCGGCGGCCAGGGCAGGAGCGTCGTTGACGCCGTCGCCCACCATGACCGTCACCGCCGACTCGCACTCGGCTCGCACCCGGGACACCTTGTCCGCCGGCGTCTGTTCCGCATAGACGTGGTCGAGGCCGAGAATCGCGCCGATCTCCGCGGCGGGCGCACGCCGGTCGCCGGTCAGCATCACCAGCCTGTTCAGACCCGCCGACCGTAGGCGTCTGAGCGTGCGCGGCGCGTCCCGGCGCAGGGGGTCGGTCAGCAGGATCGCGCCGGCCAGTTCGCCGTCGACGGTCACCCACACGACGACCGCGCCGTCGAGAACGCTTCGAGCCACCACCGCGCGGGCCCACGACGGTGCGTGTGCCGGCAGGACCAGCGTGCCGACGGTCACGCGGCGACCGTCCACGGTGGCCGCGATCCCCGTGCCGGGTTCCTCCACGACCTCGGTGGGATAGGACAGCGTCAGACCCCGGATTCTCGCATCTTCGACGAGGGCGTCGGCGAGGACGTGTGCGGAAACCTGGTCGGCGGACGCGGCCAACCGCAGAACCTCGGGAGCGTCGTAACCGGGCGCCGTGACCATGTCGGACTCCGCGGGCCGGCCGGTGGTCAGAGTCCCGGTCTTGTCCATGACGAGTGTGGTTGCCTGGCCCAGGTTTTCGAGAGCGCCCCCACTACGGATCACCACTCCCCTGCGAGAAGCCCGAGAGAGCCCGGACACGATCGCGACCGGGGCTGCGAGCAGCAGTGGGCACGGGGTCGCCACCACGAGGACAGCGACCGCCCGCACCGCAGTACCACTCGCCACCCACGCGACGGCAGCGAGGATCAGTGCGACCGGGAGGAACCACGCTGCGATCCGATCGGCCAGCCGCACGACCGGGGCGGATTCCGCAGCAGCATCGCGGGCGAGCCGGACCACTCCGGCGTAGGTGCTCTCCTCGGCGGTCGCGCGTGCCTCCATTTCGAAGACGGCGCCGGCGTTGACGACACCGGACCGCACGGCCTCGCCGGCGCCGCGCCGGACGTTCATCGGTTCACCGGTGAGCGTCGATTCGTCGAGGACGGCGACAGGACCGATGATCCAGCCGTCGACCGGAACCGTTTCACCCGATCCGACGACGAGGACGTCGCCTGCCGCGATGGCGTCGATGGCCACGGTCTCGACGATCTCCCCGCGCCGGCGCCGGGACGAGCGCGGCGCACGGTCGAGCAGGCTTCGCAGGTCCTTGGACGCGCGGCGGTTCGCCGCGGCGTCGAGACTCTGGCCGGTGGCCAGCATGACGGCGATGAGGGCGCCGGCAAGGTACTCGTCGACCAGCAATGTGCCGAGCAGCGACAGCACGGCGATCAGATCGACCCCCACCCTCCCGCGGCGCAATGCCGTCAGCACCCACCACACCGCGGGCACGATCGCGATCACCGTGCCGGTGATCCAGAACCTGTTCGCGACCGCGGCTGCGCCCGCGAGCCAGGCGACAACGCCGCCCGTCAGAAACGTCAGGGTGAGAACCAGCAGAGCCGGTTCCACGAATCGCCGCCATCGTTCCCGCCCGGTCGGATGCGGTACCGGATCTCCCGCCACTGCTGTGCTCCTCGTCCGCCGATCGCGATCACCGTCCGCCGATCGGAATCACCATCCGCCGATGGAGATCACTGCGGATGACGGCCGGGTGGCGTCGGGAATCTCGGTGATCGGGCGGGCGCGACCGATACGACTCGATATCACCGTAGTGGTCCGACCCGTACCGTGCAGCCGGACCACGGCACGGCAGGTCCAGCTCGAAGCGAGCCCCGCATCCCCGGCCCGTCGCCGGTGAGAGTGCCACCGTGCACGGTCGCGAGCCCGCGCGCGATGATCGGTCCGAGACCCGTGCCGGCGGTGCTGCGTGCGGGATCGACCCGGTGGAATCGCTCGAAGATCGCCTCGAGCCGGTCCGGTGCGGCGCCCTCCCCCGTATCCGCGGCGGCCGGTCTCGCGTCGGTCACGGATCGCGCCGGAAACCGCACCGGTGGATGTCTCGCACGGAAGAATTGTCGGTGTCCGGCATCCGACGACCGGAGGGAGCATTCCGATGAGCACCCCGTCCACCGTGCTCGGCGAGGTCCGCCCCGAGCACGACTGTCCGCACGGTTCGATCCTCGTAACCTTGCACTATCAGCGCAGTTTCGCGCTGCCGATCGGCGAGGTGTGGGCGGCGCTGACCAAGCCGGACGTGCTCGCCCGCTGGTACGGACGGTGGACCGGGGATTCGTCGTCGGGCCGGGTGCGTTTGACGATGACCGACGAGCACGACTCGACGACAACGGATGTCACGATCGTCGAGTGCGCGGGTCCGCGGATGCTCGTCGTCGACGTGGACGGGTGGAGGCTCGAGCTGCGGTTGCGTCAGGTCGGCCGGGTCACGACCCTCGAGTTCACGCATCGGCACGTTCCCCGTTCGGAGGCGGCCGAGATCGGTCCGGGCTGGCAGTACTACCTCGATCGGCTCGACGCGCTGCTGGCCGGGCAGCGGGAGCCGCGCTGGGCGGACTATCCGGAACTCGGCGAGGCGTACCGCTGAACACAGGAGCCCTGTACGACGGTGGGTGCACCGATATTTCGGTACACCGACCGTCGTTTCGGGCGTCAGCCACTGTCGCCTCCGGCGTCAGCCGCTGTTACCTCCGGCGTCAGCCGCTGTTACGCAGTGCGGTGGCCAGGCCGTTCATGGTGAGCTGGATGCCGCGCCGTACCTCGTCGGTGTCCTCCCCCGCGCGCAGTCGCCGCAGTAACTCCACCTGCAGGTGGTTGAGCGGTTCGAGGTACGGGAACCGGTTGTGCACCGACCGCGCCAGCGCCGGGTTGTCCGCCATCAGGTCCGGTCGTCCGGTGATCGCCAGATAGGTGCGGACGGTGCGCGCGTGTTCGTCGACGATCTTGCCGAAGACGCGGTCGCGCAGGTCGGTGTCGGGGACGAGTTCGGCGTAGCGGGCGGCCAGCCCCATGTCGGATTTGGCGAGCACCATCGCCATGTTGGACAACACGGTGCGGAAGAACGGCCACCGCTCGTACAGGTCGGTGAGCGTGGCACGGCGGGTGTCGTCGTCGCCGATCCACGATTCGAAGGCGGTGCCGGTGCCGTACCAGCCGGGGAGCATGACGCGGGACTGGGTCCAGGCCAGCACCCACGGGATAGCCCGCAGATCCGCGATCGACGACGTCGGTTTGCGTGAGGTGGGACGGCTGCCGATGTTGAGTTGCCCGATTTCGCCGACGGGCGTGGCGGTGCGGAAGTATTCGACGAATCCGGGGGTCTCGTGCACGAGTTCGCCGTAGGCCGCGCGGGCCCGGGCGGCCAGGTCGTCGAGGATCGCGTAGGCGGCGGGCGCGTCGGCGCCCAGGCCTTCGACGTCGAGCAGCGTGGATTCGAGGGTCGCGGCGACGAGGCTTTCGAGGTTGCGGCGCGCCGAGCGGGGTTCGGCGTACTTCGCGGCGATCACCTCGCCCTGCTCGGTCAGCCGCAGTGACCCGGTGACCGCGCCCGGGGGTTGCGCAAGAATCGCGTCGTAGCTGGGGCCGCCGCCGCGGCCCACGGTGCCGCCACGGCCGTGGAACAGCCGCAGCCGGATACCGTGCTCGCGGGCGCATTCGACGAGGTCGAGTTCGGCGCGGTACAGCGCCCAGTTCGCGGCGAGGTAGCCGCCGTCCTTGTTGGAATCCGAGTAGCCCAGCATGACCTCCTGCACCGACCCGGCCGAGTCGACGAGGCTGCGGAACTCCGGGATCGACAGGGCTGCACCGAGAATGGCGGCGCCGCGCTGGAGGTCTTCGATGGTTTCGAACAGCGGGATCACCGCGACCGGGCAGCGCGGGCCGGTGTCGGTGTGGTCGACGAGCCCGACCTCCTTGAGCAGCACCGCCGCTTCGAGGAGGTCGCTGACCGACGCGCACATGCTGATGATGTAGTGCGGCACGGCGTGGGCGCCGAGCAGCCGGATGGCCTCGGCAGCGGCGCGGAGCACCCCGAGTTCGGCGGTGGTGAGCTCCCCGAGCCGGGCGCCGGGGGCGCTGAGCGGGCGCCGGGTGGCGAGCTCGCGGGTGAGCAGTTCGACCTTGCGGTCTTCGGGCAGCGCCTCGTAGTCGTCGGTGACGCCGGCCCAGGCGAGCAGTTCGGCGACGACCCGGCCGTGGACCTCGGAGTTCTGCCGCAGATCGAGGGCGCTGAGGTGGAACCCGAACACCTCGACGGCGCTGCGCAGGTGGGCGAGGCGGTCGTCGGCGATGACGTCGTCGCCGGCGGCCCGCAGCGAGGCGTCGAGGACGTCCAGGTCGGCGAGCAGTTCGGCCGGGCCCGGGTAGGGCTCGAGGAGGGGGACACCGAAGTTCGGCGGGTCGTCGAGCAGACGCTGCGCGGTGGCGGCGAGGCGGCCGCGGATGCCGTGGATCGCGCGCCGGTAGGGTTCGTCGGCGCGTGCGGGCACGTCGTCGGCGGCGGCCTCGACGAGCGCCTTCAGTTCGGCGGTGATCGGGACGAGCCGCTCGGACATCGACAGTTCCTGCTCGAGTTCGGCGAGTTCGGTGCGGTAGTGGCCGAAGACCGTGGTCGCGGCGCGGTCGGTGGCGCGGTGGACGACCTCGGCGGTGACGTTCGGGTTGCCGTCGCGGTCGCCGCCGATCCACGAGCCGGTCCGCACGATCGGTTCGGTGAGCAGGGCGGTGCCGGGCCAGCGGGACCGCAGTTCGCGGCGGACCTCGGCGTCGAGGGCGGGCACCACCGCGAACAGCGAGGCCTCGTAGTAGCGCAGACCGGTTTCGATCTCGTCCTGGATCCGCAGGCGCGCCAGGCGGATCAGCGCGGTCTGCCACAGCGTCAGGATGTGCCGCCACAGTTGCCGGTCGATCTCGGCGATCTCGGTGGCGTCCTCGGCGCGACCGCGGCGGCGCATGAGATCGGTGATCCGTGACTGCACGACGAACACGGTGCGTCGGCGGGTTTCGGTGGGGTGCGCGGTGATGACCGGCGAGACCAGCGCGTGCTCGAGCGCCGCAGCGACCGCATCCGGGTCGAGGTCGGCGGCGTCGAGTTTGGCGTAGGTAGCGGCCAGCGAGCTGTCCTGCGGCGGTTCGCCCGCGGCGACGTGCAGCGCGCGGCGCCGCTCGCGGTGCAGGTCCTCGGCGAGGTTCGCGAGCAGCGCGAAGTGACTGAAGGCGCGGATGACCGGAATCGTGTCGGCGGTGGCGACCTCGCGGAACATGGCGGCGAGGTCGGCGCGGTCCAGTTCGGAGCGGCGCACCCGGAAGCTCTCGATCCGGGCCTTCTCGACGAGTTCGTAGGCGGCTTCCCCGGCGTGCTTGCGCACGATCTGTCCGAGGATGCTGCCGAGCAGGCGGATGTCGTCGCGCAGCGGCTCGGTGGCGGCTGTTCCGGTCGGGACGCTCATCCGGTCAGTATCGACTGAAGGCGCTGGTCGCGCGACCGGAAGCCGGTCAGCTGAACTTGATCTGCAGCCCGATGCCGAGGATGGAGATCAGCCAGATGATGCCGGTGAAGACGGTGAGGCGGTCCAGGTTCTTCTCCGCGACCGTCGATCCGGAGAGGCTGGACTGGACGCCACCGCCGAACAGGCTGGACAGGCCGCCGCCCTTACCGCGGTGCAGCAGCACCAGCAGGATCAGCAGCAGGCTGGTGACAATCAGCAGGATGTCCAGGAACAGTTCCATGCGGCGCTCGGTGTCCTTCGATGGTCGGTGACGTCGGCCGTCAGCTTACCCGGTGATCCCCGCCGTCCGTGCCGGCGGTACCTTCCGGTCGGAAACGTGATTCTCGAAAACGAGAGCAGAATTCGGACGAATGTGATCTAAATGAGACGCAAGAAAAACCATACCCCGAAGGAAGGTTTGTGTTGTCTCGCACTGTCCTCCCCGCCGGGCGCCGCAGCGCCCGGCTCGCCGCAACGGTCACCCTCAGCGCCGCACTGCTGCTCACCGGCTCCGCCACGGTCGGCGCCGCCCCCTTCGATCTCCCGACCGGGTCGTCCGGCATCGGTGCACCGGCCGTCGTCGAGACTCCCAGGCTGTCGTCGGTCGACAACTTCCGCGATCTCGCCGGATCCGGCGGCGGCTACCCGGCGGCGTTCGGGCTGCGGGTACAGCCCGGCGTCTTCTACCGATCCAACGCCCTCACCAGCAACGACGAAGACGCCGCGGTGCTCGACTCCCTCGGCATCGCGGCGGTGTACGACCTGCGCACCGACGGCGAGATCGCCGATGCCCCGGACCGCATCCCGGCCGGTGCCCAGTACATCCGGCACCCGCTGCTGTCCGGGAACCTGAGTTCGACCTCGATCCTGGCGAGCCTGAGGACACCGGAGGACGCGCGCGCGGTCATGCAGGACATCAACCGCGCATTCGTCGCCGATCCCGAGATCCGCGCGGAACTCGGCGCGATGTTCACCGAGTTCGCCCGCACCGACGGACCGCAGCTGTTCCACTGCACCGCCGGGAAGGACCGCACCGGCTGGACCGCGGCCGTACTGTTGTCCCTCGCCGGCGTGGACCGCGAGACCGTGTACACGGACTACCTGCTGTCGAACGAATACTCCGGCGACCACATCCGCGCGACACTTGCTGCGCTCGCCGAATCCCGGGGTCCCGAGGTGGCGGCGATCTACGCGCCGCTCCTCACCGTCGAACGTAGTTACCTCGAGGCCGGATTCACCCAACTCGAACACGACTTCGGCACCGTCCACAACTACCTGATCACCGGGCTGGGTTTGAGCCCGCAGACCGTCGCGGCGCTGTCCGCCAAGCTCGTCGGCTGACCGACGCGCAGGCCGGCCGGGCAGCGGCCCGGCCGGCCGAGCAGGGTGATCGACGGTGGGGGTCGGCCACCGCAGGTGACAGTGCCGCCGATCTCCACCGCACTGCCGTCGCCACCGGGCATCATCGGAGTCGATGAGTGCACCCCTGCACGGGAAGATCGCGGTGGTGGCCGGAGCGACCCGCGGCGCCGGCCGCGGCATCGCGGCCGGGCTCGGCGAGGCCGGCGCCACCGTGATCTGCACCGGCCGGAGCAGCAGGACGCACGGTCGCGAGACGTCCGACTACGACCGGCCGGAGACCATCGAGGAGACCGCCGAGCTCGTCACCGCACTCGGTGGAACCGGTGTCGCGATCCAGGTCGACCACCTCGATCCCGACCGGGTGGCCACGCTCGCGGGGCGTCTCCGTGCCGAGTTCGGGCACATCGATGTTCTCGTCAATGACATCTGGGGCGCGGAGATTCTCAAAGGCGCACCGGCGCAGTGGAACACCCCGATCTGGGAGCACGATCTCGACGCCGGGCTCCGGATCGTGCGACTCGGCCTCGACACCCACCTGATCACGTCGCATCACCTGCTGCCGTTGCTCGTGTCCGAGCCCGGCGGTCTGCTCGTCGAGGTCACCGACGGGACGGCGGGCTACAACGCCACCCACTACCGCATCTCCGTCTTCTACGACTTGGTGAAGAACGCGGTCAACCGGCTGGCATTCTCGCAGGGGCACGAACTCGCCGCACACGGCGGCACCGCCGTCTCGGTCACGCCCGGCTGGCTGCGCTCGGAGATGATGCTCGACAACTACGGTGTCACCGAGGACAACTGGCGCGACGCCCTCGACCCCGGCAGGCCGGACGGGTTGCCCACGGCACCACCGGGTTTCGCGAACTCGGAATCACCGCGGTATGTGGGCCGTGGCGTTGCGGCGCTGGCCGCCGACCCCGCGCGGGCCCGCTGGAATCAGCGGTCGGTGACGTCGGCCGATCTCGCGCGCGCCTATCGCGTCACCGACGTCGACGGGTCCCGGCCCGACGCCTGGGCCGACTCGTGACGGCCCGCGCTACCCGGCCGCCGCGTGGGTGTAGCGGTCGCGCCCGGCGAACCCACCCACCAGGCTCTGCCCGACCGCGCACACCGCGATCAGGATCAGCACGGGCGTCCAGGTCCCGGTGACGTCGAAGAGCACGCCCGCCGCGATCGGACCACACATCGCCAGCAGGTAGCCGACGCACTGCGCCATCCCGGACAGCTGCGCCGTCTGCGCGACCGTGCGGGTGCGCAGCCCGAACAACGCCATGGCGAGCACGAACGTCGTACCCGAACTGATCCCGGCGACGATCGCCCACAGCAGCACCAGATCCGGGACGAGCAGCAACCCGGCCACCGCGACCACGAGGATCGCCCCACCGACGATCGCGAGCATGCGCTGGTCGGCGCGCCGTCCCATCAGCACGGTCGCACCGAGCCCGGCCACGATCCCGACGACCTGGTACGCGAACGAATGCCAGCCGGCGGTGGCCGCGTCGACACCGAGACTCGCCTCCACCGACGGCAGCCAGGTCACCAGTAGATAGAAGGTGGTCGACTGCAGGCCCATGAACGCGGTGACCTGCCACGCGACACCCGAGCGCCACATCGACCGGGCCGGCCCGGATTCCGGTGCCGGCGGCGCGGTCGCCGCGACCGCGCGCAGCGCGCGGCCGCGCAGGAACCACACCGCGGCGGCGACACACGGCAGGATCGCCCACACCGCCAACGCGGTCCGCCAGTCACCGGTCGCGTCCGCCAGCGGCACCGCCAGACCCGCACCGAGCCCCGCGGCACCGGTGGTGACCGACGAGTACACACCGGTGACGGTCGCGAGCCGGCCCGCGTGGTCGCGTTTGACCACTGCCGGCAGCAGCACGTTCGCGACCGCGATCCCGGCGCCGATCGCCACGGTGCCCGACCACAGCCAGACGGCACCCGGCAGCGACCGCACGAGGATCCCGGCGGCGAGCACCCCCAGTGCGAGCAGGATCAGCAGTTGCGATCCGAACCGGGCCGCGGGCCGGTGGATCCATGGGGACACCACCGCGAAGCACAGCAGCGGGACCGCTCCGAGGATCCCGAGCCCGGTGCTACCCAGGCCGGTGTCGGCCCCGATCGAGCCCAGGAGTGGGCCGACCGCGGTGATCGGCGGACGCAGGCACGCCGCGACGATCAGCACGGCGAGCAGGCCGAACAATACGGTTCGGCGGGTCGGGGCGGAAGGTACGGAACCGACGGCAGTCATGGGTGTCGAGTCACGATACCCGCCGCGGGTTTGCACGACCGTCGGCAGGACTGGGGCGGCTCGACGACCGAGGACTCCCCGTTGATGTACCCGCGCGTAGTGTTACAACCACGGTTGCATCGGCTCAGGAGGTGGAGATGCGGCCGCACCAAGACGTCGCGACACTACTGGGCCTGATAGCCGTCCTGGCACTCGGATGCTCGTCGACGGTGCCGTCCGAGTCCCCGCAGACGGGCGATCTACCGCTGCGGCAGGTCGCGCAGACGGAGTTGACCGGTGGCCCGGCACGGTTCGACTACACCAGTCTCGATCCCGCACTCGGACTGATGTTCATCGCCCATATGGGTGCCGGAGAGATCATCGACGTCGACGTGCACGGCCGTCGGGTCGTCCGCACCATCACTGACGTTCCGGACGTACACGGAGTGCTCGTTGTCCCGGACATCCGACGCTGTACGCCACCGTCACCGGACGCGACCAGCTGGTCGCCTTCGACGAGGACACCGGCGAGGTCCTGTTTGCCGCGCCGACCGGCGACTACCCCGACGGGTTGGCCTACGATCCGGTCCGCCACGCGGTGTGGACCACCGACGAGCACGCCGGAACGGAAACCGTGGTGGACGCGGATTCGGGGGCGGTGCGAGCGACCGTGGACCTCGGTGGCGAGGTCGGCAACGTCGTCTACGACCCGGCCATCGACCGCATGGTGGTGGCGGTGCAGGGCCGCGGCCATCTCGCGGTGATCGATCCGGCCGGGTTCACCGTCACCGACCGCATACCTACGCCCGGATGCGACGGTCCGCACGGTGAAGCCCTCGACGCCGCCGATCAGGTGATGTTCGTCGGTTGCGAGACCGGCGCCGCCATGGCGACCGTCGACCTGGCCGCCCGTACCGTCACCAGCCAGGACCCCGTCGGAGACACCCCTGACGTTCTGGTCTACGACCCCGGCGCGCACCGGGTCTACGTTGCAGCCGAAAGCGGAGTGGTCAGCGTGTTCGACCGCCGCGACAACAACACCGTGACGGTCGGCGCCGCACATCTGGCCGACGGGGCCCATACGTTGGCACTCGATCCCGCAACACATCACACCTATTTCCCGATCCCGAAGGGCGCCGGCGACGGGCCGGTGCTGTACGAGTTCGAGCCCACGACCTGAAGCCACGTATTCGGGACGGCTTCCGCAGACGGCCGGTCGAGCGGTCGTGGCCGGGACGTCGGCGATTCCGCGTAGGAGGTGTTCGATGTGGTCCACAGCCTCGTCGAGCAGCAGCGCGACCTGTTGTCGTGGCAGCTGCAGATCACGCTGTGCCCCGTGCGGGTGCCGGTGACGAGCCCCGACGCCCACCGGTCGGATGAATGCCGTGGGGCGCAGGATCGGTGCCGATCCTGCGCCCCACGAAATGGAACAGTCGTCCGCTACAGCAGCGGACCGCCCGCGGCGATCGCCGAGAGCTGCGCGAACTCGTCGGCCTTGAGCGACGCACCGCCGACCAGGCCGCCGTCGACGTCGGTCTGCGCGATGAGTTCGCCGACGTTCTTGGCGTTCACCGAGCCGCCGTAGAGGACGCGGACGGTCGCGGCCACCTCAGGCGAGGCCAGCTCGCCGAGCGTGGCGCGCACCGCGGCGCACACCTCCTGCGCGTCGGCGGCCGAGGCCACCTTGCCGGTGCCGATGGCCCACACCGGCTCGTACGCGATCACGGTCTTCGCGATCTCGTCTGCGGTCAGGCCCTTGAGCGAGCCCTTCAACTGCTCGACGTTGTACTCGACGTGGTTGCCGGCCTCGCGGATGTCGAGACCCTCGCCGATGCACACGATCGGCGTCAGGCCGTGCCGCAGCGCGGCCTTGGCCTTGTCCCGCACGATCTCGTCGGTCTCCCCGTGCAGCGTGCGCCGCTCCGAGTGGCCGACGACGACGAACGTGCAGCCGAGTTTGGCGAGCATCGCGCCGGAGATCTCCCCGGTGTAGGCGCCGGAGTCGTGGACGGACAGGTCCTGCGCACCGTAGGTGAACTTGATCTTGTCGCCCTCGATCAGGGTCTGCACCGAACGGATGTCGGTGAACGGCGGGAGCACCGTCACGTCGACCTTGTCGAGGTACTTCTCCGGGAGCGTGAAGGCGATCTTCTGCACCAGGGCGATGGCCTCGAGATGGTTGAGGTTCATCTTCCAGTTGCCGGCGATGAGCGGCTTGCGTGCCATCCGATCAGCCCTCCAGAACCGCGATGCCGGGGAGTTCCTTGCCCTCGAGGTACTCGAGGGAGGCCCCGCCGCCCGTGGAGATGTGCGAGAAGCCGTCCTCGGGCAGACCCAGCAGACGCACGGCCGCGGCCGAGTCGCCACCGCCGACGACGCTGAACGCGCCCTTGCCGGTGGCCTCGATGATGGCCTCGGCGACACCCTTGGTGCCGTCGGCGAACTTCGCGAACTCGAACACACCCATCGGGCCGTTCCAAAACACGGTCTTCGCGCCCGCCAGGTGGTGCGCGAACCGGGCCACCGACTCGGGGCCGATGTCCAGGCCCATCCACCCGTCCTCGATTTCGGTGACGGGCACCGTCTTCGCCTCGGCGTCGGCGGAGAAGCTGTCGGCGATCACCACGTCCTGCGGGATGTGGATGACGTCGCCGAACCGCTCGAGCAGGTCCTTGCAGGTCTCGATCATCGATTCCTCGAGGAGCGAGTTGCCCACCGAGATGCCCTGCGCGGCAAGGAAGGTGAAGCACATGCCGCCACCGATGACGAGGGTGTCGACCTTCGGTGCGAGCGCCTCGATCACGGCCAGCTTGTCGGAGACCTTCGAACCGCCGAGCACGACCGCGTAGGGACGTTCCGGATCGGCCGTCAGACGGGCCAGCACCTCGACCTCCGCGGCGACGAGCGTGCCCGCGTAATGCGGCAGCAGCGTCGCCACGTCGTACACCGACGCCTGCTTGCGGTGCACGACACCGAAGCCGTCGGACACGAACGCACCGTCGTCGCCGACCAGCTCGACCAGGTCGCGGGCCAGCGCCAGGCGGTCCGCGTCGTCCTTGCTGGTTTCGCGCGGATCGAAGCGGATGTTCTCCAGCAGGAGGATGTCGCCGTCGGTCAGGCCCTCGGACCGGGCCAGGGCGTCCTGCCCCACGACATCACCGGCGAGCTGGACGTTGCGGCCCAGCACCTCCCCGAGCTTCGCCGCGACGGGCGCGAGCGAGAACTTCGGGTCGGCCTCGCCCTTGGGGCGGCCGAGGTGCGCGGTGACGACCACCTTGGCGCCGGCATCGGCGAGCGCCTTGATCGTCGGGGCCGACGCGAGGATCCGACCGGGGTCGGTGATCGTCGCGCCGTCCAGCGGGACGTTGAGGTCCGAGCGCACGAGCACACCGCGCCCTTCGACCCCCGCGTCCAGCAGATCCTTCAGGGTCTGAACTGCCACTGTTCGAGTGTCCTATTCAATCGTTGTCAGAGGGACTTGCCGATGGTGTCAGAGGGACTTGCCGACGTCGTCAGAGGGACTTCCCGATGAGGCCGACGAGGTCGGCCAAGCGGTTGGAGTAACCCCACTCGTTGTCGTACCAGGCCACGACCTTGACCTGGTCGTCGATGACCTTGGTCAGTGGCGCGTCGAAGATCGACGAGTGCGGATCGGTGACGATGTCCGAGGAGACGATCGGATCGGTGTTGTACTTCAGGATGCCCTCGAGCGGGCCCTCCGCGGCGGCCTTGACCGCGGCGTTGACCTCGTCGACGGTGGCCTTCCTGGTCAGGGTCGCGGTCAGGTCGGTCACCGAGCCGGTCGGGACCGGAACGCGCAGCGCGTAGCCGTCGAGCTTGCCCTGCAGCTCGGGCAGCACGAGGCCGATGGCCTTGGCGGCACCGGTGCCGGTCGGGACGATGTTCAGGGCCGCGGCGCGGGCGCGACGCAGGTCCCGGTGCGGCCCGTCCTGCAGGTTCTGGTCCTGGGTGTACGCGTGGATGGTGGTCATCAGCCCCTTCTCGATGCCGAACGCGTCGTTCAGCACCTTGGCGAGCGGGCCGAGGCAGTTCGTGGTGCACGAGGCGTTCGAGATGATGTTCTGCGTGCCGTCGTACTTGTCGTGGTTGACGCCCATGACGATGGTGATGTCCTCGTCGGTGGCGGGCGCCGAGATGACGACCTTCTTGGCGCCGGCGTCCAGGTGACCCCTGGCCTTGGCTGCGTTGGTGAAGATGCCGGTGGACTCGACGACGACGTCGACCCCCAGCTCGCCCCAGGGCAGGGCCGCCGGGCCTTCCTTGATCTCGAGGGCGGTGATCTTCCGGTCGCCCACGTAGATGTAGTCACCCTCGGCGCGGACGTCCTCGTCGAGACGCCCCAGGATCGAGTCGTACTTCAGGAGCGTCGCGAGGGTGTCGTTGTCGGTGAGGTCGTTGACAGCGACGATCTCGATATCGGTGCTGCCGAGTGCCTTCTGCGCCTCCACCGCACGGAAGAGGTTCCGCCCGATGCGACCGAAGCCGTTGATGCCTACGCGCACAGTCACGATGAAGCTCCTTTACCTCGATGGTGGTGCAGCTTGTGTCTCGATGGTGGTGCAGCTTGTGCCCTCACCCTAATCCGCCGAGTCGAGGAAGGTGGGATTTGAACCCGGCGTCGAAGAACCCCGCGCCGGGTCCTAAGCCTCGTCGAGCAGCTCCATCGTCACCGCGGACTCGGTGTCGGGGATGCCGAGTTCCTTGGCGCGGCGGTCCGCCATCGACAGCAGCCGCCGGATGCGGCCGGCGACGGCGTCCTTCGTCATCGGCGGATCCGCGAGCTGCCCGAGTTCCTCGAGGGACGCCTGCCGGTGCTGCACGCGCAGCGACCCGGCGGCGGCGAGGTGGTCGGGCACGTCGGAGCCGAGGATCGTCAGTGCCCGCTCGACCCGCGCGGCGGCCGCGACCGCGGCCCGCGCCGACCGCCGCAGGTTCGCGTCGTCGAAGTTCGCGAGCCGGTTGGCGGTGGCCCGCACCTCGCGGCGCATGCGCCGTTCCTCCCACGTCAGCCTCGTGTCCTGGGCGCCCATGTGGGTGAGCAGGGCGCCGATGGCCTCCCCGTCGCGGACCACGACGCGGTCGGCGCCACGCACCTCGCGGGCCTTCGCAGTGATGCCGAGGCGCCGCGCCGCGCCGACGAGCGCGAGGGCCGCCTCCGGACCCGGGCAGCTGATCTCGAGCGCCGACGACCGCCCCGGTTCGGTGAGGGAGCCGTGCGCCAGGAAGGCGCCGCGCCAGGCGGCTTCGGCGTCGGAGATGCTGCCGCCGACGACCTGGGCGGGCAGCCCGCGCACCGGACGTCCGCGCAGGTCGAGCAGACCGGTCTGGCGGGCGAGCGCTTCCCCGTCCTTGGCGACCCGGACGACGTACCGCGAACTCTTGCGCAGACCACCGGCGCCGAGCACGTGCACTTCCGCGGAGTAGCCGAACAGCTCGAAGATCTCGCGACGCAGTCGACGGGCGATCGAACCGAGGTCCACCTCGGCCTCGACCACCACCCGGCCGCCCACGATGTGCAGGCCACCGGCGAAACGCAGGAGAGCGGACACCTCGGCCTTGCGGCTGCTGGTGCGGGTCACCACGAGCCTGCTCAGCTCGTCCTTGACCTCCGCTGTCATTGCCACGAGACGTTCTCCCTTCGGCTGCTGTCGCGTGCGCCGGCGGTGCCGGACGCGGCAGGCAGATGTGTTGCCAGAACCTCCGCCAGTTTGGCGGGGTCGTGTCGATGGGTACCGGGTTCCGCGACGTCCGCGTAGACGACCTCGGCGCCGAAGCCGGCGGCGGCCCGGCACAGGTGTTCGCGTTCCCGTCCGGGCGGCACCGTCGTCGCGTCGACCACGATGTGGTCGACGCGGAAGCCCGGGGCGTGTTGCGCCAGCACGTGCAGGTGACGCTCGGTGGAGAACCCGGCGGTCTCCCCCGGTTCCGCCGCCAGGTTCAGCACCAGCACCTTGTGGGCCGGGGTGCGGATGAGCGCGTCGAGCAGATCGGGCACGAGGACGTGCGGGATGACGCTCGAGAACCACGAGCCCGGACCGAGCACCACGAGGTCGGCGGCGTCGACGGCGTCGAGCGCGTCCGGGCACGCCGGCGGATCGGCCGGGATGAGCCGGACCCGGCGCACCTTGCCGGGGGTGGTCGCGACCGCGACCTGACCGCGGATGCCGCGGCTGACCCGGGGATCGGATTCGAGACCGGAGACGTCCGCCTCGATGTCCAGCGGGATCGGCGACATCGGCAGCACGCGGCCGTGGACGTGGAGGACGGCGGCGAGCCGGTCCAGCGCGGCGACCGGGTCGCCGAGGACCTCGGTGAGCCCGGCAAGGATCAGATTGCCGACCGAGTGCCCGGCGAGCGCACCGGTGCCCCCGAACCGGTGTTGCACGGTTTCGGTCCACACCCGGATCTCCGGGGTCTCGGCGGCCAGCGCCGCCAGCGCCATGCGCAGGTCGCCGGGTGGGATGACGCCGAGTTCGGCGCGCAGGCGTCCCGACGATCCGCCGTCGTCGGCGACGGTGACGACGGCGGTGACCCGGTCGGTGAGGCGTCGGACCGCGCTGAGGGTCGCGTACAGTCCGTGACCGCCGCCGAGTGCAACGATCGCGGGCCCGGTCATTCGCGGCCCAGATCCCGGTGCACGACGTGCACCGTCAACGCCGGGTCCTGCTCGAGACGCGCGGCGAGCGCTTCCGCCATCGCCACGCTCCGGTGTTTGCCGCCGGTGCAGCCCACCGCGATCGTCATGTAGCGCTTTCCCTCCCGACGGTAGCCGGCCGTGGTCAATCGGAGCACTCGATGATAGGTCTGCAGGTATTCGTCCGCGCCGTCTCGGGACAGCACGTAGTCGCGCACGTCGGCGTCCTGCCCGGTGTGGTCACGCAACTGCGGCACCCAGTGTGGGTTCGGCAGGAAGCGCACGTCGCACACCAGGTCCGAGTCCATCGGCAGACCGTACTTGAATCCGAAGGACTCGACGGTGACCTGGATGGTGTCGGCGGCCGCGTCACCGAACGCCGATTCGATCTTGCGGCGCAGTTCCGGCCCGGACAGCGCGGACGTGTCGACCACCAGGTCCGCGGCGGCCTTGACGGGGGCGAGCTGGGCGCGTTCGGCGGCGATGCCGTCGGCGAGGGTGCGGTCGGCGGTGTCGGCCTGCAGCGGATGACTGCGGCGCACCTGCTCGAACCGCCGGATCAGCACGGCATCGGTGGCTTCGAGGAACAGCACCCGGGTGCGCACCGGTCGGGCGGCGAGTTCGGTCACGACCCATCCGAGGTCGCCGGTGAACAACCGGCTGCGCACGTCCATCACGACGGCGAGCCGCTCGAGCGGCGGTTCCGCCTGCACCGCCAGATCGACCATGGCGATGACCAGCTGCGGCGGCACGTTGTCGGACACGTACCAGCCGAGGTCCTCGAGGGCGGTGGCCGCGGTGCTCATGCCGGCCCCGGACAGCCCGGTGACCAGCGTCACCTCGGCACGTCGATCCCCCGGGACGGCCTCGGCGCTGCCCGGCTCCGTCTCGATCGCAGATTGTTGGTTCACAGTTGCGGCTCCGCTCCCGTTCCCGACACGCCGACGATGTCATCATCACGTACCGGCGTGTCCTGCGCAGCCTCATCGGCGACGGGCAGGACGGACGGCGTGTCGGCGGCGCCCGGATCGTCCGCGCGCAACGCGTCGAGCACCGCGCGGGCGGTGGCCGCTCCGATGCCCGGGACGGCGGTGATCTCCTCGACGCTCGCTTCCCGCAGCCGCGCCACCGACCCGAAGTGCTTGACCAGCGCGGTGCGCCGGGTCTGCCCGAGTCCGCGGACCCCGTCCAGGGCGGACGCGGTCATCCGCCGGGACCGCTTGCTGCGGTGGAAGGTGATCGCGAAACGGTGCGCCTCGTCGCGGACCCGCTGCAGCAGGTACAGCGACTCGCTCGTGCGCGGCAGGATCACCGGGTCGGATTCGCCCGGGACCCACACCTCCTCGAGTCGTTTGGCCAGGCCGATCACCGACACGTCGGTGATCCCGAGTTCGTCGAGGACCTTCGCGGCCGCGGCGACCTGCGGGGCGCCGCCGTCCACGACGAACAGGTTCGGTGGGTACGCGAAGCGCCGCGGCTTGCCGGTCGCCGGGTCGAGCGCGGCCTCGGTGGAGAAATCGCCCCCGTCCCCACCTTCGGCACCCTCCGTCCCCGCGACGTCGCGACGGTGCCGCAGGAAGCGGCGGCGGGTGACCTCCGCGATGGACGCGACGTCGTCGGAGCGGCCGTCGCCGGCGGCTTCCTTGATCGCGTAGTGCCGATAGTCCGACTTGCGGGGCAGGCCGTCCTCGAACACCACCAGCGAGGCGACGACGTCGGTGCCCTGGACGTGGCTGATGTCGACGCACTCGATGCGCAGCGGCGCCGAGTCCAGGTCGAGCGCGTCCTGGATGCCCTGCAATGCCGCGGACCGCGCGGTGAAGTCTCCGGCGCGGCGCAGTTTGTGCTGGGAGAGGGCCTCCTGCGCGTTGCGCTGCACCGTCTCCGCCAGGGCCTTCTTGTCACCGCGCTGCGGCACCCGCAACCGGACCGGTCCACCGCGCAGCCCGGCGAGCCAGCGGCTCATCTCCTCCGGGTCCGGGGGCAGTGCCGGCACCAGGACCTCGCGCGGCACGGCACTGCCGGTCGGTTCGGCGTCCCCGCTGTCGGTGGGCGCTGTCGCGGTGAGCGCGGCTTCCTCGCCGTAGAACTGGGTGAGGAACTGCTCGACGAGCAGCGACTCCTCCGTGTGTTCGCCGGTGTGCTCGGTGTCGATCCGGTCGGCGGAGTCGGGACGATCGACGACGTCCCCGGACTTCTCCACGACCCACCCACGCTGCCCGCGGACCCGGCCCCCGCGGACGTGGAAGACCTGTACCGAGACCTCGAGGTCGTCACCGGCGAACGCCACCAGGTCGGCGTCCGTGCCGTCGCCGAGCACGACCGCCTGCTTCTCGAGTGCCCGGCGCAGCGCCCCCAGGTCGTCGCGGAGCCGAGCGGCGGTCTCGAAGTCCAGTTCCGACGCCGCGGCCTGCATGCGTGCCTCGACGTCGCGGACCAGCTTGTCGGTGCGGCCGGCGAGGAAGTCGCAGAAGTCCTCGACGATGCGGCGGTGTTCGGCGGCGTCGACCCGTCCGACGCACGGCGCCGAACACTTGTCGATGTACCCGAGCAGACAGGGCCGGCCGATCTGCGTGTGCCGTTTGAAGACCCCGGCCGAGCATGTCCGGGCGGGAAACACCCGCAGCAGCAGATCCAGTGTTTCCCGGATCGCCCACGCGTGCGAGTACGGACCGAAGTAGCGCACCCCCTTGCGCCGCGGACCGCGGTAGACGAACAGCCGCGGATACTCCTCGTTCAGGGTGACCGCGAGCATCGGATAGGTCTTGTCGTCGCGGTAGCGGACGTTGAATCGCGGATCGAATTCCTTGATCCAGTTGTATTCGAGCTGCAGCGCCTCGACCTCGGTGCTGACCACCGTCCATTCGACGCTGCCCGCCGTGGTGACCATCTGCCGGGTCCGCGGATGCAGCGACGCGACATCGGCGAAGTACGAGTTCAGGCGCGAGCGGAGGCTCTTCGCCTTGCCCACGTAGATGACGCGGCCGTGCGGATCACGGAACCGGTAGACACCCGGCTCGGTGGGGATGGATCCGGGAGCGGGGCGGTAGGTGGAGGGGTCGGGCACGGGTCCAGGCTAGTCGCCGGTACCGACGCGTCCGCCGTACCGCGCGCGCAGCTCACGGAACGAATCGACGGCGTCGACCGCGTGCTGCCCGTCCCGCACCTGCAGCGCCGCGACGGGCACGTACTCGTCGTGGGGCAGTTCGAGGCGGGCCCACGGGCCACCGTGATCGAAGCTGAGGTCACCGACCTCGTCCCAGCTCAGGCGACGTTCTCCGAACACCTTGCGGACCTCGACCCCGGCCGCCCCGGCCCGTAACCGGGGCCGGGCGTACAGCAGGGTGAACCCCGACACCACCAGCCCGATCGCGATCATCGCGATCTGATCGGCCAGGCGCAGATTCGCACCGGTGTACTCGCCACCGCGCAGGACCAGCGCGGCACCGATGTGACCGAGCATCAGAACCGAAGCACCGATGATGATCCAGCGCCGCATCTTGACGCTCTGGACGTCGAGCTCCCATTCCGTCGTGCTGGTGGTGTGCGCGGTCATCGATCCGTCTCCCGGAGGCGCCGGAGGGTCACCGCGGTGTCGAGCGCGGCGGCGCACGCCTGGCCGCCCTTGTCCTCGGCGGAGCCGGGCAGCCCGGACCGGTCCAGGGCCTGCTGCTCGGTGTCGGTGGTGAGCACACCGTTGCCGACCGGGGTGCCCTCGTCCAGGGCGACCCGGGTCAGCCCGTAGGTGACCGCATCGCACACGTACTCGAAGTGCGGGGTGCCGCCGCGGATGACGACGCCGAGCGCCACGACGGCGTCGTGGGTGCGGGCCAGCTGCTGCGCCACGACCGGCAGCTCGATGGCACCGGCGACCCGCTCGAGGGTGACGTCGGTGATGCCGGCCTCGTCGGCGACGCGCTGCGCCCCGGCGATCAGGGCGTCGGAGATCTTCTGGTGCCAGCTACCCGCGACGATCGCCAGGCGCAGTCCGCGCGCGTCGGCGAGCTGCAGGTCGGGCAGACCTTCCCCACTCATCAGGCGTCACCGGCCTCGAACTCGTCGAGCCCGATCAGGTCGTGGCCCATACGGTCGCGCTTGGTGCGCAGGTAGGTGATGTTCTCGCGGTTCGCGCGCAACGGCATCGGCACACGCTCGGTGATCTGCAGGCCGTAGCCGTCCAGGCCCACGCGCTTGGCGGGGTTGTTGGTCAGCAGCCGCATGGAGGTGATGCCGAGGTCGACGAGGATCTGCGCGCCGATGCCGTAGTCGCGGGCGTCGGCGGGCAGGCCGAGCTGCAGGTTCGCGTCGACGGTGTCCGACCCGGAGTCCTGGAGCTGGTAGGCCTGCAGCTTGTGCATGAGGCCGATTCCGCGGCCCTCGTGCCCGCGCATGTACAGCACGACACCGCGCCCTTCGGCCGCGATCATCTCGAGTGCGGCGTCGAGCTGGGGGCCGCAGTCGCAGCGCAGCGAGCCGAACACGTCGCCGGTCAGGCACTCGGAGTGGACCCGCACGAGCACGTCCGCGCCGTCGCCGTCGGGTCCGGCGATGTCGCCGCGGACCAGCGCGACGTGCTCGACCTCGTCGTAGATGCTCTGGTAGCCGACGGCGGTGAAGTCGCCGTGACGGGTCGGGATGCGGGCCTCGGCGACCCGCACGACGTGCTTCTCGTGCTTGCGGCGCCACGCGATGAGGTCGGCGATGGAGATCAGGGCGAGTTCGTGCTCGTCGGCGAAGACGCGCAGTTCGTCGGTGCGGGCCATCTCCCCCTCGTCCTTCTGCGAGACGATCTCGCAGATGACGCCGGCGGGACGCAGATCGGCCATGCGGGCCAGGTCGACGGCGGCTTCGGTGTGGCCGGGGCGACGCAGCACGCCGCCTTCCTTCGCGCGCAGCGGCACGACGTGACCGGGGCGGGTGAAGTCGTCGGCGCGGGTGTTCGGATCGGCCAGCAGGCGCATCGTCGCGGCCCGGTCGGCCGCGGAGATGCCGGTGCCGATGCCTTCCTTCGCGTCCACGGTGACCGTGTACGCGGTGCCGTGCTTGTCCTGGTTGGTGGAGTACATCGGCGGCAGCCCGAGCCGGTCGCAGTCGGCGCCGTCGAGCGGCACACACAGGTAACCCGACGTGTACCGCACCATGAACGCCACCAGTTCGGGGGTGGCCTTCTCCGCCGCGAAGATGAGGTCGCCCTCGTTCTCCCGATCCTCGTCGTCGACCACGACGACGGCCTTACCGGCGGCGATGTCTGCAACCGCGCGCTCGATCGTGTCGAACCTCGTCACTTGCCTGGGCTCCAAATCTCGATTTCCAACAACTGCTTGCACAACCGCGGCACGCGGAAACTGCCGCATTCAACAGTACGACTCAGCGGCCCGCGTTCTGCAGGCGCTCCACGTACTTGGCGATCACATCCACCTCGAGATTGACGACGGTGCCCGGTTCGGCGGTGCCGAGGGTCGTCAGCGACAGGGTGGTGGGGATCAACGAGATCTCGAACCATTCCGCGCCCGGCTCGCCGCCGAGACCGGAGACGGTCAGCGACACACCGTCGACGGTGATCGACCCCTTCTCCACGACGTAACGGGACACGGTGTCCGGCAAGGAGATCCGCACGACGGTCCAGTTCTCGGAGGGGGAACGGGAGATCACCGTGCCGGTGCCGTCGACGTGACCCTGCACCAGATGACCCCCGAGACGGCTGCCGAGCGCGGCGGCCCGTTCGAGGTTGACGCGGCTGCCGGCGGCGAGCTGCGCGAGGCTCGAACGGTTCAGTGTCTCCTGCATCACATCCGCGGTGAACTTGTCTCCGTCGACGACGTCGACGACGGTCAGGCACACGCCGTTGACGGCGATCGACTCGCCGTGCTTCGCGTCCGAGGTCACCAGCGGCCCGCGGACGGTGAAGCGTGCCGCATCCGCCAGGTCCTCGCGCGTGACGATCTCACCCAGTTCCTCGACGATCCCGGTGAACACCTACCCGCTCCTTTGCTCCCGGTCGGGGACCAGGGTCATCAACACGTCGGCGCCGACCGTTTCGACGCGCTCCCGACGAAACCGTATCGCCTCGGAGATCGTGTGCACTCCGGCGTCCCTCACAGCGGACCAGCCGTCGCCGAGAAGTACCGGTGCGATGTACGCCTGGATGCGGTCGACACGCCGGGCGGCGAGGAATGCCCCGGCCAGCCGCGGACCGCCTTCGAGCAGCACGTCGGGGTGGTCGGTGAGTGCGTCGAGGACCTCGTCGACGTCGTGGGTGCGCAGCACCAGCGTCGGCGCGGCGTCGTCGAGCACCCGGGCCCGGGTCGGCAGTTCGCTGGTACCGACCACGACCCGCAGCGGCTGGTGCGGGGCGAGGGAACCGTCGGGCAGCCGGGCGGTGAGCCACGGGTCGTCCGCGAGGACGGTGCCGGTGCCGACGACGATCGCGTCGAGGCGGGCCCGCTCGGCGTGCACGATCGCGCGGGATTCCGGGCCGGAGATCCACTGGCTGGTGCCGTCGGCGGCGGCGATGCGCCCGTCCAAGGTGGCCGCGTACTTCCACGTCACGTGCGGACGCCCGGTGCGGGTGCGGTGCAGCCACGCCCGGAGCGGGCCGGCCGCGACGACATCCGCGCCGAGCCCCTCGTGCACGACGATTCCGGCGGCGCGCAGCGCGGCGGCTCCCCCGGCGGCGGACGGGTTCGGGTCGGGCACCGAGTAGTAGACGGTCGCGATGCCCGCGTCGATCAGCGCCCGGGTGCACGGGCCGGTACGGCCGGTGTGGTTGCACGGTTCGAGGGTGACGACGGCGGTGCCGCCGCGGGCCCGCTCCCCTGCCGCGCGCAGCGCCATCACCTCGGCGTGCGGCCCGCCGGGGGGCTGGGTCGCGCCGACCCCGGCGATCCGGCCGTCGGCGTCGAGCACGACGGCGCCCACCGGCGGGTTCGGGCTGGTTCGTCCCCGCACGTCCTCCGACGCGTCGACGGCACGCCGCAGGGCCTCGACCAGCGCCGAATCGGTCACGGGGCCAGGGTCAGGTGGGCGGAGGCGGCACCGGCCTGGGCGCGCAGCTTGCGGACGGCCTCGCCGGGATCCGCCGCCCCGTACACCGCGGAGCCGGCGACGAAGCAGTCGACACCGGCCTCGGCGGCCGCCTCGATGGTGTCGGTGTTGATGCCGCCGTCGATCTCCACGAGCAGGGTCAGTTCCCCGGAGTCGACGAGGCGACGGACGGCACGGGCCTTCCCGAGCACGTCCGGGATGAACGACTGACCGCCGAAGCCCGGCTCGACGCTCATCACCAGCAGCGTGTCGAATTCCTTCAGGATTTCCAGGTACGGCTCGATCGGGGTGCCCGGCTTGATCGACAGCCCGGCCTTGGCGCCCACCGCGCGGATGTCGCGGGCGACGGCCACCGGGTTGTCGGTGGCCTCGGCATGGAAGGTCACGTTGTGGGCGCCGGCCTCCGCGTACGGGGGTGCCCACCGGCCCGGATTCTCGATCATCAGATGGCAGTCCAGCGGGATGTCGGTCGCGGCGAGCAGCGACTGCACGACCGGCAGGCCCAGCGTCAGGTTCGGAACGAAGTGCGCGTCCATGACGTCGACGTGGAGCCAATCGGCACCGGCGACGGCGGCGGCCTCGTCGGCGAGGCGCGCGAAATCCGCGGACAGGATGGAAGGAGCGATCATCGGGTGGGCCACGTCGGCCTAGTCTAGTCGGGTCCGATCTTCCCGCCGTGCAGCCGGTGCGCTCGCGTGCAATGCTTCCGGCGCGGCGAGATGCCACGCGTCGAACAGCAGGTCACGCAGTTCCTCGGGGTCGACGCGGTCGAGGTCGACGAGGATGGCGCCGTAGCCGTCGTAGCTTTCTGTGGTGAAGTAGGCCGGATCGCCGGACGCGAGCAGTTCCTTCTTCTTCGCCATCTCGCACAGCACCATCAGCGCGCCCTCCGATTCGGAACACAGCCGCGCGAACCCGCGCCCGCGCACCGTCAGCGCCGGGGTCCGGTACCACGTCGATTCGGTGACCTCCGGCAGGTCCGCGACTGCTTCCACCACCTCGGCCCAGTTCGTCATGTAACCAGTGTGCGCTGTACACGCGGCGATCGAGACCGACTCCTCCACATGTGCGACCCCTTGGTGAATTCCGGCTGGACGGATTTCGAGGATTTACATCGCCACCGGTGCGCTCGTGCGGGATGCATTCGGCGTTCGGAATCAGACTGCCCGTGTCCTGCCGGAATCCCGGTCCCGCCGGACTCAGTGAGCCCGTTCGCGGGCGAGTTCCTCGAGCGAACACAACGCGTCGAACGCGGCGAGCAGGTTCCGGCACTGATCGTCGGGGAGGTTGCGGATGTGTCCGCTGATCCGGTCGATTCCGCCTTCGCGGCGGGCGACGACGTAGTCGAGTCCCTTGTCCGTGAGTTCGATGAGGGTCGCGCGGGCGTCGGCCGGATCGTCCCGCCGCGTCACCATCCCGGCCTTCTGGAGCGACGTGACGAGCGAGGTCATCGACGGCTGGGTGATGCCCTGTGCCGCAGCCAGGGCAGTGATGCGCAGCGGACCGCGACGACGCAGCGTCGCGAGGGTGGACGAGGCCGTCAGGCTCAGGTCGCGCGGGAGCTGACGCAGGAAGTCGGACATCAGGGAGTACAACACATCCGCGGTGGCTTCCACGGTGCCGACGCCGTCCGCCGTCTGCCGGTTTCGGGTGTCGGCGGGGACGTCGGAGCGAACGGGCATATCGGTCATGGATATCAGTGTAGGCGGACCGCGGCCGATTGCATAGAGCTTCTATATAGAGTATCTATGTATTTGTGTCTTCAACTTCCCTCGCCAGCTCCTTCCGTCAACCCAGGGCGGTGTGGGCGGTCGCGTTCGCGTGCGTGATCTCCTTCATGGGGATCGGCCTGGTCGATCCGATCCTCCCCGCCCTGTCCAGCGAACTGGACGCCACGCCGTCGCAGGTCACGCTGCTGTTCACGAGCTACCTCGTCGTCACCGCGGTCGCCATGCTGTTCACCGGCTGGGTGTCCGGCCGGATCGGCGCCAAACGCACGCTGATCGTCGGGCTGATCCTGATCGTCGTGTTCGCCGCCGCGGCCGGCGCCAGCGGCTCGATCGATCAGATCGTCGGATTCCGGGCCGGATGGGGACTGGGCAACGCCCTGTTCATCGCGACGTCTCTGGCCGTCATCGTGGGCGCAGCGAGCGGTGGCTTCTCCGGCGCGATCGTGCTGTACGAAGCGGCGCTCGGCATCGGTATCGCCACCGGCCCGCTGCTCGGCGGGCTGCTCGGCGACATCAGCTGGCGCGGGCCGTTCTTCGGTGTCGCCGCCCTCATGCTCATCGCGCTGGTCGCCACTGCAGTGCTCGTCGAACCGACGCCGGTACCGAAGGACAAACCGTCGATCGTCGAGCCGATCGTCGCACTGAAGCACCGCAGCCTCGCCACCACGAGCGTCACCGGCCTGCTCTACAACTGGGGCTTCTTCACAATCCTCGGCTACGCGCCCTTCCTGATGCACCTGACCGCGATGCAGCTCGGGTTCGTGTTCTTCGGCTGGGGCCTGCTCGTCGCCCTGTTCGCGGTGTTCGGCGCCCCACTGCTCAAGACGCGGTTCGGCACGCCGCGCACGCTCTACGGCGCGCTGCTCGGCATGGCGGTGGTGTCACTCGTGATCGGGATCTGGGCGGAGAACCGATGGATCGTCGTCGGCGCCGTGATCGTCTCCGGCATCTTCGTCGGCCTGAACAACACGCTCGTCACGACCGCGGTGATGAGCATCGCTCCGGTGCCGCGGCCCGTCGCATCCGCCACCTACGGTTTCGTCCGGTTCATCGGCGGCGGTCTTGCTCCGTTCGTGGCGGGAAAGCTCGTCGAACACTTCGACGCGCACGTCCCGTTCGTGCTGGGTGCGGTCGTGGTGCTGGTCGGCGCCATCGTGCTGAGCACGGTCCGGCCGGCGCTCGACGCCGCCGACCGGGAGGAACAACAACCGGAATCCGCCGAGCGTCGCGCGGCCGAGGATGCCGTGCACTCGGTACCGACCGTCGAGGAGGAAGCAGTCCTCGCCGAAACCGCACTCCTCGAGGATCGGCGATACGGGGCCCGGCGCTCCTGACGGATACGGCGCCGGAAGGGCGGCGCCGCGGACCGGGCCTCGACCGGCCGCACGCCCCGAGCGAATCGATTCGGGGTGAACGGGTACCCCAGGGCATGTCCCGCGCGTGAGGGAGCCCACCCGATGCCCGAGTCCCGCGCCGAATCCGGACGTCACCCTGTGCGACGTGTTCGGCGGGGAGACCGGTCGAATCGTGCGCCATCTGCTCGAAAAGGAGGTGTCGTGTCCACACACGGGTGCGCGAGGAACTCACCCGACGGGGTCGACGACGGGACGCCGCGACCTGGCCACCCGCCTCGTCGAATCGGTCGGCGTTCGGCGCGCCGACGGTAAGGAGTCCTGATGCGCGCGTTGGTGACCAACGACGACGGTATCGACAGCCGCGGCCTCGGTGTTCTCGCCCGGCTCGCGGTCGAGGCCGGACTGGACGTGGTGGTGGCGGCCCCGCACACCGAGCGCAGCGGTGCGAGCGCATCGCTGACCGCGCTCGCCGAGGACGGCCGGCTGGCGGTCACCGAACGACAGTGGCCGGATCTGCCCGAGGTGCCGATCCGAGCGGTGGAGGCCTCGCCGGCGCTGATCGGTTTCGTCGCGGCACACGGGGCGTTCGGCCCCGCACCCGACGTGGTGCTGTCCGGAATCAACCACGGCCCCAACACCGGCCACGCGATTCTGCACTCGGGAACCGTCGGGGCCGCGCTGACCGCGGCAACACACGGCGCGCTCGCGCTCGCGGTATCCGTGGCCTCGGCGGATCCGCAGCACTGGGACACCGCCGAACAGGTTTCCCGCCGCGCGTTGGAATGGGTGATCGAGTCCGGGCAGCGCGGTTCGGTGCTGAACATCAACGTTCCGGATGTTCCGCCGGACGAGTTCCGTGGGCTCCGGTTGGCTCCGTTGGCCGCGTTCGGCGCGGTCCAGGCCGACATCGGGGAGATCGGCAAGGAGTTCGTGACGGTGACCTTCCGGGAGATCCGTGCCGACGAGCGCGACGAGACCGACGCGGGTCTCGTCGCGCAGGGGTGGGCGACGGCGACGGCGTTGCGGGCGCCCGTCGAAGCGGCCGACGTCGACCTGGAGGCACTCCCGTGGACGGGTCCCGGGCTCCCCTAAATCAGCGGGATCGGGCGAGCTCGTAGAACCGGTCGATGTCCTCGCGCCGGCACACGTGACTGCCGGCGGTCAGCAGCGCGGCCGATCCGCAGGCGATGCCGAGCGCGAGCGCATCGCGCAGCGACCGTTCCTGCAGCAGACCCACGACCAGGCCCGCGACCATGCTGTCGCCCGCGCCCACGGCGCTGCGCACCGGCACGTCCAGCGCCGGTACTTCGACGGCGTTGTCGGCGGACACCATGATCGCGCCCTGCGCGCCGAGGGACACCACGACGATCTCGGCGACCCCGGCGTCGACGAGTTCCCGGGCCGCGGCGGACCGGGTCTCGGTGTCCGGCAGGTCCCGGCCGACCCACTCGCACAGCTCGTCGAGGCTCGGCTTGACGAGGAAGACCCCCGATTCGATGCTGGTCAGCGCGTCGCCGGAGGAGTCGAGCACGAATCGGGCGCCGACCTTGTGCGCGACGTCCGCGATGCGCCGCACGAACGTGCCGGGCACGCCCGGAGGGAAGCTGCCGCTGGCGACGACGTAGCGGGCGCCGGAGGCGGCGGCCACCAGCGCCTCGAGGCAGCGTTCCTGTTCGTCGGCGGTCAGCTCGGGACCGGGGGTGACGAACCGGTATTCCTTCCCGGTGCTGCGGTCGATGGCGGTGAAGCACTCGCGGGTGTCGTCGGCGATCTCCACGATGTGCTCTTCGACGTCGTCGTCGTCGAGCAGCCCGCTCATCTGCTTACCGCGTGCCCCACCCGCCGGGTACACCGCCGCAGCGGACGCGCCCAGCACCCGGGCGACCTTCGCGACGTTCACC
>NZ_JALPTB010000129.1 GCF_023218075.1 Rhodococcus sp. HM1 | reverse complement strand
GATCTCGTCGGCGGTGAACCAGCGGGGCTCGAGCCCCATCGCCCGCTCGAGGTCGGTGAAACCCGCGTCCCCGGCCACGAACACCGGTGCCTGCAACGCGAAGAACAACTCCTCCGAGCGGATCACCTCACCGTTGAACGGGAACACCGCGACCCGACGCCACATCGGACCGGCGAGCCGATCCGGGTCGGTCACCAGCCCCGTTTCCTCCTTCAGCTCCCGCACCGCCGCCTCGCGCAGCGACTCCCCCACCTCGACGGCTCCGCCGACGGTGAACCAGAAGTGCACGTCCGGGGTGGTCGGATCGTTTCCGCGCAGCAGCAGCACCCGACCCTCGTCGTCGAAGAGGACGACCCGCGCCGAGGTGCGGGTCTCGTCCGGCATGCGGGAGGTCCGGGCGGAGGCGCCGGAGCGTTCGGCGATCTCGAAGAACGTCGGGAGCGGTGCGGTACCACCGAGATGCAGCCACCGCACCGGGCGGCGGGTGCGCAGCGCGAGGGTGTCACGGACCGCGTCGTTGTGGAAGCGCCGGGCGATCATGACGCGGGCCTCGGCGTCGGCCAGCTCGGCGACCAGCTGGGGTCGCAACCGTTCGCTGTCGATCGTCGTGAGCATGGACGACAGCGCGTTCTCGGCGGTCTCTCGGTGCTCCCGGTCCGCGCGTTCGGCACGATCGGCGAGGGCGGCGAGACGTTTGCCGTCCGCGGCCGGGACCGACGCGGCGATGCTGCGCACCACCACCGCCCGGCGGGCCAGCGCCGCGTCGAGCGCCTGCCACGACAGATCCGACCGCACGTGCAGCCGGTCGAGCCGGTTCGCGGTCGTGTACGCCCACAGTCCCAGGCCGACGACCACTGCCGCGATCACGGAGAGGACGAGAATCGTCACCGCACTGAGTGTCACGAGCGGACCTCCCGTACCCGTCCGGCCCCGACCGTCACCGTCTCGTAGACCCGCAGGATCTGCTCGGCCACCACGGGCCAGTCGTAGGTTCCGACCACCGAGGATCCCTCGGCGACCAGGTCGGCGCGGCGGGCGTCGTCGGCGAGAACCTCGAGGATGCCCTCGGCGAGCGCGTCGGAGTCCCCGACCGGCACCAGCACACCCGCACGACCGTCGCGCAGCACCCGGCGGAACGCGTCGAGTTCACTGGCGACGACCGCGGTCCCGGCCGCCATCGCTTCCACCAGCACGATCCCGAAGCTCTCGCCGCCGAGGTTCGGGGCGCAGTACACATCGGCACTGCGCATCGCCGACGCCTTCTCGGCGTCGCTGACCTGCCCGAGCAGCCGCAGGTGCTTCGCGAGACGTCCGGCTTCCTTGCGGAGCTTGTCCTCGTCGCCGCGGCCGACAACGAGCACCTCGAGGTCGGGATACTTCCCGACGAGCGTCGGCAGCGCGCCGAGCAGCACGGCCATGCCCTTGCGGGGTTCGTCGTAGCGGCCCAGGAACAGCACCGTCCGGCCGGCCCGGGGATAGCCGGGCAGCAGCGGGGCGTGCGCGAAGAACGGCACGTCGACGCCGTTGGGGATCTCCACGGCATCCCCGCCGAGCGAGGTCACCTGCCAGCGGCGGGCCAGTTCCGACACCGCGATGCGGCCGCTGATCTTCTCCAGATACGGCTGCAGGACACCCTGGAACGTGCTGAGCACCAGCGATTTCGTCGTGGAGGTGTGGAAGGTCGCGACGATCGGGCCCTCGGCCACCTTCAGGGCCAGCATCGACAGGCTCGGCGCGTTCGGTTCGTGGATGTGCAGGACGTCGAAGTCGTTGTCGTTGATCCAGCGCCGCACCCGCGCGTAGGACACCGGTCCGAAGCTCAGCCGCGCCACCGACCCGTTGTACGGGATGGCGACGGCCCGTCCGGCCGAGACCACGAACGGCGGCAGCACCGTGTCCTCCGAGGCCGGCGCGAGCACGCTGACCTTGTGGCCGCGTTCGATCAGCACCTGGGCCAGATCCACGACGTGTGCCTGTACTCCGCCCGGTACGTCGAACGAATACGGGCAGACCATGCCGATCCTCAACTACGCCTCCATCCGGGCGCGCCGCTCGGCCGACAGGTCGTCGAGCCACAGCGGCTGCAGCATGTGCCAGTCTGCTGGGTGTTCGGCGATGTCGGCGGCGAACCGATCCGCGAGGGCCTGGGTGGCCGCCTCCAGCCCGCCGGTCACGTCGATCTCCGGGTGCACCCGGAACCCCCAGCCGTCGGTGGTGAACCAGCAGTGCACCGGCAGCAGCGCGGCACCCGTCTCGACGGCGAGCTTCGCGGGACCGGCGGGCATCCGGGTGGGTTCGCCGAAGAACGTCACCGGCACACCCTTGCGAGCCAGGTCGCGTTCCCCGAGCAGAGCCACGATCCGATTGTCACGCAGGCGTGCGGACAATTCGACGAAAGGCGGGCTCTCGCCACCCGAGAGCGGGAACACCTCGAACCCGAGATGTTCGCGGTAGTCGACGAAACGCTGGTACAGCGATTCCGGGCGCAAGCGCTCGGCGACCGTCGAGAACTGCCCGTAGGTGCGGGCACACCACACCCCGGCCATGTCCCAGTTGCCGCTGTGCGGCAGGGCCAGGATCGCGCCGCGCCCGGCGGTCAGGGCCGCCTCGATGTGCTCGCGGCCCTCGATCGACGAGTCGATGGCCGCGGCGGTCGCGTCGAGGTCCATCGACGGCAACCGGAACGCCTCGCGCCAGTACCGCGCGTAGGAACGCATCGACCGGCGGATCAGGTCGTCCGGCACGTGTTCCGGGGCGACGCCGAGCACGCGGGCGAGATTGCGGCGCAACTGCTGCGGGCCGCCGTTCCGCCGGGCGGCGATGTCGGCGCCGGTGTCGAACAGGACGCGCGCGACCCGGTCAGGGAGCGCGCGCACCAGCCGCCATCCGGCGCCGTATCCGAGATCGGTCAGGCGCTCGGCGGACGTCATGCGGCTTCTCCGTCGGTGCCGGTGGCCGGTGCCGGGGTTATCGGCAGCAGTTCCCGGGCGCCGGGCGAACGACGCACGGCGATGACCCGCTGGAAGACGGTGATCACCGAGCCGGCCGCGAGCAGCCACATCGCGACGTGGATGGCCCAGTCGATCCCGAGACCGGTGAAGCCGGCGCCGACGAGCACGATGATCAACCGGTCCGGGCGCTCGATCAGGCCGCCGTCGGCGGACAGCCCGCTCGCCTCCGCCCGCGCCTTCGCATACGAGATGACCTGGGACGACACGAGGCAGATCAGCGTGGCGACGAATAGCGGACGGCTCTGTTCGTCGTAGACCGCCCACCAGGCCAGGCCCGCGAAGATCGCGCCGTCCGCGACTCGGTCGCAGGTGGCGTCGAGAACCGCGCCGAACCGGGTGCCACCGCCACGCGCCCGGGCCATGGCCCCGTCGAGCATGTCGAACATCACGAACAGCCAGATGACCATCGTGCCCCAGAACAGCTGCCCCATCGGAAACAGCGTGAGGGCGGCGGCGATCGTCGCGACCGTGCCGATCAGCGTCACCGCGTCGGGAGTCAGGCCGGTGCGGATCAATGCCCTGCCGAGCGGCGCGGTGACCTTCGACACCGATGCCCGCCCGAAGAAGCTCAGCATCTCGCGACCCCCGTTTCCGGCTCGATTCGTCCCGTTCGGGACACGATCCTGCCACGACCGTCCGCCGTTCGTCCGCTGCGCACGGCGAACCCGTACGGGTCGTGTTCAGGAGTGGACGGTGTCACTCGTCCCATGCGGATGCCAGCAGTGCCCGCGTGTCGCGCAGCAACTGCACCATCACCTTCGAGCCTCCCAGGACCGTGATGAAGTTGGCGTCGCCGCCCCACCGCGGAACCACGTGCAGGTGCAGGTGCTCCGAAAGCGAACCTCCTGCTGCCGCACCGAGATTGAGACCGACATTGAAGCCGTGGGGCCGCGACACCCGCTTGATGACCCTCACCGCGCGCTGCGCGAACGCCATCAGTTCGGTGCTCTCCTCGAAGGTCAGGTCCTCGAGGTTCGCCACCCGCCGGTACGGCACCACCATCAGATGGCCCGGGTTGTACGGGTACAGGTTGAGCACCGCGTAGACGAACTCTCCGCGCGCGACGACGAGTCCCTCCTCGTCCGTCATCTTCGGGATGTCGGTGAACGGCTCGTACGGGCCGTCCTCCGCCCGCGGGGACTCGGTGATGTACGACATGCGGTGCGGCGACCACAACCGCTGCAGATGGTCGGCTTCGCCGACACCCCGGTCGACGAGAGCTTCGGTCTCGGCGGGGCCGCAGCCCCGGTCGCCGGTCACGACCCGAGCTCCGCGCCCTCGGGCGCGATGAGCGCGGCGGTCGGGGAGGCGTTCTCGCGGCGCCGGACCCAATCGGCCACGATGCGCACGGCCTCGGCCACCGGCACGCCGTTGACCTGGGTGCCGTCGCGGAAGCGGAAGCTCACCGCACCGGCCTCGACGTCCCGCTCGCCGGCGAGCAGCATGAACGGGACCTTCTGGGTGGTGTGGTTGCGGATCTTCTTCTGCATGCGGTCGTCGCTGAGGTCGACCTCGGCGCGGATGCCTTCGGCCTTCAGCTGCTGCGCGACGTCGAGCAGGTGATCGGCGAAGTTCTCGGCGACCGGGATGCCGACGACCTGCACCGGCGACAGCCAGGCCGGGAACGCGCCCGCGTAGTGCTCGGTGAGCACACCGAAGAACCGCTCGATCGAACCGAACAGCGCGCGGTGGATCATCACCGGACGGTGCTTGGCGCCGTCCTGGCCGGTGTACTCGAGTTCGAACCGCTCGGGCAGGTTGAAGTCGAGCTGGATCGTCGACATCTGCCAGTTGCGCCCGAGGGCGTCGTTGACCTGGACGGAGATCTTCGGACCGTAGAACGCGGCGCCGCCCGGGTCCGGCACGAGATGCAGACCGGAGGCTTCGGCGACCTCACGCAGTGTCTCGGTGGCCGTCTCCCACAGTTCGTCGCTGCCGACGAACTTCTTCGGGTTCTTCGTGGACAGCTCCAGGTAGTAGTCGTCGAGACCGTAGTCCTTGAGCAGGTCCAGGATGAAGTTGAGGACGCTGGTGAGCTCGTCGCGCATCTGCTCCGGGGTGCAGAAGATGTGCGCGTCGTCCTGCGTCATGCCGCGCACGCGGGTCAGTCCGTGGACGACGCCGGACTTCTCGTAGCGGTAGACGGAACCGAACTCGAACATGCGCAACGGCAGTTCGCGGTAGGAACGCCCGCGCGACCGGAAGATCAGGTCGTGCATCGGGCAGTTCATGGGCTTGAGGTAGTAGTCCTGCCCCGGCTTGCGGACGGTCCCGTCCTCGTTCAGTTCCTCGTCGATGTGCATCGCGGGGAACATGCCGTCGCGGTACCAGTCGAGGTGACCGGACACCTCGTAGAGGTGGCCCTTGGTGATGTGCGGCGAGTACACGAACTCGTAACCGGCTTCGACGTGCCGCCGGCGCGAGTAGTTCTCCATCTCCTGACGGATGATGCCGCCCTTGGGATGGAACACGGGCAGGCCGGAACCGAGCTCGTCGGGGAACGAGAACAGGTCGAGTTCGTTGCCGAGCTTGCGGTGGTCCCGACGTTCGGCCTCGGCGAGGAGCTCGAGGTGCTTGTCCAGCGCCTCGGCGGACTCCCACGCGGTGCCGTAGACACGCTGCAGACCGGCGTTGTCCTGGTCACCGCGCCAGTACGCGGCGGAGCTGCGGGTCAGCTTGAACGCGGGGATGAACTTGGTGGTCGGGACGTGCGGTCCGCGGCACAGGTCCTTCCACACGAGCTCGCCGGTGCGCGGGTTGAGGTTGTCGTAGATGGTCAGCTCTTTGCCGCCGACCTCCATGATCTCGGGGTCGTCGATGCCCGACTTGTCGTCGATCAGCTCGAGCTTGAACGGCTCGTTCTTCAGCTCCTCGCGGGCGTCCTCGAGGTTCTCGACGACCCGGCGGGAGAAGCGCTGCGCGTCCTTGACGATCTTCTTCATGCGCTTCTCGAGCTTCGCGAGGTCCTCCGGGGTGAAGGGGCGCTCGACCTGGAAGTCGTAGTAGAAGCCGTCCTTGATGGGCGGGCCGATGCCGAGCTTGGCCTCGGGGAACTCCTGCTGCACGGCCTGGGCCAGCACGTGCGCGGCGGAGTGCCGGATGACGCTGCGGCCGTCCTCGGTGTCGGCGGCGACCGCCTCGACCTCGACGTCCTCCTCGGGCGTCCACGCCAGGTCGCGGAGGGCACCCTCCGGGTCGCGGACGACGACGATCGTCTCGGGTCCCTTGACGGGCAGCCCGGCGTCACGCACGGCGGCACCGGCAGTGGTTCCCGCGGGCACCCGGACGAGCGTGGCTGGTTTCGCGGATGCGGGCGTGGTCACTGTGGTGAACTCCTCCGGCTCGATGCCTGACGATGGACGGTGGCCGGCCGCGCAGAGGCGCGCGTCGGCAACCTCCCCATGCTATCGGCACGCCCCGGTCCCGCCGCTATCGGCACGGCGCGGTCGCGCCGTCACCGACCCGTTGTGCCGGATCGAGGACCGATCGCGATCGCGACGGCCGGGGTCAGAGCTCGTTCAGTCCGCTCAGGACCCGCCGGAGGAGTTCCGCGCCGGGACCGATCCGGTCGACCGTCCGGTGCACGGTGAGTTCCCCCGAGGCCGCCAGATCGCCGACGAGCACCCGCGCGACACCGAGGGGAATCCCGGCGAGCGCGGCGACCTCCATGATCGAGCGTGGCTGCGAGCAGAGTCCCAGCACGATGCGGTGCTCGTCGAGAGTCGGCATCACCCCGGTGTTCTCGGACGTTGCCACCATCGCGGATGTCGAAACCAGCGCTTCGAGCGGAAGATCCACTTCGGCCCGGGTGCGCCCCTGGCTGCGCACGAACGGGCGCACGAACGACGGCGCTTCCTGATCCATGTTCTTGTCCCCCACGAAAGTCTCGGACATCCTGGGCTGCACTGCCCCCACCGCGTCCACAGGATGCCTTCCGGCGGCGGCGTCCGCTACCGGATCCTCGTCGATGTATGACACGTCGTCATCCATCTCCGAGGCGGTTGTGGCGGCATGTTTCGGAATGTACCTCCGCCGCCGCGCGGCAGTGCCGAATCGGGCGCCCGTCATCCCCACGACCGGCCATTGATTGTCGGCGACACTCATCTCAGCCCCATCCTCCTTGCGGTGAGATCG
Source organism: Rhodococcus sp. HM1 (assembly GCF_023218075.1). Lineage (GTDB taxonomy): Bacteria > Actinomycetota > Actinomycetes > Mycobacteriales > Mycobacteriaceae > Rhodococcus. Next base: position 1,357 of record NZ_JALPTB010000129.1, on the reverse strand, counting down.
ATCCTGCCATCAGTCACACCATCTGGTGAGGTTGCGCAGGTCACACCTGCCACGACAGCCCCGCCGTTCCCATCGAACCCCGTCCGGACAACGGCCGTCGAGGGCATGCACGGGACGGGGCGCATACGAAAAGAGCACCCCATCGGGGTGCTCTCGTGATCGGGCGATTGTTGTGGTCCCGGCTGGGATCGAACCAGCGACCTCCCCGGTGTGAACGGGACGCTCTTCCACTGAGCCACGGGACCGCGCCGCTTCGCAGCGGCTCGAACGAGATGGAACACTAACACGACTACCGGATGAAGACGAATCGCCAGGTCAGACGCGATTCCGAAGGGAAGACACGACCCCGATGGGAGCCCCGGGCCCGGCCGACACCCGGAAACGGTCCCACTCACGTGCGCGCGCGTGCGTGCTCGTCCCCTTCGCCGGCGACGGGCACCGAGGACCGGCGCCCGGCACACCGTCCGCGGTCCGTCCCGGCCCGGCGCCTCGGCCCGTCTCGACCCGTTCCGGCCCGCCCACCGCCGACGGACGGTCCACCGATGCGGCGAGAGCACTGGTTCACCGAGTCATATATGCCCGTTCACCTGCGGATTTGTGTGTTTCGTCGATGGTCGGCTAATGTTCTCAACCGCACCACGGAGAGCACAACGCCGAACGGTGCGAATGCGGATGTAGCGCAGCTGGTAGCGCATCACCTTGCCAAGGTGAGGGTCGCGGGTTCGAATCCCGTCATCCGCTCGAGAGGTTGGACTCGACCTTTTACGGTGGAGTGGCCGAGTGGTGAGGCAACGGCCTGCAAAGCCGTGCACACGGGTTCGATTCCCGTCTCCACCTCGCGCGATTAGCTCAGCGGGAGAGCGCTTCCCTGACACGGAAGAGGTCACTGGTTCAATCCCAGTATCGCGCACCACGATCGACCTGCACGTGGGTCGATCGGTTCGAAAATCACGTGCAATGCGGATGTAGCGCAGCTGGTAGCGCATCACCTTGCCAAGGTGAGGGTCGCGGGTTCGAATCCCGTCATCCGCTCCACAACCGGCGTTTCGAGCCGGCGCGATTAGCTCAGCGGGAGAGCGCTTCCCTGACACGGAAGAGGTCACTGGTTCAATCCCAGTATCGCGCACCAGAATACGAGGAAGACCCCCTTCATCCGAAGGGGGTCTTCCTCGTTCTGTGTCCGTTCGTCGGTCTGCGTCGGGTCGTTCCGTTCCCGGGAGCGGCATTCAGGGGTTATAGGCCAAAATGTGTGTACAGCCCTCGGTGTGTCGCCCTGGTTCACCGGCGTGATCTGCCCGCCCAACCATGTTGGAGACCGTTGCCGTCCTCCCAGCTGAAGTCGGTGCCCATGGTCGGG
>NZ_JALPTB010000128.1 GCF_023218075.1 Rhodococcus sp. HM1 | reverse complement strand
GTTCCCCGGGGCGGGGTCGGCGATGCGGTGGGTGGCGTCGCGCACGGTCCCGACGAATTCCTCGACGAGGTCCTCGAGGGCGACGATGCCGACGACGGTGCCGGTGGCGTCGACCACCCCGCCCAGGTGTGAGCTGGTGCGGCGCAGCAGCGCGAGGGCGTCGTCGAGTGCGCTGGTGAGCGCGACCCGGGGCAGTTCCCGCACCTCCGCGGGCGGGATCACCGTGTCGGGTCCGGCGTTCTCGTCGCGCACCAGGTCCAGCACGTCCTTGATGTGCAGGTAGCCGGTGACCTTCCCGGCCGGGTCGAGGGTCGGGTAGCGGGAGAAGCCGGTGTCGATGACGGCCTGTTCGAGCACGCCGAGGGTGGTGCCGCCGGCGGTGATCGGCACGGTCCGCACCCGGTCGATGGGGATCATCACCTCGGTGACGGTGCGGCCGCTGGTTTCCAGGGCCTGGGTGAGGCGGCGGTGTTCCTCCTCGTCGAGCAGCCCTTCGGAGCGGGATTCGCCGATCATCTCCGACAGTTCGATGGCGGTGACGGTGACCTCGAGTTCGTCTTTCGGTTCGACCCGCATCAGCCGCAGGGACAGGTTGGCGCACAGGTTGTAGAACGCGATGAGCGGCTTGGCCAGGCGCATGAACAGCAGGTGCACCGGGACGAGGAGCATCGCGGTGCGTTCCGGTCCGGCGATCGCGATGTTCTTGGGCACCATCTCGCCGAGCAGGATGTGCAGGATCACCACCAGCGCGAGCGCGACGGTGAACGCGAGGGGGTGCAGCAGCGAGTCCGGCAGGCCGGCCGCGTGCAGCGGCGCCTCGATCAGGTGCGCGATGGCCGGTTCGCCGACGCGGCCGAGCAGGATCGAGCAGATGGTGATGCCCAGCTGGGATCCGGCGAGCATCAGCGACAGGTGTTCCCCGGCGTCGATGACGGTCGCGGCGCGTTTCTTGCCCTGGGCGACGAGCGATTCGAGCCGGTCGCGGCGGGCGGTGATGAGCGCGAATTCGGCGCCGACGAAGAAGGCGTTGCCGGCGAGGAGCACCACGGTGAGCAGGACACCGAGCAGGTCGTTCATCGCTGCTCTCCGTTCGTGTGCGCGACCGGGTCGGTGTCGCCCGCGGCGGCGGTGTCGGCCGCGTCGGGGTCGGTGTCCGCGGGGACCGGGGTGAGCAGGATCCGGTCGATGCGGTGCCCGTCCATCGCGAGGATCCTGGCGAGCCAGCGTTCGGTGTGGTCGCCGGGACGCGCCGGGAGCAGTATCTCGTCGCCGGTGTCGGGGATGCGGCCGAGTTCGTCGAGGATCAGGCCGCCGATGGTTTCGTAGTCGCCGTCGGGGGCGTGGTAGCCGGTGAGGCCGGCGATCTCGTCGATGCGCAGCAGCCCGGAGCAGGACCAGCCGTCGTCGAGTTGCCGGGCGTCGGGTTCGGGTTCGTCGTGTTCGTCGCGGACGTCGCCGACGATCTCCTCGATGAGGTCCTCCATGGTGATGATGCCGGCGGTGCCGCCGTATTCGTCGACGACGAGCGCGACCTGCATGCCGTCGGCGCGGACGCGTTCCATCACCTCGTCGCCGTCGAGGGTCGACGGCACGATCGGCACCTGCCGGGCGAGGGGGCGCAGCGGGGTGTGGGCGCGGCGCGGACCCGGAACGGTGAAGGCGTGTTTGACGTGCACGACCCCGAGGGTGGCGTCGAGGTCGCCGTCGACGACGGGGAACCGCGAGTAGCCGGTGCGGTCGGACAGGTCGATCAGGTCCAGCACGGTGTCGTGCTGGTCGAGGCATTCGATGGTCACCCGCGGGGTCATCAGGTCCTCCGCGGTGCGGTCGCCGAACCGCAGGGAGCGGTCGACGAGCAACGCGGTGCGTTCGTCCAGGGCACCGCTTTCCGCGGAGGCGCGGACCAGGGAGCCGAGTTCCTGCGGGGACCGCGCCGAGCGCAGTTCCTCGGCGGGTTCGATGCCGAGCCGCCGCACCACCCAGTTCGCGGAGCCGTTCAGGCCGTGGATGGCCCACTTGAACACGAGCGAGAACGCGACCTGCAGTCCCGCGGTGGCGCGGGCGGTGCCGAGCGGGTGGGCGATGGCCAGGTTCTTCGGCACCAGCTCCCCGAAGATCATCGAGAAGGAGGTGGCGAGGATCAGGGCGAGGGCGAGGGAGATGCCGGAGGCGGTGGATTCGCTCAGGCCCACGGCCTGCAACAGCGGGTTCAGGAATCGCGCCAGCACCGGTTCGGCGAGGTAGCCGGTGATCAGGGTGGTGATGGTGATGCCCAGCTGGGCGCCGGACAGCTGGAACGAGAGGGTGCGGTGGGCGTGCTGCACCTGGCGGGCGCGGCGGTCACCGTCCCGGGCGTGGGCGTCGACGGTGCTGCGTTCGAGCGCGGTCAGGGAGAATTCGGCGGCCACGAACAGGGCCGTGCCGACGGTCAGCGCAACGAAGCCGACCAGGGAAAGTATGGACAGCAGAACGGACATCAGGGCCGCTCCTGCCGGGTTTCGGTTCCGCCGGGTCTGTCACCCGGCTCGCTAGAGGAGCCCTCCGAACCGGCGGAATCGGAGTCCGCGTCGGCCGTGACGACCGGGGATAGTGCCGTGCTGGTGATAGTGGGTGCCGTGGGCACCTGGTTCCTCTCGTCGGGCTCGGCCGCGCGGTCGCCGCGCGCCGAGCGTGGTCGGATGGGGCACCATTCTACTGGGCGATGTCCGGATCGGTCGCGTCGTGCGGGTGCGCGGCGGTGTCGGGGGTGTGGTGCGCCTGGTCGCGGGACAGGGCGACGGTGGTGGCGAGCATGACGACGACGGACGCGACGACCAGCGCCAGGCCGGGGCCGTCGACCCGCAGCCGTTCCCCGAGCACGGTCATGCCGAGGAACGCCGCGGCGAGGGGTTCGCCGATGGTCAGGGCGGGCAGGGATGCGCCGAGCGCCCCGGCCTGGAAGGCGAGTTGCTGCAGGTAGCCGCCGGTGAGACCGGCGGTGACCAGCGCCCAGGTCTGCCAGGAGCCGGCGACCGTGCCGAGGCCGTGTTCGAACAGGTCGGTGACGTGTTTGGTGAACACGACGGCGACGCCGAAGAGGATGCCGCCGGCCGACCCGAGAAGCAGCGCCCGGGTGGGGGCGCCGACCGGGAGCGCGGCGGCGCCGACGGCCGCGGCCGCGACCGCCAGGACCGTGCCGAGCGGCAGCGCCCAGTGCCGGGCGGCCGCGTCGAGCGCGCCTTCGGTGGGGTTGCCGACGACGAGGAACACCGCCAGGGACACGCACAGGGCGGCGGCGAGCAGCCAGGTGCTGCGGCCGATGCGGCGGCCGCCGGCGAGCGCGGACATCGGCAGCGCGAACAGCAGCGAGGTCACGAGCAGGGGTTGGACGAGCAGGATCGCGCCGAGCGCCAGCGCGGCGACCTGCAGCAGGTAGCCGCCGCCGTCGCCGAGGATGCCGGCCCACCAGCGGGGACTGCGCAGCAGCCCGCCCAGCAGGGACCGGTCGCCGGGGACGGCGGCGGCGGAGCGCTGCTGGGCGACGCTGGCGGCGGCGAACAGCACCGCGGCGGCGAGGGCGCACGCCGCCGAGGCCGCCGCGGTGCCGGTCATGTGCGGGTCAGGCGTCGACTTCGCTGCGGTCGCCGCTCCAGAGGGTGTGGAACTTGCCGGGCCGGTCGGTGCGCTCGTAGGTGTGGGCACCGAAGAAGTCGCGCTGGCCCTGGGTGAGGGCGGCGGGCAGGCGTTCGGCGCGCAGGCCGTCGTAGTAGGACAGGGACGAGGCGAACGCCGGGATCGGGATGCCGAGCTGGGTGGCGGTGACCACGACGCGGCGCCAGCTGTCGATGCCCGCCTCGATGGCGTCCCGGAAGTAGGGGGCCAGGATCAGGCTGGGCAGGGCCGGGTCGGCGTCGTAGGCCTCCTTGATGCGGTTGAGGAACTGGGCGCGGATGATGCAGCCGCCGCGCCAGATGGTGGCCAGTGCCGCGCGGTCGACGTTCCAGCCGTATTCGGCGCTGCCGGCGGCGATCTGGTCGAAGCCCTGGGCGTAGGCGACGATCTTCGAGGCGTACAGGGCGGCGCGGATGTCCTCGGTGAACTGCGCGGCGTCGGTGGGGGCGGCGCCGAGGGTGCCGGCGGCCAGGCCGCGGGCGGCGGCCCGCTGGTCGCGGGAGCCGGACAGGGCGCGGGCGAAGACGGCCTCGGCGATGCCGGTGACCGGGACGCCGAGGTCGAGGGCGGCCTTGACGGTCCAGCGTCCGGTGCCCTTCTGTTCGGCGGCGTCGACGATGACGTCGACGAGGGGTTTGCCGGTGGCAGCGTCGGTCTGGCGGAGCACGTCGGCGGTGATCTCGATGAGGTAGGACTCGAGGGTGCCGGTGTTCCAGTCGGCGAAGACGTCGGCGATCTGTCCGGCGTCGTAGCCGAGCGCGTCGCGCAGCAGGTGGTAGGCCTCGCCGATGAGCTGCATGTCGGCGTATTCGATGCCGTTGTGGACCATCTTGACGAAGTGTCCGGCGCCGTCGGGGCCGATGTGGGTGCAGCAGGGGGTGCCGTCGACCTGGGCGGCGATCTTCTCGAGCAGCGGGCCGACGGCGGCATAGGATTCGGCGGGGCCGCCGGGCATGATGGACGGGCCGTTGAGGGCTCCTTCCTCGCCGCCGGAGATGCCGGCGCCGACGAAGTGCAGGCCGCGGGCGCGCAGTTCGGCTTCGCGGCGGATGGTGTCGGTGTAGAGGGCGTTGCCGCCGTCGATGATGATGTCGCCGGGTTCCATGGCGTCCGCGAGCTCGCCGATGACCGCGTCGGTGGCGTCGCCGGCCTTGACCATGATCAGGACGCGTCGGGGCTTCTCCAGCGCGGCGACGAACTCCTCGACGGTCTCGGTGCGCACGAAGTCGCCGTCGCCGCCGTGCTCGGCGAGCAGCGCGTCGGTCTTGGCGATGCTGCGGTTGTGCAGGGCGACGGTGTACCCGTTGCGGGCGAAGTTGCGGGCGATGTTCGATCCCATGACGGCCAGGCCGGTGACGCCGATCTGGGCGCGGGGCGTTGCGGGGGTTGCGGAGTCTTCGACGGTCATGGATACAGCTTCCCCTGTCACCTGCCGGTGCGGAGATCGGGGTCGCGCGTTTCCGAATGTGACCTACATCACTATCGGCGGGGGGTCACCAGGAACGCAGCAGGCGTTCGACCTCGACGAGCCAGGGCACCGCGACCGCGAGGGTGGGGATCACGAGGATCGCGGCGGCGGCGATGTAGGCGACGGCGGCGGTGCGGGTGTCGCCGCCCGGTCCGGCGAGCCGCTGGACGCGCAGCAGCGTGGAGGGACCGCCGACGGCCATCGCGCCGTTCGGGGTGCGGGATTCGGCGCAGGTGACGAGGGCGCGGGCCAGCGGGACGGGCCCGGTGGCGCGGACGGCCGAGTCGTCGGCGAGCATCTCGATGAGCAGCTGCACCGAGCCGAGCGCCGAGCCGGAACGCACCCAGCGGGGGAACGCCTCGTAGACGGCGGTGAAGGCCTCGAGGACGAGGTCGTGCCGGGCCCGCAGGTGGGAGTGCTCGTGGCTGAGCACGGCGCGCAGTTCGGTGTCGTCGAGGTGATCGAGGGTGCCTTCGCTGAGCACCACCCGGTGCCGCAACCCGGGCAGGCAGTAGGCGATGGGGTCGGCGCTGTCGAGGATGCGCACGTGCGGGAGCTGGCGGATCGCGGCGCCGCTTTCGCGGCGGTCGAGCAGGTCGACGAGGGTGCGGTGCCGGGAGCGGCGGCGGCGGGTGCGCACCGCCACCCGCAGCGTGGAGTACATCAGCCGGGCGCCGATGAGCACGGTCGCGGTGAACACGAGCACGTAGGTGAGCCACAGCGGCAGCCCGAGCACGTCGATCTCGCGGAGCGGTTCGGTGGTGGGCCGCCCGTCCTCGCCGGGGACGAGTAGCAGCGCCGCGATGGCGAGGCCGGAGCTGAACGCGGACAGGACCGCGGCGAGCGCGACCGCCTGCCACAGCACCAGGGCGGCGCGGGGCGTGCGGTACGGCCAGGTCGCTCTGCTCAGCAGCGCCGGGACGGGGCCGGCGAGGAACAGCGCGAGGATGCCGAAGACCAGCGCGGTGGTCGCGTTCATGGCATCCAGTGTGTCAGCTCGTGCGGCCGTCGTGCTCGGGGGTCGTGGACGTGTCGGCTTCCTTGGCTTCGAGGGCGGCCAGCGCTTCGCGCAGAGCTGCGGCTTCGTCGGCGCCGACGCGGCCGACGAAGTGGACGAGTGCGGCGGTGCGGCCGCGGCTGTCGGCTTGGTCGAGGGCGTCGACCATGAGTCCGGCGACGAGTTCTTCCCGGCCGTGCACCGGCAGGTAGCGGTGGGCCCGGTCGTCGCGCTGCTGGATGACCAGATTCTTCTTCGCGAGTCGTTGCAGGACGGTCATGACCGTGGTGTACGCGAGGGACCGTCGACTGGACAGGGCCTCGTGGACCTGCCGCACCGTCTGGGGTTCGGTGGAAGCCCAGAGGTGGTCCATCACTGCTCGCTCGAGTTCGCCGAGTGCTGCCATGCAACGATTCTACGGACTCTCTCCGACGCTGTGCGTACTACCCCTAGTCGTAGGGTCTTTGGTCCTGGTCGCCCGGCGTGTCGCGGCCCTTCACCCCGGGCCGGTCCGCGCCGCCGACGGTGCCGTAGACGTGCCGCGCGCCGATCGGCACGATCAACGGCCGCCCGGACACCGGGTCGTCGATGACGGCGGCGTCGAGGCCGAACACCTCGCGCAGCAACTCGACGGAGATCACCTCGGCGGGGGCGCCGGCGGCGACGATGCGCCCGGCCTTCATCACGACGAGGTGATCGCTGTAGCGCACCGCGAGGTTCAGATCGTGCAGCACCATCACCACGGTGCGGCCCAGTTCGCTGTGCAGCCGGTCGACGAGGTCGAGCACCTCCACCGAGTGCGCGAGGTCGAGGTAGGTGGTGGGTTCGTCCAGCAGCAGGATGTCGGTGCCCTGCGCCAGCGCCATCGAGATCCAGGCGCGTTGCCGCTGCCCGCCGGACAGTTCGTCGACGGGCCGGTCGGCGAGGTCGGCGATGCCGGTCTGTTCCAGCGCGACCCCGACCTCCTGCTCGTCGTCGGAGGACCACTGCCGCAGCCAGGACTGGTGCGGGTGCCGGCCGCGGGAGACCAGGTCGGCGACGGTCAGGCCCTCGGGGGCGACGGGGGCCTGCGGCAGCATGCCGAGCACCCGGGCGACCTCGCGGGTGCGCATCGAGGTGATGACCTGGCCGTCGAGCAGCACGCTGCCGGCGCGGGGCCGCAGCAACCGGCTCAGCGCCCGCAGCAGCGTCGACTTGCCGCAGCCGTTGGGACCGATGACGGTGGTGACGACGCCGGTGGGCACGATCAGGTCGAGATCGTCGACGATGAGCCGGTCGCCGTAGCCGAGGGACAGCTGCTCGGCGATGAGACGCGGTTCGGCGGTGGCCGCCGCGCCGGGGTCGGTCGGGGCGAACGTCGTGGTGTCGGTCACGCGGAAACCTTCCGGTTGGAGCGCACGAGGAGGTAGAGCAGGAACGGGCCGCCGAGGGCGGAGGTGACCAGCCCGACGGGCAGGGCGACCGGCAGGACGGTGCGGGCGATGATGTCGGAGCCGACGACGAGCACCGCCCCGGTGAGGGCCGAGGCGACGATCGGGGGGCCGTCGGCGCGCACGAGACGCACCGCGAGCTGGGGGGCGGCCAGGGCGACGAAGCCGATGGGTCCGGCCGCGGCGGTGGCGATACCGGCCAGGCCGCACGCGGCGGCGAGCAGCAGGCCCTGCTGGGTCTGCAGCCGGATGCCGAGGGAGCGGGCGGTGTCGTCGCCGAGGCGCAGGGCAGCGACGGTGAACCCGGCGATCAGCGTCCAGGTGCCGATCACCGCCAGGGCGATGCCGGCCGGCACCACCTGGCTCCAGGCGGCGCCGTTGAGGGAGCCGGTGAGCCAGACCTGGGCGCGGGCGACGTCGTTGATGTCGGCGGAGACGAGCATCCAGTTGGTCAGCGCGATGAGCATGGCGTTGGCGCCGATGCCGATGAGCACCAGCCGGAAGCCCTCGACGCCGTTGCGCCAGGCCAGCAGGTAGATCACGAACGCGGTGAGCAGGCCGCCGAGCAGCGCGGCCAGCGGCAGGCCCAGGCCGGCGAGGAGCCCGACGATCGAGCCGCCGCCGGTCACCACGATCAGGGCGACGGCCGCGGCGCCGGCACCGGCGGTGATGCCGAGGATGTCGGGGCTGGCCAGCGGGTTGCGCGAGAGTGACTGGGTGATCGCGCCGGCCACCGCGAGGGCCGCGCCGACGACGACGGCGCCGATGCCGCGGGGCAGCCGCAGATCCAGCACGATGAACCGGTCCAGGCGTGCGCCGCCGCCGGCGAGCACGTCGAGCACCTGCGGCACCGACAGCGGGTAGTCGCCGCGGCCGAGGCTCACGCACAGCAGCAGGAAGGCGGCGACGGCGAGCGCCGCGCACACCAGCAGGTGCCGGCCGCGCCACACCAGCGACACGGGACCGATCCGCAGGGCCGGGCGG